>NZ_AMSH01000005.1 GCF_000300535.1 Bacillus xiamenensis
GGTTCGAGTCCCGTCCGGACCGCCATTTTTATGACTTGTAAACGAAAACGTATAGTTTCGTTTTTTTTTATGTCTTTTTCTTTCAACAAGTATCCATGATGCGATGAAATATCGTCTGTTTGGCTACACTATATGTGAAAAGAAAAGATAATGACTTCAACAAAGCCTGGTTTTTTTATACCAGGCTTTCTTTATATCATTTTTAGTTGGAACTGAGGCTCATATTCGCTACACTAATACTAACTGTGTCTGACATCATGTCTACTCAATCAGTTGATTGGATGAAGGGGCTGTCTTTTATGGATGAATTTGATCTTATTCGCCGAATTACACCAAAAGAAACACATCAGCGTTCTTTGGTCATGGGTATCGGTGATGATGCTAGTGTTTATCAACCTCATTCACATTGTGAAGAGGTCGTTTGTGTTGATACAATGGTGGAGCATGTACATTTTCGATTTGATTTTTCCACACCCTTTGAAGTTGGATTTAAAGCGCTGGCAGTTAATGTAAGTGATATTGCGGCCATGGGAGGAACCCCAAAGTATTATCTTGTATCCATTGCGATCCCGCCTCATGGTGATGAGGCAATTGTCACTGCTCTTTACGAGGGAATGAACGCTTTGGCTGACACCTATCATATGGATTTAATCGGTGGAGATACGGTAGCCACCCGCAGTGACTTTGTTATTACAGTGACGGTCATTGGTGAAGTGACAAAGGGAGCAGCCTGTTACCGTCACAGTGCCAGGGCAGGAGATGTTGTCTTTGTCACAGGTGAATTAGGTTCATCAGCTGCTGGGCTATCACTCTTAATGAATGAAGTGAATGCTGCACATTCAATCGACACTGCTTTTTTTCTTGAGCGTCACAAAATGCCGCAGCCGCACGTTGCTGCTGGTCTTATTTGTTCAAGCTTCCCCCGGGTGACCTTGAATGATGTGAGTGACGGATTAGCGAGTGAGCTGAACGAAATTGCGGAAGCCAGTCATGTGACGTTGGAAATCGAAGCTGATAAGCTTCCGAAGCACCCAGATTTACCGTTGTTACGTAAAGACTGGCTTGAATGGGTGTTGTTCGGGGGAGAAGACTTTGTTTTAACTGGTACGATTCCAGCGGCTGATTGGAAAAGCTTTGAGATACAATGTAAAAAGCAGGGCATTCAGGTTACGTGCATTGGACAAGTCAAAGGTGATGAAGCAGCCAGTGTGATCTTAAAAGACAATGATCAACAAACAATATTAATGAAAAAAGGATATAATCATTTTAAGAAATGAGGTGACACCCATCGTGCAGTTAACGTGGAAAACAAAAGGTGCGGATGAGACGAAACGAATTGCCGCTGCCTTGGCCAAACTTGTGATGCCAGGAGATGTACTGACATTAGAAGGAGATCTAGGCGCAGGTAAAACCACTTTTTCAAAAGGGTTTGCAGAAGGCCTCGGTATTACCCGTATCGTCAACAGCCCTACTTTTACAATTATTAAAGAATACACAGATGGCAGGCTGCCACTTTATCATATGGACGTGTACCGTATGGAAGATGCGGAAGAAGATATTGGGCTCGAAGAATATTTTGAGGGAGAGGGTGTATGCTTAGTTGAATGGGCACATCTCATTGAGCCGCAATTGCCTTCATCCTATTTAAAAATTGAAATGCTGAGAACAGAACGTGAAGAAGAACGTCATCTCACGTTTTATGCAAAAGGGGAGCGCTATGAGACCCTTTGTAAGGAGATGAAAGAATTTGACCATACTGGCGATTGATACGTCAAACCACACACTAGGAATTGCTCTTGTCCGAGACGACACTGTGATTGGAGAAAGCATTACGTACTTAAAAAAGAATCATTCAGTCCGAGCGATGCCGACAGTTGAAGCACTGATGAAAGAATGTGGTGTAGCACCGAGTGAATTAAGCAAAATTGTTGTGGCAAAAGGACCTGGTTCTTACACTGGTGTCAGAATCGGTGTGACCATTGCAAAAACACTCGCTTGGACGCTGTCTATTCCGGTATCTGCTGTTTCAAGTTTAGAAACGCTGGCAGCTAATGCTCAATATTTTGATGGATGGATCTCGCCTATATTTGATGCGAGAAGAGGACAAGTTTATACTGGGCTATATACGTTTGAAGCTGGAAAATTAAAAGAAGTCAAACCAGACCAAAATATCCTGCTCACAGATTGGCTTCAAGAGCTGAAGAAGGAAGGGAAGCCTGTCTTATTTCTTGGACATGATGTGCATCTTCATCAAGAGAGCATTCGCTCCGTACTTGGAGAAACGGCTGTTTTGGCGGAGGGGACATTTCATAATCCAAGACCTTCAGTGCTTGCATGTTTAGGGGCAGATCGCTCTGCTGAAGATGTACATCAGCTAGTTCCTAACTATATTCGTTTGGCAGAAGCGGAAGTGAAATGGCTTGAAGGACAAAAATAATCTCCACACAGTAGGGATTCGAAGAATGACAGTAGAGGACATTCCTGAGGTGTATACGATCGAAGTGCATTCGTTTACAGCACCTTGGAAAAAAGAATCGTTTGTCTATGAGATTCTCCATAACCAATACAGCCATTATTTCCTCATCGAAGAAGCTGGTGAGCCTGTTGGTTATTGCGGGGTCTGGATTGTCATGGACGATGCACAAATTACGAACATTGCGATTCTGCCTGAGCATAGAGGAAAAGGTTACGGAGAAGCATTGCTGCGATATGTTATGGAATTTTGCAAAGAAAAAAAGACAGATCATCTTTCATTAGAGGTGCGGGTATCGAATACTCCAGCACAATCCCTTTATGAAAAACTTGGTTTCCGACCAGCTTCTATTCGAAAGAACTATTATACAGATAATGGGGAAGATGCATTAGTCATGTGGGTGAATATAAATGAGTGAACAAAAAGATCGATTCATATTAGGTATAGAAACAAGCTGTGACGAAACCGCTGCGTCCATTGTGAAAAATGGGAAAGAGATTGTAGCGAACGTTGTCGCCTCACAAATAGAAAGTCACAAACGATTTGGCGGTGTTGTGCCAGAAATCGCTTCAAGACATCATGTGGAACAAATGACCATCGTATTAGAAGAAGTGATGGCTCAGGCCAATATGACCTTTCAGGATTTAGATGCCATTGCTGTGACAGAAGGACCGGGCTTAGTCGGTGCACTATTGATAGGTGTCAATGCAGCCAAAGCACTGAGCTTCGCACATCAAATTCCACTTGTCGGTGTTCATCATATTGCTGGACACATTTATGCGAACCAGCTCGTTGATGAACTGGTGTTTCCATGTTTAGCTCTTGTCGTTTCTGGGGGACATACTGAGCTCGTTCTCATGAAAGAGCATGGGTCTTTTGAGGTCATTGGAGAAACATTGGATGATGCGGCTGGAGAAGCGTATGACAAAGTGGCTCGGACGATGGGTCTTCCATATCCAGGTGGACCTCACATTGATCGATTAGCACATGAAGGGGAGCCTGTAATCAAGCTTCCTCGCGCATGGCTTGAAGAAGGCTCCTACCATTTTAGTTTTAGCGGTTTAAAATCAGCTGTGATCAACACACTGCACAATGCGTCTCAAAAAGGTGAAACGATTGCGCCAGAGGATTTGGCTGCAAGTTTCCAAGAAAGCGTCATTGAGGTGCTAGTCGGAAAGACATTAAAAGCGGCTGAAGCGTACGGTGTGAAGCAAGTCGTTTTAGCTGGTGGGGTTGCTGCCAATAAAGGCCTTAGAGAAGCCTTAACATCAGCCTTTGCGAAGCTGCCTGAAGTCAATGTTATCATTCCGCCATTGTCTCTTTGTACAGACAATGCAGCTATGATTGCTGCTGCGGGAACCATTGCGTTTGAAAAAGGAATAAGAGGCGATATGGCTATGAATGGTCAGCCGGGATTGCCGCTTGTGTCCTATGAATGAGAACTCCTGTGGATATACAGGGGTTTTTTTATGAAAATGAAAACGATTTATTCACATGTAAACGTTATATATCCACAATTGTTAGAAAATTTTGTTTTAAAATGAGAAGAATGTGTATAAACAGGATCTTTTATGTGGATATGTGATTAAAACACTGTGGATAAAGTGGATAACTTTAATATATTTAAGGATAATCAAGAAGTTGTTGTGGGTACTTTTGTGGATAAGAAGTTTTCGCTCACAGAAAAAAGAACACCCGTTAGGGCGCTCTTTAAGCATTTAATAGATCTTCCCATTCTGCAAAAAGGGATTCCATCTCTTGGTTGAGAGAATCATTTTCTGTTTGAATGGCTTGTACCTTCTCATGATCTTGGAAAATAGCAGGATCACACAAAAGCTGTTCATTTTCAGCGAGCTTGTCTTCAATAACAGCGATCCGCTCTTCAATTTCTTCGATTCTGCGTTGTTTTTGTCTTTCTTTCTTTTTCAATTCTTTTTCTTCCGCATAAGAAAGCTTGGCTGTTTCTACTGGTTTTGCTGCTTGTTTTTTATGCGTCTCCTGAGTTTGAAGTGCTTCAAGCTCTAATTGTTCGTTTTTCTTTTCAAGATAGTAGTCGTAGTCACCGAGGTATTCAGTTGTTTCATTTGGTGAGAGCTCGAGTACTTTTGTTGCCAGGCGATTGATAAAATATCGGTCATGCGAAACGAACAAAATGGTTCCTGGATAATCAATTAGTGCATTCTCTAAAATTTCTTTACTATCTAAGTCAAGATGGTTCGTCGGTTCATCGAGAATGAGGAAATTGGCCTTTTGCAGCATCAGCTTTGCGAGGGCAAGGCGTGCTTTTTCTCCACCACTTAATGCATGTACAGGCTTTAAGACATCATCCCCTGAGAAAAGGAAGTTCCCTAAGCATGTCCGAATTTCTTTTTCAGTCATATGCGGATAATCATCCCAAAGCTCATTAAGTACTTTCTTGGATGATGTGAGCTTGGCTTGTTCTTGATCATAGTAGCCAATCGTCACATGAGAGCCAAAGATGATATCTCCTTTTACAGGCTTCAGCGTATTCGTTAATGTTTTTAAAAGAGTTGATTTGCCGATCCCGTTAGGACCAATCAGTGCCACGCTATCCCCGCGTTTTATATGAAAAGAGAGGGAGGATAGAAGCGGCGTTTTTTCATCATAACTAATATCAAGATCATGTACCTTCAGCACATCGTTACCGCTCTGTCTTGTAATATCAAAATGGAAGCTTGCCGATTTTTCATCACCTAATGGCTTGTCTAAGCGATCCATTCGTTCCAGCTGCTTCCGTCTGCTTTGAGCGCGTTTTGTTGTAGAGGCTCTTGCTAGGTTGCGATCGACGAAATCCTGGAGCTTCGAGATTTCTTCTTGCTGTTTTTCATACAGCTTCATATCACGCTCTAGCTGTTCAGCTTTTTGGTCAAGATACTTGCTATAGTTTCCCGCAAACTTCTTCATGGCTGTTCTTGATACTTCATATACATGGTTCACGACTTTGTCTAAGAAATATCGGTCATGGGAAACGATGAGAATCGCCCCTGTATAATTTTGCAAATACTGCTCAAGCCATGATAAGGTATCAATATCTAGATGGTTGGTCGGCTCATCCAGAATTAAGAGTTCTGGTTTCATCAATAAGAGCTTTCCAAGCGCTAGACGGGTTTTCTGGCCGCCGCTTAAGGATTGGACGGTTGTGTGATCTTCAAAATGGCTAAAGCCGAGTCCATGAAGAATGGAGCGGACATCTGCTTCATATTGATAGCCGCCTTGATCTTTAAAAGCCTGTTGCAGCCTGTCATAGGTTTTCATCAGGGAATCTAGTTCTGAGCCTGTGGAAGAAGCCATCTGTTCTTCAATGGCTCTCATCTCTTGTTCCATCTCTTTTAAATGATCAAAAACCGATAGGAGTTCGTCCTTTAACGTACGTGTAGACGTCACATCGGTGTGCTGTGCTAAATAACCAATAGATAGGTCTTTCGGTTTGATGATCTCACCTTGTTCGTAAGACATTTGACCGGCAATGATTTTTAAAAGCGTGGATTTGCCTGCACCGTTACGGCCGACAATGGCAATACGATCCTTTGCTTTGACTTCCAATTTTATATTCGTTAAAACGGTATCAGCGCCAAACGATTTTGACAGCTGATTCACTTGTAGAATCATCATGTAACTTCACCTCTGCTATAATATGTTAAGTGTAGCTTATCAGCAGTAAACCGGCAAATCTTATAGACGACAGCCATGGTCAAATGAAAGACAGATAAGGAAAAATAGTGTATGATTTGAGTGAGGGAGCGTTGAAAGATGAGTCAATTTAGCCACTTTAACGAACAAGGAAGAGCAAAGATGGTCGACATTAGTGATAAATCGTCTACAGTGAGAACCGCCGTTGCTGTTTCAAGCGTTCGTATGATAAAAGAAGTGTTTGATAAAATACAACATCGTGAAATTGGAAAAGGGGATGTGCTGTCTGTCGCACAGGTAGCCGGCATCATGGCAGCAAAGCAAACGTCCAATATCATTCCAATGTGTCATCCGCTTGCACTAAAAGGCGTGGATATCTCCTTTGATTGGGAGGAAGACGGAAATGCGCACATTCTGCACATACAAGTACAGGTGAAAACAAAAGGAAGTACGGGTGTGGAGATGGAAGCGCTCACTTCTGCGTCAGTATGTGCACTGACCGTTTACGACATGTGTAAAGCGATTGATAAAGGCATGATCATCGGTCCGACCTATCTAGTTGAAAAGACAGGCGGGAAAAACGGTGATTTTCACAGAGCATCTGATATTTAAGTTGGAGGATCTTATATGAATATAGACCAGTCAAAAATTCCACAAGCGACAGCCAAACGTTTGCCGCTTTACTACCGCTTTTTAAAAAATCTGCATGCATCAGGAAAACAAAGGGTGTCATCGGCCGAGCTTAGTGATGCAGTCAAAGTGGATTCTGCCACTATTCGCCGAGATTTTTCGTACTTTGGTGCACTTGGGAAGAAGGGGTATGGCTATAATGTCGATTACCTCTTGACCTTCTTCAGAAAAACCCTTGACCAAGATGAAATGACGAATGTCATGCTCATCGGTGTCGGGAATTTAGGGACTGCTTTTTTACACTATAATTTCATCAAAAATAATAATACAAAAATTTCAATGGCTTTTGACGTCAATGAGAGTAAAATAGGAAGTGAGATAGGCGGCGTGCCTGTCTATGATTTGGATAAGCTTGAAGAGCATGTTCAAGAGGTAGGAGATATTCCTGTTGCGATTTTGACAGTACCTGCCGTAGCAGCTCAGTCCATTACAGATCGTTTGATTGCCCTTGGCATCAAAGGAATCCTTAACTTTACGCCGGCTCGATTGAATGTGCCGGAACACATTCGAATTCATCATATAGATTTGGCGGTTGAACTTCAGTCTCTTGTGTATTTCTTAAAGCATTATTCTGTTACGCAGGAGGACTGACGAAAAGGGGTAAAGGGGGTGGAGCAAATGGGTCCGATTGGTCCTGGAAGTTTGATTCTAATTGCGATTGTTGCGCTCATTATTTTTGGGCCGAAAAAGCTTCCTGAATTAGGAAGAGCAGCAGGAGATACATTACGTGAATTCAAAAATGCCACAAAAGGTTTAGCTGATGATCAGGAAGAAAAAAAGAAAAAAGAAGATCAGTAGAATAGGATGAGCTTCATGAATGTCAAAGATATGCCGCTTATGGAGCATATTGTGGAACTGCGAAAACGTTTAGTGATCATTGCGATGTTTTTTGTCACCTTTATGGTGGCAGGTTTTTTTCTCGCTAAGCCGGTCATTGTGTATTTGCAAAATACTGATGAAGCGGCAACATTGACATTGAACGCATTTAAGCTCACAGATCCACTGTACGTGTTTATGCAGTTCGCATTTGTCATTGCTCTCGTTTTGACGTGTCCCGTGATTTTATATCAGCTTTGGGCGTTTGTGAGTCCTGGCTTATATGAAAAAGAAAGAAAGGTGACACTTGCTTACATTCCGATTGCACTGTTTTTATTTTTGAGCGGTGTGGCTTTCTCTTATTTTATTTTGTTCCCGTTTGTCGTCGATTTTATGATGCGGATGTCGAATGATTTACATGTGGAACAAGTGATTGGGATTCATGAGTATTTTACATTTCTGATGCAGTTAACACTTCCATTTGGGTTTTTGTTTCAGATGCCTGTCGTGTTGATGTTTTTCACAAGACTTGGCATCATTACACCGATGTTCTTATCGAAAATACGGAAGTATGCCTATTTTGTCCTCCTTGTCATTGCCGCACTGATTACACCGCCAGAGCTCGTTTCTCACCTCATGGTTACCTTGCCAATGCTCGTTTTGTATGAAGTGAGTATTATCATTTCAAGAGTGACCTATCGCAAAATGCAGCAAACAGAGGAGAAAGAAAGTGCTGATGTCTCATAAAAAAAGCATCGTGATCCAACATGTGATCACGATGCTTTTTCTATTGTGAAAGGAATTGATGGATTGCATGAAATAGGTGCTTGTAATATGCGGACTCATGCGGGACAAAATCCTGTACGTCTACTTCTCTGCTTTCCTCACGTCGTTCTCCGGCTGCATCAACGTCAAAGCCCTCGATCTGAATTCTTTCGCATTCTCCTGTTAAAAGCTGCTGTGCATCCATTAACTTTGCTCTATAAAGACCAGCAACTTCTTCTTTCTGTAGATGAACATCCATGTGTTCCTTTTGCTCCATATAAAGATACACATGGCAAAATTCACGGTCGATGAACGATGGCAGATGAATTTCATCTTGGATGATTCCTGTATAGGTCACTTCCTTAAAAGGGATGGAGAGACCGAGCTCTTCTTCGACCTCTCTCATACCATCAGGAGGCTGTTCAGCTGCGAGAAGATGGCCTGCTGCTGTGATATCAAGGAGAGAAGGAAAATCCTTTTTTTCGGGACTTCTAAGCTGAAAATAAAGGAACACTGTGTCATCTTCTTTTTTTAAAAGCCAGAAATGAAATGTTTCATGCCAAAGGCCCTGGGCATGAACATCAGACCGGGCGGCTGTACCTATCGTTTCATGACGATCATTCATGATGTTCAGTTCTTCCTGTTCCATGAAGACATCCCCTCCATAAAAAAACCATTTTCCAAGCAGAGGAAAATGGTTTTTGGTTTATTTTTGCTGCTGTTTTTTCAGTTTGACAGAAAAAGCAAACATTTTAAACGCGATATTAATATTATAGGCCGCAAACACCATCAGCAAAATGTTGTAAAATGACCACATATCACCTGGATTTTGAATGGCCATATAGGTGAACGCCACACCTACGGCAAAATAAATAATGCCCCATACGACAGGGTTTCTCATGAGAAAAAGCCTCCAATAATCATTTGCATTGTTTGAGTTTGTTCTTCAATCATTTTTTTTACTGGCTCAATCTGCACAAGAATGACGAGCGAGTTCATTAGCATATGTGCGCCGATTGGAACAATGATTCGTTTTGTTTTTGCATATAAAAAGGCAAATGTAAAGCCCATTGCGGTATAGAGCAAGAAGTGGGCAAAATCAGAGTGTGCAGCAGCGAAAAATACCGAACTAACAAGTGCCCCAATGAAGAAATTCGTTCTTTCATAGATCACACCAAAAATAATTTTCCGGAAAATGATTTCCTCAAGTATTGGCCCAATCATTGCAATGATGATGACAAGTAAAGGAAAAGTCTCCATAATAGATAAAATATTTTGTGTGTTTTCTGACTCACGGCCAATGCCGAATGCATATTGTTCAATCATGCCAGCAACCGATTGCGTGAACAGAGAAAGAAAGAAACCGCCAATGATCCAGGCGATAGCAGAACCGATGGAAACAGGTGCTTCATTCCGAAGTGATGCTTTTGGTACGGTTCGAAGAATGAACAAAATGATGATCAATCCAATACAGAAGCTGATGATGGTCCAGGTTCCTGACAATTCAGAGAGCTCTGCTTGTGTCATCGGTGTCTGAATGTATCCTAACCATTTCATAATGAACACATAAGGAATCGCAGAAACCTGCACCAATATATACGTTAAGATGATGTACCAATATTGTTTTTTCAAGTAACGAAAACCCCTTTACTAAAAGAACTAGATTTATTGTAACACAAGTCTTCTTTTTCGTTGAAAAGGAAAGAATCGATGATAAAAAAAGATCATGAAAGCGTAAAAATTTTTGAGTTTTTTACTTGAAATTGCAGAAGACATTCTTTATTATAATAAATGTGTTAGCACTCTCTAGTGATGAGTGCTAAAAGAGACTACATATAAAAATTGAGGAGGTTGTTTCTTATGTTAAAGCCATTAGGCGATCGCGTAATCATTGAACTCGTTGAATCTGAGGAAAAAACCGCTAGCGGTATTGTCTTACCGGATTCTGCAAAAGAAAAACCGCAAGAAGGTAAAATTGTTGCAGCAGGTTCAGGGCGTGTACTTGAAAGTGGTGAGCGCGTTGCGTTAGAAGTCAATACAGGCGACCGCATTATCTTCTCAAAATATGCAGGCACTGAAGTGAAATATGAAGGAAAAGAATATTTAATTCTTCGTGAAAGCGACATTTTAGCTGTTATTGGTTAATCACATAAAAACGCATTGAGATATATTTCTAAAAAGACTGAGGAGGTTTCGTTATTATGGCAAAAGATATTAAGTTCAGTGAAGAAGCACGTCGTGCGATGTTACGTGGTGTAGATGCACTTGCAGATGCTGTAAAAGTAACTTTAGGACCTAAAGGACGTAACGTGGTTCTTGAGAAAAAATTCGGTTCTCCACTTATCACAAATGATGGTGTAACAATTGCAAAAGAAATCGAATTAGAAGATGCATTTGAAAACATGGGTGCAAAACTTGTGGCTGAAGTTGCAAGCAAAACAAACGACGTAGCTGGTGACGGTACAACAACGGCAACAGTTCTAGCTCAAGCAATGATCCGTGAAGGCCTTAAAAACGTAACAGCTGGTGCAAACCCTGTTGGCGTTCGTAAAGGAATTGAAGAAGCAGTGAAAGTCGCACTTGAAGGCTTACACGAGATTTCTAAACCAATCGAAGGCAAAGAATCAATTGCTCAAGTTGCGTCTATTTCTGCAGCAGATGAAGAAGTAGGAAGTTTGATCGCTGAAGCTATGGAGCGTGTTGGAAACGACGGAGTTATCACAATCGAAGAATCTAAAGGTTTCACAACTGAGCTTGAAGTGGTTGAAGGAATGCAATTTGACCGCGGATACGCTTCACCATACATGGTGACTGATTCTGATAAGATGGAAGCGGTTCTTGAAAATCCTTACATCTTAATCACTGACAAAAAGATCACAAACATTCAAGAAATCCTTCCTGTACTTGAGCAAGTTGTACAACAAGGTAAACCATTATTGATCATTGCTGAAGATGTAGAAGGCGAAGCACTTGCAACACTTGTTGTGAACAAACTTCGTGGTACATTCAATGCAGTGGCAGTGAAAGCACCTGGATTCGGTGATCGTCGTAAAGCAATGCTTGAAGACATTTCTGTTCTAACTGGCGGAGAATTAATCACAGAAGACCTAGGACTTGATCTGAAATCAACTGAAATTGGTCAGCTTGGCCGCGCGTCTAAAGTGGTTGTCACAAAAGAAAACACAACCATCGTTGAAGGTGCAGGAGATTCTGCTCAAATCGCAGCACGTGTGAACCAAATCCGTGCGCAAGTAGAAGAAACAACTTCTGAATTCGATAAAGAAAAATTACAAGAACGTCTTGCAAAACTAGCTGGCGGCGTCGCTGTCATCAAAGTTGGTGCTGCTACTGAAACAGAACTAAAAGAGCGTAAACTACGCATCGAGGATGCACTGAACTCAACTCGTGCAGCAGTTGAAGAAGGTATCGTATCCGGTGGTGGTACAGCACTTGTGAATGTATACAACAAAGTCGCTTCAATCGAAGCTGAAGGTGACGTTCAAACTGGTGTCAACATCGTTCTACGTTCTCTTGAAGAGCCGATCCGTCAAATCGCTCACAACGCAGGTCTTGAAGGATCAGTCATCGTTGAGCGCTTGAAAAACGAAGAAATTGGCGTAGGCTTCAACGCAGCAACAAACGAATGGGTAAACATGATCGAAAAAGGAATCGTTGACCCAACAAAAGTAACTCGCTCTGCACTTCAAAACGCAGCTTCTGTTGCAGCTATGCTTCTTACAACTGAAGCAGTCGTAGCTGACAAACCAGAAGAAGGCGGCTCAGGCGGCGGAATGCCGGATATGGGCGGCATGGGCGGAATGGGTGGAATGATGTAACACCCCCCGAAAACCCCTTGAAATATAGGGGTTTTTGTTTTGTTTTTTTACTGGTCACGTATTGGTCACTTACGGCAAATTTGATTTCTAATGAATGATGGAAAAATATAAGAACAAATGAAATCGAAATCTTCACCTCTTTTCAGGCGTTAGAATAAAAGACTTTTAAAGAGAAAAGCGGTGAACATATGGGATTGACGACTTGGGTGGCGATTATTCTTGTATTCGTCATCGTGTTTGGATTGTTTGGATCAAAAAAGCGCGAGAAATCATACTTTGAAACCCACTTCCACAAAGGGAGTGGGTATCGCTGCTTCTGCAACTAGTGCCGCTTAAGTCATATGTAAAAAAAGGTCAGCTGCGCACAAAAGATTCCAAGCCTGTCTACAAGAATCATATCAACCATTATTCCTTGATCTGTGGCTGTTTCAACGTCATTCTCTCACCCCTTCAATCTACTAATACATATAGATTGAAATCAAGTACGATGTTTTTTTAGAATTGAAGTTGAACATCAATTGTTGGATGCTCTTTTTGTTTAAAATTACATAAAAAAATCCACCATTTCCATAAAAAATCAGACGAATTCCTTATAATAAAAGTATCTGAGAACGGGGAGTGAGTCGAGATGGACCAAAATGTGCTGCAAATGGATCAAGACAGATCAGAGAATGAACTAGCGGTTCTTAATATATCTTCTAAAGAAATTGGTGCTTTATCAAAGGAAGCGGCGGAGCAGCTGCTGCAAACGAAGGATACGGACTGTATTCATCAATTGATGTATGTTCCGATTGAGAAGAAAGCAGATGTGGATTGGTTGATTCAATGTGTTGGAGAGGCGCTAGAGGATGAAGATGAAGATGACGTTGCACTTGAATTTGCTGATTTGCTCTATTTCTTTGTTATTCCGTTTTATGGGGAGTATATTTTGAGAGATCGTCATTTGTATGAGTATATTGATCATTTGTTGGTGCGATTAGCATCTAGGTCTCACTCGGGTATCGATACACTGATTCATATAATGAGAGAAGATTTGAACGGAATGAACAATAAAAGAAGCTTGTAGAGCGGCTCTCTACAAGCTTTTTTGTGTCCAATTACTGGGCTCTCTCCCAGGTGATCTTTGTTTCATTTGTCGTTTTCTTTCCTTTTGCCAGCACCTTGCCGTTTTCCTGTTTTACGGTGATATCCAGGTCATAAAAGGAGTAGAGGGCACCAAGGCTGTCATTTTCCGGCTTATGCAGGTTGTTTTCTTTTTCAGTGGATGCTCCAATGGCTAGCGTTTTGGCAAAGTTTAATCCGATGACTTCAGCGTAATCACTGTTGGTATCATATGAGGCCGTCACGTTTAGGGAAATGACTTTTTTCTTTTGATCAACGGTAATCGTTGTGTCTTTAATGAGTTTAGACTGCTCCATTACTTCTTTCGTTTCATTTTGAATGCGTTCATTAATCGTCGGAAGTGCTACAGATTCTGATGTTTTTTCTTTTGTTGTATTTGAGCACGCAGCTAAAATAGAGAAGCTTGCAACTAGACTCAAGAAAATAAGTAGACTTTTTCTCACGTTCTTTCTCCTTTTTTCTTCGAAGTATGTATGCTTATGTTACCACGAAACGTTGTTTTGATTAAAAAAGAATGTTGACAAGCTGTGAACAATCAAAAGCACCCAAGGATGGGCGCTTTTTTCTTATTGTGCTGAAAGGGTTGTACTAAGTGGAATGGAAGAAATGACTGTGAATGCTGGAGCCGCAGCACCTGACTCTAGATTTTTACGTAAAAGAGATGATTTGACGGTGCCGTCCCATTTTTTATAGACACTTCCAGATGTATTTGCACGAAGCTGTACATTAGAGAAGCTTGCTTGTGAGTAGCTGTTTGTCCCATCATCCTGAACCCCATGTACCATTTTGACGACATCGAGGTCTTTCAGACGACTAGGATTGAAAACAGGCTGTTTATAACGCAGTTTCCCGTTGACATATAGTGACACTGTGCCATCACTATTGTTGATGAGCTTTAAGTTGACACGTGCACCATCTTTAATACTTGAATCGTATTCGCTGTTCCAATATTGACTGCCGCCTTGAGAGCCGCTGCCCAAAAAGACCTTATAGCCAGAAGATGTTTTTGAAATCCCGCTTTCAATAACGGCAGAGCCGAGACCGAGATACCAGTCAGCATAGCCATTTTTAATGGTTGCTGTTTTCGGCAGTACAATATCAGCAGAGATACCTGACCATTTCGCTTCATCCGTTTGTGTCACAATCGCACCGTGACGGGGGCCAGCCGCTGAGGCAGGCAGACTTGAAAGCATTAAAACAAACGCTAAGCTCAGACTGAACATCGTGATCCATTTTTTCATGATAATTCCTCCTTATAGTTCATTCACTTATATGATATAAAATGAAAGACAGGTCTGACTTACAATGTTCTGACTGTTTTTGGTGGTATTTATGTTGAAAATCGGTCATAAAGTGGTTAACTTGTATTCGAATTGTAATGTGACTGTAAAATAACTGGGTGCATCTTCATGTATAATAAGTGCAGAAACCAAATACGGAGGATTTTTTAATGAATAAAAAGCTTATCGCGACAATCGTAACAGTAGCTAGTTTATTTTTAGCGTTTAGTTTCTCACATGGAGCAAGTGCAAAAAAAGTAAGCGGCAATATTACTTGGTATAATGGTGTCGGCAAAAAAGGCGCAGATGGAAAAAAACTCGGTCATTGGGATGCAGCAACGAAAATGGGATTTGACGTACCGAAAAAAGGTACAAAACTAAGAGTGACAACAAAAGCGAAACCACATAAAGTGATTACAGTATATAAATATGATGTAGGTAGAATGCCAAACGCAGTATTAGACGTAAGTCCGAAAGCATTCAAAGCACTTGGGTATTCAACAAGTAAAGGTGTCGTCAAAGGGCATTACACTTATTAATACATAGGCATGCAAAGAAGCGGGAAAAGTTCATTTTCTGGCTTCTTTTGTTGTAGAGAGGGTCTGAAAGTCAATGAAAAAATCAACATGGTGGATCATCACGGTCATTGGACTCGCAGTGATTGCGGCCGTCATTTTCTTCATAATGAAGCCGGGTCAAGAGGCGAAACATGCAGGAAAAGTGAAAATAAATCAAGATGCAAAAGACGAATTGCTTGTTTCATTTACAGATCAACAGTTAAATAACACATATTACCTGCACGACAAGGCACTTCATACGGAGAAACTCACAGCATATCCTTCGATTGCTTATGATCGGGCGAAACAGACTTTATACTATACGTATACGGATGAAGACACGCAAAAGGTGAGTATCCGAGAACTGAATGTAAAAACCGATAAAGAAAAAACGCTCTTTACGAGTGAAGATTCAATTGACAGTATGAGGCTGTCTGGCGACGGAAAGCAGTTATATCTAAGGTATAATAAGGCTTCAGGTGAGCAATTTTATGTAGCATCTTTTGATTTGAAAAAACACAAAGTGAAAGTGTTATATCCTAAAAAAAGTGATGATGATACGGTGAGCTCTTTTGCCTACGATCCAGCATCAAATCTTTTGGCCATTCAGCATTATTCGTTAAAAGAAGATTATAAGAAGACTGATGAAGCGAATGAAAAAGGAATGGACCCTGAGCCAACGACCATGAAGATTACCCTTCAAGCAGGTGAGAAGGGGAAAAACATTGCGCGCATCTCTCAAACAATTAATGATATTTCATTTTCACCAGATCACAAGAAGCTGGTTTATACAGAAGTGAAGGTTCGAAACGAAAAAGAAGTATCCTCTATTAAGATGCTTGATGTAGATACGGGAAAAACGAAGACACTCGTTAAAAACAGCAAGGATGTGCATATTTTAAGTACTGCACAGCCGCAATTTTCTTCGGATGGGACATCGATTTATTTCTTAGGTGCTGCAAAGAACGCAAAGGAATTAAAGGATGACAACGGCCGGAAGGCGAAGGTTAGAACCATTTATGAATACGACCTCAAGAAGAAAACAGTAGAAGCTGCTTGGGAGAAAGATGGCGGGATTGTTAACAACTTTACTGTCAATCGATAAAAGGTGCGTTCAGTTATGTCATATAACTGGACGTTTTTTTATTTTGTCGTGGGATATGTCGGTGAAAGATAAGGATTGTTGAAATGAAAATCATTTTTTAAGCAAGGAAATGAGTGGTATTTTCATATTTTGCTGTTGTGACAGAATCAACGAAAGAGATTAAGATAAGTAGAAATAAAAAAACGAGAGGACAGATGACTTCTCGTTTTCTCTTATTTATTTTATGTTTTCATCTAGTAAGTTTTGAAAAATAAACAAGGCATTAATGGAATGAGGGAATCCTGCAACCTTTGTACAGTGCTTAATCAACTCCATAATCTCTATAACAGAGAGCCCGATATGTAATGCTTGTGCAAAATGAGCTTTTAACTCTTCACCACAATCGCCTTTTGTAATCAGAGCAGATAGTGTGCTGATGGCCTTTTGTTTTTCATCCAATATGAAGTGATTGAATTCTTTTTGTTCACCGAGTTCAATTGTTAGTTGTTCAATGTTTGATCGAATGCTCTCGTTTTCATGAGTTGAAAGCTTCTCTATGTTTCCTGCCACTGTTTCTCGATTGACCTGGCAAGTCTCTTTTTCTTCATTCAAATTGAACTCCTCCGTTTTTTATGACGATTTTCTATTTGTTCGTGTATTGTTTCTTCAGTGCCTTTTGATAGAGGTAATGGGTATATAGTAGTATTATCGGTTTGCTACGCTATTTTTTTAGTGTTAAATGTTCGGAGAAACCATTCATTAAGTTTATTATTCAATTTCCAAATAGATCGACCGCCAAAAGGAAAAAAGGCTAATGAATTCATGTCAGTTAGCCTTTTCATGATAATCTATGTCAAACGAAATTGCATATAGTTTGTGAAACGATGATGGTTATTACTGAATGATATCCATCGGCCGCATCATGTCATAATCCTCGTGTTCTAAAATATGACAATGCCACACATAGCGGCCGCTATATGGGACAAACCTGGCGATAATACGAATGACTTCACCGGCATGCGATTGAATGGTGTCCTTGTAGCCTTGTTCATGCAAAGGAGGTGCTTCATTCGGTCCTGTGTACACAATTTCGCCTGTCGATTGATAGATGTCTGTATCAAATGGCCTTCTATCAATCACTCTGAATTGAACAAGGTGTAAATGAATAGGATGTGTACCCCTTGTTGGATTGACAATAGACCAAACCTCTACACTGCCAAGTCGCGGATTTTCCGTGACAGGATCATTCCAAAATTGGTTATCTAGCAATAAAATTGGGCGGCCATATTTATCCTGTGTGCCGCTAAGTGTTAGTGTACGTTCTTTATCTGCCCGGCTCGGTCGAAGCGATGGAAGTGGTTTGAAAATCGGACGTAATGTTTTAGGTGCTCTTCCTTTTAGCGGACGTGTGACTTTAAATTGCATAACGTTCGCATCTGTTTCTGGATTTACTTCCTGACCGCAGCCTGCTTTATTTTTTAAAATGATCGTTTTGTTTTCATGAGCTGAAAAATCAATGATGACATCAAAACGTTCAGCAGGTGCAATGCTAAAGGATTGGTGATGAACCGGTCTTGGCAAAAAGCCGCCATCAGATCCAATTTGTAAGATCGTGGCATCGTTGTCTAGATGCAGCTCATAAGTTCTTGTATTGGATGCATTTAATATCCGAAAACGGTATTTTCGTGGTTCAACTTCTAAATACGGCCACACCTTTCCATTGACCAAAATCGTTTCCCCGCAAAAAAAGGGCACGATGGAGGGGTCTGGAAGGTCACTGTCTTCTGGTGTGTTGTTTGGTCTGCTTGGATAAAACAATGCTCCATCTTCCTGAAATGTACGGTCCATGATCATTAATGGAATATCATACTCATCTTTCGGTAATTCCAGCGACTTTTCAAATGAATCTGAGATCAAGTAAAACCCTGCTAAGCCGGCATACACATTTAAGCGCGTCAATGCCATCGCATGATCGTGATACCACAATGTGCATGCTTGCTGATGGTTAGGGTATTCGTAAATCTGCCGTTCAAAGAAAGGACCGGTCGCTTCAAAGTCTCGTGAAAACCAAGCCTCTGGGTAACCATCGCTGCTTGCTGGTGTGACCCCGCCATGCAGATGAACGACTGTTTTGACTTCTGGTTCATCATGATGCCCGGGGTGAATGGTGTGATCGACAGGCAGAAAGTGTTTCAGCGGCAATTTGTTCATCCATTTCACTTTGACCTTTTCATTTCGACTCGCTTTAATGGTCGGACCAGGCAGGCTGCCATTGTAGGTCCATAGCTTGGTTGGGGGCAGGTTTCTATGAACTTTTAAGAACACTTCCTCCATGGCGATTTCATAATACGTTTGTCTTGGGTTCTTTTTGACGGGCTCTGCAACTTCTGGAATTGGAAGCTCGTCAACAAATTTTTCTAGGTTCATGTTGATTAATCCTCACTTACATTCAATTTGATACATTATAAGTGCGGACATCAAAATAGGTGAATAAATTAAAAAAACCCGCTTTTCAGCGGGAGAATTAAGGGTGTTTATTTTCAAGCGCCGCACTTGCAGGCATCTTTTTATTCGGTTTAAAGATGAAGTAGGCAGCTAGTACACTAACGGTAATGATGCATGTCAATATGAGCTGCGGCCTCATCGATTCAATAAACAGCATAGAGGCCAAGATGGCGCAAATGACCAAAATGGTAAAGTACGTGAGGTATGGGAACAGCCACATTTTGATTTTGAGCTGTTCTGGATTTTCTTTTTCCATTTTACGACGCATTCTTAATTGTGAAACGGCAATGACCAAGTAAACAAGAAGTGCGATGGCACCAGATGCATTGACTAGGAATAGAAAGATGGTTTCAGGATAAAAGTAGTTCATCATAACGGCAATGTAGGAAAAGAAGGTACCTGCGACTGTAGCCGCTACAGGGACACCGCTTTTGCTGATTTTCATGAAACGTTTCGGCGCTTCGCCTCTTTCTGCTAATGAATAAAGCATTCTGGACGTTGTGTACAAGCCAGAGTTTAAACAAGAAAGTACGGCTGTTAAAACGATAACGTTCATGACTTGAGCGGCTGATGGGACGCCAATGTAATCTAATACCGCAACGAATGGACTTGTTAAAATACTTGCCGAATTCCATGGGAGTAAGGTAACCACGACAGCGATTGATCCGACGTAGAAAACAATAATACGCCATACAACAGAACGAGTAGCTGTTGTAACAGACTTGACAGGGTCTGCTGATTCACCAGCCGCAATTGCCACAATCTCGGTTCCCATGAAGGAAAAGATGACGACAACGATCCCGAGCAGCACAGAGCCGAATCCATTTGGAAGGAACCCGCCGTTCGCTGTTAAATTGGCAAGACCTGAAGTATGATGACCGCCAAAACCAAAGATAAATGCAAAACCAATAAGTAGAAATAGAATAATGCTGACGACTTTAATTAATGAAAACCAATATTCAAATTCGCCAAAAGATTTAACAGAAAAGATATTTGTCAATGTTAAGAGGATTGTGAGGATAAGACTTGTGAGCCAAACAGGTGCATCTCCATACCAATATTGAATAATGGAAGCACCGGCAATGGCTTCGATGGCAATGACGATGACCCAGAAGAACCAGTAAAGCCAGCCGATTGTAAAGCCAGCCCATGGGCCGATGGCATCGCTCGCATATTTTGAGAAAGAACCGCTTGTCGGATAGGCACATGCCATTTCTCCAAGCATTCTCATAATAAAGATGACCAGAAGTCCGGCAAATGAATAGGAAAGAATGGATCCAGGACCTGCAGAATGGATGACAGCGCCGCTACCAACAAATAGCCCTGCCCCAATGACCCCGGCAATGGAGATCATCGAAATATGTCTTGTCTTAAGGTTTTTTTGAAGACCGTTTGTCATGTTGGACATTTCTTTACCTCCAAACACTTCTCTTTTAATAGAGAATTTGTTTTTAGAATATTTTAAATTTTATCATACTGAATTGCCATTCAGCATTGGACAGGTTATCAAACTGACATTTCAAACCTATTAACATGATGTTAAAAAGTATAAAAGATTTGAGAGATTATGTTCCCTCTTTTTTCTCTACTCATTCTTAAAATTAGCATAAGATAGGAGAAAAAAAAGTTGTGTCTTAAAATAAAATTATTCTGACAATTTAACGATAGAGAAATTTTGTTCTTTTTCACGTTTCGGAGTGAATGGGAAAAATGCTGATGGGAGTAGGTCTTGAGGTCAATTGACCTTATAAAAATAAGTTTGCTTAAGTCAACACATTTCTATGTATCCTATTTTGCTGACGCAAGCGAATCATGTTGCTGTAGACCCACACGGGCTTTGCTTTGTAAGATAAATAATAGAAAAAGTTATGTGTGAGGAGGCGCTGTTCGATATGGAGCGCTATAACGAATTAAGACAAGGTGAAACAGGTGCTTGGGTCAGCATTATTGCCTATGTGATCTTATCTGCTGTCAAACTCATCATAGGGTATGTGTTTCATTCAGAAGCCCTTTCGGCGGATGGCTTAAATAATACGACAGATATCATTGCCTCGCTTGCGGTATTAATTGGGCTGCGTATTTCTCAGAAGCCGCCTGATGAAGATCATCCATACGGTCATTTTAGAGCTGAAAATATTGCGTCGCTTGTGGCTTCCTTTATTATGATGCTTGTCGGGCTTCAGGTTTTGCTGAGTGCAGGCCAGTCGCTTTTCTCATCCGAACATCAAACGCCTGATATGGTCGCGGCTTGGACGGCAGCAGGAAGTGCTGTTGTCATGTATGCTGTGTATATTTATAACAGGAATCTATCTAAACGGATCAATAGCCAGGCTCTTTATGCGGCAGCTGCTGATAATAAATCCGATGCCTATGTGAGTATCGGGACGTTTGTAGGGATCATCGCCTCACAATTTCAGCTGGCATGGATTGATACGCTTGCTGCGTTTGTGATTGGTTTAATTATTTGTAAGACGGCTTGGGAGATTTTCAGAGATGCCTCTCATTCGTTAACGGACGGTTTCCATATAAAAGATATGTCAAAGTATAAAGAGACCATTGAGTCGACACCAGGAGTAGGCGATTTGAAAGATATCAAGGCTCGTTATCTTGGAAGTACGGTCCATGTGGATGTAGTAGTAGAGGTAGAACCGCATTTGAACATTGCTGAAAGCCATGATATTGCAGATGAAATCGAACGAAGAATGAAAACGGAACATGATATTTTACATTCTCATGTTCATATGGAGCCAGCAAATGTATCAAATGAAGAGAAGAAGTCTTTTCCATCGTGAGAAGGCTTCTTTTCCTTTTCTATGTACTGATGTTTTATACAGATGCGCGTTGTATGGTAAAGTTAGACTATATGAAAATTGACGGAAACGTGATAGGAGGATCAGGATGGCATTTGATGAACCGATGCATTCAGATTTACAAAAAATCGTAGATAACATCAATAAAGTCATGGTTGGGAAAAAAGACATTACGATATTAAGCCTTGTTGCGATTTTGGCGAAGGGACATGTGTTATTAGAGGATGTGCCTGGCGTTGGGAAAACGATGATGGTTCGTGCTTTGGCAAAATCAATTGGCTGTGATTTTAAACGAATTCAATTCACTCCTGACCTTTTGCCTTCAGATGTAACAGGTGTATCGATTTATAATAAAAAGACCAATGAGTTTGAATTTAGACAAGGGCCGATTATGGGACAGATTATTTTGGCTGATGAGATTAACCGTACCTCTCCTAAAACACAATCAGCGCTTCTTGAAGCGATGGAGGAGGGCAGTGTCACCGTAGACGGAGAAACGATGCCGCTGGCAGATCCTTTCTTTGTCATGGCTACTCAAAATCCAGTGGAATATGAAGGAACCTATCCGCTCCCAGAAGCGCAAATGGACCGGTTTTTATTCAAACTGCAGATGGGGTATCCGACCATGCTAGAGGAGCTGGAGGTGCTCAATTTGCAGGAGAAGCAATCCCCGATTGACACGCTCCAAGCCGTCATGACAAAGGATCATATTCATGCTTTGCAGCAAGCTGTTCAGACCGTACATGTGGATGCATCCATTAAGGAATATATTGTCGAAATTGCTCAAGCAACGAGGAATCATCCTTCCGTCTATTTAGGCGTGAGCCCAAGGGGGTCGATTGCACTGATGAAAGCGGCTCAGGCGTATGCGCTGTTGAACAGGCGTGATTATGTGATTCCAGATGATGTACAGTATTTGGCGCCTTACACATTGCCGCACCGTATGATTTTGACATCAGAAGCAACATATGAAGGGAAGAAGGCGGAGACACTGCTGCGACAGGTGCTTGAGCACATTGGCGTGCCAGTTCAGAAGTCGATCACTCAATGAAGTCACGTGACCGCTTCGCTTTTTCACTATGGTTACGGGTTTTTATGCTACTTCTCCTCACTGCGGCTGCCTTTTGCTACGCGATGTTTCAGGGTGGCTTTGTGAGTTGGTTCCTTTTTTATGCATTTTTGCCATATGCTTTGTATTCGCTTCTGTTTGCGCTTGTTCCGCTTCGCTCGACAGTCAAAAGGACATTGCAGCATACCCGGTTGAGGGCAGGGGATGTGCTGTCTGTTGACCTTGAAATCAAGCGGACGAATCCATTTCCGTACGTGTACGTCATCCTTGAGGATAATCCGCCGGACACCTTTCATTTGCAGGAACAGGTTGAAATGAAGCGAATGCTGTTTCCATGGTTTCGAAAAACGTGGCGAGTTTCTTATCAATTGAATGATATCAAACGGGGAGAGCATCAATTAACTGCGGTTAGAATCAAAACAGGTGATATGTTTGGGTTTGTTGAAAAAGAAGTGATCCTCCCGTTAGAGCAAAAGCTGCTTGTCTATCCAAAAATGCTGGATATTCCAGTTGAATCTGCTGAATCGGTGAATGAAAATGGAGGCAAAGCGGTGCACTCCTGGTTAAATGAACCGACCAATGTAACAACAGGTGTGCGGGAATACCAGCAAGGAGACCGGTTTGCTTGGGTGGACTGGAAGACAACGGCTAGAAGAGGTCAGCTGATGACAAAGGAGTTTGAACAGAATCAGACAAAGGACCTTGTGGTGTTTGCTGATTTTACAGATAAATCCGCTTTTGAGACGGTTGTGTCTATTGCCGCTTCTGTTCTTCAAACGGCTGTGAAAAAAGGCGTGCCAGCAGGCCTTGTCCCACTTGGAGATCAGCAGTCATTTCGAGTGGATCAAGGAGATCTGCATTTACAGGACATGCTCTATTATTTAACAAGGGTGCAGCATCAGCCTTCTCGCGCACCCGATTATCAATCATTAACAGCGAGTGAGTACCAGCACACCGGGAAATATGTTGTGACGGGTCAGCTGCAGGAAGAGCTGGCTGCGAGTCTTCTAGGCAATCGAAACAGAAAGAACATCACTGTTCTTTTAGTGAAGAGAGCTGTTGACCGATTAACGACAAAAGAAAAACAGCTTGTAGACCGGTTCAAAGCTTCTGGTATACACACTACCTTTTTATTTGAAGACCGGCTGCACGAAAGAACTGTGAGGTGACAAACTTTTATGCTGCATACTCATCAGCGGCAAAGCCGTTTTGAGTTGTTTATCTATTATGCTGTAGCATTTCTGCTGCTTTGGGAGTGGCTTCGTCCGCTTCAAGATTTTACAGAGACGAGTCATACGTCTTATTTCATCATTTTTATAGGGCTTACGTGTTTGTTTACGTTCTTTCGTCTGAAGTGGTATGTGACCTTTCCTATTTGCGCTGGATTAATCTTGCTTGCTTTATATTTGATCTTTTATCAATCAGAGCCAAGCTATCTGGCTGCGCTTTTTGCTGATATTAAAGATAATCTCTCTCTAATGAGCATGGGCATGTGGAGTGACATGTATCCGTCTTTCCGCACATTGTTGTTTTATATTTTGCTTTGGCTGCTTGTCTATTTGCTGCATTATTGGGTTGTGTATCAGCAGCGTATCTTTTTCTTTTTACTTATGACGATTGTGTATGTCACGATCCTGGATACGTTTACGCCTTATGACGCGACCTTTGCCATTGTTCGAATTATGGTATTTGGCTTTTGTTTGCTTGGGTTGCTATATTTTGATCGACTTCGTGCAGCTGAAGGCGTTCGTGTGTCGCAGAAAGCGCGTCTCAATTGGTTCTTGCCCATGCTGGTGCTAGTCCTTGTATCAGCGTCACTCGGTGCTTCTTTACCAAAGTCTGATCCGAAATGGCCTGACCCTGTACCATTTTTTAAGGCGGTTACGAATCAAGATGGAACGGCAGGACAGAATAAGGTGGGATATAGTGCGGATGATTCGTCACTTGGAGGACCGTTTAGTGAGGACCGCACACCAGTATTTAAATGGAGCGGAAAGGAGCCTTCTTATTTTCGTGTAGAAACCAAAAGTATTTACACCGGGAAAGGCTGGGAGGATGCTTCAAATGATACAAAGCCTACTCGGTTAAAAGATGACGATGTGCCGAATCGGTGGTTTACCGACCGTGTGAAAACAGAGGAGCATGAAATGAGAGTCGATATAGAATCGGACTATCGCTTTAATCATGCGGTCTATCCAATTGGGACGACCAATCTGACGCCAATGGAAAATATTCCACTACAAATGATGGGGAAGACTGAAAAAATTGTGCCGGCTAATCAAAACCCGCCAGAAAATTTAGGGAACTATCAAATCAGCTTCTTATCACCTACATTTATTCTTGAGGATTTACAGCGGATCAAAGTGCCGACCAAGCAGCAGGTAAACCAGCAGGTCGGACGTGAATACTTGCAGCTCCCTTCCACATTGCCAGAGCGTGTGAAAACATTGGCAAACAGTTTAACGGAAACGAAGGATAATATGTATGATAAAGCAAAAGCAATTGAGGATTATTTAGGATCTGCAAAGTTTTCATATGAAACGCAAAATGTTGCGGTGCCGGGACGTAATGAAGATTATGTGGATCAATTCTTATTTGATACGATGATGGGCTATTGTGACAATTTTTCAACCTCAATGATTGTGATGCTTCGTTCGATCGGGATTCCGGCTAGATGGGTGAAAGGATATACGTCTGGCCAGTTATATGAAACACAGATAGGTGTAGACAATGTGTATGAAGTAACCAATAACAATGCGCATTCATGGGTGGAGGTCTATTTTCCAAATCGGGGATGGGTGACCTTTGAACCGACAAAAGGGTTCACGAACCCAGAGACATTTACGAATGAAACCACTGCCAGCGACCAAACGGATGATCAAAAGGATGAAGAAGATCAACCTGCGTCTGATGAACAAGAAAACGAGCAGACACAGCAGCCGCAGCAGCCGGAGACGGAACAGCCGCCGCAGCAAGAGGAACAAACAGCTCAAACAAAGCCGAGTATGGTGCATATTGGTTCAATCTTGGGCTATGTAGCAGGTGCTATTGTCCTTCTTGGCTTCATTAGTTGGTTGCTTTATCGATTCAGATCAAGATGGCTTCCGTTCTTCATTGTACGAAAGGTGAAACGTCTGCCAGATGAGGAAGCATTTTTCTATGCGTATGCGGCTCTATTAAAACAGCTGAAGCGCAGAGGGAACGAGAAAAAGCCGAGCATGACGTTAAGAGAATTCGCTTCTTTGATCGATGACAAGGATGGAGATCATCACATGTCTGAGTTGACGCAGCTTTATGAGCGGGCGCTCTATCGACGAGAAGATGCATCGGCGCTTTGGCGGCAATCGGCAAAGTTATGGGAAAATTTAATAAACAGGAGATAGTCTTGACCCCGTACCTTCCTGTTGTTAGAATAGGTGAATATTAAAACCTTCTAAAATACATGAAATTGAAGCGTTCGGATGTGAGTCTGGGCGCTTCAAAAGCGTGATTCCACACTGAGAGCAGGTTTTCTCCTCTCATTTTTTCTGTGCGTTTATAAAAAACTATATTGGACATAGAGGTGACACCATGACAAATTTAGTAAATGAAATGATTTTGGTTCTCGATTTCGGTAGTCAGTACAATCAGCTGATCACTCGCCGTATTCGTGAATTTGGTGTGTACAGTGAGCTTCATCCGCACACTTTAACTGCTGAAGAAATTAAAGAAATGGCGCCTAAAGGAATTATCCTTTCTGGCGGACCGAACAGTGTATATGATGAAGGATCTTTCCGCTGTGACGAAAAGATTTTTGATCTAGGCATTCCGGTTCTAGGCATTTGCTACGGCATGCAGCTGATGACTCACTATTTAGGCGGGAAAGTAGAAGCCGCTAGCCAGCGTGAATATGGGAAAGCAGACATCCATATTAACGGAACACCTGCTTTATTCAAAGACCTTCCTACAGATCAAGTCGTATGGATGAGCCATGGCGACCTTGTCGTTGAAGTACCAGAAGGCTTTACAGTTGATGCAACAAGTGCACATTGTCCAAACTCAGCGATGAGCTTAGCTGAGAAGAATTTCTATGGCGTTCAGTTCCACCCAGAGGTACGTCACTCTGAGTACGGAAATGACCTATTGAAAAACTTTGTCTTCGGCGTGTGTGATTGTGATGGCAAATGGTCAATGGAGAACTTCATTGAAATCGAAATGCAAAAAATCCGTGAAACAGTGGGCGACAAACAAGTATTGTGCGCACTAAGCGGCGGTGTGGATTCATCTGTTGTGGCCGTATTGATCCACAAAGCCATCGGCGATCAGCTGACATGTATTTTCGTTGACCACGGTCTTCTTCGCAAAGGCGAAGCAGAAGGGGTTATGAAAACATTTAGCGAAGGTTTCAACATGAACGTGATTAAAGTAGATGCGAAAGATCGCTTCTTAAACAAGCTAAAAGGTGTGTCTGATCCTGAGCAAAAACGTAAAATCATCGGTAACGAATTCATCTATGTATTCGATGATGAAGCGGACAAGCTAAAAGGCATCGACTACTTAGCACAAGGAACACTTTACACAGACATCATTGAGAGCGGAACAGCAACGGCACAAACAATCAAATCTCACCACAACGTAGGCGGTCTTCCAGAAGACATGCAGTTTGAATTGATTGAGCCACTCAATACACTATTCAAGGATGAAGTTCGTGCTCTAGGGTCAGAGCTAGGCATTCCTGACGACATCGTCTGGAGACAGCCATTCCCAGGTCCAGGACTAGGGATCCGTGTCCTAGGTGAAATTTCTGAAGAAAAACTAGAAATCGTCCGTGAATCTGATGCGATTCTACGAGAAGAAATTGCCAACTTCGGCCTTGAGCGCGACATCTGGCAATACTTCACAGTCCTCCCAGACATCCGCAGCGTAGGTGTCATGGGTGACGCAAGAACATACGACTACACAATCGGCATCCGTGCTGTTACTTCTATTGATGGTATGACGAGTGACTGGGCAAGAATCCCTTGGGATGTACTTGAGAAGATCTCAACTCGTATCGTGAATGAAGTGAAGCATGTGAACCGCGTGGTGTATGATATTACGAGTAAGCCGCCTGCTACGATTGAGTGGGAATGAAATATATAATTGTGTGTTGATGAGAGTGTTAATCTATTTCAAATAGTTCTGCATTCTCCACAAGTCAGTTATATCTCTTGATATCCATCTCGATAAAAAACTTTTAAAGACACTTTCTCATTTGGGAGGTGTCTTTATTTATTGGTATCATAGTTTTTTATGTGAGCTAATAAAAGTAACATAAGATGCGTTCATGCATTCTGTATCTGATATTGAAAATAATGAGTTATTTATATTTGAGGTTCAAAATCTAAATTATTGAAAACCTACTAGGATTTTATGGAAAATTCAAATGAATAGTACCAATTTTTTGAAAATCCTGATATCATATAAATAAGAGAGAGGATATCAGGAGGAGTGCAATGATTGAAATTGACAACGGGGGAGCCATCGCAATAAAAGGATTTAACTATCAAAAAGCTTCCATCATACTTGTAATGATTCATAATTTTGAAAAAGATAATTTTATAGTCATACCTGAATCGCGAGAAGATTTTGAAATTCATCTTGGACAAGATACTTATTTTATACAAGTGAAAGGAACAAAAAAACTTTCCATAGGTAAGTTGAAGTCAAGGCCTAGCGGAAAAGCTTCAATCATAGAGAAAAATCTTTCTCCTGGTAATGATGGAGATATAAGGAAAATTTTCCTGTGGGATATAGCGGAGTTAACAAAAAATGAATTGATAAGCCAAGAAGGAACGCTTATTCCTATGAAACACAGCCTTTCATCGAAACAAAAGACAGAGATTATAAATACTCTTGATTTAGATGAAGAACAGAAAAATAGAATGAACAATCAGTATATATATATAACTCCTTTTCCAAACGATATAAATTTGGCTTTAACATTTTTAAAAGGAGAAATGGTTAATGAAAACTTGTTGGTTTCTAATGATCGAGCTAAATTAGTTTTAGGAGAACTATCATTGGAAATAGATCGTAAAAGTGAAATAGTAGTTTCTACTGAAAGTGATGTAGAAAGGAAAAAAATCGACGGGAATTATCTTAAGCAGGTATTCATTAATGTTAAGCAAAAAGAGATGTTTGATGAAATTTTAGATAATCTCTCAATCAACACCATTATGAAAAAAAAAGTAAAGAAGGAGAAATTAAGAATACCACTCTTGTATCAAAATATTAAAGAGCAAACGAAGAAAAAGGCAGATATTAATTTACTTATGAGGGAGAATGATGAGGGTGCTATTAACTATCTCAGAGATCTATTGGTAGATATAGTGCCAGATATGAAGCCTACAGAACTATCTATTGCTTTAGCAATAGACTGTTTTTGTGAGTTGGGAGAATAAAATCTATGATAATAATTGCTTTTTCTATTCTTGATTTTAAAAATAAAGAAGCTCAGAATTTTGACTTTAAAGTTGGGACTAATCTTATTGTTAGTAAAGGAAATACCAAAGGTAAATCAAGTCTTTTAAAATCAATGTATTATACATTAGGATTTGACGTACATCAATTCCCTAGTAACTGGAATATAAATTCCATGTATTTTCAAATAGAAGTATTGGTAAATAATATTAAATATAATATAACTAGACAAAAAGATATTTTCAGAGTAAGTGATGTAGAAGTACCTTTGAATGTAAAAGAGTATTCAGAGTGGCTTCAACATAAACTTGAAATTAAAATGCAGTTAGCTAATACTCGTACTAAGCACTTATACGAGGCATATTCTTCGGCAGTAATTTTACCATTTTACATAGATCAAGACGATTCTTGGGATGGCGGAATTTATAGAAATGTAACTAATACTTTGAATCAATATACTCGCATACCGGAAGATATTTTCAAAAGTGTTTTTAATCTCTCCAATTACGAGCTTCTGGAGTTGCAAAATTCACTTACTAATTATAATAAAGAAAAGAATACGGTAGTGTCTACAATAGAGAGCTTGTTAAATGTTTTGGAAGATTATAGACATGAAAACGCAGATGTCCCGTCCCTACTGTTTCAAAAATTGATAAAATAGCCCTAAATAAAGATATCGATCGCTACTTGCAGATGCAAAATGAATTAAATGAACAAATAGTAAAATATAAAATGAAGCTATTAAACAAGCAAGAAATGTTGGATTTGCAAAAGCAAGAATTGTCTGAATTAGAGCAGCTTTTAAAAATGAACAAAAAGAGATATAACTCTATTGAAACAGAATGTCAGTACTGTCATTCTAAATTAACGAAAGAACAATCTTTAACAAGACTTGATTTATCGAATAATTATTTTGAAATATCGCTTTTGAAAGAGGAAATAGAAAAAGAAGTAGAAAAATTGACTAATGAAATTATAGAATTCGAATCACAGCAAAATTCTATTGAATCTAAAATTGATGAAATTCATCGTAGGATTCAAAATTCTAAAGATCTACTTACGATTGATGATTATGTAAAAGCAACTGCTAAAAAAGAAGCATCAAATGAATTGGAAAATTTAGTTGATAAACAAGTTCTTTCTAAATATAATTTAGAAGAAAAAATTAAAGTATTAAGAAGGAAAATTAATAAACTGAAGAAAGAGAAAGAAAGTTTAAGAGAGATTATTGAACGAGATTACATTAATTTGGTATTTGAAATAAAAAAAGTATTAACTGATATAAACCTGGATTTAACTGATTTAAATCTGGATGAACTTAAATTTCTTGAATTTAAGAAAATATCGGGTAGTGGTATGGATAAAAATAAAAAATTTTTAGCTTACTATTTAATTTATTTTAGTTTGTTGAGGAAGTATAGCTCTTATATAATTCCCTTTTGTATGGATTCGTTTATTAAAAATGAAATTACGGGTGAGACAGCAAAAAAGATGTTTGAAGCAATAGAAAAATATTTTTTTGACACTAATCAGTCTTTCTTTTCAATCGTTTCTGAAAACCTTAAACATTTAGAGTTTGTAGACAGTTACAATAAGATTAATGTTGAGGGTAAGCTGTTGGTTAAAGATAAATATGATGAGGTTGCTTTGAAATTCAAATTTGATAGTTAAAATTATGAAAGAGCCTTGAATGCCATTTGATAGTTCAAACTTTCAAATGCCTGAAGAGAAAAATAATTATCCGAAAGAAATTAACTCATATAGAATTATGCACTTAATATTCTTAATTTTGTTTTTAGTAGAATACTCAACCCTTTGATTATACTGGAAAATGATAAGATTCCTCATCAAAAAACACCAAGGAGAAAAGTAAATTCCTTTACAGTAGGAGCTGGCTTTTTTGTGCAGAAACTAAATTAAATATTATATGTTTTTTCGATCTTAACCATGTGAAAGGATGAAGAAACAAAGAGTTGATTGACTTCGTTCTTCGCTTCATAGATTGAGGAGTTGGTTCAACTTTTCATTCTTAATTTTCTCCACAACACCACCGCAAGAACAACCAAGATGATACATTTAATCGAAAGCAAAAGCATTTGCATTGCCATAGGTGCTTGCCCATTTGTGGTTTGATCCACGATATTATGCAATGCGTGCCATATGATCACCCATTGCAGGCTGTTAGTAAGTGCGACGATTTCGGCCGCAACGAATCCAAATAAGAAGGCGAAGACGATTTGTGCGATGGTTAAGGTGATGCTTTTTCCGCTTAGTAGATTCGCAGCATGCCCAAAACCGAATAGTACAGCGGAGCCCCATATGGCAGTGCTCAAGTTGATTTGTTTTAAATATTGAAACAGAATGCCTCGAAAAATTACTTCTTCAAAAATACCGACACACACCATGAAGAAACAAAGTGCCAGAAAGGAAGAAACAGATAAATCCTTGTTGAATCCAGCAATAAACGGAATGGCCTCGATGATTAGGATGGGAAATATCCACAAACCGAGAGATCCTTTTCGAAAACCTATTTCTTTCAAGTGAAAACGACTTTTTTGAATAATGAATAGAAGTAAAAGATACCCAGCCAGCATGGATCAGCCAATGATGAGATAGATGGTCATTGGATCGGTTACTTCTTTGATGGATATATATAGACACCTGCACCTGTATGATATCAAAAAATATTTTTATCTCTTAAGTTAAAAATCCATAATTTAGATGAAAATCAAAATATTTTCAAGTATATTAGAATTAACTAAACATACGGATGGTGTTTTTCTTTATGGTTTTAATATATATGGATGGGCAAGATAAATCAGATCAAATCAAAGATTGGAAAATATGTACTGAAAAAGATTCCGATAGACTTATGTTAAGAGTTGAATTTCCATCAGGTAAGTTCTTTTATAAACCACTAGATCAATGTGTGATTGAACCAACAATAGATTGTAAAGGGAATTTACTACATAATAAAAAAAAGAATACGTTCAGTAATATTGAGAAGGCAATACATTATGGAAATAAATATATCGTATTAAAATACCCGGAATCCGAAAAACCATATATTATGGAGAGTGATAACGCTCAAATTTTATATTCGGCAAATTTTAAAAATGGAGAAGTATTCTCATACTTTACTTCAGTTGCAAAAGAACGTTTAAAGTTTACTAGTAAGCATATAGCAGAGAATGTAATACGACAGTTAGAAAGAATAGTTCCTCATTCCGGTACAGCTTTAAATGCCTATTGTTGTGGTGAAACAGAAAAAAGAACACCGAAAAAACATTTGATTTTCCCTTTTGGATTAAATGAATCACAATTAAAAGCAGTCGAAGCAGCATTTTCATCCCAGATAAGTGTCATTGAAGGACCACCTGGAACAGGCAAAACTCAGACAATACTTAATATTATTGCTAACATATTAATAAATGGGAATACAGTAGCAATAGTTTCTAATAATAATGATGCTGTGAATAATGTGTATGAGAAACTTGAGAAGGTGAATTTAGGATATATAATAGCGAAATTAGGTAATAAAAATAATCAAAAGGAGTTTTTTCAATCATTGATTGAGAATGTTAATGAAAATATACAAGACGTAAAAGAAATAGAAGAAATCGATGATCTTGTCCAGAAATTAAAAAAACATTTGCATGTACAAAATCAAGTAGCAAGTTTAAAAGCTGAAATTAATGAATTGTCTGTAGAATTATCTTATCTAGAAAAGTGGCGACACGAGGAACGACCTGATGTAAAATTGATCCCTCTAGAAAAATATAAATTTAGTCTCAGAAAAATAGTTGATTTAATGGTTTTTTTAGATCATCAAGTTAAAGCGAAAGTTTCCTTAAAGAAAAAATTACAATTGCTTTTTAATTATCAAATGATTCGAACAAGCTTTCTTAATGATATTAATGAGCGCGACAATTTTATTTATTCACTTCAATTCTTGTTTTATCAACGTTTATTAAAACGTAAAAAGAAAAAAGTTGATTTTTATGAGAACGAGCTGAAAAGCCAAAATTTTGGAGATCTATTAGAAGATTTAACCGATAATTCTATGGGGTATCTTAAAAATTATCTAAGTGAAACTATTCCATCTAAGTCATTTAATTTTGAGTTGGATAATTACAAAAAAAATTTTAATCTGTTCTTAAATAGATATCCAATCTTAGGTAGTGGAAGTCAATCAATAATTAATGCACTAGGTAAGGGTACATTAATTGATTATGTCATTATGGATGAAGCTTCTCAGCAAGAAATAATTTCAGGAGTTTTAAGTGCAGGTTGTGCCAAGAATTTGATTGTTGTTGGTGATAGAAAACAACTGCCACATATTGAGATTAAGAGTGACATTGAGCCACCTTCTCCTGTTTATGATAATAGAAAAATGAGTTTTTTAGATTCTATTATCTCGTGTTTAAAAGAGGAGATCCCTATAACTTTACTAAAAGAGCACTATAGATGTCATCCGAAAATTATTCAATTTTGTAATCAACAATATTATGACAATCAGCTAATTCCAATGACTGAGGATAAAGGAGAGCAGTCTTTAGAGTTGATTACAACTTCAAAAGGAAATCATATGAGATGGAACGCTAATCAAAGAGAACTAGAGTCAATTCTTGAAGTAGGAGTTGGGGAAGCAGAAGAGACTAATTTTATTGCTCCTTATAATGCACAAATCAACTTGTCAAAAAAGTATTTAGGCAATAATGTCTCAAGTTCAACAATTCATAAAGTTCAGGGGAAAGAGCGTGACAATATTATCTTCTCTACAGTTCTTGATAATAAGAAAAGTAGTTTAAGTAAGATGGATTTTGTTGATAATCCCAACTTAGTAAATGTGGCTGTATCTCGTGCGAAGCATAAGTTTACATTAGTGACAGGTAATAGTGTTTTTTTACCTTATAACCAAGACATTGCAGCGCTTATCAGATATATTCAGTACTATGCTGATTCTGATCAGATACATGAAAGTCCTGTTATCTCCGCGTTTGATTTACTTTATCATGAATATGATAAATCGCTAGAGAAGTTAAAAGTAAAATTAGATGACAAAGATTCTAAATTTAAATCTGAACAGATAATTGCAGCAATTCTTAAAGAATTGATGTTAAAGGATGATTTTAAAATATTACTCTTTCATATGCATATAAAATTATCTCAACTGGTTAAAACGGATAGTAATTTTACGAAAAGAGAGCAAAAATTTCAGAAAAGAGCTAGCTGTGATTTTGTGTTTTATTATAAGGTAGGAAAAGTACCTATGGCAGTTATTGAAGTAGATGGTGGTTATCATAATACACAGATACAAAAAGAACGAGATAGTGTTAAAGATAGCATTCTGGATAAGGTTAAAATTCCACTCCTTAGACTGAAGACCACTGACGTGAATGTTGAAAAGAAAATTGAGGAATTTCTCTTAAGAACAATCAATATGGAACATTAATGAAAAGTCCTAAACCTTTTTTGAAATTAGGTTTTAGGACTTTTTTAAATAAGAATTTATTAACTAATATTTCTTCAACAACCCATATATAAACACATCATCAAACTTCCCTTTACCATACTCATATTCCCTTAACAATCCTTCACGTACAAAATTAAATTTCTCTAACAATTTAACAGAAGTTAGATTATCAGGGTCTATCAATGCTTCAATCCGATTCAGGTTCATCTCCTGAAATCCATATCGCAACACCGCAGTAATCGCTTCCTTCATGATGCCTTTTCTCCAATGATCGTGGTGTAATTCATAGCCAATTTCTGTACGGAGGTGCTGTTTTTCTAGATTGAGAAAGCCGCAGCTGCCGATGATGGTGGGGTTGTTTTTTAAAGAAATGCCCCAGCGGATGCCTGTTTGTTCTTTGAAGATATTGTCATACCACTTGATTTCTCCTTTTGTGTCTTCGATGGTTTCATGTGCATCAATGCCCATGTAGCGGCAGACAGTTTCATTGGATAAATAGATGTGCATATCCTCAGCATCTGCGATCGTTGCTTGTTTTAAGATCAGTCTTTCGGTATGTATCGTTGGAAATGATTGTGGAAATATCAGTTTATGTCTAGTCATATGTATCTCCTATAGTTTATTTTATTTGAATTATACCTGTATTGGTACAATTTGTGGAATGCTCTGATATAATATGAATTTATCATTGGGGTAATCATTTACATTCGAATTTTACTAAAGAAAAAGAGGATAAAAGAAATGGGCATTTTTCTGATCATGATTTGTATCATGGTGATCACCGTATCTTTAATGATTTATTTATTTAAAAAGGGAGCCTTTCGTTCTAAGGTGTTAGTGATAATAGGTTCTGTTTTAGGTGGAGCCATACTAGTTGTCTGGATAGCAATGTTTTTTAATTTTCACTCTATCACTTTAACAGATGAATCGATAGGTCATTTTAAGATCGGTCAAACATTTAAGGGAGATCATCAGTTTGTTGAGAATTCTCAATTCTCTCATCAAAAACAGACGGTCTACATGGAAAAAGAAAATGAAGATTTTGTCGTATCAGTTGATCAACATCATCGAGTAACATCTATTTACAATCAGTCAAAACAGAAAAATCTTCAAACATCTAAGGGAGTTAAAATAGGAGAAGATTATTCATCTGTGATACAAACATATGGAGAGCAATTCAAGAAGCTCTGGTTTGTCGAAGGGTATAGCAAAGGTATACAATACCAAGATCAATCAAATGGCATCATTTTGGAGTTCTTTTTCAATGACGAGACACTAGCACTCATTGAACTTCGTAGTAAGCGGGAGTGAAATAGTAGAAAGTAAAAACGAGCATTCTATTGAAGTGCTCGTCTTTATGTTGTTTTTTCATAACATGCCTTACAATAAAAAACCCCTTCATTTCTTAGCCAAGCCTTTACTTCTGTCATTCCTCGTCTCTTTGGGTAGACCAGCTTAACGTACACTTCTTCGTTATCTTCTATCTTCTTTTGGCAGCTAGCACAAGCAGGTTCTTCAAATAGAAACAATCAATATCCTCCTTTTTGTAGATATTTCTTCCATTATATCAAAAGTTCAATACGATCTTTGCGGCCCATTCTTCACTTTCTCTATTTTTGTCCGACATATGCTAAGTAAAAGAAATTTCTATTTGTTGAAACCGTTTGTGAGAAAGTGTGCTCTAACAGGTGTAGGAGGTGTGGATGAGATGAAGCAAATGCGTCTAATTAAAAAAGCACAAAAAGGGAATGTCCCGGCATTTGAGACATTAATGCTGATGTATCAAGAGCGTTTATATAAAACGGCTTTTCTCTACACAAGAAATAAAGAGGATTCGTTAGATGCTGTTCAGGAGACGGTCATTAAAGCATTTAAGCATCTATCGGGCTTAAAAGAACCAGCCTATTTTTCTACATGGCTGACTAGTATCTTGATTCATACGATTTTTGCGATGAAGAAAAAGCAGCAAGATGTTGTTCCGTTTGAACAGCACCATGAGAGCGTTGAGCGGCATGATTTTTTGGAAGACAAGCTCGATTTAAAAAATGCACTAGATGTGTTAGATGAGCAATATCAGCTCGTGATTCAGCTGTTTTATTTTCAAGATTATTCGATTTCAATGATTTCTGAACAGATGGGTGTGCCCGAAGGAACGGTCAAAACTCATTTGTATCGAGCAAGAAAGTTATTAAAGCAAACGTTGGAGAAGGAGGAGAGAGTCGATGGAACGAAAAGAAATGAAAAAGCTTTATGAAGAGATTGAAGTACCAAAAGTTGAATTGACCTCTGCAATTCGTCAAGCAATGGGAGATGTGAAAGCGGAAAAGAAAAGACATTGGTTCATATGGAATTGGAGAACGCCAATATATTCTGCCATCGTACTAATCGTTCTTTATTTTTCATCAGGCTTCCTTTTTCCTTCTCTTAATACAGCGATGGCTCGAGTGCCGTTTGTTGGACAGTTATATATGATGTTTCACGATAAAGTAGGAATGTCTCTTTTTCAGAGTGAGTTGGTGAAGCATGTCAATGAGGGGGCTGAATCAAGAGGGGTTACTGTGAAAGTAAACAGTGTGTATTATGATGCTGGGCGGCTTGTTTATACGTTTACTGTGGAGAACTTTCATACAAAAGAAGATTTTATACCGATCAACATTGATTCAGATCAGATCAATGAAAATTTCCAACCAAATACAAGTGGTCCAGAGTTGAAAAAACTAAAAGATGGTCGATATGCTGGACGAATAGAATTCTATACAAATGGACAAATGATTAAGCAAGGTCAAAAAGCACAACTCGTGATTTCGAAAATTGGAGATATTGTAGGGAATTGGCGCTTTGAGTTACCTGTGGTTAAGCAAAAAACCACCTTATTAGCAGGACAAAAAGAAGTATCTATTTTAAATGGACGTTATCAAGTGAAAGATATCAAGGTGGAAAATGGAGTGAATTCCTCTGTGATTCAATATGCGATTGATTACAATGGTGTCGCAAAAGATGATGATATCACTTTAGATAGCATGAGAGTTAATTTGGGAAATGAGTACAGGCTTATGAATGGAGTAACATTAAAGGAAAAACAACTTTCAACTGAAAAAACTAGACAAAATGCTTTGACCATTTTGGATAAGCCAATTGCTTCAAACACTACTGAACTGACATTTTATCTAAATGGGATATATGAACATGAAGAAAGCAAAATCATTTCACTTAAGAATAAGCTGCCTATTCAGTTCAAAACAAAGCACCATGGAATTGGGATCAAGATCAATAAAATAGAGCAAAAAGGGCGTTCTGTAACAGTTGATTATCAATTTACGGGAATAGACCAGGGAAAATTAGATGAGGATGTGATGAAAAGTGTCGGTGCATCAATTGGATTAGGCGACTTTAAAAAAATGAAATCATGGCCTGACCCTGAAGCAGATTATGAGAACGGATATTACTTGAAGGGGAACAATGCAAAAGTGACCAATTTAAAGACAGCTTCTATGCAATCCACCTTTGAATTTGATGTGAAGGAGTTAGACAAATTATCATTAAACCATTTTTCATTTAAGGATTATGGGCTTTATCTTAATTTGTCAGATTTGAATTTGTTGGCACCACATAAAGATATCACTGTAACCATTCCAGTCAAAAAAGAAACTTCAAAAGCTAGTCGATAAATAAGCGAGAGCGAACATGGTTATACATGTTCGCTTTTTGTTTGTTGATGCACCAGTCGATTGCGGTTGAACGAATACCCAATCAACATTAGCGCCACAAGGCTTGCTAACCCGCCAATCCAGCTTAAATTTGTTACGTTTGTATATTGGATTATCACGCCGCCTATTGACGATCCGAGCATCATGCCGATGTTCATGACCGCTGTATTAAAACTTAGCACGGTTTCCGATGCTTGGGGTTTCAGGGAGATCAGATAAAATTGTTTCGCTGGTGTTGTCGTCCATGTTGCGGTGCCCCATATGGCGAGCGTGATGAAGACGCCAACTATAGAGAATTGTGTAAAGGATAACGCAAAGAGAGTGAGCATCTGAACCGTGATGCTGATTGCAATGGTTCGATTTGGTCCCCATTGATCGACGGCGAAGCCGCCAAAGCGTGAGCCAATAAAAGCAGAAATTCCTAAGATGAGCAGGGCAATGCTGATCATGTCAAGAGTAAATCCGGCCGTCTGCCGCAATAATGGCGAGATATAAGCAAATACCATTGTATATCCTAAAATCCAAAAAGCTGTCGTGGCTAAACCACTTAACACCCTGCGGTCTTGAAGAATTTGCATTTGCTGTTTGAATGGCACATGGGAATGTCCCTCCATAGGCGGTAATAATCGATACAGAAGAAACAAGAGACAAGCGGTCCCTATTGCAATGATGAGAAAAATGGCATGCCAATCTACATATCCTGATAAAAATGTTCCAATCGGTACACCGAGTACTAGTGATACTGTAAATCCAGTGATCACCGTTGCCATCGCACGTCCCTTTTTTTCTGGCGGGGCGAGCTGCGCTGCATGATTCGTTGCAAGCACAATATATAAGCCGCCACTCATGGCCATCATGACCCGCGAAAGCATGAGCAGCATGAAATGATGGCTGAAAAAGGCAAGCACATTACCTGCTATAAACATGGAAATCGCCGATAAAAGAACTTTTTTTCGATTCAATTTCGATGTGGCCATGACTAAAAAGAGGGCACCCACGGCATAAAAAAGAGAATAGATGGTAATGAGCTGTCCCGCAACCGGGATGGAGATGCGCAGATCGTCAGAAATGATGTCCAGTATGCCTGATACGACGAATTCTGAAGTACCTGTGACGAAAGAACCGACGGCTAAAAGAAATATGAGCAATGGATAAGATGTACTTTTCATTTTGAACCCTTCCTTTATGTTGAAACGTTGTGTTCATTTTAAATTGCGTGCTAACATAAGTAAAATTGATATTTTTCATGAAGGAGATGAGTGAATACTCATGAGTTTTGTTCGTTTCGAAACAATGGCAAAGGTGATCGAGCTAGGCAGTTTTACCGCTGCAGCTGAAGCATTAAATATGACGCAGTCTGCCGTGAGTCATGCGGTGGCAAGCTTAGAGACGGAGTGGGGCGTGTCTTTATTCATTCGTGACCGGAAAAAGGGTATCATGCTGACAGACATCGGTCGAACCCTGCTCCCTCATATAAGAGAAGTGTTAAATAGAGTGGAGAAGATTCAGCAGGAAATTGCGCTGACGAAAAATATTGAAACAGGCTTAATTCGGATTGGAACCTTTGCCAGTGCATCGGCTTGTTTATTGCCGAAACTGCTTGTGAGCTATCAGAAAAAGCATCCGAAAATTGAATTTAAGTTCTATGAGGGGACATATGAAGAAATATTGGAGTGGCTTCATTCCGGCATTATTGATGTTGGTTTTGTTGTAAAAGGTGAAGCGGATGAAGCATTTGATCTGCTGCCACTGATTCAAGATGAAATGGTGGTCGCCTATCATGAAAATCATCGTTTTCAGCAGCAACCGATTGTAGAGATGGCAGAGTTAGCGGATGAACCGTTTATTATGCCAACTGGCATGTATCAATCACATGTAGAGGATATTTTTTCAAAGGCGCACATCAAGCCGGCTACTTTATTTGAAGTGCACGACTGTACGACCATTGCCCGTATGGTTGGGGAAGGGCTCGGTGTGACGATAGGTCCTAAGTTATTCTTGAAAACGCAGCAGCATGTGCAGATTAGTCAGTTGAATGTGGCGCATCATCGTGAGGTGGCGCTTGCCTGTCCAGCGCTTACACATGCTTCCCCGGCAGTAAAAGAGTTTTTCCATGTAGCTGAATCGGTTTTTGCAAAGGATAGGAATTCAGTGAAGGGTGTATAAAGAACTAGATGTGATTTTCCAAATTCGTGTAATAAGACGAATGAAGCGGACATTTCTTTCAGAAATGTTCGCTTTTCGTATTGTGTTTTAAAAATGAAGTTGGTACAATAGACACAGAAATCAAATAGATAGAAGTCGTATAATCGCGGGGATATGGCCCGCAAGTTTCTACCAAGCTACCGTAAATGGCTTGACTACGTCAATTCACACTCGTTTGATATAAATCATGCATTGTTCTTGTTTGATGTCACGGTCTGAATTCACATTGTAGTCAAGCGTCCCAAAAACTGTTGGGGCGTTTTTTATTTGACTTGTGAATGGGGCAGACTAAAGCAAAAGGACATGAAGGGAGTCAGTTGGCTTTGAAACAGTTTTTTCAGTTTGATGAGTTAGGTACAAATTATCGCAGAGAGATCATCGGCGGTTTAACGACCTTTTTGTCGATGGCCTACATCTTGTTTGTCAATCCGATCACACTTGCTTTAGTAGCAGTACCGGATTTTCCAGATAAATTACGAATTGATCAGGGGGCTGTCTTTACAGCTACGGCGTTAGCTTCTGCGGCAGGGTGTTTCCTGATGGGGTTAATCGCCAGGTATCCGATTGCGATTGCACCAGGTATGGGACTGAATGCGTTTTTCGCTTTCTCGGTTGTTCTTGGTATGGGAATCTCATGGCAGGCAGCACTTTCAGGTGTTTTTGTTTCAGGATTAATTTTCGTTGCTCTTTCTTTAACAGGTTTTCGTGAAAAAATCATCAATGCCATTCCGGCTGAGCTGAAGCTGGCTGTTGGTGCAGGGATTGGTTTGTTTATTACGTTTGTGGGTCTACAAGGCTCTGGTATTATCGCCAATAATGATAATACGCTCGTTTCAATTGGAAATATTCATAGTGGCCCTGTGCTGTTAACGGTGTTTGGGATTGTTGTAACCGTCATTTTAATGGTTCTTCGAGTGAATGCAGGTGTCTTCATTGGGATGCTTGTGACAGCCATTGCTGGAATGATCTTTGGTCTTGTGCCAGTTCCATCTCAAATTATCGGAAGCATTCCAAGCTTGTCTCCAACCTTTGGCCAAGCCTTGATTCACTTGCCAGATATTTTCTCCATTCAAATGCTTATTGTCATTTTAACGTTCCTATTCGTTGGGTTCTTTGATACAGCTGGTACACTTGTGGCTGTGGCAACGCAGGCTGGTTTAATGAAAAATAATGAGCTGCCGCGTGCAGGAAAAGCACTGCTGGCGGATTCTTCTTCTATCGTCGTCGGTTCTATTCTTGGAACATCAACAACGACGTCTTATGTTGAATCTAGTTCAGGTGTTGCTGCGGGTGCCCGCTCTGGTTTTGCAGCCGTCATGACAGGTATTTTCTTCTTACTTGCGATGTTCTTCTCGCCGCTTTTATCTGTCGTGACACCGAATGTAACGGCACCTGCTTTAATCATTGTTGGTGCACTGATGGTAGCACCGCTTGCGAAGATTGCATGGGATCGTTTTGAGATTGCGGTACCAGCCTTTTTAACCATGATTATGATGCCACTCACATACAGCATTGCGACAGGGATTGCGATTGGCTTCATTTTCTACCCGATCACTATGATCTTTAAAGGAAAAGCAAAAGAAGTGCATCCAATTATGTACGGATTGTTTGTCATCTTTATTCTATACTTTGCTTTCTTAAATCATTAATCATTCGTCTGAAACAGCAGCTCACGGAAGCTGCTGTTTCAGCGTGTAGACAAACCCTCGCATTCTTTGTCAGTCCTGCGTGCCGGTGCTCACGAATGTCAAATTCGCTCCGCGCCGGTACTCGTCCTTCCTAGACTGCAAAGGTTTTCATGTCACGCTGAAAAGAAGACAAAGGGCTAAAATAAAGTTCATTTTAGCCCTTTGTCAACAATTTTCAAATTCGCTCCGCGCCGGTACTCGTCCTTCCTAGACTGCAAAGGTTTTCATGTCACGCTGAAAAGAAGACAAAGGGCTAAAATAAAGTTCATTTTAGCCCTTTGTCAACAATCTGACAGCAGCTCATGGAAGCTGCTGTTTTTTTGTAGGAAAATTTTAAAAACATAGTTGACTTATAGGAATTATCTGTTTATGATAAAAAGACATAATTCGCTGATTGGATCACCAAAGGCGCTTTGATTTCCTTTTTCAATAGAAGGTTTCAGAGTGCCTTTTTTTCTTTGATTGATGAAAAAGGGGAGGGGATGTCTTGTCACGCTGGCTTAGGCAGGTGATTGAGCGGAAAAAGCAGGATTTGATTGAGAAGCTCCTGTTATGGGGGCATGAAGAAAAACAGGAAGCACTCATGCATTATACGATTCATGAGTTGGAAAATGAGGTTCTCTATTTAAAAGAACGAAAGCAAAAGTAGTGGGATGGGGGATGAGCGATGGATGAACAAAAGCTGAATTTTATTTTATCTGCCTTAAAAGGCATTGAATACGGATCGGTGGTGATCACCATCCACAATGGACAAATTACACAAGTCGATACAACAGAAAAGACCCGTTTCCCTACTCATCAGGAGAATCTTCGGGTACAGAAAGCAAAGAGGAGTCACTATCGTTCATGATGAGCTCATACAAGCTGATGCAGTCATCAGCTTTTTTGTTTTGTCTTATTTTCTCTCCATTTAAAACCTCTGCCGTCTTTTATCCGTCTATTCGTATGAAGGACAAGGAATCTTGACTGAATCGAAAGACTCCGCTACTTTAATAGGAGTCATCCGAACAGGTCATTCGTTGAGCCTGTGCGGATTGTGTTGGGATAGGAGTTGATATGAGATGTTAGAGAAAGATCAAGAGCAGGTCACATCTGAAACGAAAAACGAAGAGCCATCAATAGATCAAGAAACAAGGCAATCCCGCCTCAGCCGCAGCGCAGCAAAACGAGGGAGAAACGCAAAGACAGCGGATGATGAACGTTCAGCCCTTCAGCGCATGATGAGAGGTGTTGGAGGTGCTTTTCAGCGCTATAGCTCATATGGGCTTGCGATGTTAAAATCACCTAGTCATGCTATAAATCAAGCGGAAACTTTACGCTTGAAGTACGCTTGGATTTCAATTGTGTTGTTCAGCGTGTTTTTTGCTTTAGGCAACTATGTTCAATTAAAGGCGTCAAAGACTCGTTTATTAGGCTTTGGCATTCATTATTCTTTTGGTGATGCCTTTTTGAAGGTAGCGGTCTTTACACTCGTTCTGTTGACACTCATGGTGCTGACGGTTTGGGTGCTTGGTAAGTACATGCTCAAAGGGAACATATCGCTAAAAGTAGTGATCATGAAGTTTGGTGCTGCGCTTGTACCAGTTTTGGTTTTATCCATCCTTTGGCTTGTATTTGCCATGCTGAATATTCCATATGTGACGGTCATTTTATCTGTGATGATGTTTGTCGGTCTCCAATTAATTGCAGTGGTGCTCTTTCGTTCGATTCAATCAGCGCATGAAGCTGATCGAGGGGATTTGATGTATGCTGGCTGGGTCTTTTTATTGGTTGAGCTGGTCATCATTGCACTGCTGTGGGGCATTGTCGGAGAATATTTGATTCCTTCGCTTGTTCCTGTTCAGTTTGGATAAAACAGGCTCAAAACCTCCTTTGGTTAAAAAGGAGGTTTTTTCATGTTGAGAAGGGGGAAAAGCGGGTAAACTCTTGGTAACATAGACCACCCTTGTTGTCGAAAGATATATGTGTTTTTCTCGTGCAAATTTGATTGTATCAAGGTTTGTTCTCTAGTAGAATATGGGGTGCTTTATTTGATTTTTAGTGCAGGGGGTTCGAATCGTGCTTCAACAACTTTTATCCAATGCGTTCACCATGGTTTTGATCATTTTAGTGATTAACATTGTCTATGTCTCTTTTTCCACTATGCGTTTGATTTTAACAATGAAAGGCAGAAGGTACGCAGCCGCCTTTGCTGGTACAGTCGAGATGCTGATTTATGTCATTGGTTTGAGTATCGTGTTAGATAATTTAGATCAAGTCCAAAATGTCATTGCGTATGCGCTAGGCTATGGGATTGGGATTATTGTCGGGATGAAAATTGAAGAGAAGCTGGCACTTGGCTACATTACTGTGAACGTGATTACAAAAGAAATAGATCTAGATCTCCCAAAGCAATTGAGAGAAAAAGGATATGGTGTCACCAACTGGGTAGTAGGAGGTCTTGAAGGAGACCGGTCAGCGATGCAAATTTTAACACCGAGAAAATATGAACTGCAATTATATGAAACGATTAAAACGCTTGATTCAAAGGCGTTTATCATCTCGTATGAGCCCAAAACGATTCATGGCGGCTTCTGGGTGAAGGCCGTGAAGAAAAGGAGAATTAAAGAATGACCGCAAAACCAAAGAAAAAGAAATTCTACGTGGAAGACAACATGACGATTGATCAAGTGTTGTCTCAGATGGCAGAGGAAGGCTACTCGCCTGTCCGCCGAATGGAGGAGCCGATTTTTCAGGAAAAGAAGGAAAATGGGTCGATTCAGATCATTCCGATTGGTAAAAAAATCGTATTTGAGGGAAAAATACTCTAAATCCGAACATTAAAACGACGACTTCATAGATTGTTCGATAAATCCGTTGACATCATGAACATCCGTTGTTAAGATAAACATGAAATCAAAACACGAACCTCATATAATCTTGGGAATATGGCCCATAAGTTTCTACCCAGTTACCGTAAATGACTGGACTATGCAGGATAGTGAACAAAACTGACATGGCGTTTCAAAAGCGAACAGCGCTTACCATGGCCCGGTTTGTGTTGCTTCCTAACAATGCAATACAAACCGGGTCTTTTTGTTCGGCGTTTGACAAGCTACTTAGGTTTGGGAAGCGTGTCAAACGATACAAAATCGAATACAGCTTAAAGGTGGGGACAAAATGAAGCCGCTTGTAGGTGTCATCATGGGAAGTACATCTGATTGGGAAACAATGAAAAATGCGTGCGATATCTTAGAGGAACTAAACATTCCGTATGAAAAACAGGTTGTCTCTGCACACCGGACACCTGATTTGATGTTTGAATATGCGACTGAAGCAAGAGGCAAAGGACTCAAGGTCATTATTGCCGGTGCTGGAGGCGCAGCACATTTACCGGGGATGGTCGCAGCGAAAACGACACTGCCGGTCATTGGTGTGCCCGTACAATCAAAAGCATTAAACGGGATGGATTCCTTATTATCCATCGTTCAAATGCCAGGCGGTGTACCTGTTGCTACAGTAGCGATTGGCAAAGCCGGTGCAACAAATGCAGGCCTGTTAGCCGCACAAATGATTTCAGCATTTGATGAAGCCGTTGCAGCTCGCCTTGAAGAAAGAAGAGAGCAAACAAAACAGACTGTACTAGAAAGCAGTGATCAGCTTGGCTAAGCAGACCCTTTTTCCAAACGCAACCATCGGTATCATCGGCGGCGGACAGCTTGGCAGATACATGGCCGTCAGTGCAAAGCAAATGGGCTACCGGGCAGCTGTCCTAGACCCTGTGACACAATCTCCTTGTGGACAGGTTGCAGATACGGAAATTACAGCCGCATACAGTGACCTTGAAGCGATAAGGCAGCTGGCGGACATCAGTGATGTGGTGACATATGAATTTGAAAATATTGATTATGATGCACTCAATCAGCTGAAGGAAGAGGCGTATTTACCGCAAGGAAGCGACCTTCTTCTGTTAACTCAAAACCGTGAAACGGAGAAAAAAGGGATTGTAGACGCAGGCTGTGAAGTAGCACCTTATCGCATCATTCATGATCAGAAAGAGCTAGAAGCCGCAATAGATGTACTTGGATTGCCAGCTGTGCTGAAAACATGCAGAGGCGGTTACGACGGTAAAGGACAATACGTCATCAAAGAGAAGGATCAGCTTCATGAAGCTACTGCACTCCTCACTCATGGGACGTGCATTTTAGAAAGCTGGGTCCCATTCCAAATGGAACTATCCGTGATTGTGACGAGGTCTGTTCATGGGGAAATTGCGGTATTCCCAGTTGCTGAGAACATTCATCAGCACAATATTTTATTCCAAAGCATTGTGCCTGCAAGAGTAGACGGCAGCATTCAGGAGAAAGCAAAAGAGCTGGCAACGACACTCGCTGAAAAACTTGGATTAGTCGGTACGCTTGCTGTAGAACTGTTCCTGACAAATGAAGGAAAGCTGATCGTTAATGAATTGGCACCACGCCCGCATAACTCTGGACATTACACACTTGATTTATGTGAGACGAGTCAGTTTGAGCAGCACATTCGCGCCATATGTGGTTTGCCGCTTGGCGGTACAGCCCTTTTATCAGAGGGAATGATGGTGAACTTACTTGGCGATGAAGTGGATATCCCAAAAGAGCATCCTGAGCTTTTAAAGGAAGCGAAGCTTTATCTATATGGCAAGCATGAAGTGAAAGCCGGCCGCAAAATGGGACATATGACGTTTATGAAAAAGCTCGATGATGAATGGATGACAAACATCACAAAGATATGGACTGAAAGAGATGGAGGAAACGGGAAATGATCGAACGTTACGCACGACCAGAAATGTCAGCAATCTGGACAGAGGAAAACAAATTTAATGCATGGCTTGAAGTAGAAATTCTCGCTTGTGAAGCTTGGGCAGAACTTGGCGTTATTCCGAAAGAAGACGTTGTGACAATGCGCAAGAATGCAAGCTTTGATATTGGACGTATTTTAGAGATTGAACAAGACACGCGCCACGACGTGGTTGCCTTTACGCGTGCTGTATCTGAATCTCTAGGAGAAGAAAGAAAGTGGGTTCATTACGGGTTAACCTCTACAGACGTAGTGGATACGGCGCTTTCATATCTATTAAAACAGGCGAACGATATCTTGCTCAAGGACATTGAGAGATTTGTTGACATACTAAAAGAAAAAGCAAAAGAGCACAAATATACAGTCATGATGGGCCGTACACACGGTGTACACGCTGAACCGACAACATTTGGCCTGAAGCTTGCTCTTTGGTACGAAGAAATGAAGCGTAACTTAGAACGTTTTAAACAAGCAAAAGCTGGCATCGAATACGGTAAAATCTCTGGTGCTGTTGGCACATATGCGAACATTGACCCGTTTGTTGAGCAATATGTATGTGAGAAACTTGGCATCAAGGCTGCACCAATTTCAACCCAAACCTTGCAGCGTGATCGTCATGCCGATTACATGGCAACTCTTGCATTAGTCGCTACAAGCATTGAGAAATTTGCTGTTGAAATTCGCGGTCTTCAAAAGAGTGAAACACGTGAGGTAGAAGAATTCTTCGCAAAAGGACAAAAAGGATCATCTGCTATGCCGCATAAACGGAACCCAATCGGCTCTGAAAATATGACGGGGATTGCCCGCGTCATCCGTGGATATATGCTGACTGCTTATGAAAATGTACCGCTTTGGCATGAGCGTGATATTTCTCATTCATCTGCTGAGCGCATCATTTTACCAGATGCAACGATTGCACTGAACTATATGCTAAACCGTTTCTCCAATATTGTGAAGAACTTGACGGTGTTCCCTGAGAATATGAAACGCAACATGGACCGCACACTTGGCTTGATCTACTCTCAGCGTGTTCTTCTTGCACTTATTGATACAGGTATGGCACGTGAAGAAGCATATGACACGGTTCAGCCAAAGGCGATGGAGGCTTGGGAAAAACAAGTACCATTCCGTTCATTAGTAGAAGCAGAGGAGAAAATCACTTCACGCTTAACACCTGAACAAATCGCTGACTGCTTCGATTACAACTATCACTTGAAAAATGTCGATATGATTTTCGAACGTCTAGGTCTTGCGTAAGAAATGGGCCGCCTGCTAGTCAGGCGACTCATCCTGAAAATTGCCAACATTCAAATTAGGAGGCCAATCTGAATGACTGTGAAACAAGAACTTCTCTACGAAGGCAAAGCGAAAAAAATCTATCAGACCGATGACGAGCATATTTTATATGTCGAATATAAAGACTCAGCTACAGCATTTAACGGTGAAAAGAAAGCGGAAATTGAAGGCAAAGGCAGACTGAACAACGAAATTTCCAGCTTAATCTTTCAAATGCTACATGAGAAAGGGATCAACAATCACTTTGTGAAACGCCTCTCTGAAACAGAACAGCTCATTCAAAAGGTAGATATCGTACCGCTTGAAGTGGTTGTGCGAAACGTTGTAGCAGGCAGTATGTCAAAGCGTCTTGGGATTCCAGAGGGAACGAAGCTGGATACACCATTGATCGAGTTTTACTACAAAGATGATGCACTGGGCGATCCGCTCATTACAGAAGATCATATTCGCATATTACATGCAGCGACACCTGAACAGGTGGAGGAAATGAAACAAATTACAAGACAAGTGAATGAAGAATTGAAGCAAATCTTCTCAGATTGCCATGTGAATTTAATTGATTTCAAGCTTGAATTCGGAATAGATCACGAGAATCGTATTTTGCTAGCTGATGAGATTTCACCTGATACGTGCAGGCTTTGGGACAAAGACACAAACGAAAAGCTTGATAAAGACGTGTTCAGACGAAACCTGGGCGGCTTAACGAATGCATACGAAGAAATTTTCAAAAGACTTGGAGGCCATAAACATGTATAAAGTGAAAATTTTTGTCAGCTTAAAAGAGAGCGTTCTTGATCCACAGGGAAGTGCCGTGCAGCACGCGTTGCACAGCATGTCTTATCAGGAAGTAAAGGATGTCCGTATCGGGAAATACATGGAGCTTGTCATTGAAAAATCAGATCGTGATTTAGATACAGTGGTCAAAGAAATGTGTGAAAAATTGCTTGCCAACACGGTCATTGAAGATTACCGCTATGAGGTGGAGGAGGTTGTCGCACAGTGAAGTTTGCAGTGATCGTCTTGCCTGGCTCTAACTGTGATATCGACATGTACCATGCGATTCAAGATGAGTTAGGTGAACAAGTTGAATATGTATGGCACGACGAAACGAGTCTTGACGGATTTGACGCTGTACTCGTACCAGGCGGTTTCTCTTATGGGGATTACTTAAGATGCGGTGCGATTGCTCGTTTTTCTAACATCATGCCGGCTGTGAAAAAAGCAGCTGCGGAAGGAAAACCTGTTCTTGGTGTTTGTAACGGGTTCCAAATTCTTCAGGAGCTTGGCATTCTTCCAGGAGCGATGAGACGCAATAAAGACCTCAAATTTATTTGTCGACCAGTTGAACTCATTGTAGAGAACAACGAAACACTATTTACAAGCGGCTATCAAAAAGGCGAATCCATTACGATTCCTGTAGCACACGGTGAAGGCAACTTCTACTGTGATGAAGACACGTTAGCGAAGCTGATTGAACGAGGCCAAATCGCCTTCACTTATGGAGACGATATTAACGGCAGTGTCAATCGCATTGCAGGTGTAACGAATGAACAGGGCAATGTACTCGGCATGATGCCGCACCCTGAGCGCGCGGTTGATTCATTACTAGGCAGCGCAGACGGACTTAAATTGTTTCAATCTATCGTGAAAAATTGGAGGGACACTCATGTCACTACTGCTTGAACCAAGTCACAAGCAAATTAAAGAAGAGAAATTGTATCAGCAAATGGGATTGAGTGATGAAGAATTCGCTTTAATCGAATCCATTATTGGTAGGCTGCCAAACTACACAGAAACAGGCATCTTTTCTGTGATGTGGTCAGAGCATTGCAGTTATAAAAACTCAAAGCCTGTTTTAAGCAAATTCCCGACGAAAGGAGAGCATGTTCTTCAAGGTCCTGGGGAAGGCGCTGGAATCGTTGATATTGGAGACAACCAAGCGGTTGTGTTTAAAATCGAATCACATAACCATCCATCTGCAATTGAACCGTATCAAGGAGCGGCAACAGGTGTCGGCGGGATTATCCGTGATGTTTTCTCCATGGGGGCGCGTCCAATTGCTGTATTAAACTCTCTTCGTTTTGGTGAACTGACTTCACCGCGCGTGAAGTACTTGTTTGAAGAAGTAGTGGCAGGGATCGCAGGCTATGGAAACTGTATTGGGATTCCAACAGTCGGCGGAGAAGTTCATTTTGATGAAAGCTATGAAGGCAACCCGCTCGTTAACGCGATGTGCGTAGGGTTAATCAATCATGAGGACATCAAAAAAGGGCAGGCCAAAGGTGTCGGCAATACGGTCATGTACGTTGGGGCCAAGACAGGACGTGACGGAATTCACGGCGCAACATTTGCCTCTGAAGAATTTTCTGATGAATCAGAAGAAAAGCGTTCAGCTGTTCAAGTGGGCGATCCGTTCATGGAAAAGCTATTGCTTGAAGCGTGTCTTGAAGTCATCAAAAATGATGCGCTCGTAGGTATTCAAGATATGGGAGCAGCTGGTTTAACTAGCTCAAGTGCGGAAATGGCAAGTAAAGCAGGCTCTGGTATCGAGATGAACCTAGACCTGATCCCTCAGCGTGAAACAGGCATGTCAGCATACGAAATGATGCTGTCTGAATCTCAAGAGAGAATGCTTTTGGTCATTGAAAAAGGCCGTGAGCAAGAAATCATTGATATCTTTAAAAAATATGATCTTGAAGCTGTATCTGTCGGTCATGTGACAGACGATAAAATGCTTCGTTTACTCCATCAAGGTGAAGTGGTGTGTGAGCTTCCAGTTGATGCCCTTGCAGAAGAAGCGCCAGTTTATCACAAGCCGTCAAGTGAACCTGCATACTATCGTGAGTTCTTAGAAACAAAAGTAGAAGCACCTGAGATCACAGATGCAGCACATACTTTAAAACAGCTCCTTCAGCAGCCAACAATTGCGAGTAAAGAATGGGTTTACGATCAATACGACTATATGGTTCGAACAAATACAGTTGTTGCACCGGGCTCTGATGCGGGTGTTCTAAGAATTCGTGGAACGAAAAAAGCTCTTGCGATGACAACAGATTGTAACGCACGTTATCTCTACCTTGATCCAGAGGTCGGCGGTAAGATTGCAGTCGCAGAAGCAGCACGTAACATTGTCTGCTCAGGCGCTCGTCCTCTTGCTGTGACAGATAACCTAAACTTCGGTAACCCGGAGAAACCAGAAATTTTCTGGCAGATTGAAAAGTCTGCTGACGGCATTAGTGAAGCTTGCCGCACATTAAGCACGCCGGTGATCGGCGGGAACGTCTCTTTATACAATGAATCAAATGGAACAGCGATTTACCCAACACCAGTCATTGGAATGGTTGGTTTGGTTGAAGATACAGCTCATATTACGACTCAATCGTTCCAGCAGGCAGGCGATGTCATTTTCGTCATTGGTGAAACGAAGGAAGAATTCGCAGGCAGTGAGCTTCAAAAAATGACTGAAGGCCGTATCTACGGAAAAGCACCAGAAATTGATTTGGATGTAGAACTGGCGCGTCAGGAAGCCCTTTTAGCAGCGATTCAAAACGGACTTGTTCAGTCAGCACATGATGTGTCTGAAGGCGGTCTTGGTGTAGCACTAGCTGAGAGTACATTTGGAACAAAGGGACTTGGCGCTGATATCCAGATTGATCTAAACAGCGCAGCATTATTATTCAGTGAATCACAGTCACGTTTTGTCGTAACTGTTAAACCAGAAAACCGTGAAGCATTTGCTGCGGCTGTGAAAGATGCAAAAGAAGTTGGAACGGTCACAAATGATGGTGTGTTTTCCGTCAAAAATCAAGAAGGACAACAATGGATTCATGCAGCGGTCAACGAGCTTGAACGTGCATGGAAAGGAGCGATCCCATGCTTGCTGAAATCAGAGGCTTAAACGAAGAGTGTGGTGTCTTTGGGGTTTGGGGACACGACGAAGCCCCTCAAATCACCTATTACGGATTGCACAGCCTTCAGCACCGAGGACAAGAAGGTGCGGGAATTATTGCAACAGATGGTGAAAACCTGACATCACATAAAGGCCTTGGACTGATTACGGAAGTGTTCCAAAATGGTGAGCTAAAGGATTTAAAGGGAAAAGGTGCGATTGGACACGTTCGGTATGCGACAGCAGGCGGAGGCGGCTTTGAAAATGTGCAGCCCCTCTTCTTCCGCTCGCAAAACAATGGCAGTCTTGCCCTTGCTCATAATGGAAACTTAGTCAATGCAACGCAATTAAAACAGCAGCTAGAGAACCAAGGAAGCATTTTTCAAACATCCTCTGATACCGAAGTGCTGGCTCACTTAATTAAGCGCAGCGGATATGTTGATTTGAAGGATCAAATCAAAAATGCCCTGTCTATGCTGAAAGGAGCATATGCTTTCTTAATCATGACGGAAACAGAAATGATTGTGGCGCTTGATCCGAATGGCTTACGTCCACTTTCACTTGGTATGCTTGGAGACGCTTATGTTGTCGCTTCTGAAACATGTGCATTTGATGTCGTGGGTGCCGCATATTTACGTGATGTGGAGCCTGGTGAAATGCTTATCATTAATGACGAAGGGCTGAAGTCAGAACGCTTTTCGATGAACATTAACCGTAGCATGTGCAGCATGGAATACATTTATTTCTCAAGACCTGACAGCAATATCAATGGCATCAATGTGCATAGTGCGAGAAAGAATCTTGGCAAAAAGCTTGCAGAAGAAGCGCATGTGGAAGCAGATGTTGTGACAGGGGTGCCAGATTCGAGTATTTCTGCCGCAATTGGATATGCCGAAGCGACAGGTATTCCATATGAGCTTGGTTTAATTAAAAACCGTTATGTCGGCCGGACATTTATTCAGCCGTCTCAATCATTGCGTGAGCAGGGCGTGCGAATGAAGCTATCTGCTGTACGCGGGGTGGTCGAAGGAAAACGTGTCGTGATGGTGGATGATTCCATCGTACGCGGAACAACAAGCCGCCGGATTGTGACGATGCTAAGAGAAGCGGGAGCGACGGAAGTGCATGTACGCATTAGTTCACCGCCAATCGCTCATCCGTGTTTTTATGGAATTGATACGTCTACACACGAAGAGCTCATCGCCTCCTCTCATTCAGTAGAAGAAATTAGACAGGAAATCGGTGCAGACACCATTGCATTTTTATCTGTAGACGGTTTAATGGACGGGATTGGCAGAAAGTATGATGATCCGCAGCGTGGTCAGTGTTTAGCATGCTTTACTGGAAAATACCCGACCGAAATTTATGAAGATACTGTCCTTCCTCATGTGAAGGAAACAGTCCTGACGAAATAATCGAATAATGGAGCAGCAGTCAACGTGATTTGATATGCTGCTCTTTCATTCTGCCGAAAATACATGAAAGACAAGCAGATAAAAGGAGTGAATGGGATGTCAGAAGCATATAAAAACGCCGGTGTCGACATCGAAGCAGGATACGAAGCCGTTAAACGAATGAAAACACACGTAGAACGTACAAAAAGAGCAGGTGTCATGGGGGCTCTAGGCGGATTTGGCGGTATGTTTGATTTATCTGAACTGCCATACAAAAAGCCCGTTCTTGTCTCAGGAACAGATGGTGTTGGTACGAAATTAAAGCTGGCATTTTTAATGGATCAACACGATACGATCGGTGTAGATGCTGTTGCTATGTGTGTGAACGATGTGCTTGCACAAGGGGCAGAGCCGCTCTTTTTCTTAGATTACTTAGCAGTTGGAAAAGCAGATCCTTTGAAAATTGAATCCATCGTCAAAGGTGTAGCTGACGGATGCGAGCAGTCTGGTTCAGCGCTTGTCGGCGGAGAGACAGCAGAAATGCCGGGTCTTTACACAGAAGAAGAATATGATATTGCTGGGTTTTCTGTAGGCGTCGTTGAAAAGGATGAAATCGTGACAGGAGAGAGTATCAAAGAAGGGCATTTACTCATTGGACTCAGCTCAAGTGGGATTCATAGCAATGGCTATTCTCTTGTACGTAAAGTATTGCTCGAAGACGCTGGTCTTGATCTTCACCAAACATATGAACCTTTTACAAGACCGCTTGGAGAAGAGCTTCTTGAACCGACGAAAATTTATGTAAAGCCAGTCCTCAAACAAGTGAAAGCCGGCAAGATTGACGGCATGGCACATGTGACAGGCGGCGGCTTTATTGAGAATTTACCACGTATGCTGCCTGAAGGACTTGGTGTGGAAATTGATAATGGCTCATGGCCAGTTCCGCCGATTTTCTCCTTTATTCAAGAAAAAGGACAATTGAAAGCAGAAGACATGTTCAACGTGTTTAATATGGGTATCGGCTTTGTTTTAGCAGTCAAAGAGAATGATCTCGTCGATGTGATCAGCGGACTTGAACAAGACGGAGAGAAAGCATTTCTCATCGGACGAGTTCAAAAGGGAGAAGGCGTCACTTTCGGTGGTGGAAGTCTCTCATGAAGAAGTTTGCAATCTTCGCCTCTGGAAGCGGGACAAATTTTCAAGCCATTATGGATACATTAAAGGAAGAACAGTGGCAGGCAGAGGCCGCCATTGTGATCTGTGATCAACCGGGTGCGAAGGTGCTGGAGCGGGCAGAGAAAGAGGGGATTCCGTCCTTTGCTTTTACGCCGAAGGCTTTCCCTAGTAAAGCGGCTTTTGAACAAACGATCATTGAACAGCTGAAGCTGCATGAAGTGGAATGGATTTTCCTTGCTGGGTATATGAGACTGATCGGTCCGACATTACTTGACGCATTCAGAGGGAAAATCGTGAATATTCACCCGTCCTTACTGCCAGCATTCCCGGGGCTTGATGCCATTGGGCAAGCCTATCAAGCAGGGGTCAAAGTGGCAGGTATCACAGTTCATTATGTCGACGAAGGCATGGATACCGGCCCGATTATTGACCAAGCGGCGATTTACATTGAACATGGGGAAGAGCTTGAATCCATTGAAAAAAGAATGCACGAATTAGAACATACACTATATCCAAAAGTGATCAAATCACTTTTAGAATTATCTTAATGAGGTGACAAAGGCATGACGATCAAACGCGCATTAATCAGTGTTTCCGATAAAAAGAATCTTGTACCTTTTGTGAAAGAATTAACAGAACTTGGCGTTGAAGTGATTTCAACTGGAGGTACACACAAACTTCTTCAAGAGAACGGCATTGATGTCATTGGAATTTCTGAAGTGACGGGATTCCCAGAAATCATGGACGGACGACTCAAAACACTCCATCCGAACATTCATGGTGGATTGTTAGCAGTGAGAGAAAACGATGAGCATATGGCACAGATCGAAAAGCATGGCATTCAGCCGATTGATCTTGTTGTCGTGAATCTATATCCTTTCAAAGAGACAATCTCAAAAGACGATGTGACATATGAAGAAGCGATTGAAAACATTGATATTGGCGGGCCGGGCATGCTTCGTGCCGCTTCAAAAAACCATCAGGACGTCACCGTGATTGTGGACCCTCGAGATTATGATACAGTCATTCAGCAAATCAAAGAAGGCGGCGTGCCGCTAGAGAAAAAACGTGAGCTGGCGGCAAAGGTATTCCGTCATACGGCTGCTTACGATGCCCTCATTGCGGATTACTTAACGAACTATGTTGGTGAAACAGAGCCAGAACAGTTCACTGTCACATTTGAGAAAAAGCAATCCCTTCGTTATGGAGAAAACCCGCACCAAGCGGCGACTTTCTATGAAAATGCCCTTCCAAGCAAAGGCTCGCTCGCAACAGCGACACAATTACATGGAAAAGAGCTTTCCTACAACAATATCAAAGATGCAGATGCCGCTCTTCAAATTGTACGTGAATTCTCAGAGCCGGCCGCTGTGGCTGTGAAGCACATGAACCCATGTGGTGTTGGTACAGGAGAAACCATTGCAGAAGCATTTGATCGTGCATTTAAAGCAGATGAAACGTCTATTTTCGGCGGCATTGTTGCGCTGAACCGTGAAGTAGACAAACAAACGGCTGACGTTCTGCATACGATTTTCTTAGAAATTGTCATTGCTCCATCGTTCAGCCAAGAAGCACTTGATGTGCTAACAGCGAAAAAGAACCTTCGTCTCTTAACACTTGATGTCGATGCGGATCTTGAGAAAAAAGAAAAGCAGCTGACGAGTGTTCATGGCGGACTGCTCGTTCAGGATATCGACACGTATGGCTTAGATGAAGCGACCATCTCGATCCCGACGAAAAGAGAGCCAACTGATGACGAATGGAAAGACTTAAAGCTCGCATGGAAAGTCGTTAAGCATGTGAAATCAAATGCGATCGTTCTAGCGAAGGATCAAATGACCGTAGGGATTGGTGCTGGTCAAATGAACCGCGTCGGCTCCGCTAACATTGCCATTGAGCAAGCAGGTGAAAAGGCAAAAGGAAGTGCGCTGGGTTCTGATGCGTTCTTCCCAATGGGCGATACAGTGGAAGCTGCTGCAAAGGCAGGCGTCACAGCGATCATCCAGCCAGGTGGTTCCATTCGTGATGAAGAATCGATCCAAAAAGCAGATGAATACGGCATCGCCATGGTCTTCACTGGCGTTAGACATTTCAAACATTAAGGGGATGACAGTGTGAACGTATTAATTATCGGCAGAGGCGGAAGAGAGCATACCATCGCATGGAAAGTGAATCAAAGTGAACTTGTCAGCCAAGTATTTGTCGCACCCGGCAATGATGGAATGACAGACACTGCGAAGCTTGTACCGATCGACGAAGGAGATCATGAGGCGCTAATTCGTTTTGCAAAAGAAAACGATATCGGCTTAACGATTGTCGGCCCAGAGGTTCCGTTAATTGCAGGTGTCGTCGATGCATTCGAAGAAGCAGGTCTAAAAGTATTTGGACCGAATGCAAAAGCCGCAGTCATTGAAGGCTCAAAGGAATTTGCTAAGGATTTAATGAAAAATTATGATATCCCGACAGCCGCTTACGCCACTTTTACATCGTTTGAAGAAGCGAAGGCATATGTGGAAGAAAAGGGTGCCCCAATTGTCATTAAAGCAGATGGGCTTGCCGCAGGAAAAGGCGTGACAGTGGCAATGACGCTTGAAGAGGCGATTAACTGCCTGCATGACTTTTTAGAGGATGAAAAGTTTGGCGATGCGAGTGCATCTGTTGTGATTGAAGAATTTTTAACAGGTGAAGAGTTTTCACTGATGGCCTTTGTCAATGGTGAAAAAGTATATCCAATGGTAATCGCACAGGATCATAAACGGGCATTTGAAGATGACAAAGGACCAAACACCGGCGGTATGGGTGCTTATTCACCCGTTCCACAAATTTCAGATGAAGTCGTACAAAAAGCGGTGGAAGACGTCGTCAAACCGGCTGCTCGTGCAATGGTGCAGGAAGAACGTCCGTTTACCGGTATTTTATATGCGGGCTTAATGCTGACACCAGAAGGCTCAAAGGTCATTGAATTTAATGCACGTTTTGGTGACCCTGAAACGCAGGTTGTGCTTCCTCGTCTTGAATCAGATTTAGTCCAAGTATTCCTCGATATTCTAGACGGAAAAGATGTGGACTTGCAGTGGAAAGACACCGCCGCTGTCAGTGTGGTTCTTGCTTCAGAAGGATACCCGGAGGACTACGCAAAAGGCACGCCAATCGGTGCTTTGCAAACAACCGTTTCTGATGTGGTGACCTTCCATGCAGGAACAAAAAAGGAAAACGGTCAATTCGTCACAAATGGCGGACGTGTAGCAAATGTGACCGCATTTGATGACACATTTGAAGCGGCAAGATCAAGAGTGTATGAAGCGGTTGAAGAAATCATTCAACCAGGTTTATTTTACCGCCGTGACATTGGCGCCCGTGCGCTGAAGGCTGCGGGGAAAACCGTTTAATCAAAACACCTTTCTATCTGATGAGATGGAAAGGTGTTTTTCTTCTTCTGTTCATGAGAAGGGATGCGGGTGGAATATGAAGAAGTAGTATACGATCACGAATGGATATACGGAGGAAACATGGAAATCAAAGCATTTATCATCTTTGCGATCGTTATACTTATTTTATTTCTCATAACAATAAATAACATCATGTTGATTGCCATTAAGCAGAATAAATTGAAAAAAGGCTTTGCCATTAGTTATATGATCCTATCCATTTTTTCTGGCATTGCTATTTCTTCATTTTTAATTTGGAAGTTTTTTATTAGCTAAGAGGGGAATGAGTGTATGGTGCAATTGAAGAAACTTGCAAACGAGCGTTTTTCTGCCTTGATCTGTATGGATGGATTTAATGAGCGAATTCGTTTAGATGATTACAGCGGCAGGGTGCGGGATGTGATTCAGACCGTACTTCAGGAAGCGGCGGACTGCAAGGCTTCTAAGGTCATTGTAAAAGTAAGGCGTGAGCATCTGCCGCTTTTTTTAGAGAAAGGCTTTCGGCTTGAAGGGGTGTTTTCTCATTATTTTCTCGGAAGTGATGCGTACGGCATGTCGCTCTTTCTGACTGAAGATCGGATGGACAGCCCCTATTGGCTGAAGGAAGATGAAATTGTTGCGTCTATTCAAAAAAAGCCGATCAAAAAAGATCAGAGCGTGTGGCAGGATGAGTATGTGATAAGGAAAGCCGATACGCAGGACATTCACAAGCTGGCAGAGCTCTATGATACGGTCTTTGAAACGTACCCCACGCCAATGAATAAGCCGGATTATATTCAAAAGGTCATGGAGGAAGGGACGGTTTTTTATGCCGTTGAACATGACGGTCATATTGTGAGTGCGGCATCTGCTGAAATCAATGCACCGTATGGTCATGCAGAATTAACCGATTGTGCAACCCTTCCCACATACAGAAAACTAGGATTCATGCATCATTTGATTCTAGCGCTCGAAAAAGAGCTTCAATCCATGCACATTTATGTCTTTTATTCTCTTGCACGTGCACTGTCCTATGGAATGAATCAAGTGTTTTATCAGCTTGGGTATACGTATACCGGACGCTTTCAAAACAACTGCTATATTTTTGACAAAATTGAAGATATGAATCTATGGGTCAAAACGCCAAATGAATCATGAAATGGTTCTCATCTGATCAAGCAGACCAGATAGGCGGTACGCCATGATACTAAGCTGCAACTTCATCCGATCATCAGTGGATTTGAGGCTGCAGCCTGTTCTCGTTTCAATTTGTTTCAACCGGTAGCTTAACGTATGCCGGTGAATAAACAATTCCCCCGCGGATTTTTGAATATTTTCATTGTGTGCCAAATACACTTCGAGTGTATGAATCAGGTCAGCCCCTTGTTTTTTCGTATAAAGCAGAGGGCTTAACAGCTCCACATAAAAGTCATGCAAATTCATTCCGGCTTCGTTCATTTCAAGCAGCATCCCATATAGACCGAGCTTCTGATAATGAATGATGCTGTCATCTGTTTTCAAAAGAGGAAGAAGCCTTGCTGCATACTGGGCTTCTTTTGCACTTTTAGCAAAGAGACTGATCTGGTCGTAGGCTCTTCCAATGCCAATCACAATGGGATGGACGGGGAAAAAATAAGACCAAGTACTGCGGCATTCTTCTGATGCACGATACCAATTTGTTTCTTGATACGTGCTTTTCCCTGCAGGCGTCAAGACGAAAATGGAATCAAGCCTTGCCTTTAGTAAAAAAGGGATATGTCTGCGTTCAAAAATGGATGTAAGCAATTGAGAGAGGCGCTGCACCATCTGGTGATCGAGCTGCGTGTGCTGATGCTGAAATTGAAAGTAGATGACGACCTGTTCCTCGCTCATATCATATTGCAGTTTTCTTGCTTGTTCGATGACATAGCTTTCTTCTGTGTATTGCTGCTGCAGCATATCATCTAATAAATGCCCCTGCATTTGGTTTTCTGTATCTTGAATGGCTTTTTGTTTCAGCCATTCAATGGCATACACCGCCCCGGCATGCTCGATGGCAATCGCATCGAGATGATGCCACATCTCCTTTTTCTTTAAAGCCACAATAAACCCGAAAATATCGCCCATTGCAATCACGGGGCACGTAGCCAGAACAAACGCACCGCATGTGTCATAGATGAGCCTCCCTTTCTCCTCTGCCTGCTTCAGAAGTGGAGCTGTTTCAATTGGTTCGTCATCTATTAGAAAGCCAAAAGCAGGAGAATACGTTACGTGATCTGTTTCGAGATGAGCCGCTGTTTGGTGCAAAAACACATCAAGAACGACGATATTTGCCGCAGTAAGATGTGCCAGTTCATCCGTAATTTGCGTGACATTTTTATTGCTCACATTTAAATGGGTCAGTCTTTGATGAATCGCTGAAGAATATTTGAGTTGATGGAGCTGACTGCTAACGATTTGCTCTAGGACGGCTTTTGTAATGTCTGAAAAATTGACGTGCGGCGGAATTTCAATGAGCGGAATGCCGCTTTTTTTGGCTGCCTTAATCAGTGAGGCAGGAATCTCTGTTAAGTAGACGCCCTTATAAATGGCAATGGCTGATAGTCGACGGGATTGAATCAATTCTTCAAGGCGAGCGCATCTTTCTTTATTTTCTGCAAGCCCAAACCCGGTTGTGACGAGTAATTCCCCTTCGGACAGTCTGGAAGTGTCCTCGATAATCTCCACAATGGTTACCCACTGAATGAGGCGGTCCAGTCCATTTTCTCCAGCAAGCAGTTTGGTTTCTTTCATCATATCGAGCGAGAGTGCATCTTTGACGAGAATCGCCATAGACTCATGACCTCCTTTTGAACACTCTTATACATCATGTATAAAAAACACGTGTGAAATTCGGGCATGTGTCGAATGGAGGATGACTGCCCTCTTGATTAAGCTAATCTTATAACAAGTATACAAAATTTTCTTGCGATTCATGTAAAAAGAAAGAGACAGCTGCTGATAAGAGAGGGAGGAATGACAAAGTGGAGACCCGGGATTACCTAATCAAACCGATGTTGAATCAGCAATATCCTGTGGCTGTGAGAGGAGAGGGGATTTATTTATATGATCGGGACGGAAAAAAATATATAGACGGCTCATCGGGGGCAGTCACGGCAAGTATTGGACATGGCATACCAGATATTATTGAAGCGATGACCGAGCAAGCGAAAAAGGTGAGCTTTACGTACAGGTCACAATTTACAAATGAACCAGCGGAAGAACTTGCGTATGAATTGAGTACACTTTGCCCAGGTAACCTGAACTGGTCTTTTTTTGTAGGAAGCGGATCAGAGGCAACGGAGACAGCTATGAAAATGGCGATTCAGCATTGGCAGGAGCAGGGAAAGGCAGAAAAGAATCACATCATATCAAGATGGATGAGTTATCACGGCATCACACTTGGTGCACTGTCGATGTCCGGTCATATTGCGAGGAGAGAGCGCTTTGAACCACTGCTTGAAAAACACCCGGTGCTGTCTCCGCCCTATAACTACCGGTCATGGCTGCCAAAAGAAGAAAGCAAGCAGGTCGAGTGGTATGTCCAGGAATTTAAGACTGTCATTCAGCGTATAGGAAAAGAGAGGATTGCCGCATTCATTGCAGAACCGATTGTTGGAGCAGCGGGAGCGGCGCTTGTTCCGCCAGACGGATATTTCGAGGCGATGAAGCGTGTCTGTGAAGAAAACGAGATTTTAATGATTGTAGATGAGGTCATGACAGGCTTTGGACGAACTGGGAAAATGTTTGCGATGGAGCATTGGGGTGTCGTACCAGATATCATGGTTCTCGGAAAAGGAATGAGTGCAGGCTATTCACCGATTGCGGCCGCCGTTTCAGCGGATCATGTGATTGCGCCGATTCTCAGTGGTTCAGGCTCTGTGATGGCTGGCCACACATATAGTGCCAATCCGCTTTCAGCAGCCGTTTCACTTGCGGTCATTCGGTATATGAAAAAACATCAGCTGGCCGAACGGGCTGATCTTTCTGGGCGATACCTGATGAATGCTTTAAAAGAACTGCAATTAACACATTCCATTATAGGAGATGTGAGAGGGAAGGGATTGCTCATTGGCATTGAGTTTGTCGCAGATCGTTTATCCAAAACGCCATTTCCTGCACATGCCCAGATGACCAATCTTGTCGTTGAAACGGCAAAGCAAAACGGATTGCTCGTGTATCCCGCAAGCGCTGGAGAGGATGGAGTGGGCGGCGCAGCTGTCATGATTGCACCGCCGCTTTCTATTACGCAGCAGGAGATGGATGAACTTATTTATATATTTGGGCAGACCATCACGCAGGTCGAACAAGAAGTCATCAATCGAGGGTTTTTCCCATCTGCTATGTAGGGGAGGAAGGAACATGAACAAAACGGTGGGCTTTGATGAAGTGGTTAAGCGATTGAAAGATGGGATGACCATCATGTTTGGCGGATTTGGCGGCGTGGGTTCACCACCATCGTTGATTGATGCCATTTTGGAAGCAAATATTCAAGATCTGACATTGATCGGAAATGATGCAGGCTTTCCCCAAATTGGCGTGGGCCGACTTATCACAGAAGGAAGAGTCAAAAAAATCATCGCTTCTCATATTGGTTCGAATCCGATTGCCGGTCAGAAAATGCAGGCAGGTACATTAGACGTTCTTTTTTACCCGCAGGGCATCCTTGCAGAAAAGATCAGAGCAGGCGGGATGGGGCTGGCGGGCATTGTGACAGATGTCGGAATGGATAGTCTGAACCTTGAGGAGAAACAATTGGTTCCGTTAAATGGGAAAAATTATATTTTTGAGCCTGCGCTCACGGCGGATATTGCCATCGTCAATGCCTATAAAGCGGATGAAGCGGGAAATCTGATTTTTGATAAAAGTGCACGAAATACAAACCCGCTTGTCGCCATGGCAGGGGATTGGACCATTGCGGAAGCAGAAAAGATTGTGCCGGTGGGACAGCTTCATCCAGAAGAAATCGTGACGCCGGGCGTATTTGTGAACCAGATCGTGCAATCAAAAGGAGTGAACTGGACATGGGCATGGGAGACATCGATTTAAGACACTGCATTGCCAAAAGAGCGGCACAGGAAATTGAAGATGGCATGATTGTGAATCTTGGGATCGGCATCCCGACCCTAGCGGCCGATTACATCCCCGCACATTACGAGGTGTGGCTGCATGCAGAAAACGGCATTATGGGGGCAGGAGCCTCGCCCCTGCAAGGGGAAGAAGATCCGAATTTGTGCAATGCCGGCGGTTTTCCCATTACGTTAATAAAAGGCGGCTCCTACATGGACAGCACGACGGCTTTTGGCATTATCCGAAAAGGGATGCTTGATATGACGATTTTGGGTGCACTTGAAGTAAGCAGTCAGGGGGATCTTGCCAATTGGATTGTACCGGGTAAAAGAGTGCCTGGTATGGGCGGAGCGATTGAACTGGCGCAAAAAGCGAAAAAGGTGGTGGTGGTGATGAGCCATCTGGATAAACAAGGTCGATCTAAAGTGAAATCGGCTTGTACACTGCCCTTAACCGCTAAATCTTGTGTCGATTTGATTATTACCGATATGGCGGTGATCGAGGTTAAGTCTCAGCTACTCATTTTGCGTGAAGTCATGCCGCCGTTTCAGCCGGAAGATGTTATGAGGGCGACAGAAGCTCCTTTAATATTAGCGCCTGATGTCAAATCTGTTGTGTAGAAAGGATGACCAACTTGCAGCCAATCACACGTATCAGAAACTGGATGAAAGAGCATCAGGAGGAAGCCATTACACTTCTTCAGCAAATGGTGCAATGCGAGAGCACACAAGGAAATGAACAGGAAGTACAAAACATCGTGGCCAATAAGCTGTCGGCCATAGGCTTTGATGTAGATGTTTGGGAAATCGGCGGCGAGGAGTTACTGGAACATCCTTATTTTTATTCCCCTCGCCGTTCTTTTAAAGGAAGTCCTAATGTTGCTGGACGATTGAAAGGAAAAGGCAATGGGACATCCATTTTATTAAATGGGCACGTAGATGTTGTCCCAGAAGGAGATGCGAAACAATGGACATATCCGCCATACAGCGGGCATATCATAAATGGGAGACTTTATGGACGCGGGGCAACAGATATGAAAGGCGGGAACGTTTCTTTACTCTTTGCCCTTGAGGCACTGCATGCGCTTCAGATTCCGCTGAAAGGAGATGTGGTGTTTCATAGTGTGGTTGAAGAGGAAAGCGGCGGGGCAGGCACACTTGCAGCGATACTGAAAGGATACACAGCAGATGCTGCGATCATTCCAGAACCAAGTCATATGAAAATCTTTCCGATTCAGCAAGGGTCAAAGTGGTTCAGACTGCATATTAAAGGAAGGGCGGCTCACGGCGGAACAAGGTATCACGGCGTTTCCGCTATTGAAAAGAGTACCCTGGTTCTTTCTCATATAGCAGCACTAGAAGAAGAAAGAAATCATCGAATAACGGAGCCACTATTTCAGCATATCCCGATTCCGGTCCCCATCAACATTGGGAAAATTCAAGGCGGTGATTGGCCGTCTTCTGTTGCAGACCTTGTCACAATGGAAGGCAGACTCGGTGTGATGCCGGGTGAGACGGTGGAACAGGCAGAGAAGGAACTAGAGAATTGGATGGCGGGACTTGGGGAGAAAGATGAATGGTTCCAAGAACATCCTGTAGAGGTCGAATGGTTTGGTGCAAGATGGCTCCCGGGGTCAATTGATACAGATCATCCGCTCTTAGGTCTATTGAAGGAACAATATGAAGAGGTATTAAAGCATCCGCCAAAGGTGGAAGCTGCCCCTTGGGGAACAGATGGCGGATTACTGTCACAGGCAGCAGGTATCCCGATCATTGTGTTTGGACCTGGAACAACGGAGCTTGCCCATTATCCGAATGAATCCATTGATATAGAGCATGTCATCGAAGCAGCAGAAATTATTGCGGGCACGATCGTGAAATGGTGTGAAGCAGCTGATTGATGAGCGCACAAAAAAAGAAGGCTGTCTCACTCAGCCTTCTCTTTATGTGTGTACTGCTGCTCACACATATAGGTCACTGGACAAAAACGAAGAATACCAGAGCCCAATTTCATACCGCCAAACATGATGCCAATAAGCAGCATTTTACTCCAAGGTTTTCTAGCATATAAAGATCCAGCCACTGTACATATCGTCATTCCGCAGGCAATTCTCATGAGCGCTTCCATTAAGCCAAGATTAGGTTTCATTGAAGGTAATTCTCCTTTTTTAAATTATTTTAAGTGTGATTTCAAGAAATTGTAACGTTTCATTAATGCGTAACGTGGTTCGTTATGTTACGATAGGGCTAATACAAATGAAGGAGAGTATGTGAATGTCCGAACGTACTTTTAATTGGAGAAACAATGACATCCGCACACAAATCGATGTAGTCGACTCAAAAATAGTTCCAACACTCCTTTTAACGAATGGACTCGTGCTAAACCCGTTTTTGAAGCAATGGGTGAAGGCAAATATTTGGATACATGATGATCGAATTGTTTATGTCGGAGCAGAGCTTCCTCAAAATAAATCAGCTAAACGTGTGATTGATTGTGAAGGGAAATACATTGTGCCGGGGTATATTGAACCTCACGCGCATCCGTTCCATATTTATAATCCCCAATCACTTGCAGAATATGTGTCTCAATTTGGCACAACAACAATGGTCAGCGATAACTTATTTCTTCTTTTGCAAAGCAATGAAAAGAAAGCGCTTTCCACTCTATGTGAATTAAAAAAGCAGCCATTTCAGTATTTCTGGTGGTCCAGATACGATCTTCAAACCGAAGTAAGGTATGAAGATGAGATGCTTCCAATTAACTATCGCAAGGAATGGATTGATCATCCGGATGTCCTTCAAGGCGGCGAATTAACAGGCTGGCCTAGATTAATGGACGGTGATGATCTCATTTTATATTGCATGCAAGAAACGAAGAAGCAGAGAAAACGAATAGAAGGGCATTTTCCCGGAGCTTCTGAGAAAACGTTAACAAAAATGAAGCTGTTTGGAGCGGACAGTGATCATGAAGCGATGAATGCAGATGATGTGTTGAAACGCTTGTCTCTTGGCTACCATGTTTCCCTGCGTCATTCTTCCATCCGCCCAGATTTAGTGAACATATTAAGAGAATTGCATGAGCGTGACTTCAGACACTATGATCACTTTTTCTATACAACAGATGGGTCAGCACCTCATTTTTATGAAGAAGGCATGATCAATCGTTTAATTTCAATTGCCCTTAAAGAAGGTGTGCCTATCATGGATGCGTACAATATGGCGACCTTTAATATTGCGAAATACTATCAAATTGATGACCTATTAGGCGTTGTCGGTCCTGGGCGCTTGGCCTCTTTGAATATTTTAGATGATCCGATGAACCCAAATCCTGAGACGGTTATTTCTAAAGGCGTGATTCTTAAATTAGAAGGGAAGAACCAGCATCAATTTCAAGAGACAGAATGGAAAAATGGCGGGCTCGAGCCGCTAGACTTAGGCTATGATCTGACGATGAGCGACTTGCAATTCTCTATGCCGCTTGGGGTCAAAATGAGAAATGCCGTCATCATGGAGCCTTATACAGTGGAGATTGATAACTCTGTGAACCAGCTGTCATGTGACCATGATCAAAGCTTCTTTAGCCTGATTGATCGAAAAGGCGAGTGGCGTGTGAATACAATGCTAAAAGGCTTTGCAAACAAGGTACAAGGGTTTGTCAGCTCATTTTCAACGACTGGTGACATTTTAGTCATCGGGAAAAATAAAGACGATATGATGCTGGCTCATAAGCGAATGAAAGAAATCGGCGGAGGGATCGTACTCACAGAGAACGGAAAGATTTTGCATGAAATCCCGCTGCAATTATCAGGCTGTGCATCAGCTGAATCGTTTGAGACGGTTCTTCAGCAGGAGCAAACCTTACGTGAGCTGCTCATTGAGCGCGGGTATCCATTTGACTGTCCGATTGATACACTTGTCTTTTTCCAAAGCACACATTTGCCGTATATTCGAGTGACACCAAGAGGAATATTTGATGTCATGAAAAAAACTGTACTCTTTCCGTCTATAATGCGTTAAAATATAACAGAGTGGAGCTGTATCATCTTTGCCTGATTTCTGGCCGCTGTTATAGGGCGGAAGTGAGTAAAGGATCTCTTCGCTGCTAACATATGGTGACAAAGCAGAGGGCTTTGACATGACGAATGAAGTGTCCTAATTGTAAAATGAATCTGTCGGTTACGCTGGCCGGCCAACATATTTTGATTGATCAAGTAAGGCGGGGCGAAGGTTTGTCGTCTCGCCGAGCTTTCTACACATACTGTTTTTTAGGGCAGACCTAACAGAGCAGAAGTGTTCTCGATATCGGAAGCAAACAAGTTTGTCAGATTGTCGCACAAGGAATATGACAAAACTTGTCGAATTTGTTTACGATAAAGAAGCTTCGGCTTACGAAAGAACCTGACGGCATTTTCAGCGTAGAACCAAACCTGTCATGATTCGTTCAAAGCTCATTGCTGAGGTTGAAAAAAATTAGTCAGGAAAGATACCGCTTTCTCTAAGAGTTTCATGCGAAACGGTGTGCCAATAGTAAAGGAGAAGATGTATAAAGATGCAAATTGATAAATTAAGGGGCAAAAGCTTAGATCAGTTATTCAACTCCATCTTATCCCTTAAAGACCTGGAAGAATGCTATCGATTCTTTGATGACTTGTGTACCATCAATGAAATCCAATCTTTATCACAGCGTCTTGAAGTAGCGCGTATGCTTCGCGAGGGAAACACGTATCATAAAATTGAAACGGAAACAGGTGCAAGTACAGCCACCATCTCACGTGTCAAACGCTGCTTGAACTACGGCAATGATGCCTATACAATGGCACTTGACCGCATAGCAGAGCAGCAATCAACGGACGAAACAAAATAAAGCAGCTTTTACTGCAAACAATCCTGGTCACGAAAATGGATTTGTTTGCAGTTTTTTTATGTAGATCGCTGTGAAAATTCCCTTTTGATCTGCAATAATGAAATAAATATGTGGACAAAAGCATCTGTGGTAACAAACGCGAACAATGAGCACGTGGTTTAAATGATATGAACCTTTAATGAAAGGAGAGAGTAAACATGCCTTGGAATACCATGATCGGTGTTGGTATTTTTGTTGTAATACCCGTAGTCATTATCTCAGTAGTAGTTTACTTGATGAAAAAAAAGAATACCAAAACGTCCAATAGCTGATGATTGAAAACAGAGCCGCTTTTGATATGACGGCTCTTTTTAATAGGTTAGTATGCAAACATTTCAACAAGAGCTTTTCGTGATTTTACGCCTTTGGTAAATCCTTTTTTCAGCAGCAAGAAGACGAACGCTGTCTTTCTTTATTTAAAGCTAGATAGATTGCTGTGTACCAGAAAACATCGGCACTTCACTTGTTTGACCATTTTCTTTTCGGAAAATAATATGTTTCACATTAAAATGAATAGGCGATTCAATGCCAGCTGCTGCGCATAAATTAAACAATCCTTCTCTAAGTGACAGGATATAATTGCAGACTCGGTATTTCTTTTCTTCAATGGATAAGCCCTTTTGCAGCTTTGGATCAGTGGTCGCAACACCTACTGGACATTTATTCGTGTGGCACACTTGCGCCCGAATGCAGCCGACTGAAAACATCAGACCTCTTGCGATATTCACAAAGTCCGCACCCATGGAAAGGGCAATTGCAATTTTATCAGGAGAAAGAAGTTTACCAGAAGCAAACAGCTTGAGTCGATCTCGAACCCCATATTCCTTCAAGATTTGATGGACCATTGGCAGTGCGGTGAAAATGGGCAGGCCTGCGGAATCGGCCAATTCATGAAAGGACGCCCCAGTGCCGCCTTCTCCGCCATCAATCGTAATGAAATCAGGGTGCTTTCCGCTTTTTTTCATATAGAGAGCAAGCTCCTTAATGTCTTCCTTATGTCCGACCACAAGCTTGATTCCAACTGGCTTTCCGCCAATGCTTCGCAGTTGTTCAATGAAATCAAACATGTCAGGAATAGAGTTGAACATCTCAAACCGGTTTGGGCTGTCAATTGATTGATGAGGCGGTAATTTGCGGATTTGGGCAATTTCTTCTGTGACTTTTTCTCCGTCAATGTGACCGCCGCGTGTTTTCGCTCCTTGTGCCAGTTTGAGTTCAAAGGCTTTTACTTCATCATGTTCACTTTTTTTCTTAAACTCTTCGAATGAAAATGCGCCATCCTCTGTTCGAACCCCAAATAGACCAGGACCAATCTGGCAAATAATATCGGCGCCGCCTTTCAGGTGGTAAGGGGAAAGGCCACCTTCACCTGTGTTCATCCACGTGCCGCCAGCCATTTTTAAGCCGGAGGATAGAGCGGTAATCGCCCGGTCGCCTAAGGAGCCATAGCTCATGGCTGATTGACCAATGAGTCCCTTGACGCGGAAGGGTTTTTGACACGTATGTTCACCAATGACTTGCACATCCTCTTCGTGGAGAAAATAAGGCTTTGCTTCGACTTCTTTCACATGTTCACTTCTTCGCAGTAGATTGTCTTGATCAATCTCATACACTTTTGTTTGAATGTTTTCTGATTGATCGATACGTAACTCATCCCGCTATTTTGGAAACAGGACGTTACGAATATAATAACCAGGCTTGTCAAAATCACGTTTTGACCCAAATCCCATGGTACGGCTTTTGTATTTTCCGGACATGACAGCTTGTTCATATTCCCTTCTTGAAAAAGGAAGTTCCTCTCGGTCATTAAGAAAGAGGTACTGGCGAAGCTCTGGTCCTATTTTTTCAAAAATGAACCGCAGTTTTCCAATGACCGGATAATTTCGCAGAACAGAATGCTCTTCTTGTTTCTCATCTCTCATCCAAATCCATATGAGTAGAATCATGGGTACAATCAAACAAATAACGATTAGTGCGCCTATGACAATGAAAGCTGCTGTCACATACATCCCCTCTTTTCTCTTTCATTGCTGTTTTTATTCCACCTTTTGTGCAAAGAGAAACCACATGACAGGCTCAACATATTGTGACGTTTAGAAATAAAAAGGCGGGGTAACTTAAAAATAAGATCAAATGGGGAGGGAGCATACATGAATAAGCGTCCATACGTACTTGCTGGATTAGGGGTTGGAGGTGCTGTGTTATTAGCGGTTAAAAATAAACAGCATCTGAAAAAATGGGTCAGCATGTGCCGGTCAAATGAAAAGGTGCCTGACAAAGCCGGACACCCTGATCCGTTAGATATTCAAGATAACAAGATGGTCGATGAAGGGGCTATGACATCTGTCCATTATTTTAATGAAGTGAGACAATAGTTTTAAAAAAACCGTTTTGAATCAATCAAAACGGTTTTTCTTATGTTGGCGGCTCGACCTGTTGAAAACCGATCAATCCTTGATCATGAGGTTTTCTAAGCCTGAAAAATAATAGGTTGAGCGCACATCATGGTCTGTAAAACGTATATGGAGTGAAAACATCCTCAAAACCTCTCCTGTGAAAGTGAGCTTTTTTTGAGACGTTCCTCAGCATTTGCAACGAAAATCGCCGCCACTCATTTTCAAAAGAATGAAACTTTTAGCTGAAGGAGGTTACCCGTTTTTTGCGGTGCCTGATTTTGTTATAATATTTAAATGGAATGAAACGAATGGAGGAACGTTTTTCATGTATGATGTTACCGAGTGGAAGCATGTCTTTAAACTCGATCCAAATAAAGAGATATCCGATGAACAGCTCGAAGCGATTTGTGAATCTGGTACGGATGCCATTTTGATTGGCGGTAGTGACAATGTGACAGAGGACAACGTGCTGCAACTCATGTCAAAGGTGCGCCGCTTTCTTGTGCCATGTGTGCTTGAAATCTCGACGCATGAGATGATTGTGCCGGGCTTCGATCTGTATTTCATCCCCACTGTGTTAAACAGCGCTCATCCTGATTGGATTGTTGGGCTTCATAAGGATGCGATGAAGGAATACGGTGATCTGATGTCAATGGAAGAGATTGTGCCGGAAGGATATGTCATCTTAAACGAAGAGTGTAAAGCGGCGAAGCTGACAGAGGCAAATACGGCACTGGATATAGATGACGTAAGGGCATATGCGAGAGTGGCAGAGCACTTGATGAAACTGCCTATTTTTTACCTAGAATACAGCGGGACGCTTGGAGACATAGAGCTTGTGAAAGAAACAAAAGCAGTGCTTCATGAAACGGTTCTATTTTATGGCGGCGGCATTGAGAATGAAGAGCAGGCAAAAGACTTCGCGCAGCATGCAGACGTGGTCGTTGTTGGAAACGTCATTTATGATAATTTCAAAGAAGCGTTAAAGACAGTCGATGCAGTGAAAAAGTCATCATAGTCAAACAAGACGAAACGGGTTAAAATAGAACATAAGTTCGAATTGGCGGTGAATGGAATGAATGAAATATCGAATCATCTATTAGAAGGACTGAATGATGCGCAGAAGGAAGCGGTCAAAGCGACAGACGGTCCGCTGCTGCTAATGGCAGGAGCAGGTAGTGGAAAAACACGGGTGCTCACGCATCGAATTGCCTACTTAATGGCAGAAAAGCACGTGGCTCCGTGGAACATTTTAGCGATTACATTTACGAATAAAGCAGCACGTGAAATGCGTGAACGTGTCCAAGCTATTTTAGGGCCCGGTGCAGATGACATTTGGATCTCGACGTTTCATAGTATGTGTGTCCGGATTTTAAGACGCGATATTGATCGAATTGGTGTGAATCGCAATTTCTCCATATTAGACACATCTGATCAGCTTTCTGTGATTAAAAACATTTTAAAAGAACGAAATATTGATCCGAAAAAGTTTGATCCACGCAGTATTTTAGGATCGATCAGCAGTGCAAAAAACGAACTCATTGATGCAGAAGAATACGCAAAAACAGCCGGTGACTTTTACGATCAAGTCGTCAGTGACGTATATACAGATTATCAAAAACGATTACTCAAAAACCAGTCACTCGATTTTGACGATTTGATTATGATGACGATCAGACTGTTTGAGCGAATTCCTGAAGTATTAGAGCATTACCAGCGTAAATTCCAATACATTCATGTGGATGAGTATCAGGATACGAACAGAGCGCAGTACATGCTCGTGAAATTGCTGGCTCAGCGCTTTCAAAATATTTGTGTCGTCGGTGACTCAGACCAATCAATCTATCGCTGGCGCGGAGCAGATATCACGAACATTCTCTCCTTTGAAAAGGATTATCCAACGAGTCAAGTGATTCTGCTTGAACAAAATTACAGATCAACGAAACGCATTTTGCACGCTGCAAATACGGTGATCCAAAACAATGCAAATCGTAAGCCAAAAAACCTTTGGACAGAAAATGACGAAGGAGCGAAGATTGCTTATTATCGAGCAGATAATGAATTTGGCGAGGGTCAGTTTGTCGCAGGAAAGATTCGCCAGCTTCATCAAAGCGGAAAGCGAAAATTATCTGATGTTGCGATCCTCTATCGAACGAACGCTCAGTCACGTGTCATAGAGGAAACGTTAATGAAGGCAAACATTCAATACAACATTGTCGGTGGCACGAAGTTCTATGACAGAAAAGAAATCAAAGACATTTTGGCGTACCTACGCCTTGTGGCAAACCCAGATGATGATATTAGTTTTATGCGTATTGTCAACGTACCAAAGCGCGGAATTGGGGCGACCTCTGTTGATAAAATTGCCGCATATGCAGAAATGAATGATCTCTCTATGTTCGAAGCACTTGGTCAGGTGGATTTCATTGGACTCAGTGCAAGGGCAGCCAATGCACTTGATGAGTTCAAACAGCTCATTGATCAAATGACAAACATGCAGGAATATCTATCTGTCACAGAATTAACGGAAGAGATCTTAGAGAAAACAGGCTACCGTGAAGCGCTGAAGATCGAAAAGACGATTGAAGCCCAAAGCCGTTTAGAGAATATTGATGAGTTTCTATCTGTCACAAAGAACTTTGAAGAACAAAATGAAGACAAATCACTTGTCACCTTCCTGACAGACCTCGCTCTTGTGGCAGACATTGATAAGCTGGATGAGAATGAGGAAGAAGATCATGATGCCGTTATTTTAATGACCCTTCACGCAGCAAAAGGGCTGGAATTCCCGGTTGTGTTCTTAATGGGGATGGAGGAAGGCGTCTTCCCGCACAGTCGTTCATTAATGGAAGATGCAGAGATGGAAGAAGAGCGCCGCCTTGCTTACGTAGGGATCACACGGGCCGAAGAAGAGCTTTATTTATCAAGCGCTAAGATGAGAACATTATTTGGCCGGACGAACATGAACCTTGAATCAAGATTCATTAGAGAAATACCAGCTGATTTATTGGACAACCTAAATGAGAAAAAAGAAACGAAAACACCGTTTGGCCAAACAAGAGAAAGACCGCAAAGACGGGGCCCTGTTTCACGTCCGCAAACGCAAACCATTCAAAACACAGGCGGCGGCAGTATTGGCTGGGCTGTGGGAGATAAAGCTGCTCATAAAAAATGGGGCGTTGGAACGGTTGTGAGTGTGAAAGGCAGCGGAGACAGCACAGAGCTTGATATTGCGTTCCCAAGCCCGACAGGCATTAAGCGGCTCCTCGCAGCATTTGCGCCAATCGAGAAGCAATAAATCTATAGAAGTGATAAAACGGATGAAGTGAAAGGAAGAAGCAGATGGATAAAGAAGCAGCGAAACGCCGGATCGAGGAACTGCACCAGATTTTGAATCAATACAACTACGAATATCACACACTGGATCGTCCAAGTGTTCCTGACGCTGAATATGATGCGCGGATGCGTGAGCTGATCTCTCTAGAGGAAGAACACCCTGATTTAAAAGCAGCGGATTCACCCTCGCAAAGAGTAGGAGGCGCTGTTTTAGACGCCTTTCAAAAGGTACGTCACGGCACGCCGATGCTCAGCCTTGGCAATGCGTTTCATGAACAGGATCTTCTTGATTTTGACCGCCGGGTTCGTCAGGCAGTCGGTGACGACGTCGCTTACAATGTTGAGCTGAAAATTGATGGACTCGCTGTTTCTCTCCGTTATGAAAATGGGGTGTTTGTTCGAGGTGCCACGCGTGGTGATGGGACAATTGGTGAGGATATTACCGAAAACCTTAAGACCATTCGTTCGATTCCGCTCAAAATCAATCGTCCTCTGTCGATTGAAGTGAGAGGCGAGGCATTTATGCCCAAACCTTCTTTTGAAGCATTAAATGAAATAAGATTACAAAACGAAGAAGAACCGTTTGCCAACCCGCGTAATGCGGCTGCCGGCTCACTTCGTCAGCTTGATACGAAAATTGCAGCGAAACGAAATCTGGATATCTTCGTCTACAGTATAGCGGAGCTTGATGAAATCGGTGTCGACACGCAAAGTGCAGGACTTGATCTTCTCGATGAGCTTGGTTTTAAAACGAACAAAGAAAGACGGACGTGTCAAACAATTGAAGAAGTGATCGACCTCATTGAAACACTGAAAACAAAGCGTGCGGATTTCTCATATGAAATTGATGGCATTGTCATTAAAGTCAATTCCTTGGCTCAGCAGGAAGAACTAGGCTTCACAGCAAAAAGTCCAAGGTGGGCGATTGCGTACAAGTTCCCTGCTGAAGAAGTCGTGACGAAACTGCTTGATATTGAGTTAAATGTCGGGCGTACAGGCGTCATCACACCAACAGCGATACTTGAGCCTGTAAAGGTGGCAGGGACAACAGTGCAGCGTGCTTCTCTTCATAATGAAGATTTGATCAAAGAAAAGGATATTCGTCTTCTTGATCAAGTCATCGTGAAGAAAGCGGGCGATATTATTCCTGAAGTCGTAGGCGTCCTTGTCGATCAGCGTACAGGAGAAGAGAAGCCATTTCACATGCCGGCTGAATGTCCAGAATGTCAAAGTGAATTAGTGAGAATCGAAGGAGAAGTAGCACTGCGGTGCATCAATCCAGAATGTCCCGCCCAAATACGTGAAGGCCTCATTCACTTTGTGTCTCGCAATGCCATGAACATTGATGGACTTGGGGAACGGGTCATTACACAGCTTTTCAAAGAACGGCTCGTGTCGCGGGTGTCTGATCTTTACCGATTAACGAAAGAGGAGCTCATTCAACTTGACCGAATGGGCGAGAAATCGGTCGATAACTTACTGCGTTCGATCGAGCAATCGAAAGAAAACTCTCTTGAACGATTACTGTTTGGACTCGGCATTCGATTTATCGGCTCTAAAGCGGCGAAGACGTTGGCGATGCATTTCGAGGATATCGATCAGTTAAAACAAGCGACGAAAGAACAATTACTCGAAGTCGATGAAATTGGTGAAAAAATGGCCGATGCAGTCGTCACGTACTTTGAGAAAGAAGAAATACTGGATCTGCTAAATGAACTTAAAGAACTTGGAGTCAATATGACCTACACAGGACCAAAGCCTGTGAAAGCAGAGGAAAGTGATTCCTACTTTGCTGGCAAAACCATTGTGCTGACCGGGAAGCTGGAGGTCATGTCTCGAAACGACGCAAAGGCGGCGATCGAAGCATTAGGCGGCAAGTTAGCAGGTAGTGTGAGTAAAAAAACAGACTTAGTCATTGCCGGTGAAGCAGCTGGAAGTAAGCTGACAAAGGCGGAAGAACTCAATATTGAAATATGGGATGAAGCCAAAATGCTCGAGGAGCTAAAGAAATAAGAGGAGTGTTTTCTATTGAAAAAGTTGCTATTGCTGCTGACAATGCTCACACTGGTATTGTCAGCGTGTGCACCTTTTGGGGGAAAAGACGAGGAAGAGGTTACACAAAAAACGGATGAAACGAAAGAAACAGCCATCATCCCAATGTACAATATCTCTGATTCGTATTACAAAATGGTGCTGCCGTTTAAAGAAGGTGCTGCAAGAGGATTAACAGCAGAGCGTCTCAATACACGCTTAGATATTGATGAATTTGAAACAGGACTGATGCGCCTGGCGACAGAATCATTTAATACAAACGACTATCTTTTCCAAGAAGGACAGCATTTAGATGAGGATACCGTTCTCAGCTGGCTGGCGCGCAAAAAAACAGGCAGTGATCTGAAAAAAGCTGAAAAAGAAGATAAAAACTTTAAGAACCTTGGATTAAACCCTGCTCTTCCAAACTCAGGTTCAACGAAGTCCAAAAACGAAAATAGTCCAATCTACTTGGCTTCGATGCTAGAGCATAATTACTTAATTCGAAAAGATAAAAACAGCTTACAGCTTGGCGGAGTCGTCATTGGTCTTGCGCTAAACTCTGTATATTATTATCGAGAAAATGTCGGAGATCCTCAACAAGAGGTAACCATCGATTCATCGAAAAATTCTAAGAAGCTTTTAGCGGAGGGTGAAAAAATCGCTGAGAAAGTCATCAAACGACTTCGTCAAATGGATGGGCTGCAAAAAGTGCCTGTCATGATCGCCCTTTATAAACAAGCACCAAAATCGTCTATCGTACCAGGAAACTTTATCGCCAAAACCGATGTGAAAGCAGGTTCATCTGATATTGGCAATTGGGATACGATCAAAGAAGAGAATGTTTTCTTCCCTTCAGATAATGCAACAAGCACCTACAAAGACGATTCAGAACGATTTGACCGCTTCAAGACAAAAGTAGAAGACTACTTCCCAAATTACACAGGTGTGGTAGGTACAGGCTTTTATAAAAACGGAAGCCTGCAAAAAATGAAAATAGAAATTCCAATGCAATTCTACGGAAAAACAGAAGTCGTAGCATTCACGCAATACTTAACAGGTGAAGTGATGGATTACTATAAGAGCACCAATATAGAAATCAACATCACATCTTCTGATCAACAAGAAGCCCTGATCACGAAAAATGCTGAAGACAAAGAACCAACCGTCCATATATATGATTAATCAAAAGCCGCCACGCCTCTAAGGCGGTTTTCTTTTCAAATAAGAGGGATTTTTTAAACGTTTGTCAAAGTATGTGAAGAAACCAAAAGGAAAGGCAGGTATGTTGATGCTCGTATAAATGCTGATAACCGTCATGTATAAGTAAATAGACGACAAAAGGAGAATCAGCATGCATAAAGAAGTAAAAGCGCGATACAATGAACAAATGGTCTTAAAGAAAGCGGCTCTATTATATGACTTTCACCCAGAACAAGTCACATTTCTAGCCGATGCAGAAAATGATGTGTATGAATATAAGGCTAAAAATGGGGTGAATTATATATTAAAAATCACCCATACCATTCGCCGTTCATGCCCGTATATTTTAGGAGAAATGGACTGGATTCGGTATTTATCTGATCATGGCATCTCAGTAGCTAAACCGGTCTTATCAGCAAGAGGAAAAGATGTTGAAGTGATTCCCGATCAAGCAGGAGGCGCTTTTTTGCTGCGTGCATATGAAAAAGCACCGGGCAGAAAAGTGACGGAAACGGATTGGAATGGACAATTGTTTCAGGCGTTAGGTGCTTATACAGGGCGCATGCATCAAGCGACCAAACAATATCAAGTGAAAGATCCTCGCTATAAGCGTCAAGAGTGGTATGAAGAAGAGCAATTAAAGCTTGAATCATATATTCCTTCTGATCAAACGGTTGTGCTGCAGCGAAAAGATGAACTGATGCAAAAGCTTCACCAGCTCCCGATATCCAAGGATGTCTATGGACTGGTGCATGCCGATTTACATCATGGGAACTTCCATTATCATCAGGGAGACATCATTGCATTTGATTTTGATGATTGTGGATATCACTGGTTTATCAACGATATGAGCATTTTGCTATACAACGTTCTATGGTATCCGGTGATTCCGTATGAGGATAAAGCTGAATTTACCGCTGAATTTATGAGCCATTTTCTCAAAGGCTATCGACAGGAGCATGAGCTTGATGACGCATGGCTGGCAACAATACCAGATTTTCTTATGCTGCGTCATATGCTTATTTATGGGCTTTTACATCAAGCATTTGATCTCCAAACACTAAGCGCTGACGAAAGCGCCATGCTGGCGCGTTTTCGAAAGGAAATTGAGGACAATATACCAGTGACGCCTTTTGACTTTCATCAGCTGGCGCGATAAAAGAAACCCCCTTGCCGTTTGAAACAGCAAGGGAGTTTTTGATACTACACCGTATCACACTTCACGCCGACAACACCTTCTAAATCTTTAATATCAAAGTACACATCGGTTGTATAGCGATCTTTATGCACACGTACGCGTACTTCCATGATCGGATAGTCCTTTTCCTTTAAATCATCAATACGTACGGAATGAATGCGAATATTGAGTGCTTTCATTTCTTTCAAAATGTCTGTCATGCGGTTGCGATCAGAAAGTGACATTCTGATGCGGATTTCTTTTTCCTGTAAGCGAATCGGTCCAATTCGCTGGAAGAGCCAAGGTAAAAATTCGACACTCACCAGAATAAAGAAAAGGCTGAGGAAGGCTTCTTTATAAAAACCTGCACCTGTTGCAACCCCAAGTCCTGCTGCTCCCCAGATCATCGCAGATGTCGTAAGACCTGAGATGACGTCATTGCTTTTACGCAGAATCACACCTGCTCCAATAAAACCAACACCAGATATAATTTGCGCCGGTAACCTGAGTGGGTCCATTTGAAGCTTAGAGACTCTAGGGAAATTGTAGGCTGCATCAATGCTGATGATGGTTAATACGCAGGAGCTGACAGCAATGACAATACACGTTTTTAAACCGAGCGGCTTTTTCTTCAGCTCGCGTTCAAGACCGATAATCAAACCGATTAAGGTGGCAACGGCTAATTTTAAGACCGTATCCCATTCAATTGTCCAAAACATGCGTATCGCTCCTTTCACTTCATGTACGTTTCACATCATGTATATGATCTTCTCACAGCCTATATGGCTGCCACAACTTCTATTTTATTCAGAAACGGGAGAAAGAAAAGCATTTTATTAAAAAATGAAGAGAGTCATCCGCTAGATGCAGATGACTCTTCACTTCTATATTATTTTGATTCTTCTTCGAGATGGGTTTCCATTTTGTGAAATAGCTGTTTTGATGCTTTTGTCGGCTTACTTGTCATTAAGCTCACAATAATTGCAGTTAAACCACTTAACGTAAAGCCAGGAATCATTTCATAGATACCTGTTGAATGGTTGAGACCTGTCGTGATCCATGTCAGAACCACAACGGCACCAACAATCATCCCGACAAGTGCCCCGTGATGATTCATCCGTTTCCAGTATAGACAAAGTAAGATAACTGGACCGAATGAAGAACCAAATCCTGCCCACGCATAACCGACGAGGTCAAGTATGGTATCACTAGGGTTGAGTGAAAGACAAAGAGCAATAACTGCCACCACTAGTACAGACATACGGCCAATCATCACAAGCTCTTTATCCGAGGCTTTCTTTCTAAAGAACGTTCTGTATAAATCCTCTGTCATCGCACTTGCTGTGACAAGCAGCTGAGAGGAAATTGAACTCATAATTGCTGCTAAAATGGCAGAAAGTAAGAATCCAGTAATGTACGGATGGAACAACACTTTAGAAAAGACGATAAAGATCGTTTCAGGGTCAGCAAGGTTCATACCCGTTTCATGTACATATGCGACACCAACTAAACCGACAGACAGTGAACCAATGACTGAAATAATCATCCAGCTCATTCCGATTCGGCGTGCTGGTTTTAAATCTTTTACGGACGTAATCGCCATAAAACGTACGATAATATGAGGCTGTCCAAAGTAACCTAGTCCCCAAGCGAGGAAGGAAATAATGCCAATGACGCTCGTTCCTCTAAAAATATCAAGCAATTTAGGGTCAATCTGTTGAATATCTTGGAATGTGGCAACAGGTCCGCCTAATTGTGTAAAGGCAACGATCGGCACGAGCACTAATGCTAAAAACATAATAGCTCCTTGGACAAAGTCTGTTAAGCTCACTGCCAAAAATCCGCCAAACAGTGTATACAAAACCACAATACTTGATGTCAAAATCAGTCCAAACATGTAATGAGCGCCGAATGCTGATTCAAATAAACGCCCGCCTGATACCATCCCAGACGATGTATACAGTGTAAAGAAGATTAAAATGATGACGGCTGAAACAGCTTTTAATAAAGCAGATGATCCTTTGAATCGTTTGTCAAAGAAATCAGGAATCGTAATAGCATCATCCGCAATTTCTGTATAAGAACGTAAACGAGGTGCAAGAATTAAATAGTTCAAGTAAGCACCGACTATTAAACCAATTGCAAGCCAGGTTGTCGATAAACCTGTTTTATACATTTCACCTGGTACACCCATCAGCATCCAACCGCTCATATCCGCAGCACCTGCTGATAAAGCTGTAACGAATGGGCCAAGTCCGCGTCCACCAAGCATATAATCATTTAAATCATGTGTTTTCCTAAACGCATACCAACCAATCGCAAGCATTCCGATAAAATAGATAGATAAGGAAATCGTAACTTCAATACTCATGTAGTTTTCTCACCTTTTTCGTATTAATTTGACATCACCTCAATCAAAATATACAGAAGTGCTAGGGCAGGATTTTCATTTCATTGCCCTGCTCACTGCTATGGTTACTTAACCTATCAGAGTATTCCCAAGTGATCAACCGTCTTAAACATCTCCATTTTGAAGAAAAAATGCATGGATTGATGATAAGACTCTATATGTATGCGTTTACAAAAACAAACCAAAGTAAAAATATTCTGAAAAATAAATAGTCACCTTGATGAATATTTTCGCTACTTGCTGCACGACAATGACATATCAAGAGACAAAGCCTGTCTGAGCGTCTTTGTAAAGTTGCTTTAGAACAGTAAAATTTGATATGATAAAGTGTATATGACTTATGATCATGACCATGAACACGTATCATTTTTGGAGGTGAACCTGCATGTCAAGAATTTCAATAGAAGAAGTAAAGCACGTTGCGCATTTGGCGCGGCTTGCGATTACAGAAGAAGAAGCTGAGATGTTTACAGAACAGCTGGATAGCATCATTTCATTTGCAGAGCAGTTAAACGAGGTAGATACGGAAAACGTTGAACCAACCACACACGTATTAAAAATGAAAAACGTCATGAGAGAAGATGTTCCGAATAAAGGTCTTTCCATTGAGGCAGTCATCAAAAACGCGCCTGATCATAAAGACGGCTATATTCGTGTGCCATCAATTTTGGACTAAAGGAGGCCTGAGACATGTCATTGTTTGACCACAAAATTTCTGAATTAAAAGAGCTTTTACATAAAAAGGAACTGTCTGTTTCTGATTTAGTGGACGAGTCTTATAAACGAATCCATGAAGTAGACGGTAAAGTACAAGCATTTCTTGCGCTTGACGAAGAGAAAGCACGTGCATATGCAAAGGAATTAGACGAGGCAGTTGGTGAAAAGGACGAGCTTGGTCTATTGTTCGGTATGCCGATCGGTGTCAAAGATAACATCGTGACGAAGGATTTACGTACAACCGCATCAAGTAAGATCTTACAAAACTTTGATCCAATTTATGATGCAACCGTTGTGAACCGCCTAAGAGAAGCGGAAGCTGTCACAATCGGTAAATTAAACATGGACGAATTTGCAATGGGGTCTTCTACGGAGAACTCAGGCTACAAAGCAACGAAAAACCCGTGGAATTTGAACACCGTTCCAGGTGGATCAAGCGGTGGATCAGCAGCTTCTGTTGCAGCAGGGGAAGTACCATTCTCCCTTGGTTCAGATACAGGCGGTTCCATTCGTCAGCCGGCATCATTTTGTGGTGTTGTTGGTCTTAAACCGACATATGGCCGTGTATCCAGATACGGTTTAATCGCATTTGCTTCATCATTAGATCAAATTGGGCCGATTACGCGTAATGTAGAGGACAACGCATATGTTCTTCAAGCGATTGCTGGTGTCGATCAAATGGATGCTACAAGTGCAAATGTCGATGTACCAGATTTTCTTTCTTCATTAACTGGTGACATCAAAGACTTGAAAATCGCTGTGCCAAAAGAATATCTTGGCGAAGGCGTTGGCGAGGAAGCAAAAGAGTCTGTTCTAAAAGCGTTGAAAGTATTAGAAGGACTTGGTGCGACATGGGAAGAAGTGTCTCTTCCGCATTCTAAATATGCGCTTGCGACTTACTACTTACTGTCATCTTCTGAGGCATCTGCGAACCTTGCTCGTTTTGACGGCATCCGCTATGGCTATCGTACAGACAATGCAGACAACCTGATTGATTTATATAAAAATACCCGTTCTGAAGGCTTTGGAGATGAAGTAAAACGCCGCATCATGCTTGGCACATTCGCTCTAAGCTCAGGATATTACGATGCATACTATAAGAAGGCGCAAAAAGTCCGTACTCTGATTAAAAAAGACTTTGAAGATGTTTTCGAAAAGTATGATGTCATTGTAGGACCAACAACACCTACTCCTGCATTTAACATTGGTGAAAAAACAAGCGATCCACTGACTATGTATGCAAACGACATTTTAACGATCCCTGTTAACCTTGCAGGCGTTCCAGGAATCAGTGTACCTTGTGGATTTACAAACGGTCTTCCGCTAGGACTGCAAATCATCGGTAAACACTTTGACGAAGGAACCGTGTACCGCGTGGCTCACGCTTTCGAGCAAGCAACAGATCATCATAAAGCAAAACCTGAACTGTAAGGGGTGAATCAGAATGAACTTTGAAACGGTAATTGGACTTGAAGTCCACGTAGAGCTAAAAACACAATCAAAAATTTTCTCAAGCTCGCCGACAGCTTTTGGTGCGGCTGCCAATACGCAAACAAGTGTCATCGACCTTGGGTATCCTGGCGTACTGCCGGTGCTGAACAAAGAAGCGGTGAACTTTGCGATGAAAGCGGCAATGGCGCTGAACTGTGAGATCGCAACTGATACAAAATTTGACCGTAAAAACTATTTCTATCCTGATAACCCAAAGGCGTATCAAATTTCTCAATTTGATAAACCAATCGGTGAAAACGGCTGGATTGAAATTGAAGTAGACGGCAAAACAAAACGAATCGGTATTACGCGTCTTCATTTGGAAGAGGATGCAGGGAAACTGACGCACACAGGCGACGGTTATTCACTCGTCGATTTCAACCGACAAGGCACACCGCTTGTTGAAATCGTATCTGAGCCAGACATTCGCACACCAGAAGAAGCATATGCTTACTTAGAAAAATTAAAATCTATTATTCAATATACAGGCGTTTCCGACTGTAAGATGGAAGAAGGCTCACTGCGCTGTGATGCCAATATTTCTCTGCGCCCAATTGGACGTGAAGAGTTTGGAACGAAAACAGAGCTTAAAAACTTGAACTCTTTCGCTTTCGTTCAAAAAGGACTTGAATTCGAAGAGAAACGTCAAGAGCAAGTATTGCTTTCTGGCGGTGTGATTGAGCAGGAAACACGCCGCTATGACGAAGCGTCTAAAAAGACGATCCTCATGCGTGTGAAAGAAGGCTCTGATGATTACCGCTACTTCCCAGAACCAGATTTGGTGGAGCTGTACATTGATGACGAGTGGAAAGAACGCGTAAGAGCATCCATTCCAGAGCTTCCAGACGAGCGCCGCAAACGCTACATTGATGAACTTGGACTGCCTGCATATGATGCAATGGTGCTGACGCTGACAAAAGAAATGTCTGATTTCTTTGAAGCGACCATTTCAGAAGGTGCGGAAGCGAAGCAAGCATCAAACTGGCTCATGGGTGAAGTATCTGCATATTTAAACTCCGCTCAAAAAGAGCTGGAAGAAACAAAACTTACGCCACAAGGGCTTGCTGGCATGATCAAACTCATTGAAAAAGGAACGATTTCTTCTAAGATTGCCAAAAAGGTATTCAAAGAGCTGATTGAAAATGGGGGCGATGCAGAAACAATCGTCAAAGAAAAAGGACTTGTCCAAATTTCTGACGAAGGTGCACTGCTCAAGCTAGTCACAGAAGCACTTGATAACAACCCGCAATCCATTGAAGATTTCAAAAATGGAAAAGACCGCGCAATTGGTTTCCTAGTTGGACAAATCATGAAAGCATCGAAGGGACAAGCAAACCCGCCGATGGTCAACAAGATTCTTCTCGAAGAAATCAAAAAACGCTAAATCGCAAAAACCGCCACATGGATGATGAGGCGGTTTTTTTGTTGGTGAAAATGACAGGGTCTTATTAGAGATTCAGACCACCGCCGTATATCAATTCATTGGTTCTTTTTTTATAATGAAGCATAAACTTTAGCACATATTCGAAGGGGATAAAGGTGAACGAAAGTGAACATCGCCACGTATTGTCATTGAAGGAACACCTTCAATTGTTCCACAGCTCTTTGGACAGCGGAGTCCTCACACGTTTCTAAATTTGTCAGCATCCCTTGAATGACCGGTTTGCGGGGCTGATCTTTGGCCAGTTCTTCTTCAATCACTTCAATGGATACAAGGGTATCATCAGATAAAAGATGTTCAGATTTTAACAATCGAAGATCTTCTTGAAGAGTAGCGGCATTTGGAGCTTCATCATCCCAAATGTTTTGCTTCAGAATTGGCTTCGCATGAGAACGAAGAAGCCCATGAACCAAATCATCAAATCGGTCGAGAATAAAGGATGAGAGCTCATCACATGATAATTGCATCTGATCTTGCAAAAGCAGTATCTGCACATAAGATTGGATGATTCCTTGAATCATGACTGACAGGTCAGTTATATATGGTTCGATCTCCTGTCCATACGTGGTCAAAATAGAAATTTGGATTTCATCATTCATCTGCTTTTTAACCGTTTTGGAATACTTTTTAATTTGCTGGTTTTCCGGAATAATGTTCTCGCTGAGGATCAAAATGATAAAATCCTTGTTCTCAGCAAAGTGTTGAAACTGTTCAGCGATTTGTTTCTGAAAAATCTCTCTAGGCGCAAGATGCTGATTCTCTTTTCGAATCTTTTCAATACTTTGCATAGACGTGTCGATATAATATTCAAACGCTCGGTTGAAAAGCTGTTCTTTTGATTTGAAATGCAAGTAAAATGCACCTTTGGATATTCCGCATTCATCTGCAATTTCCTGAATGGTCGTAGAAGAAAAACCCTTTTTCGCAAACAACTGGATGCTTGCTTTAATGATTTTTTCTTTTTTTTCGTTCATGAAATAAGGCCCCTTCAGCTTTAGAATGTTACGTCAAACGCAAGTGAAATGGTTGACGACATTGTATATCACCGTTTATTATGATATAGAATGACCAGTCAGTCAATACATAAAGGGAAATGGAGGACATAATGAATTCGATCATCAATTTTGTATTAAAGAACAAGTTCGCTGTATGGCTCATGACGATTATCGTAACAGTTGCTGGTCTATATGCCGGATTGAATATGAAACAAGAATCAATCCCTAATATCAACACTCCAGTCATTACGGTTTCTACAACGTATCCTGGTGCAACGCCGGACGAAGTATCAGATAAAGTGACAGATCCAATTGAGAAGTCTATACAAAACCTCAATGGGATCAAAGTGGTCACTTCCAATTCTTTTGAGAATGCCTCATCAATTCAAATCGAGTACGATTACAACAAAGATATGGATGAAGCAAAGAAGGAAATTGAAGATGCCATTAGCAATATCAATTTTCCTGAAAATGCAGAACAACCGAAAATCGCTCGCTTTAGTATTAACGCAATTCCAATCTTAGCACTCAGTGTCTCGGGTGATAAAGAATCATTAGAAGACCTTACACAAAAAGTGGAAGATGACCTTGTTCCTTCGCTTGAAGGATTAGATGGTGTATCTTCTGTCGAAGCTTCAGGACAGCAAATTAAAGAAGTGGAATTTTCTTTTAAACAAAAGAAATTGAAAGAATACGGTTTAGATGAAGAAACTGTCCAAAACATGATCAAAGGCTCTGATGTCAATGTACCATTAGGGTTATACACATTTGGGAGCAAGCAAAAATCAGTCGTAGTGGACGGTAATATTTTAAGCGTCAAAGATTTGAAGAACATGCGAATTCCTGTTACATCAAGTGCAACAGCAGGAGATGGATCGTCTTCTAGCAGCTCAGGAAATGCAGATACCCAAGGTGCTGAGCAGCAGGCTGGAAGTGCAAGTCAGCAGCAAACAGGTCTAGGCGCAGCAAGCAGTCAATCTGTAGAGCTACCGACAATTAAGCTTTCTGAGATTGCAGATATTAAAGTTGTGAAAGAAGCAGAATCGATTTCTAGAACGAATGGAAAAGACAGTATCGGTCTGCAAATTGTGAAAGGCTCTGATGCCAACACAGTGAGTGTAGCAGAAGAAGTCACAAAAGAGCTTGAGAAATTCAAAAAAGACAACAAAGGCATCAAAGTAAGCACCACATATGATCAGGCAGAGCCGATTAAAGAGTCTGTCAGCACAATGCTGAACAAGGCGATCATCGGAGCAATCTTTGCGATCATTATCATTCTCTTGTTCCTGCGAGATATCAAATCAACATTAATTTCGGTGATTTCCATTCCGTTATCCCTGTTGATTGCTGTTTTATTATTAAATCAGCTGGATATCACATTAAATATCATGACACTTGGTGCTATGACCGTCGCCATTGGGCGCGTTGTCGATGATTCGATTGTCGTCATAGAAAACATCTATCGGCGAATGGCATTAAAGAATGAACCGTTAAAAGGCAAAGCACTCGTCAGAGAAGCTACGAAAGAAATGTTTATCCCGATTATGTCTTCGACGATTGTCACAATTGCGGTGTTCTTACCGTTAGCACTTGTGGGTGGAATGATTGGTGAACTATTCATCCCATTTGCATTAACGATTGTGTTTGCTTTACTTGCTTCTCTGCTTGTCGCCATTACAATTGTACCAATGATGGCTCACAGCCTATTTAAAAAGAACCTGTATGGCAAAGCGAAAAAGGTAAAAGAACATAAACCAAGCAGGCTTGCCGGCGGTTATAGACGGATACTCAATTGGACCCTTAATCATAAATGGATTACATCAGGAATTGCGATTCTCATGCTTGTCGGAAGTTTATTCCTAGCACCACTTGTCGGCGTCAGCTTCTTACCGCAAGAAGCGGAAAAAACGGCGATGGTGACATACACGCCAGAGCCAGGACAAACGAGAGAACAAGCAATTGATGAAACGAAAAAAGCAGAAGAATACTTAATGAAACGTGACCATGTCAATACGGTTCAATATTCATTAGGCTCTTCAAATGCACTGACAGCAAGTGTTGGCGGCAATTCTAACGGTGCGTTATTCTTCGTCCAATATGATGATGACACACCGAATTTCGATAAAGAAAAAGATCGTGTGGTCAAAGCCCTGCAAGACAAAACGTCTAAAGGGGAATGGAAATCACAAGACTTCTCATCTGCTGGCGCAAGTAATACAGTGACGTACTATGTGTACGGTGACAAGGTCAGTGATATTGAAGGGACAGTCAAAGATGTCGAGAACATTTTAAAAGATGAGAAGAACCTGAAAAACGTCAGCACAAGCTTATCTGAGAAATATGACGAATATACGTTCAATGCAGATCAAGAAAAACTGGCGAAGCTAGGCTTAACGGCTTCACAAATCGCACAGGCGATTGCTCCTCAAAGCAGTGAAACAACACTGACGAAAGTAACAGAGGACGGCAAAGAACTGGATGTGAAGCTTCAAACGGAAAAAGATGAATATAAGAGCAAAAAAGATTTAGAGAATAAAAAGATCACAACACCGACAGGGCAAGAAGTCCGAATTGGTGATGTCGTGGAAGTGAAAGATGGCACGACAGCAAACACTGTGACAAAGCGTGATGGAAAAATTTACGCAGAAGTGTCTGGTGACATGACGACAGATGATGTATCAAAAGTGACACAGGATGTTCAGAAGAAAGTCGATAAGCTTGATTTGAAATCTGACGTTACGATTGATACAGGCGGTGTAAGTGCGGATATTCAAGAATCCTTTACACAGCTAGGGCTCGCAATGCTTGCAGCAATTGCCATTGTATACCTCGTTCTCGTCATTACATTTGGCGGAGGTCTTGCACCATTTGCCATTCTGTTCTCGCTTCCATTTACGATTATTGGTGCACTCGTTGGATTGTTTGTAGCGAAAGAAACCATCAGTTTAAATGCCATGATTGGATTGCTCATGCTGATCGGAATCGTTGTGACAAATGCCATTGTCTTGATTGACCGCGTCATACACAAAGAACAAGAAGGTCTTTCAACAAGAGAAGCGTTACTTGAAGCAGGTACAACAAGGTTACGTCCAATCTTAATGACGGCACTTGCAACGATCGGTGCGCTGCTGCCACTCGCATTAGGCTTTGAAGGCGGAAGCCAGATCGTATCAAAAGGACTTGGTGTCACCGTTATTGGCGGTTTAACAAGTTCTACACTTCTCACATTGGTCATCGTACCAATCGTGTATGAAATCCTAAGCAAATTTAGACGTAAGAAAAAGTACGCAGAAGAAGAGTAAGAGGAAGCCCCGCTCATTGGCGGGGTTTTTTATGTTGAAATCTGACAAACCGCTTTTCTCATGAGCTCTTCAAACGCTTGGAAAAATGCATCACGATCGACATGGTCGATCACTTGAATGGATTTTCCATCTGGATGTTCTTCGGTACGTCCTTGCCTTGGTGTTTCAGTGTAAACGATCGCGTTCATCTCTTTTGAACGGGTAAATGATGAGGAAGCAAGAGTGATGGTTGTCAGCACATCCCATAAGTAGTAAGTCGAGTTCGTTTCGTGATGAATGAGTGGCGGACAAAAGGCATAACACTGTCCAATAAAATCTATTCCAATATGAGAGCGGAGGGAAGCCCAGCGTTGTCGTACATCAAGTGTGAGCGGGACTTGATTCGTGCTTTCAAGTGCGACCATTTCAATTGGAAAACGCTCTTGAAAGACGGTGCTGACAGCATAGGGGTCCCAAAAGGCATTCCATTCGGCTGTTCCATCATGCTCGGGTTCTTCGACATTGCCTTTTTCAAGGAATGTGCCGCCCATCCATACCAGTTTCTCAATTTTATTTGAGATGGAGGGATCTTCTTCTAAGGCACGTGCAAAGTCTGTGAGCGGACCTGTAAAGAGCAGGGTGACAGGTTCTGTTGCCTTTTTAACCGTTTCAATCAGATGAAGATGGGCTGGAAGTTTGGATACTTTTGTATCAACAGCGCCTTTTTCGTTTAAAATCGGCAGTGCATCTACATAAAAGGCATGCATGCGCCATTCCTTTGGAAATGGATTGACACCTCTAGAGTTGGAAGCAGCGACCTCAATCTCATAAGGACTAAATCGATCAATGATTTTCTGAGACGCACTCAGCGCAGGCTCTAAATAACAATCAGCAGGAATCACAGACACCCCAATGACTTTCAGGTGCTCCATTTGAAGAAGCAGGAATAAGGAGACGAGGTCATCAACACCGCCGTCATGATTGAAATAGACAGGTTTTTTCATCGCATACCATCCTTTTCATCGTTTTCTTTTATCTTATCAGAATGCTTATCTGTTGAGGGAAACGTGCCATGAGATTTCAAATATTAGGGGATTGTTCAGTTGCCATTTTCAAAACTCATAGTATAATTAAAGGTTGTTAGTGGTGAAAATAGATTGCATAATGATAATAGGATGATGATGAATGAAACGTGCTCGAATTATATACAATCCGACATCTGGGCGTGAACTCTTTAAGAAGAATTTACCGCAGGTTTTGCAAAAATTTGAACAGGCTGGCTATGAAACATCTTGTCATGCGACGACATGTGCAGGAGATGCAACACAAGCAGCAGAAAAAGCTGCACAGAGAGATTTTGATTTAATTGTAGCAGCAGGTGGAGACGGCACGATCAATGAAGTCGTCAATGGATTAGCACCGCTTGAAAAAAGACCAAAATTAGGTATCATTCCAGTAGGAACAACAAATGACTTTGCAAGAGCACTTGGCATTCCAAGAGAAGATATATTAAAAGCAACAGATGCCATCATTGATGGAGTAGCAAAGCCGCTTGATATCGGTAAAGTGAATGGCCAATATTTCATTAATATTGCAGGAGGCGGCCGATTAACAGAGCTGACCTATGAAGTGCCTAGTAAGCTGAAAACCATGCTAGGACAGCTTGCTTATTATTTGAAAGGCATGGAGATGCTTCCTTCCATCCGCCCGACAGAAGTCGAAATTGAATATGACGGCAAATTGTTTCATGGAGAAATCATGCTGTTTCTTGTTTCACTAACAAACTCAGTAGGCGGCTTTGAAAAGCTGGCACCAGATTCCATATTAGATGACGGTATGTTTGATTTGATTATTTTAAAGAAGGTCAATCTAGCAGAAGCCATTCGAGTGGTCAGCCTTGCACTTCGAGGCGAGCATATTCATGATAACAATGTCATCTACGCAAAAGCGAATCGCGTGAAAGTAGATGTAAAAGATAAAATGCAATTGAATTTAGATGGTGAATACGGCGGCATGCTGCCAGGTGAATTTGAAAACCTATATCGCCATATTGAATTTATTGTGCCAAAAGCAACAGCTGAAAAAATAGGGTGAAGACTGAACTTGGTTCCTTATGGCGACCAAGTTTTTCTTTGCAAATGAGGTGATAAAATTGGTGAAAATGAAACCGCCCGTTCAAAAAAATGAATACTACAATGTCACCTTCGAAGACTTAACGCACGAAGGTGCAGGAGTAGCGAAAATTGAAGGCTTCCCTGTCTTTGTACCGAATGCCCTTCCTGACGAACAAGGAAAAATCAAAGTCACACGTGTCAAAAAAGGATTTGCTTTTGGACGACTCATGGAGCTGACAAAGGAAAGTCAGCACAGGCAAGATGCGCCATGTCCCATTTACAAGCAGTGCGGCGGCTGTCAAATTCAGCATATGAGCTATGAAGGTCAGCTGAAATTTAAACACAAACAAGTAAAGGACGTATTGGAGCGGATCGGCAAGCTTGATATGAGCCGTGTAAAAGTTCATCCTGTACTCGGCATGGAAGATCCTTGGAATTACCGAAACAAAGCACAAGTTCCAGTTGGTGAACGTGAAGGCGGGCTCGTTGCTGGTTTCTATCAGCAGCGAACGCATGAAATCATTGATATGGAAAAATGTTTGATCCAGCAGTCAGAAAATGACGAAGCGGTACAGGCAGTAAAAGACATCTGTAATGCATTTGGCATTAAAGCATATAACGAAGAGAGGCACAAAGGCTGGTTGCGTCATGTCATGGTTCGCTACGGCATTGCAACAGGTGAAATGATGGTTGTGTTTGTCACAAGAACGGCTAATTTTCCGCAAAAGCAGCAGGTGATTGAGCAAATTATAGCACGCTTCCCACACGTTCGGTCAATTGTGCAAAACGTGAATTCAAAGAAAACAAATGTCATTTTCGGAGACGAAACGACCGTTTTATGGGGAGAAGAATACATTTATGATACGATTGGCGACATCAAATTTGCGATTTCAGCCCGATCATTTTATCAAGTGAATCCAGCTCAAACAAAGGTGCTTTATGACAAAGCGCTTGAATATGCCGAGCTGCAAGGCGAAGAAACCGTTATTGATGCATACTGCGGAATCGGTACGATTTCCTTATTTCTCGCACAAAAAGCAGGTAGAGTATACGGTGTAGAAATTGTGCCAGAAGCAATTGAAGATGCAAAACGAAATGCTTCCTTAAACGGGATTAAAAACGTCGAATTTGCAGTTGGTGAAGCAGAAACTGTTATCCCAAACTGGTACAAAGAAGGTATCAAAGCAGATACATTAGTCGTTGATCCCCCAAGAAAGGGCTGTGATGAAGCATTGCTTGACACAATCATCAAGATGAAACCAAACCGTGTTGTTTACGTGTCCTGTAACCCTGGGACGCTTGCTCGTGATTTGCGTATTCTTGAGGATGGTGGGTATGTGACGGAGGAAGTGCAGCCTGTGGATATGTTTCCGCATACGAGTCATGTGGAGTGTGTGGCAAGTCTTGTGATTAATTAGTAATGTATTGAAGCATCCCGATTTCGTGATATTAAACCGACATCGGGATATTTTTATTTTCGCTTGCTCTACTTGAATAAAAAACGGTAATCGTGGATCAAAAATGAATATTTGTCCAGCATTTGGTTACCAAATGTCCCTTTTTGCAATTTTGCCACGTTCATATTAAAGTATATAATGATAAAAATTGCTGAAAGAATTTACAGAAGGACATGCCCTTTAGGCGCTATGTCATGAGAGGAATTGAACGAAAGATGAATCAAAATTTCTGGCGTGATTTGCCACGGCCATTTTTTATATTAGCACCAATGGAAGAAGTGACAGATGTTGTGTTTCGTCATGTTGTGAGTGAGGCGGCGAGACCGGATGTGTTTTTTACAGAGTTTACGAACAGTGAAAGTTATTGCCACCCTGATGGCATTCAAAGTGTGAAGGGCCGTTTAACGTTTACAGAGGATGAGCAGCCGATTGTTGCTCATATTTGGGGAGACAAACCTGAGAACTTTAGACAAATGAGCATTGGAATGGCGGAATTAGGTTTTCAGGGGCTTGATATTAATATGGGCTGTCCTGTCCCAAATGTCACACAAAACGGGAAGGGCAGTGGCTTGATTCTTCGCCCAGACGTTGCGGCAGAGCTAATTCAAGCGGCAAAAGCAGGGGGATTACCTGTTAGTGTGAAAACAAGACTAGGATTTACAGAGGTCGATGAATGGCGCGGGTGGCTCAGACACATTTTGGAGCAAGACATTGTGAATTTATCGATCCATCTTCGCACAAGAAAGGAAATGAGCCAAGTGGATGCGCATTGGGAGCTCATTCCTGAGATAAAAAAACTGCGTGATGAAGTAGCTCCTGATACGCTTTTGACAATCAATGGTGATATTCCTGACCGTCAAACTGGCTTAAAGCTCGCTGAGCAGTATGGAGTGGACGGAGTGATGATTGGGCGCGGGATTTTCCATAACCCCTTTGCCTTTGAAAAAGAGCCGAAGGAGCATACGAGTGATGAATTGCTTGGTCTTTTAAGATTGCATCTTGATCTCCATGATCAATACTCCTCACTAGGTCTGCGTCCGTTCAAGGCGCTTCACCGTTTCTTTAAGATTTATGTGAAAGGGTTCAGAGGAGCGAGTTTCTTAAGAAATCAATTAATGAACACATCGTCAACAGATGAAGTGCGTGCAATGCTTGATGAATTTGAAGCGAGAAATAACGAACAATCATGATGAAAAAGAGGAGGGGTAACCCTTCTCTTTTTTTATGAATAGGACTATTAAACTAGTAGCTCAAATGGTAAGATGAGATAGAAATGACAATTGGAGGTATTTTATTTGAAACCATTTTGGGATACAGACAGAGAAAGTGAAGAGACATTTAAGAAAATCAATGAAAAAGGCATTGCAAAAGCGGAAAAGAAGCTAGGCGTCATCTTGCCTGATACATATAAGAAACTTATTCTTGAACAAAATGGCGGGTATACCCTGAATAACGCTTTTCCAACGGACCAGCCGAATGGATGGGCAGAGGATCATGTGTCATTTGATCATTTAAGAGGAATTGCCAAAGGTGAAGGCATAATGGATAGCGATTATTTAATAGAAGAATGGGAATTGCCTGAGGGACTTGTGCTTATTTGTGGGGATGGTCATACGTGGATCGCTTTGGATTATAGAGAAACAAAGGAGCATCCGCCGGTTCATTACTTTGATCTAGAATATGAGACGGATTTCAAATTAGCGGATTCGTTTGATGAACTGATTGCTGGGCATTATACCGCAGAGGATAGCTTAGAAGATGGGATGTCGGATGAAGAGTGGCAGGCTGAATATGAAAAGCAGAATCCGCCATTATCAAAAGAAGAAGTGAAGGACATATTCATCACCAAAGACCCTGAACAGCTTTCAAAAATTACAAATTACCAAGTGAAACACATTGATGATATTAAGTGGATCTTTTCTGAAGTAGAAACATACATGCACTCCATTCAAGACGAAGAAATGGTAACGACTGCTGGGTGGGCGCTGAATACGATCTTTATATTGAATGAAGAAATGATTAAGAAGAATATGGATGTTGTCCAAAATGTATGTCGTTTTGCGGAACACTTGAATCAATCAGAAATTCATGAATTGCGGGATATTGCCTTTAATATATCAATCGCGTTGGAATTTGATTTAGAGGAGTCATAAATCTTTCTTTTTTAGTTAGAAAACAAAAGTCCCCCTTTTACTAAAAAGGGGGTCACCAATTCCTTTACTCCGCACTCTCCCCAACCTCACGGCTATCCTCTGTTTCACCAATATAAATAGGACCGTTTGCATGATCGATTCGGATTGGCCATTCGTATGGGACTTGCAGGCGTCGTGCGATGGCTCTCCAAAATTTTGCAGAGTCAAATTCTAGTTCTTGAAAGTCTTTGAGCAATTCTTTATACGAAGACCCATCAAATTGAATGTATGAGTCTTGCAGGCGCATAAAGGCGTAATGTCTCACTTCTAGTGCTGCCGCTGCTTCCATTTCTTCCTCTGTTGCTCCGCCGATGATTGTTCCTGCGGGCGGAAGCATGTCGTAAACGTTAAATTCCTCTTCTTCTTCATGGGATGCGTTGTGCTGTTGATCTGACATTTCCTTCACTCCTTCTCGTTTTAATCAAAATTTTATTCGTGCTTACTACTATTATCGGAAGAAAATGCGAAATGTGGAATGGTCTGAGGAGCAGAATTAGGCATTATTCAGGAATTGATGGGAGAACCATTTCAAAAAAACAACTCTATGAAAAGAGATGTTTAGTGAAGAGCAGGGGCTTTTCGTTTTGATAGGACGTGAGCTATCCATTCGAGAAGAGCAAAAGTCACTAAGAAGATGATGGCCCAGCTGCTAGCATCAGCCCATACATTGGTGATATCAATGATGTTCGCCTGATCAAGTCTGTCCTGGATCCACATCGTGATCAATGTCGTGAGGTATATTTGTAAAAACCATTTGGATTTTTTCAATTAGTCACACCTCCATCTCATGTTATCATATAAGAAATAACAAGGAATTTCCAATTGTTTTTTCCATGTTTCAAGATGAAAATAAAACCAATGGAAGGAAATCAAATGAGCGATCTAATAGATACGTTTTTAAAACACAATTTTTCTGATCTTTTACTAGCACCGCCTCTTTTTTATGAATGGCCGTATGGACTTCGGTTTGAAGTGGCAGATTGGTCATTAGGAAAGGAATCGGATGTATTAGAGAAAGCAGGGGATCGTGCTTTTGACATTGTGAGATATGCGTTTCATCCAGAGGACGAGATGCTATTCGTCACAGATGTTTACACGCAGCATGAACATGAACTAACGAAGCGAAAGCTCCTTGTTTATCAAAAATATGTCGACCGACAAGTGCGTCACAGGTTGCGTCACGAGCGTTTGACCTATGTACAACCAAATCTAGAAGAAACAATGAAAATAGAGCGATTTATGCTCAATTGTCAGATGATGGATATTCGATTGCGCCCGCTTCTTCATGCAATATGCCAAGAAGACTTTTACACGCCGAATCAAATCATGAAAGGAAAGCTTGGTTATGAAATCTATCTAATCAACCTCTCAAAACAGATGATTTTCCACTTATATGATGATCAAGGCTGTGATCTCATTGCGGCAGACCCTGAACATCTGCGGCCGGTCTATGAGGGCTTACAGCACTGGCTATTAACATATGATCTCGCTCGGATGGATCAGCTATTTGCCGGTAAATAAGAAGGAACCGCACTTTCCACAAGTGCGGTTCCTTCTTATTATGCTTCTACTTTATTAAAAAACTGCGGAAGATATTCTTTGTGTGCTTCTAGCATTTCATCTAGGATGCTTTTTGCAATGGCATCTGATGGGACAAGCGGATTGATGGTCATGGCAACAAGGGCTGTGTTGTAGTCGCCTGTCACGGCTGCTTCAGCGGCTACACGTTCAAAGGATTTAATTTGAGAAATAAGTCCTTTGACAGCGACCGGCATTTCACCAACAGCGATTGGTTTTGGACCGTCTTTTGTGATGACGCAGTTCAGTTCAACGGCAGAATCATTTGGAATGTCACTGATCGCGCCATTGTTGATCGTGTTCACAGGCTGAATGTCATGCTTGTCGTTATAAATGGATGCGATCAAGTTACACGCTGCGTCACTGTAGTAAGCACCGCCTCGTTTTTCAAGCTGTGGCGGTTTAATATCAAGATCAGGGTCTTTGTAAAGCTCGAATAGGTCATTTTCTAGTGCACGAACGACTTCTGCACGCGTTCCTTCATTCTCTGCTGCTTTCTTTTCTTCAGCCAGCATATCACTTGTTTTGTAGTAGTAGCGGTGATACGGACAAGGAATTACGCCAAGCCCTTTTAAGAAATCTGCATCCCATGGAATCGCTTGAATGTTGTTCATTGACATGGTGGAGTTTGGATCTGCCATGTCTTCAATGACTTGATCCATGATGCTTTTACCGTCTAAGAATACATCCAGTCCAAATACCATGTGGTTCAATCCAGCAAAGCTGACTTCCACTCTGCTTGCATCTACATCCAGCCCTTTGGCGATGCCCATGCGAATGCCGATTGGCACGTTACATAAGCCAACGACTTTACGGTGATTTGAATAGCGTAGAACGGCTTCTGTGACCATACCGGCAGGGTTCGTGAAGTTCACAAGCCATGCATCCGGGCATAATTCTTCAATATCTTTTACAATATCAAGAATGACAGGGATGGTGCGCAGGCCCTTGAATAGACCGCCAGGACCATTTGTTTCTTGACCAATGACATCATATTTTAAAGGAATGCGTTCATCCTTCATACGTGCTTCCAGTAATCCGACGCGGAATTGTGTTGTGACGAAATCAGCGCCAACGAGGGCTTTTTTACGATCGAGTGTTAAGTGAACTTCAATTGGAAGTCCGGCTTTTTTCACCATTCGTTTTGCAAGATTTCCGACGATTTCAAGCTTTTCTTTTCCCGCTTCAATATCGACGAGCCAAAGTTCGCTAATTGGAAATTCATCGTACCGTTTTATGAATCCTTCCACTAGCTCGGGCGTATAGCTTGATCCTCCGCCAATTGTGACAACCTTTAATCCTTTTGCCATGCTCTGCACCTCCGAATAATGTAACGCACAATGTTATAATAGATTGAAACCAATTGTTCTTTTGTTTGTACAACTATAGCTTATCGTGAGAGCATCTTGTGCGTAAATGGCTTTGGCGTCTTTAGGCAAGGGTGCCCTATTTAGAGATTTGTTACATAAAAGAAACACGTTGTGACATGTTGTTGGAGAAAGGGGAAGTCAGATGTTTTCAAGTGAGGTCATTTCCAGCTTTAATGAACTAGAGAGCGCTTTATACCGATATATTATGGAAAACAGTGAAAAGGTCGTCTATATGAGAATTCGCGACTTAGCAGATGCTGCTCATATTTCTACCTCGTCTGTCCTTCGCTTTTGCCGAAAAGTGAAGTGTGAAGGCTTTTCAGAGTTTAAAGTGAAGCTCAAAATGTATTTAGAATCAGAGCAAACGCCCTCTTTGAAAAGCACACAGCATTTTCTATATGAATTTATAGAACGAACATTGAAAGGAGATTTTGAAGAAAAAATCAAAGAGGCAGCGAGGCTGATTGCTGAGGCAAAAAATGTGCTGTTTATTGGGACTGGCAGTTCTGGCATTCTGGCGCAATATGGGGCAAGATACTTTTCAAGTCTTGAAAAATTTTCGTTTTACATCAATGATCCATTTTTTCCGATGAATATGCAGTATTTAGACAATAGCGTCACGATTGTGCTGTCTGTATCAGGGGAGAACCGTATTACGATTGATCATATTTCGAAATTAAAGAGAGAAGGCAGTACGATCATTAGTATTACAAACAATCAGCACTGTACGATTTCACGTATTTCTGATGTCAATATTGCCTATTACGTTACAGATGAACGGATGCACAGAGCCAATATCACCACACAGACACCCGTTGTGTATATTTTAGAAACCATGGCCCGTGACATGTTTGCGATGTTAAAAGAAAAGTAAAAGAGCCGCTGCCTTAAACAGCCGCTCTTTTTTTCTGCACCATGAAAGCAAGAATGGCGATGCCGGAACAGACGAGGACAAACAGTCCGCATAACAAATACACAAACCTTGCGCCGAATGTATCTGCAATAAATCCAACAAAGAAGATGGATAAACCGGCAGATACAGAAGAAAGGACGTAGTGAGCGGAATACACCTTTGATAAGTCACGGGTGGGTGTTGCTGTTTGAAGAATGGTTTGCTGGGAAACATCTCGAATTTGATAGGCAGGTCCCATCAGAATACAAAGCAGCAGCGCAAGCCATGGAAGGCTGTTCATTGCAAAAAGAATGGTGAGCACTGCATAGATGAATGAACCTGTTGCCATAAAGAGGAGCAGCTGTTTTTGAATGAAACGACTGAACCATGCAGCGAGCAGCCCGCCTATAATGGCGCCAGTATAATAAGCAGCGTTGATAAACCCCCACCAATCCTCGCTTCTATTCAAATCATGCGTGACAAAGGCGAGTGTAATGGCTCCAATCCAAACAGATCCCGCTATATTTTCACAAACATCCATGAATGTCAGGGTACGAATCATTTTATTTTTCCAAATGACCGTCCAGCCGTCTTTGAAACTGTTTAATTGATTCGTTCTTTGAGTCGTGTTTTCTTCCTGAAGCAAAGGCAAAACGGGTAAGAACAATAGATAAGAACATACAATCATGAGACAAGTGAAAGCTAATAAATAAGTTGACCCAATCCACAAGACGAGTATTCCGGTAAACGAATAGCCGGCAATTTGAACGATTTGTTGAAAAATGGAGGCTGTGCTGTTCGCTTGAACAAGCTGATTTGCCTGCACAAGCATTGGCATGATCGCCTGTAATAAAGGACTGATGAATCCGCCTGTCATCGAAATGAGTATGAGTGCACCAAACAGCCAGACGATATGCTGCTGAAAGAAATGGAATTGTGTGGTGAACAAGATCATCATCACAAGACGTGCAAGAGGGAGCCATTTTAAAAGGCGATAGGCTTGAAAGCGATCAATCAAAACAGGAGAGATGAGCCCAGCTAATAGCTGACATAACGTTCTAATGAGTGGAAATAATGCCGCATAGGTAGCAGATTGTGTATCTTGATAAATGACGAAAGTGATGGTCATCACAAACACGATATCACTTAGCATCAGAAGGCTTTTACTGCCTGTGTAAAACCAAAACGTTTTTCCCATATCAAACCGGCTCCTTTTCAAAAACAAGTTCAGTATAGCATGAGAGCGAAGGGGCTAGAGGCTTTCTATTGAAAAATACATCTTAAGGATGAGAGGATTGTGATAAGCTAAATGAAAGGACATTGTAAGGAAAGGGGTTCAATCCATTGAGAAAATTACCAGCACACGACTTTTTGGACAAGCTTGGCATTCCGTATGACATCAAAACATTTTCTGACGAAACAGAGAAGGGTGCAGCAAATGTAGCGGCAGCTCTTGGTTTTAGAGAAAGACAAATGATCAAAACATTGATCTTTGAAACAGGGGAAGGGGAGCAGCTGCTTGTGATGGTTGGTGCTGATCAGCACATCAAATCAGGAAAACTAAAAAAAGCAGCAGGCTCTCGTAATATCAAAATGGCTTCACCAGACACGGTTCTTGAAGTGACGGGCTATCGAATTGGTTCGATTCCGCCATTTTGCTGGCAGCCTGAAGGGTTCCGAACGATTATTGAAGCTTCGCTATTAGAAGAAGAGGTATTAGGAGTAGGAGCTGGCGAGTGGGGAAATGAAATACTCATCACACCAGAACAATTAGTAAAGGCATCAAAGGCTGTTCCGTTTGATCTTGTCCAACCATCCGAATAGAAAAAGTGCCTGTTTACGAAGCAGGCACTTTTTTAATTGAAGGCTGGTGGTATAAATGGTCCAATGTCTTTCATTTGCAGAAAGGCATTCACTGTTTTATTTTCCTCAAGGTCATTCGCTCGTTTGCAGACAACAACAGGTCTGATAATGTCAACTCCTTCGATATACACGCGTCCGATATCTCCACGTTCTAAGCTTTGCTGAACAGCGTCACGAGGAACAAGTGTGATGCCATAGCCAGCTTTGATCATTTGAATGGCTTCATGGACACCGCTGAATTGTAAATCAACGTTCGGTTTTTTAATTCCTTTCGAGGTAAAAAGAGAAAAGAGCTTCTCTCTTGTGGAACTGCCTTCTTCTCGCATTAAAAAGGGTTCATGACGCAGGCGCTCAAGGGGAACGGTTTGTCCGTTCAACGGATGATCAGACGGGACAATAAAATCATAGCTTAAATTAGTCAAATGGGAGGTGTGGATGTCCTCATGGTGCAGGTCTTCAATGACAGCGATGGCGACATCTGAATGATATTGCAGAAGATTCTCTATGACTTGAGCGGAGTTTCCGCTTTTTAATTCAATTTCTGTCTGTGGTGATGATGTTTTAAACGTAGCCAGCCATCCAGGCAGCAAAAAGTTAAGTGGAACGTAGGTAGAAGCAATTCGCAGTCTCCCTTTTTTCCCGTTCTGTAAAAGTGTGATCTGATATTCTACTTCCTTTTCAGCCTCAAATACTTGCCGGGCATAAGGATACAGAATTTTTCCCATCTCTGTCAGTGTAATTCCTCGGCCGTTTCGTTTAAATAGGCGGAAACCGATTTCTTGTTCAATGCTTCTTAATTGAGCCGTCACCGCTGGTTGTGTCAAAGACAACACGTCTGCCGTTTGTGTGACGCTTTTCGTTTCGGCTACCTTTGCAAAAATACGGAGGGCATGTAAATTCATTTTTGTACCACCTATCAATTATTTTGATGATTGGATCAAAAACATTCATTAGATTTATTATAAGGCACCCCTTATCGTAAAGGTAGCGAAGGGGGCAAAAAAATGGATCATCGTCAAAAGCAGGTCGTGTCCATATCACTTATCACTGCGTTTGCACTCATTGGAGATTCAATGCTTTATATTGTTCTGCCTATCTATTGGAGAGAGGTTGGATTATCGTCCATTTGGGAGGTCGGTTTGCTGCTCTCGATCAACCGATTCATTCGCATCCCTTTAGCGCCTGTTGTTTGGTGGCTATACCGGTATGTGCCGATGAAGACTGGCGTATTGATTGCTATCTTGCTGGCGTCAGTGACCACGATGTTATATGGCGTCAGCGGTTTTTGGCTGCTGCTGATCTGCCGGTGCGCTTGGGGATTAGCTTGGACTTTACTTCGTATGAGCGGGATGCGGTTGATGGCTGAAATGGATGAAGGCACACAAGGGCATTTAACGGGTCTTTATAACGGGCTTTACCGTCTCGGCAGTTTATTCGGAATGCTATTTGGCGGGGTATTCGCCAGCTTGATCGGTTTCCAGCCCATGACGCTCGTCTTTGGCTTGCTCACATTGCTAGGGTGTATTTTTTATGTGTCTTTAGATGAGATTGAGAAGGGCAAAGAGACGCAAGTCTATCAAGGCATCAAACAGAAGTGGCTTTCACGTGAAGTTGTGAAAGTTCTTCTGACAGGTATGCTTGTAGCACTGATCATACAAGGTTTATTTGCTTCAACGTTGAGTCATGTGATTGAAGTCAAGATCGGCCAGAATGGAATAGCTCTTCTCGGTTATGTCATAGGTGCGTCTGCTTTAAGTGGGGCGATTCAAGCAATCAGATGGGGATGGGAACCATTTGTCGCACCAAGAGCAGGCAGGTGGTTTGACGGGGTTGTGGTGAAGGAACGAATGCTGTGCTGGATGTTTCTTTCGTTTGGAGCTCTCAGTATACTCGGAGCCATGCTGAAGATCACTGGCTGGTTTCTTGTGATGTTGCTTTTGCTTCAGCTGTTGTCCACGATTTTAACGACGCTAACCGATACGCTTGCTTTTCACAAAGCCTCTACTCAAACAGATAGGAACCGCTTCCTTGCTAGCTATTCCTTTGTTCAAGATCTGGGGGCTGCTTTAGGACCTTTGCTGGGATATACAGTCATTCAATTTTGGGGGGCGAACAGTGTCTTTTGGCTGATGATTATGATGAGCGTACTGTTTTTAAGTCTATGGACGAGAGGCAATCGGCAGCATGTCTCTTATGGGGAAGTGTGAATCATCAAGTCAAGATGTAACAGAAGTCAGGTTAGTGAATGTATTTTCTTCATGATCGCATATGTGGTAAAGGCTGATAGCAACATAAAAAAACTGCCTTCATGCGGCTGAACGCATGAGGCAGTAATATTCACCTATTCAATGCCCGAATCATAGGCTTTTTGCGTCAGCTGGCTGACGACTTCTTTTAAGCCATTTGGTTTATGGAATTCAACAGGTGTGCTACCTTTTTCGAATATGATTTGGTCTGCTTCAACTAGTACGACATAACGATTGTTGACCTTTGCAATATGGATCGAGTGGCCAAAGTCTGCTAAAAGACCTTTGATCTCTGTTTCACCTAGACGCATTTTCATTGTGATGTCAGGGGTTTGTTCAACAATATGTGAAGCTGCTAACGTGACCTGTTCTGTATCGAGCGTTTCCCTAATCTCACGCTTTTCACTCGCTTCCCATATTTCAAGGTCCTCTTCAAATTGTTTTAATTCTTCACTTTCATCCTGTAATGTTTCAAATACTTGTTCCTGAACCATATTCATGACCTGTGATTTCATGATTTCAGGCATCGATTCCCCATATTCGACGAATTTCAGGAAGTCCTCAAAATAACGAGCGTGTGAGGATTGGTGGATTTTCACTTCTGCTTCCTCTGTCATGCCCTCTTCTGGCATAAACGGATATTGAATCGATTTCATGTTTTTGGTTGTAATCGCCATTTCGACTTTTCGGATCAAGGTAGATGTATCAGCAATAGAAGCGACTTTCTGTTCAAAATCACATTTCATGATAAAGACAAAGGAGTCATCGAAATACTTTTTAGGAACTGCGGAAGCAACTAAAAAAACGCCACCCCTCACAGCACTTGTATCTAAATAGGTGCGAACAAATTGTTCGCTGCATTCGTTGAATATTTCCTTTGTATCTGCAAATCTCGTCTGATGAAATAAATTGTAGTTTGGATTTGAATCGAGCTCATGACCCGGTTCGACAATAAAACGGCCAATTTTAGTCGGTACTTGCTCAGACTTAGGGTGTCTGTCCACTTTTCGTTTGACGATTTTTTTCAGCTCACCGTCTAAAAAGTCCTTCAGCTCACTTTGTTCAAATTCCTCTTGGTCTAATGTTTGATAATGTTTAAACCGTTTATTTGCTTGTTCATCTTTGCCTTCTACTTCTACCACAAAGAATGATAGAAAACGTATCGTAAAATCCACTGATTGGTCACCACTTTTTCTTCTTCGGATATGTTGAGTATAGAAAAAGGAGTGAAAATCGTCAACGAATGGAGAAATATCGTGTCATTATTTCCCGAGAAATGTTTACTGAAAAACACTTGATAATAATTATCATTCTTGATAGAATGATAAAAGAAAAGAAGGAACCTGCCAGTTCCTTCATCTCAGAAATCTTTTATTATTTTGTTTCGAATGTTTCGCAATCAGTGTCTACATTGCGAGTCACGTCAGACATTGTGCTTTTACCAATTTTAATTGTAGAGGCTGTACAGCTGTTTTCAGCCCAAAAACGGCAAGAGTTCACTTCACAAAGTACGTTTTGTGCCATGGGAATTCACCTCCGTGATTCATATTGAGAATGACGCAAGCTGCCACTTGATTCATTCAATCTAGTAGTCTCTTTATAGAAAGAGGCTGTTTGTGTTGCGTATGCACATGTTTATCATACCATCTACCCTGAAAATATACAATTTAAACTTTGCAAGAGCGAGAAGACAAATCTCGCTCTTTTTTATTTGTAAAAATAGTTGAATGCTAGGTGGCGCGAACTCTCTTTTTTACATATGAATAGAGTAGATTCAAAACCTGATATCGGACAAAGTATAAGGGAACATGTACTGATTTTCCGCATAAAGATAAGGTTTTTAATCAAAAATTTCATAGAGAGATGAGGGGAGAAGATGAAAGCAGTCATTCTCTGCGGAGGAAAGGGAACGAGAATGAGTGAGGTCACACAAGCGCTTCCTAAACCACTTGCTATGATCGGAGATCGGCCTATTCTATGGCATATTATGAAAATCTATCAGTATTACGGTGTTGACGAGTTTATCTTATTACTTGGATATAAAGGAGAGAAGATCAAAGAGTATTTTCTCAACTACGACTGGCGGCATCACAGCATGCAGCTGGATATGTCGACAGGAGAAATGAAGCTTTTAGGGAAGTCGGAGAACTGGAAAATCACCTTTTTAGATACGGGTGAGGATACGATGACAGGCGGACGGTTAAAGCAGGCACAAGACTACATTGGGGATGAAACATTTATGATGACGTATGGTGACGGGCTCGCCAATATCAATATGTTTCATTTACTTAAGCGCCATCAAGATATTGGGGCAGCTGCCACTGTTACAGGAATTGAAAAGAAGTCACAGTACGGGACACTTAAGGTGTATAACGGGATGGCACAATCCTTCTCTGAGAAGACGGACAGTATCGGGATGATCAATGGAGGATTTTTTGTGTTGTCTCCAAAGGTTTTTGATTATTTAACAGATGATGATCAATGCGTGTTCGAAGCGGAGCCGCTTCAACATCTGGCGAATGATGGAGAGCTTGCGGTTTATGAGCATCACGGATTTTGGACAGCAATTGATACGTACAAAAACTTGAAGGAAATCAACGACATGTGGACAGAAGGAAAACAACCATGGAAGGTTTGGTGACAGCATGAGCGGATTTTGGAATGGGAAAAACGTATTTGTGACCGGGTGTACGGGATTGTTAGGGAGTTACCTCGTCAAGGAATTGATAGATCAAGGAGCAAACGTAACAGGGCTTGTACGTGATCAAGTGCCAAGATCGAATTTATATCAAGGCAGTCAGTTTGAAAAAATGAATGTCGTGCAAGGCGCACTTGAGGACATGCAAACGATTGAACGTGCACTAGGAGAGTACGAAATTGATACCGTCTTCCATTTGGCCGCCCAAGCGATTGTTGGGGTCGCAAACAGACATCCGGTCTCTACATTTGAAGCCAATATTTTAGGGACATGGAATGTGCTGGAGGCGTGCAGGAGGCAGCCGCTCATCAAACGAGTCATTGTGGCATCAAGTGATAAAGCTTACGGTGATCAGGAGCAGCTTCCTTATGATGAAAACATGCCGCTTAACGGGAAGCACCCGTATGATGTATCGAAAAGCTGCGCAGATTTAATTTCTCACACATACTACAACACATATGGTCTTCCGGTTTGTGTGACGCGGTGCGGTAATTTATACGGTGGCGGGGATTTGAATTTTAACCGAATCATTCCGCAAACCATCCAGCTTGTGTTAGAGGGAAAGGTTCCAGAAATTAGAAGTGACGGGACCTTTATTCGCGATTATTTCTACATTGAAGATGCGGTTAAGGCTTATTTGCTCCTAGCTGAAAAAATGGAGGAAAAAGGGCTTGCTGGAGAAGCGTTTAATTTTAGTAATGAAATTCAGCTGACGGTCCTTGAACTCGTAGATAAGATTTTAAAAGCAATGGGAAGTGACCTGAAACCTCGTATTCTCAACCAAGGAACGCATGAGATTAAGCATCAATATTTGTCGGCAGAAAAAGCGAGAAAGCTGCTTGATTGGAAGCCAGACTACTCCATTGATGAAGGTTTAGAGAAAACCATTGAATGGTACCGCGAATTCTTTCAAAAATAGAGGTGTAAATAGATGAACAGCATATATTGTACGGTTCTATCAAGTGGAAGACTTTATCAAGCCATTGCGTTTTTCTTATCGTTGAAGCAAGTAGAAGATGATGCTGTCATCAAGACGTTATGTATGGATGATGCTGCATTTGATTTGCTTCATCAAATGAATTTCCCGCATGTCGATCTTGTTCATGTACGGCAGCTTGAAACACCTGAGCTTCTAGAGATCAAAAAGGAACGGGATGATTCGGAATATTGCTGGACGTTAAAGCCGATCTGGATTGAGCGTATTTTCGAAGAGGAGAAGGCAGAAGAAGTGACGTATCTTGATGCGGATTTATTCTTTTATGAGAGTCCGCAAGTTATATTTCAAAACCAGCCGGATGCCTCTGTTCTCCTATCAAGAGGGGATATCGTCATTCCAAGCTTTGATCCAGAGGAAGTGACGATGCTTCAGAAGCTTTTAGGCCGATATAATTCAGGATTCCTACATTTTAAAGGAGATGAAGCCGGCAGAAAGTGTCTCAGCTGGTGGAAAGAAGAGTGTCTAAAAGAATGCAAAAATGCGCCTGGAGAAGGTAAATTTGGCGATCAAGGGTATTTGGATCATATGCCAATGCTGTTTGACAACGTAGAAGAGATTGAAACGAAAGGTGTCAATATTGGTCATTGGAATTATGGACAGCATGTCTATCAGGAAGAGGATGGACGTATTCTGCTTGAGGATGGAAGTCCGCTCATTTGCTATCATTTCAGTGGTTTTCGGATTGTGAGCAAGGATGATATGCAGCAAATCCATGAAAAAGGAAGAAATGATTTGCCATTTTTCCAAGAAGCCTATCGAGAAGTGCTGCGCCATGTGATTGAATCTGTGGAACAAGTCAATCCGATGTTTAACGGCTATGCCACACTGGAGGTGGATGACGCATGAATGAAAAGCCGAAGGTAAGCGTCATTATTCCGAGCTATAATGCCAAAGAGCGTTTAGAAGGGAGTCTTTTTTCCTTAACACGCCAAAAAACAGATATTCCATTTGAGGTCATTGTCACCGATAATGGGTCAACGGATGGCACGATGGAAATGCTCGAAAAAATGGAAGTGAACTTTCCGTTGAAAAAGGTGCGTATCCCCGTCAATCAAGGGATTGCCAAGGGGCGCAATCATGCCATTCGCGAGGCGGAGGGAGACCTGCTAATTTTTCATGACAGTGATATGCTCGCAGAACCGAGGTTTATTCAAAAGCATGCAGAAGCACATGATGATCAAGAGGATCTTGTCATTTGCGGTGTTTGCTGGAAGCGAATTTATCGTTATTTTTACACTGGATTTGATAAAGATCATGTGAAGCGATTGAAAGAACAAGGGCTGTATCAGCGGAAAATGAAGGACAAAACGCCTCTTTTATCAATGGAGGAAGTGGAAAACGGAGCATTTCTAGAGAGAAGCTTCGACTTGCAGTCCGAATTTATTGATATCCTGAAAGACATTTTAAACACGTACGACTATGATTTAAGTTCTTATCAATTGCCGTGGCGATTTTTCATTACAAATAACTCCTCCGTAAAGAGAAAGCATGTCATGAAACTAGGGATGTTTGATGAAAATATCGTTCGGTACGGGTTTGAGGATTATGATTTGGGGATTCGTCTGCATCAGCTTGGCCTCTCATTTGAGCTGCGTGAGGATATTTTGAGTGTACATCAGGAGCATCCAAGTAATTTAACGTCATTCGATGACATCAAATATAACATTTTGTATATGTGCGAGAAGTACAACAATATTGATTCCATTGATGTTCATTTGGCCTTCTCTGGACCATTTTCTCACACTGTGACCAATGACATCATGAAAGAAATTCGTCAGCTGCGTGAAAACCCGGCATTTAATGATCTGCTCTCTTATTTTTTAGAGCTGCTGCATATGATTACAGAGCGGAATATGGGCATCAAACGTGATCAAAAGGATGTGCTGACCGCAAAGCACTTTTCTTTGAAAAAACTGTCAGAGGCGGCGCAGCTTGCAAAGCAGGAATATGATTCTGCGGTTCTAGTAGAAGCCATTCAAGGGCTGACGCAAGAGCTGCTGCATGTTGACTTGTTTCAAGTGGATGTGCTGTAGATGGCATCCTATCATTTTACAACCATTGTGTCGAATACCCATGTATTGAAGCTGCTGGCGCTGATTCATTCACTTGAGCAGACGGCTCGTTCCTTCAAACTCTCCGTTTTATGTGCTGACCCTTTGGCTTACAAGGTGTTAAGTGAATTTCCTCACCCGCATGTCCAATATGAACAGCTTGAAGACATTGAAGATGATTCGCTGCGAAAGGCAAAGGATGATCGTACGTTTCATGAGTATTGCTGGACATTAAAGCCTGCGTTTTTACTCAAAATTCTAGAGTCCTCTGATGCGGATTATCTCGCTCATTTGGATACAGATTTGTATTTTTATCATCACCCAAAGGAAATATTTGCAGAGAATCCACTCGCTCATTTATATTTGACAGATCATATGAATTCCAAGCGATTCTATCACTATTATGAATTATCCGGCCGTTTTAATACTGGTTTTGTAGGCTGCCGCAACACAGATGTGGCCAAACGGGCTGTGACGCAGTGGAAAGAAAACTGCATTGCACACTGTACGGTAGAAATGGATACGGAAAAAAAGACATACGGAGATCAGCGGTATGTTGAAAGATGGGTCGATGATTTTGAGGGAGTCCATGTGGTGGCATCTAAAGGTGCCAATGTAGCGATTTGGAATATTGAAAACTACGAGCTCTCTGTTGTGAAAGGAGATATTTATCTCGATGAATGTCCACTGCTGTTCTATCATTTTTCCGCCTTTACAATCATTGATGAGCGTACCTTTAATCTCAATTGGTATTACTATATGACAGATCAAAAGCTGGTGGATCATTTGTATCTTCCATATGCCAATTTGATTCATCAAAAGATTCAACAGGTACAAGAGGTATTTCCGGACTTTCAGCAAGGGTTTATCGCAAAGAAGCATGTTCCCGATACACATTTTTATGAGATATGAAAAAAACCGCTCAGTGATTTGAGCGGTTTTCATTTATGATTCATTCCATTTGGTGATGGTTTGATCACTAGGAAGCAGGACAGCTAAAATGCCTAAAATTGGTAAAAAGGCTGCACCGATCATGGTAGGCGTTAAACCGAAGGCATCAATGAATGAGCCGAGGGCAACCGATCCGATTGCACCCATTCCAAACGCCAGCCCAACCGTTAAACCAGACATTGTGCCGATTTTCCCGGGAAATAGTTCTTGGGCGTATACCACTGTAACAGAGAAGCTTGACATTAAAATGATGCCAATGAGTCCAAGTAAAACATACGCAAAAACAGGTCCGGCAAAAGGCAATAAAAGGGCAAGTGGAAAGGATGCTAGTAATGAAGCCAAAATCACGGTTTTCTTGCCAAATCGATCTGCAAGCGGTCCGCCTAGAAATGTCCCGACTGCACCCATTATAAGAAATAAGAAAATATAAGTTTGTGATTCTTTAATTGTCAAACCATATTGTTGAATTGCATAAAACGCATAGAAATTCGAGATTGCATTCCCATACCAAGAGCGAGCAAAAATAAGGAAGACGATAATGCCGAGTGCCGCGAGTGCTGACTTGCGATGCATATCAGATCTGGCCGCTTTTGCAGCCGCTTTTTTCGCTTGTGCTCGAATGGTTTGAAGCTTCCCTGCGTACCATCTCGAAATGTAGAGAAGGAAACAGGTAGCAACCAATCCAACAATCGTAAACCAGGCGACTCCTGGCTGGCCGAGCGGGACGAGCATGAGTGCGGCAATCAGTGGTGCAAGGGCTTGACCTGTATTTCCGCCGACTTGATAGATTGATTGTGCAAGTCCACGTCTTGGACCAGCTGCCATATTGGCAACGCGGGAACCCTCTGGATGGAAAATAGCAGAGCCGAGTCCGATAAAGGCGACGCAAAGCAGAATGGTCGTAAAGGATGGTGCAAATGCAAGACCGAAAATACCGACAGCGCTTGAGAATAGTGCAATGGGAAGTGCGTAGGGCATCGGCCGTTTATCTGTGTACCACCCAATAGCAGGCTGCATCACGGAGGAGACCATATTTAATGTAAAGGCAATCAGCCCTAATTGTGTAAAGGTCAGCCCCATTGATCGTTCTAAAATAGGGAACATGGCAGGAATAACGGCTTGTAATGTGTCGTTGAGCAAATGGCAAATACCGATAATCAATAAAATAGGATAAACTGTTGAGCCAGTGACAGCTTTTTGAGGTTTATCCTTTGCACGAGCAGCAATAGCCAATGAGACTTCCTCCTTTCATTCAACTGGTTTCTTTTTGCATTCTCCTCATTTTATTCATAAGGTGAACTATAAAACAATAGCAAATTGTCATGATGTAGAAAAAAGAGACACACGCTCTTGATGGAGAGCGTGTCAGATTGTTGACAAAGGGCTAAAATGTCCTTTATTTTAGCCCTTTGTCTTCCTTATTTTACAGTTATTGTGTACGATTTGTATAGTTTCTCATGGGAATCATGCTGCGTGAATAAGACAAATGAACTGCTGATAGTCATTTTGGGTGTCAAATTTCACTGTGTTTATCGAGTCTTTATGCCTGCTCTTGGTAAAAGGGAAATCACTTCATATCATCGAAGGATCATAAGGGAATAAATCGCTTGGAAGCGATAACAAAATGGAGGGATGTATGATCGCTTATCAAAAAGTGAATATCACAGGATTATTGCTAGGACCGTGCTTATTTCTTATCCTCATGTTTTTGATACCAGCGTCAGAATTGGCCTATGCACCTAAGGTAGTGCTTGCTGTCACAGCTTGGACGGCTACTTGGTGGGTAACAGAAGCATTGCCGATTCCAGCTGCGTCTCTATTGCCGATTATTTTACTGCCAACGCTTGGGGGACTGTCGATGGATGCAACGGCAAAATCCTACGGTGATCCGATTGTCTTTATGTATATGGGTGGTTTTATGATTGCAATTGCGATTGAGAAATGGAATTTACATCGACGAATGGCCTTACATATTCTCAATTTTATTGGCACAAGAAGTGACCGTATTGTATTAGGGATTATGATATCAACGGCTTTTTTATCTTTATGGATTTCGAATGCTGCTACAGCTTTAATGATGCTTCCTGTGGCACTCGCTATCATTAAAGAAGTCAAAGCAAATCAGATATTGTCAGGGCATTCACTTGAGAAGTTTAGTAAAAGCATTTTGCTGTCTGTTGCGTATTCTGCCTCGATCGGCGGATTAGCGACACTCGTCGGAACAGTTCCTAATGCAGTGTTTGCCGCAATGTCTAAAAAATTATTAGATCGTGACATTATGTTTTTTGAATGGTTTTTATTTGGCTTTCCTGTCACAGTCGTTATGCTGTCTCTCTTATATGTATATTTAACAAAAATTCAATTTCGGGTGGAGCATCGAAGTGATATCAAAGCTCACTTCATTCAAAAGGACTTAAAGGATTTAGGAAAGATCAAACAAGAGGAAAAATGGGTTCTTACGGTTTTTCTCATGACTGCGTGCCTATGGATCTTTAAATCTTTGTTGTTTGGAAATCTTTATGTATCAGATACATCTATTGCAATTTTTGGTGCAATCCTGCTCTTTCTCATTCCATCGACGAATGGTGAGAGAATTCTAGAATGGCAGGATATGAAACAGCTTCCTTGGGGGCTATTGCTTTTATTTGGGGGCGGTTTGTCGCTTGCCACAGGATTTGCAGAAACCGATTTGACGGGCTGGATGGGGGAGAAGCTTCAACTTTTAAACGGTCTGTCTTATTTCATGATTATCTTCATTTTAACGGCTGCCGTTCTGTTTATGACAGAATTTATGTCAAATACAGCTGTGGCCAATATGGTGATTCCCATCACAGTAGGGCTTGGCCTGGCCATTGGCATTGAGCCGTATGGTTTAATGGCTGCGGCTGCGTTAGCTTCCTCGTGTGCGTTTATGCTACCAATCTCTACACCGCCAAATGCGGCTGTCTTTAGCGCAGATATACTCAAAATTTCTGATATGGTCAAGGCGGGCTTTTGGTTAAATATCATCAGTATTGTGGCGATTGTTCTTGCGGTTTATTTCTGGCTGCCGATCGTGCTGAGATGAGGGCTTTGATCGAATCGAAACGGTTGGTGCAGATGTTTCTTTTGGCTTCGGTGCTGGAGCGGGCTTTTTGAGGTGCGCGTCCTTTGGCGTATAATAGGTTGCCCCAATGTTGAGTCTGCCTTGCAGCTGGTTAATGGAAAGTTCACCAAACTCTAGATGGTAGTCAATTTTGTCCACGTGCAGTGATTCAATATGAATGTGCGTATCCTCTGAAACTGGTGAAGCAGGTGCAGACATTTTTTGTTCAAGAGCAGTGAGTCTTTTTTCCAGCTCGACGACAGACGGGGATGGGCTGGATTCCGTTTTTTTAAAGAGTGATTGAATGAAATGTTTCAAGTGACCACAACCTTTTCTTTCGCCTTGCTCTAGTCTATGGAAAAGCTGCCCGGTATATACTTATAGAGATGACAAGAAAGGGGAGAAAAGCATGCTGCCTACACGGATTCAGATTGCTCATATGAAAACGAATAGTATTGGTGCAGGGTCCTCGATGACATTCGGTTCGACGTTCGTACAAAATCACTGCTCGACGATAAAAAGAAACAATGGTTTCGGTGAGCAAAATGCCGATGGCGTGATCACGATCCTGCCGATTGAAACGGTTGATGATCGTGATCAAATAGATGCAGTGAGTATCAATATTCGTCATCTATGATAATCGCAGTTGCTTTTCCTTCATCCTTTTGCAGCCGGATGTACAGCACGCCGTCTTTAAAGACGGCATTCATTTGACCAAGAATCATATCTGGAAGCCGAATTTTTCTTTCAAACGGACCATATTTCCCTTGCCTTTGACGAAAGTCCTGCTCGTTAAAAAAGGAAAAACGCTGTCCTTTCACAACCAAATATTCCCCATATGACAGCACCTGAACATCTTCCTTCCGGTAGCCAGGCAAATATATTAAGTACTGAAATTCTGTAGGGGTTTCCACAATGTCGATTGGTGGAAATGACGCATCTGTTCCTCGCTGATCTTGTTGCGTGAATGTAAAGGGAGACGGACCATTTGCCATAAAGGGAGATCTTTGCTCATCATCGAATATCATTTTCCAAAAATCATCTCCGTGCATTTGCTGGGCAATATCCATCCACTGCTTCATTTTTTCGAAGTCCATGTGAAGACCTCCTGTTAACATACTTGATGGGTGCTTGCATATACCTATAAAAAGGAGGTTTATCTGTGGTTCAACCAACTCCGTATATCAATATTAATATTTTCATGTTAAAAATTAATTCCTTTGAAAATGCGTCGGCGGTGAATGTCGGACAAAATTTGTTAGCAGAGTGGCAAAACTCAGATAAGAAAAATCAGGGGTACGGACAGAATTTTGGAGATGCCAGCGGTTTTGTCGGAACAAAAAGCCATGTTGATGATCGAGATCAAGTGGACTCACCTGCCTCTTTTTCGCCAGCAGCTAAACCTATTCAAAGGAAGTGACGTGTGATGTTATTCTCACCTTCAGTCGTCAATGTCGGTGCTTTTAAAATCAATGCAATGGACCGGGGGGCTTCACTCACGCTAGGTCCTTATCAGCAGGTCGATTATTTTCTTTCGATGAAAATGAACCAAGGTTTTGGTGAGGACAATGGAGATTGTTCACCGCTTGTCATTCCAATTTCAAGCGTATTAGATCCAGATATGATCGACTCGAATTCAGCTAAAAACAGTGTGATTTAAGCAAAAAAAGAGACCGGGAATCCCCGTGTCTCTTTTCTAATGTGTTTGATTGAGATGGCTTTTTCGTCTTGCATACGTGAAATAAACAATGACACCAATAGCCACCCAGATGAGGAAAGCTCTCCATGTCACCCATGAAAGTGTCGTCGCAAGTTTAATACATATGACGGCACTAATAATCGGAAGAACAGGCACGAATGGTACCTTAAATGCTGCTTTGACATTCGGGTGTTTTTCTCGTAAAACGATCACAGCGATCGAGATCACCGTAAAGGCCGCAAGTGTACCGATGCTGACTAAATTAGCCAGTGTTGATAAGTTGACGAATCCAACGATACATGCCGCAACAATCCCTGTCAGCCAAGTGTTGGCAACCGGTGTTTTCGATTTTGGATGAACGTTTGAGAAAATTTTCGGCATCAGCCCATCTCGGCTCATAGCAAAGGTTAAACGAACCTGGGCATACACAAGAGCGATTAACACGGTCGTAATCCCGATAATCGCACCTGCGGATATAATGCCAGCGACACTATTCAGGCCAACAACTTGAAGAGCAAATGCGACAGGGTCACTGACATTTAGCTTCGTATAGTGAACCATGCCTGTTAAGACGAATGAAACACCGATGTATAAAATCGTACAAACGCCGAGCGCACCAATAATTCCGATTGGCATCGCCTTTTGTGGATTTTTGACTTCTTCTGATGCATTAGCAATTGCATCAAATCCAAGATAAGCAAAAAAGACAGTCGCAGCTCCGGCAATGACGCCATTAAAGCCCATTGGCATAAAAGGTGTCCAGTTTTCAGGTTTAACGTAAGCGAAGCCTGAAATGATAAAGAGCAGGACAATGGCAATTTTGATGAGCACAATGATGTTATTCAGCTTTGTGCTCTCTTTTACGCCTCTTGAGACAATAAAGGTAATGAGTAAAATAATGAGTGCGCCTGGCAGATTAAAGACGGCCCCATCAACGGCTCCAGGTGCACCCGATAAGGCCTTCGGTATGTGCAGGCCGAATCCACTGAGCAGTGATTGAAAATAGGACGACCATCCACTGGCTACAGCAGAGAGCGCAACGACATACTCGAGCATTAAATCCCAGCCCATTAAAAAGGCGAGGAATTCGCCAAGTGTGGCATAAGAATACGTATAAACGCTTCCTGACACTGGAATGGACGAGGAGAATTCTGCGTAGCAAAAAGCAGCAAGAGCGCATGCGATCGCAGCCAAAATAAAAGATATAATAATCGCAGGTCCCGCATCTTTCGCAGCAGCGACCCCCGTAATGACAAAGATCCCAGTCCCGACCACACAGCCGATGCCAAGCAAGATTAAATCAAATGTATTCAAAGAACGACTCAGCCGCTTTGTTTGACTTTCAAGCATGAGCTGGTCGAGAGATTTTTTTCTAAATAAAGAACTCATGTTGACCTCCTAATGGATAAATCTTTTCGTAAGACGAATGTTAGTATATGCGTAAATGATAATTTAGTCAATTGGTTGAAAAACGCTTTAAATCGCTAAAGCGTGACATATCATAAGCGTTCAATGGATATAAAAAGACATCCGCCGGCACATAACAGGCGAATGCGGCAACAGGAGATCTTACGGCTGTTCAGCAAATATTTTTTCGTTGTACAGCACACTCGGATGGGCAGGGTAATGGACTGATGAAGCAAGGTGATGGGTTTTGGCTTGCTCCAAATCGCCGAGCTGATAATAACAATAGCAAAGCTGGAGGTGAGGGTACCACGTTTTATATTGGATGAGTGTAAAGCCTGTTTCGTTTTCAGGAGCCTTCAGGGCCTGCTCATACCAAAAGATAGCTGCTTGGTGTTTATTTTGTGTTTTAAAATGATCCCCGATCCGGCAGCAAAATTCAGGGCGGGGTTGATCATATAAGAAGGAGCGCAATAATGAGGATAGGGCCGCTTCCTCGAAACCTACTGCATAGTAGCAGTCAGCTAAATATTGACATGCGCGAATTTCATCCTCAATCCAGCATTGTTTTGTGGCTAAAAATTGATGATAAAAACGAATGGCCCTCACATGTTGCTTGTGATCCCTTAGCTCATTGGCAAAGTAAAAGAGATCACGTGGCGTCATCTCCTCACCGTTTGCAAGCATGTCTTCATAAATTCGCAGGTTGCGCCCAGGCTCCACAGCGGTAGTTTTCTTACGCTTTTGATGTGTGACGGCGATTTCGGCTGGAAAGATGTTGCCATACACTTGGAGAAATTCATGAACGGCTCCGTACCATTGAAAGTGTAAAGCACGTTTGACGAGCCGGTTTCTTCTATATTTAAAATTCACATGACCGTCCTTATCAAATCCAACGTGGTAAAACATCGAGACGGAATCCACAGCGGGATCAAGAGTCTGCTTGAGCTGAAGAAGCTTTTTTCGGTCCTCTTCAAGCAGGACATCGTCTGCATCCAGCCATAGGATATACTCTTTTGTTGCATGGGAAAAAGAGAAATTGCGGGCTTTTGCAAAATGCTGAACCCATTCAAAGTCGAGCACCTGTGCTGAAAAAGAGTGAGCAATTTCCTTCGTCCGATCTGTTGATCCTGTATCAACGATGATCATCTCATCTACAATGTCTTGAACAGAAGAAAGGCAGTCCGCTAAAACCTCCTCTTCATTTTTCACAATCATACATAAGCTAATGGATATCATCTATAGATCACCTCATCATAGTGTATCGAGCATCAAAAGGAAACATTCTTTTCAGTAGCGGGTTTTTTAAAACTAGTTTTCTGCTACTGGCTGATTTAAAATAAAGGAAGAATCTATGTAAGGGCTGATAAAATTGAGTTTATTGAATGTTGAAGGATTATATAAAACCTATGGCGAAAAAACGCTGTTTGATCATATCTCTTTTCATATAGAACCAAAGGAACGCATCGGTTTAATTGGACCAAATGGAACAGGCAAATCAACGCTTCTAAAGGTGATCGCAGGGCTTGAATCGTTTGAGGAGGGTGACATCACGAAAGCAGGAACACTTGATATCGAATTTCTTGAGCAAGATCCTGAGATGAGCGGAGATGAAACAATTCTCGACTATATTTTTTCTGGAACAGCACCGATGATTCAAACGATGAAGGCGTATGAACAGGCGCTTGCTAATTTAGCGCATGATCCGCAAAATGAAGCAAAACAAGAGGCGCTCATGCGTATGCAAAATAAAATGGATCAGGAGGACGCATGGGATGCAAACCTTTCGGCGAAAACGATTTTGACAAAGCTTGGTGTCCAAGATGTGAGCCGTTCTGTTCATGCGTTATCGGGCGGACAGAAAAAGCGTGTTGCCATCGCCAAAAATTTAATCCAGCCTGCGGGTTTGCTGATTTTGGATGAGCCGACGAACCATCTAGATAATGCAACCATTGAATGGCTTGAAGGGTATTTGAGTCAATACAGCGGGGCTGTTATCCTTGTGACCCATGATCGTTATTTCTTAAACCGTGTTGCCAATCGGATTTATGAATTAAATCAAGGGCAGTTGTATACGTATAAAGGAAATTATGAAGTCTTTTTAGAAAAAAGAGCAGAACGAGAAGCGGAAGCTCAGGTGAAGGAAACGAAACGTCAAAATCTACTTAGACGAGAGCTTGCTTGGCTGAGAAGAGGGGCAAAGGCTAGAACGACAAAGCAAAAAGCACGAATCGGCAGAGTAGAAGAGCTGAAGGATCAAAAGGGACCTGATGCAAAGGGCGAGCTTGATTTTGCGATCGGTTCTCACCGGCTTGGAAAACAGGTGATGGAGGTAGAAGAGATCAGCATCTCATTTGCTGGCCAAACCCTTGTGGAGCGCTTTTCCGATTTAGTCGTGCCAGGTGACCGTATTGGATTAATCGGACCGAACGGAGTGGGGAAAACCACGTTACTTCATTGTCTAGCGGGTAAAATAGAACCGACTACTGGACAATTGACTATTGGCCAAACGGTTCGCATTGGCTATTACACGCAGGATCATCATGAAATGAATGAAGAGCTGACCATCATTGATTACATCAAAGAAACAGCTGAAATCGTGAAGACAACGGATGGCACCATTGTGACAGCCGAGCAGATGCTGGAGCGGTTCTTATTCCCAAGATCCATGCAGCGCACGTTTATTCGCAAGCTGTCAGGAGGAGAGCGCCGCAGATTATATTTACTAAAAGTCTTGATGGAAGAGCCGAATGTTCTCTTTTTAGATGAGCCGACGAACGATCTTGATACAGAGACGCTCAGCATTTTAGAGGATTATTTGGAGCAGTTCCCTGGCGTAGTCATCACAGTGTCGCATGATCGTTATTTCTTAGACCGAGTCGTTCATCGCCTGCTTGTTTTTGAAGGAAATGGACGCATATCACATTTTCAAGGGGCATACAGCGATTACATGGAGCAAGAAAAAGAGCAGAAGCGAACAGAGACAAAGCCTCCTGAAAAACAAGTAGAAGCGGCCCCTAAAAAGAGAAAAAAACTGTCCTATAAGGACCAGATTGAATGGGATGGGATTGAAGACCGGATCCAAGCATTAGAGGAAAAAAACCAGCAGCTCGAAGCTAGCATTACTGAGGCAGGCAGTGATTTCGGGAAAATTCAAGAGCTGATGGACAAGCAAAAAGCCGTCACAGAAGAATTAGAACAAGCGATGGACCGCTGGACAGAACTGTCGATGATGATAGAGGAATTGGAAAGCAATTAAGCGTGCTGACAAAATTGCATAAAAGAAGACGAAGGGCTCATCATGAGCCCTTTTTCTTCTTTTCAGCGTGATAGAAAACCATTGAATTCCAGAAAGGATAGCTGCTTTCAAAGAGCGAATTGAACCTTCGTGAGCAACAGCGCTTAGGGCGAATACGAGGGTTTGTCTACACGCTCAACTGTAGAGAGGCTTTACAGTTTTTTTTGATAAGAGCATTTAGCATAAGCATCGTGCTGATGAATGGATTCTTCATTGCGGCACTCGACTTGAAAGCCCTTGACCCAGTTTTGTTCATAAAGCTCGGCCGCAATTAACCTCGTGACATCCTCCACAAAGCGTGGATTTTCATAGGCCTCTTCTGTCACTTTCTTTTCATCAGGTCTTTTAAGTACGGGATAAAGGGGCGCACTCGCATTGGACTCGATGATCTGCAGTAGATCAGCTTTCATGTCATCAGGGAGCTGTACTTGTTCAAACAGCTCTACCTGAATAGACACAGTGCCGCGCTGATTATGCGCGCCGTATTCACTGATTTCTTTTGAACAAGGGCATAGTGTAGTGACCTGTGCAGTGCAGCCAACATGACAGATCCATCCGTTTTCTTCATGAAAATGGACGTCATATTGCACAGTCGCATGCATCAAACCGGACTTTCGGCTCACTGGGCTCTTTTTTTCCATGTACCAAGGAAAGGAAACCTGAACAGAGGCGGATGGCTGATTCATTTGCTTGGCAAGCTGTGCCGTCAATTCTTTTAAGGAATTCACATCAAGCGGCTTTCCGCTCTCGTAAAATGAGTGCAGCTGTTCAGTAAGACGGCTCATATGAATGCCTTTTTGATGAGCTGGCAAGTATGTGCTCAGTGCAAAGGCAGCGGAAGTTGTTTGGTGCTGTGGTGCCGTTTTAGACAAAATATGTACAGGATACGACACGCGGCAAATTCCCACTTGTTCAAGATCAAAATAAAAGTCCTGCTCCGTCTGTTGTATGTCCATCATGTCCTCTTTTTGACAAGGCTTCGTTCGAGCGCTTGGCGGGACAGATCCAAATTGTTGGTGTCGTTCTTTTTTGGGTGGAAAAGAAAGCATAGTGTACCTCCTTTAAATCGTAATAATTCCTATTTATTTTGCATCAAACAGCAGGAGAAATCAAGGGTCAAAAATTTAACGTTTACGTTAAGGTTATAAAACATTTGCGGAATTGTCATCGCTGGGGGAATTCTCGGCATGATCAATACGGTGCTTACGACGGCTGTCATGGGCTCAGCACCTGTTGAGCGTTCAATTGCTTCATCCTCTTACAGCGCAGTACGATTTATTGGTGGTGCGATTGCTCCTTGGATTGCCGGCGTACTCGCTGAAACGTATACAGCAAGTACGCCCTATTATGTAGGGGCGGCTGTTGTGCTGGCAGGGATGATCATCCTGCTTCTTGGCCGTAAGCATTTGGTGAATATACAGGCCGGTCATTAAAATAGAAAAAAGCCTTATATCTTTTTGAACAGATATAAGGCTTTTTTGACGTTATAATACTTTTGTCGTCCAAGATTCACAATTCCATGTATCGGTTGCAACATCTTGATAAAATTCAGGTTCGTGGGAAATCAATAAGACGCTGCCTTTATATTCTTTTAACGCACGTTTTAGTTCTTCTTTCGCATCGACATCTAAGTGGTTTGTCGGCTCATCGAGAACAAGTAAATTGGTTTCTTCATTTATCAGCTTACAGAGGCGGACCTTTGCTTTCTCACCGCCGCTTAGAACAGATACACGGCTTTCAATATGCTTTGTCGTTAATCCGCATTTGGCAAGGGCTGCTCTCACTTCATATTGCGTGTAAGAAGGGAAGGTGCTCCACACTTCTTCAATACAGGTGTTGCTGTTTTGCTCTTTGACTTCTTGCTCAAAGTAGCCGATATGCAAGAATTCTCCACGTTCCACCTCGCCAGAAATTGGCGTGATTTCTCCAAGAAGGCTTCGCAGCAGCGTTGTTTTACCGATACCATTTGCGCCATATAAGGCGATTTTCTGTCCGCGTTCCATTTTCAGATTCAATGGGCGAGAGAGCGGTTCGTCATAACCAATGACTAAATCTTTCGTTTCAAAAATCAGTTTCCCAGACGTACGAGCCGGTTTAAAGTGGAATTCTGGTTTTGGCTTTTCGGCCGCCAGTTCAATCATATCCATCTTATCCAGTTTCTTTTGACGGGACATCGCCATATTTCTTGTGCTGACACGTGCTTTGTTTCTTGCAACAAAATCCTTTAGTTCAGCGACTTCCTGCTGCTGCCTTTTATACGCTGCTTCTAGCTGCTGCTTTTTCACTTCGTACACTTGTTTAAATTGATCATAATCACCAACGTATCGCGTGAGTTCTTGATTTTCAACATGATAAATCAAGTTAATGACACTGTTTAGGAACGGGATATCATGTGAAATGAGGATAAATGCATTTTCATACTCCTGTAAATAGCGTTTCAGCCACTCAATATGCTGCTCATCCAAATAGTTGGTCGGCTCATCGAGAAGGAGAATTTCTGGCTTCTCTAACAGCAATTTTGCCAGCAGGACTTTTGTACGCTGCCCGCCGCTCAGCTCTGTCACATCACGATCCAGCCCAAGATCCGTTAACCCAAGACCTCTTGCGATTTCTTCCACCTTGGAATCAATGATATAGAAATCATTGTTTGTCAGTGCATCCTGAATGACGCCAACTTCCTCTAACAGCTTTTCCAGCTCATCAGGATCAGCTTCACCCATTTTGCCATAAATGTCATTCATTGAGGCTTCCATAGAGAATAAATAATGGAAGGCATCTTGAAGGACTTCACGGATGGTTCTTCCTTTTTCTAGCACGGTATGCTGATCAAGGTAGCCCACACGGACATTTTTGGCCCATTCGACTTTTCCTGCATCTGGCTCTAGCTTGCCAGTAATAATATTCATAAACGTTGACTTTCCTTCACCGTTAGCGCCGATCAAGCCGACATGCTCGCCTTTTAATAAACGGAAGGAGACTTCGTGGAAAATGGCTCTGTCACCAAAGCCATGGCTTAAATCTTTAACAGATAATATCATTTTTTACACCTCAAATAGATTCAAAACGGCTAGTGCCTCTCATGATTATATCGAACTGTCCGGCTCGATAAAAGCATCAAAAGAAAAATTGCGTTTCAAAGCTGATTTTGAGATACTTAAGGATAGATTGAATGAGGATAAAGGAGATCGACATGACCGAAAATTGGGCATTTTTAAAAGAAGCCAAACCATTTATACAAAAGAACTTTGAAGCGGCTGGCTTTGAGAAACCAACAGCGATACAAGAAAAAACAGCAGAGTGGATTACGGAAAAGCGCGATGTGATTGCAGAATCACCAACTGGAACGGGGAAGACACTTGCGTATGTTCTGCCGCTTTTAAATAAAATTGATGTGAGTATCAAACACCCGCAAGTCTTAATCTTGGCACCTTCAAGAGAGCTTGTGATGCAAATTTTTGATGTTGTGCAAGAGTTCAAACAAGGTTCAGACATCAAAGCTATTTCCTTAATAGGCGGGGCAAACATCAAGAAGCAGCAGGAAAAGCTAAAAAAACACCCAAACATCGTGGTGGCGACACCGGGCCGTGTACAAGAGTTAATCAAAATCAAGAAATTGAAAATGCATGAAGTCAAAACAATCGTGTTAGATGAAGCAGATCAGCTTCTTGTCCCAGAGCATATGAAAACGATCCAAGCGATCATTAAATCAACATTAAAAGAAAGACAAATTCTTTGTTTCTCTGCCACTTTGAAAGAGGAAACCGTTCAACTGATCAAAGAGATGACATCTGAGCCAGAGGTATTGACAATTAGCAGAAGCCAGGAAGAAGCGCAGAAGGTAGGGCATTACTATTTGTTATGTGATCAGCGGGATAAAGTGAAACTGCTCCAAAAGCTATCGCGGCTTGAGGACATGCAGGCGCTTGTCTTTGTGCGCGATATTACGAATTTAAGCATTTATGCAGAAAAATTAGCGTATCATCATGTTGATCTTGGAGTGCTTCACAGTGAAGCGAAAAAAGCAGATCGTGCTGTTATTTTAAAGGCATTTGAACAGCATGAATTTCCGCTTCTTCTTGCAACGGATATTGCAGCAAGAGGCATTGATATCGACGATTTACCGTACGTCATCCATGCAGATCTGCCAAATGAAGAAGGCTATATTCATCGTTCAGGCAGAACAGGCCGTGCAGGAAAAGAAGGGGCTGTCATCAGTCTTGTCACCCATCAAGAGCATGCGATGCTGAAAAAAATGGCGAAAAAGCTGAATCTCTCGCTTGAGGAAATTGTGTATAAACAAGGCCAGCTGCAGCTTGTGCAGCATCAGGCATAATAAAAGGACCCTGCCGTTTGGCGGGTCCTTTCAGCGTGTAGACAAACCCTCGCATTCGCCCGCAGTCCTGCGCGCTGGTGCTCGTCCTTCCTAGACTGCAAAGGTTTTCTATAACGATGAAATGGGTATAAAAAAGACTAGCTACATACAGCGGCTAGTCTCAGCGTATAGACAAACCCTCGCATTCGCCCGCAGTCCTGCGCGCTGGTGCTCGTCCTTCCTAGACTGCAAAGGTTTTCTATCACGCTGAAAAGAAGAAAAAGGGCTAAAATAAAGTTCATTTTAGCCCTTTTGGTGTTATGAAACTTTGACAAGCTGTTTTCCGACATTTTCCCCTTTGAATAGTCCAAGGAACGCATCAGGAATGTTGTCAAAACCTTCGATAATGGTTTCTTTGTAAGTCAGTTTGTCTTCTTTTATCCATTGAGCGAGATCCTTTGCCGCCTCTTCAAAACGATCAGCGTAGTTGGCAACAATGAAGCCTTGCATCAATGCGCTTGTTTTAATGAGTTTTGTTTGTACACGCGGTCCGATGTCTTTGCTAGGGCTAATATTATAAGAAGAAATAGCGCCGCAGACTGGAATACGGGCAAAGCGGTTCAAATGATTCATCACGGCATCAGAGATTTCGCCGCCAACATTGTCAAAATACACATCGACACCGTTTGGACAAGCTTTTGCAATGGCATCATCTAAATCGTTTGTTGTTTTATAATTAATGGTTTCATCAAAGCCGAGCTCTTTTAAATAAGCCAGCTTATCATCAGATCCGGCAATGCCAACGACGTGGGCGCCTTTGATTTTAGCGATCTGTCCGACAACGGAACCAACGGCACCAGCGGCTCCAGAGATGACAACGGTTTCGCCTTCTTTTGGCTGACCAATCGCAAGAAGTCCAAAATAGGCTGTTTGTCCAGGCATGCCTAAAATCCCTAAGTAATAAGATAACGGCGCAATAGATGGATCAATTTTTGTCAGAGACTCTGCTTTGGCCGTAGAGTATTCTTGCCAGCCAAGGAATCCAAGAACAAAGTCACCTTTTTTAAATTGAGGTGATTTGGACTCGATGACTTCTCCTACAACACCCCCCTGAATCACTTCATTGAGCTTGAACGGAGGTGTATAGGATTTTGTATCCTGCATTCGTCCCCTCATATAAGGATCTACAGACACATATTTCGTTTGAATCAAGACTTCACCATCTTGAGGTACTGGTATATCAACGGTTTCAAAATGAAAAACATCTTTTGTAGGTAACCCTTTTGGACGTTTTGCTAATTGAATTTGCTTTTGTTGACTCATGTCAAATCCTCCCTTTCACTTGCATCCTAGATCTACATTAACATGATTGCTTCTTTTCATTCAAAACATACGATCTTTTCAAAACACATACAAAAAAGCAGTCACCATCTAAAAGAAGGGGACTACTTTTTTTGAAGAGAGACAGAAAGGAGCGGCGGGAGAGAAACAAACAGCTGATACACGTCCGCATCACGTTCTTTTAACAAATATTCATTTGCATTTTGCATGGAGGCTTTCATCATATCGTGCGTCACAAAAGGAAAAAGGATATTCAAATATGAGGACAACAGGTCTTGTGGATCTTGTTCGATTGACTCGATATCTCCAATGTTAATAATAATCGAAAAGAGATAATCAATGCAGATGTGAAAGTGCTGTTCAGCAAACAATGTAAGCGGCTTTGCTTTTGATTCTTCAGGATGCCATTTTTGAAAAAGCTGTTTCACCAAATCACTGACAACCCATGCATTAAACTGCTGCTCAGCTGAAAAATAATACATCAGCTCCACCCCATTTCTAGCCTCCAGTATATGAATTGTACAACAAATCATGAGGAATGAACACGATAATTCAGAAAATTTAGTCATTTATGTGGGAATTTTGTCAAAAATAAGTCAATAGGCACAGTAAATACATGTCGCTAAATGGATGTGCAAGTGGAAGGTTTAATGACAAAAGTGACGGGTAAAAGATTCGTAAGACGTTAAAGGAGGAATATATAATGAAACCTGTTGTAAGAGAGTATTCAAATGATGAAACACTTCAAAGAGATGTAGAGCAACTAAAAGCACTCGGTGTTGCAAGAGAGGACATATATGTTCTGTCCCATGACGATGATCGAACAGAGCGTATTGCAAGCAATGCAGATGCAAATACGATAGGTCCAAAAGAAGTTGGACTTAAGCATGCTGTTGGAAATATCTTTAGCAAAAAGGGCGACGAGCTCCGTAATAAAATTCATGAAATAGGTTTCTCTAAAGAAGAAGCTGAGACATTTGAAGAACATCTAGATGAAGGAAAAGTTCTTCTTTTTGTAACAGACCATGAAAAAGTGAAAAGCTGGGCATCATTTCCTATCCATGCCGTTCAGAAGACATCATGAAGAAAGTGATTTCGAAATTGAATAGGAATGAATGGAGCTGTCAAGAAGGTGAGTGCGTCATTTTTAGAAGCAACACTTCTGTACAAAGTCATGACTTAGATGTCACCTTTATCGGAGGGGAAGATGCACCTTCTTACTTTGAAGGAGAAGGTGTGGAAAAACGAAAAGAGGCAATCCGTCCAGTAGAAGTTGAATATAGTATGGTATAAAAAGATTTCATGATGACGATGAGAGTTCAATGAAGAAAAGACCTTGTGCCTGAAGTGCAAGGTCTTTTCAAATTTTTTATAAAAATAAAATGGTACATACAATTTTCCACATGATGATGAATACGATGGATGGAGGTGATTCCGTGAGAAGGTGTAGACAATGCGGAGAGATGTACCCAACTCATACAGACCGCTACCAAAAAGGAAGCTGGTATGATGCGTATAAGGATGATCGCTGGGAATGTGATAGTTGTAAGAAAGGAAAGTCAAAAAAGCTAGTAAAAAATCCATGTTGCGGAAAAGATCCTTGTGTTTGTGTCATTCAAGGATCACATGGAGGAAGAGGAAGAAAAGGTCCAGCAGGTCCAGCAGGTCCAGCAGGTCCAGTTGGCCCAGTAGGTCCAGCAGGTCCAGCAGGTCCAGCAGGTCCAGTTGGCCAAGTAGGTCCAGCAGGTCCAGCAGGTCCAGTTGGCCAAGTAGGTCCAGCAGGTCCAGTTGGCCCAGTAGGTCCAGCGGGTCCAACGGGAGTAGGTTTAACGGGCATCGTAGCATTTGATCAAGCGGCAGCCCCAACATATCCAATAGGTCAAGTAGTGACGTACGAAGGCAGTACGTATGTGGTGAATTCAATACCGCCAATCGGTACGCCGGATACGTCGTTGAATTATACGCTGTTAGCCGCTGCCGGTGCAACCGGTGTCACGGGAGACCCAGGCGCTACGGGTGCGACAGGAGCGACGGGAGTAGGTCTAGCTGGAGTCGTGCCGTTTGATGCGGCAGAAGCGCCAACATATCCAGAAGGTCAAGTAGTGACATATGAAGGTGGAACATATCTTGTGAATACAGCACCGCCAGCAGGCACACCAGATATATCACCAGACTATACGTTATTGGCCGCTGTAGGAGCCACCGGGGCAACCGGAGATACAGGAGCCACAGGAGTCAATGGTGTAACCGGTGTTATAGTTGAAAAA
>NZ_AMSH01000006.1 GCF_000300535.1 Bacillus xiamenensis
TGCGGCGCTGGGGATGCTTTTGCCGTTTGGGCTAAATGGTGTAAGTAATAAATTAAAAACTAAAGCAACACTAGACGTACAGAAAAACTTAAATAAAAACCATCATGAATCTAGAAAAGCTAGTTTAAAAGAAATTAAACGCCAATTAAATATACCAAGAACACAGAATCCTGAAAGTCAAAAGATGGTGCCCTTAACAGATAAGAATGGAAAACGAATATTAAATGAAAAAAAACAACCCATCCTTACGAGAGAACTTACGTATGATGTTAATGGTAAAAAAATTGTTATTCAGGATCATTCAAATGGTCACGATTTTGGAGAAGGAGGCGTTGGAAACCAACCTTCACACCACAATGTAAGACCTGAAAACAACACACGCAATGGTAAAGTTGAAGGTGTAGAAGACCATTATTATTTTGAAAGAAGAAACAATAAATAACCCAAACGAGGAGTATCCAAATGATTAGAGAAGAAAAATTTATGAACCCACAAGCGATGACTCAAATTTTTGGGGAGATCCCACAATTTAAAAATGCAGAGATCATGAATGTTGATTTAAACAGAGATGGTCCTACCCTATTTATAAGACTAATGACAAAAGACTCCGTGAAAAATAAACCTAAACGTTGGAGAGATTTTGATGTTGTCTACGTTGAATTATCATTCATTGGTGTAACGGATTTAAAAATTAATCACTTAGGAAATAATAATATAATTGATCATTTTGAGATTAGCACAACAGGGGATGAAGGGTTACTAAAAATAAATTGTAAGAATCAAATGCAAATCGAAACCATATTTGATTGGGCAAGAGTTGAACAAATTTCACCAGGGCTAATTGGTTCTTAAAATCGTTTCGTATAAAACCTCATTATACGTTTCATGATATCTATGAATACACTGAATTTATGATAAAAGAACACAAAGAACCCATGATTTCATGGGTTCAGGCTGTCGAGATTTTCTCGACAGCCTGAGCATCCAGAAAGATGCTATGAATTGTTCAATCTCTGTTTTGCTTCATCAATTAGAGGCAGCATAAGACGTTTGACACTTTCATTAAGCTTCGTATACTTTTCAAAACGCCGTTGTGCACTTCTATGTGTTGTTGCTTGTTCGTAAAAGGTTCGTACCTTCCTCAATTCTCTTAACTTCTGTCGAATGATTTTATTTGTGGCAAATACAACATTTGCATTCCCGCAATTAGGACAGGAGAAGAATTGAATTACAATGCCTTTCGCTTCTTTTTTCTCTCTTACTTCGACAGCATAATGTTTTTGGCATTTCTCGCACAAAACATCATTCATTACACTGTACCTTTTTGGAGGATGTATACCCCTCGTGCTTTGTCCCAGACTAGATCATCTTTATCAATTTTACGTTCTTCGTAAGGAACATATTTCCCATCTACCATCATTTCCCTAACCTTTTTCATTGCTTGTTCAACACTCGCCGCAATTCCTTTTTCATCTAATAGGGCTGACTTGTCTATTTCAATAATTTCCAATGCCATTCCCCCATCAAGAATCATGATGCCGGTATGTGCTACTTTCTTAGCTTCTTCTCTCAGGTTCTCCTTTGTCATTTGATCTAGTTGACAATCTGTTTTAATAACTAAAATTTTCATTTGATTTCCTCCCCATTGATATGAATTACTTCAATAGCATTTTCCTTCAACCATTGAAATTCATAGCAATTGATTATTGGATTTCGATAATAGCCCGGCAGTAAAATTAAAATTGTTTCGCTAGGATTTACCACGTCTAGCATTGCCGGGTTCCTTGAAACAAATTGCGGATATTTATATTGTGGGAATTTCTTTTTCAAATCTTGCCATAGCGTTCTTGCCTGACGAGTGTTTGTTCCTACTATGAAAGTACTTGTACGTTGTTTTAAACAGCCTTTTAAGATTAAGAGTTCCAATGCTCTTCCTCCATATAAAAAAGCACCTATCACACAGACAGGTGCTTCACATTTATCTATTCCACAAAATCAATCAGTGAGTCCATTCGCCAGCATGTCCTTTATGCGATCTTGTGCTTCTTTGAAAGACATATCCTCGGCATCATAGAATGTATACTCTGATTTAATCACGTTGTCCTTGTGTTTGGTTTCAGCATTCACAACGACATAAGGAACACGTTTGATCGTTTTAATAAAATGCGACTCTTCCCAAGTTTCTTGAATTTCTTGCACACGTTGCTCCATAGATTTCACGGTTAGTTCTACCACAGCTAAACACCTCCATATAAAAAAGCGACCTCCACAATGGAAGCCGCTCTCAATTTATTACCTAATACCATATTCCATTTCTTATATTAATCAAATATTAATTTGCTGCTTTACTACTTTATCATAATTCTCAATACACTCTTCCAATAAAACCAAGGTCGCATATAACCTTCCAATGGATTTAATCCGTCTTTTATAAGCCCAAATCCAAAAACCAATCACAATCAAGAAAGTCAAACCAACACTTGATAACAAATATTGAATTTAAGGTATAAAACCTTGTAGAGAGTTCAACAAATCTTCAGAATTAATATCTTCACTATCTAAATATTTACCAAAGATATTCATAAAAATTGATATTATTGCCATTCCTGTTGACGACATAACAGTTATCATAACAAGTATTATTGAGAAAGGTTGATTGTATAAAGTTTGAGTATCTTTCTCTAATTCTATAGAAGCCTCAATTCTTTTTAACATCCTATTTAATTCATCCTTATCATGATCTAAGATAATGTCATTTTGTAATTTTACATCTTCGTCGAAAGTAGTTTTAATTATTTTTTTATAATTTTTTTTATAACGACCTTTTAAATATGTTGTAACAGCTTTAGATTCTCCAAGTTTCCTAGTCATATATAGTCACCTCAGATGATATATCGACCTATCATTTGTAAAATTTTATTATTTGCAAATTTTGTCGAACGAAAAGCGACCCCCGTATTGGAAGCCGCTCTCAATTTATCACCTAAATCTTAACCGCTCTGAGACAAAATGCTTTGCCAAGATCGTGCCAAAAGTTTGCCATTTTTATATAAGTATCATTTTTCACACTCATTTTATTCCTAAACTTTCAAGTGTAAATTTTAGAGCCATTTGTTTAATAACTTCTAGCGGTACTGAATTGAATTTTTCACCAAAGTGATTCTTAACTCTTTTGAAAACAGTACCATCTCTCATACTATCTAATAATTCATGGCCTTGATATGTAAGACTTCTAGCTTTCCAACAGAAATATTGATCAATTCCTAAATCTTTACCTTCAAGCATTCTAGCTTCTGATAGTAATTTAATATGATAACTAACTTTTACTGGATCTTCATTTTCAATTTCTATGGATAACCAAACATTAGGATTTTCATGCTCTTCTAATTTTATTAATATCTCTCGAATTAAATTCATATCTCTTTTCATCGTAATCCCCCTTTACAATTAAATATCGGTATAGATTGACTAATTCAAAGTGTTTGCAAACTTTGTCGAACGAAAAAACGACCTCCGCAATGGAAGCCGCTCTCAATTTATCACCTAATACCATCATAACCGCTTTCAGACGAAATGCTTTGCCAAGATCGTGCCAAAAGTGTGCCATTTTTACGCCCTATTAAAACGTGTGTATATTCTATCTATGTATTTTCCTATTAAGTGACCACTTGTTGTCAGTTTGAAATATTCATCTGTATCAGCATCCGCAGACTCAAAACTAACATCTAAGTCCACGTCTACTGATATAGATCTATAAAACAATTGATTGGTTATTGCTTTTTCAAGTGTCATGTTGATACTAACCCTATTCAAATTTTCCATTTTTATCTTCCTACTTAACTGGTACTGCGTATTTTCATTTCTTTTTGCATTCTTAAAAATTGAAAATAATTTTCTGTAATTCTCTATATCTATGTCATAAAAATGCATTAAAGCGTGTATTGAATTTAGCTGTTCATGTGTCAATTCAGTCTTTCTCTCAACTACATCATTCAAGATACTTCCCATTATTACACATGCTTTGCTTGAATTTGAAAATAATATTTTAGAAAAAACGTCAGCTACAAATTCAGCTTTAGTCTCATCATCCACATACTCTATTAATTTTTCTAATTGAGCTTGTGTTGGATCTTCATCCATACTGAAACCTTTTAAAAATGATTGAAATTTTTTCTTATGGATTAATTTTGATGAGTTGTGTAAAAAACCTACAACTCTCGAAGAATCTCCTATCAACTGAACATAATCATTATCCAATATATTGTTTTTCACTTGTAAATAACTTTCCATATGCTTTATTGCTCTGTCTAAAATGTTTTCTCCGCCTTTAACAATATTATTCATATAAATCCTCCTTTTCCATATATTATACACTTTTGGTTATCCACCAATTCACCATATCTATTATTGTGTTATTGTGCCTAACTCAGGGAATCGCTGAATCCTTTGCCTCTCTTGCTTTTCAACCAATTCCTTAAAATGAGTTGGACATTTTCTCATTATGGTTAGTTGATGAAAAAGAGCATAAAAAAAGACCCACCTGCCAATTGAACAGATGAGTCTATAAGCCAAAGTCGTCCATTGTTCTATCCATTGTGTCTTGTGTGATCCCAATAGATCTCAATGTAATATCTCGGCTTGAGTGGTTGAATATTTCTTGCAGCAAGGCCACATCCTTGAACTTCTTATAATGCCAGTATCCAAATGTTTTCCTTAGTGTGTGTCCCTATGCTATCGAGGCCAACATACTCCGCTGCCTCTCTCAATATATTGTATGCACTACTGCGGCTGATAGGTTTGTTTAGCCCCTCCCTGCTTCTAAATACATACTCTTGATCATCGCGATCTTTAATATATTGATCTAGTGCTTTCGAAGCGTTTTGTTTATCTTGATTCTTTTCCTGTCTTCTTCCCCTTCAAAGACACATATTGTTTCTTAACGTCTTTGACACGTAATTGAAAAAGATCAGATGTTCCCTAAACTTATCTGATTCATGATGATTCCCCCTTATTTTCTAAGCATGGCCCCGCCTTGGGCTTTTTTAAGCGCTGCATATTTTGATCCATTGACTCTCTTAAAGCTTTTTCTTTTTCATCGCGCAACTTCTTTTACTACAATTTAAAGAACGGACACCAACCAGCACCCTTAAAAGGTGTTGATCTGTGTCCGCTGGCTCTCCGTCTTGGACCTATTTAACTCTTTTTTTAAAATTATAGATTTTAGGTTGAACGCTATACTTAGAAAAGAACTCCTCTTCAATACCAAATAATTTAGAAATTAATTTAATCTCAAAAGACGTGTGTTTTTGAAAATCGTTTAAGTCAGATAAATTATTTTCAAAAATGTATCTTAAAGAATTTCTTAACTTACCCGGCCTAATAATCGGTATAGTATCATCGAGTGGCTCTTGTACTCTATAACCGTGTTTGTTTAATAACCCATTAAAGTAACGATATTGTTGATAAGATAACAAATTAAGTTGGTAGGCACGATAGGCTAATGCAGCAATAGAAACATGCCACTTTTCTTTTAATTCTATATAAGAATTTGGATTTGATTTTCTTTTTACTGATTTCATATCGTTAAGGAATAGCTCTTCTGGAAGAAGAAAATTAGCTGCAAATAAATTAGCTTCACGCTCAATCTTTTCATATTCTGTAGTGGTTAACTCTAAGATGTTAATCTTATAATGTAACAATAAATGGCCCAATTCATGCGCCAAATCGAAATTCCTTCTAACGGAAGATTTTTCAAAATTGCTGAGAACAATAATGGGTCTATTATTATTTAACCAGGAACTGTATGCATCGGTTTTGACACTAAGATCTCGCTCCACAATAAATAGCCCATTCTTCTCTAGAAGGAACAGTAAATTCTTATTATCTTGATTATTCAAACCTAATATGTTCCTTGTCTCAATAGCAATTTCTTTAATTAATCTTTCGGTTACTTGACCTTCCTCTATTATCTGATTTATTGTATAATCTCTTAACTTTAAGATCAGATTGTCAGGATACTCAACAAAATCTTCAATATACTCCATCAAGTAATTTATAAATCTTAAGTATACAGCTTCTGTTTTAGTTCTTTTAGCGTTGTTCTTTTCGGATGATCTATATGCTATTCCTTCTTCTTTAACAGTTTCGCCAATACTGGAGTCATTATAAAAGAAGAAGTTTTTAACATTAAAAAGTTGTTTAATTTTGCTCATGGTCTCAATTCCTGGTGTAGCATATCCGTTTTCAAATTGCCAAACTGCTTGTTCAGTTACATCCAAAGCTATAGCTAATTCATTTCTTGAATAACCATGAAGCACTCTGATATCAGTTAGTTTTTCACCAACAAACATATTAAGTGCCTCCTTTAAAATTATTTTTTCCCCTCTATGTTAACATCAATTTCTTGATGAACTTTCCCAACAATGTAATCACTCTCAGAGAATTCTTCAGGTGCTACCTTATCTTCGTGAAGAGTTTCCAAATCTTCTGAAGTAATTTGAACATTTGAAGCTTCAATAAAACGATTCCAATTATCAACTCGTCTAAACTCAGACAATCCAGGAGCAGGCAAAAAGAGATTTACAGATGATAACATTTTGCTTGTTACATCAAATTCGTAAGCAATTATATAAAAATGAGTATAATTTTCTTCCATATTCGCTATTTCAGCGAGGACTTCTTTGTCCTCTGAATTTTTTCGATCGAGTGGTGAAAAAGCAAACTTTAATTGTTCTGTTCCCCCTACACTGGCTTCGGTATCTTTAAAATGATTTTTATTTATTTTTGAAAGTTGTACTAAATAATTTTTTTCTTGATCCTCCTTTTTCTTTTGAAGGATACCAGCAGCACCATTATTAATTATTGTCCCTATTTTTAAAATAAATAACGTTTTTTCTCCATTTATTTGATTATCAAACTTCAAATATCCCCATGTGTAACCAGCTTTTGATGTTTGATATTCTATACCTTGAGTTTCACATACCTCTGCTACAGCATTATCAATATGATTCCCTCTCACCCAAGCATAAGCACTACTTATTTTCATCAAAGCTTTTTTTTCGCGTCTTTCATCTAAATAACTTTTGTAGCCTTTTAAAATCCCTTCAACTATCTTTTGACTTAAAGACTCTGGAAAGTGATTCATTATTTAACATACCCCTTTTTATTTGATTAACTCATTTTACACTTTTGAGCCATTTTTTTAAAGTGATTTAAAAATTACTAGGTTTAATTTAAAACAGATAGTATCAGAAGCGATAAAACATTATCGAAATGGAAATCTATATTGAGAACGCACTTAATAAAATAAAAAAACAAAAGGAGTACTAATTGTTCTATATTTTTCTTACAGCCTTTGATTGCCTGTAATAACTCGATATGCTTTGGTAAATTCGTTGTACCTCCTACTCATTAGAGTATGAACTCCTGTTTTTGTAGTTTTATAAATAAAATAAATCGAACTTGTTTAAAAATCCTTGAACCGAAACTAGCAGAAAACAAAAAAGCCAGAAACATTGTTTTATCAACGTCTCTGACTTTTTAACGGTTTTAAATAAAATTACGTCCCAGGAGAGATTCGAACTCCCGACCGACGGCTTAGAAGGCCGTTGCTCTATCCTGCTGAGCTACTGGGACATGTTGTTATGTAGCGTGCTGGGCTGTATTACCTCAACGACAAGATTTATTATATTACTATTGTTCTTTAAAGTCAACGGTTTTTCGAAAGTTTTTTCATAAGGGGCAAATGCTGCACCCTTATGAAATACCTTCCAATGTGACAGTGTTTTCGAGGTCTGGTATGACGTGACCTTCGTCCGTGTAAAATTGCACGTTTGCTTCGCTTCCATCTAGTGTCAGTATAGCATAGCTGCGCTCTTTGCGCACTCTTGGTAGGTGCACGCTGCCAGGGTTAATGAGCAGCTTTCCTCTGAGCAGTTCACTGCCTGGGATGTGCGAATGGCCAAAGCAGATAATGTCTGCGCCTAGCTCTTCTGCCCGGTAGTAGACTTGAAGCAAGGATTGTTTGATGCCATGCAGATGTCCGTGAGTGAGAAATAGTTTTCCGCCTCCATCCAGTGGGAGCAGGAGTTCTTCTTCAAAATCGCCCATAAAGTCACAATTTCCTTTGACGACTTTGTATCCTTCGAGTGCTGGATGGTTCGTTTCGAGTTCTGAGTCTCCGCAGTGAATCATCATGTCTACTTCAGCTTTATGCCGTTTGGCAATGGTTTGAAGCTCGTCTGTGAGTCCATGACTGTCACTAATGATGAGTATCTTCATGGCTTCATTCCCCCTTATTCATTTGCGTCTAACAGTGATGAAAGCTTTTGAAGCGCGACCGCTCGATGGCTGATCTTGTTTTTCTCCTCTGGTGATAGCTCGGCCATCGTCTGGTCTTTGTCTTTGACGATGAAAATTGGGTCGTATCCGAAGCCGTTGTCTCCACTTGGTTCTTCTGCGATGAAGCCTTCTACTGATCCTTCTACCGTCTTTGTTTCTTTGCCCGGTATGCTGACAGCCAGAGCACATCTGAATCTGGCTGTGCGGTCTTCTTTGTCAATGCCTGTAAGCTCGCTCAGTACTTTTTTGACATTCTCAGCATCGTTTTTATGCTCGCCCGCATATCTCGCTGAATAGACGCCCGGTTTCCCGCCAAGATAATCAATTGATAGACCGGAATCGTCTGCAATCACCATTTCACCTGCTTTGGCCTGAATCGCCTCGGCTTTGATGACCGCATTTTCTTCAAAGGTATGTCCTGTTTCTTCAATCTCTTCTGTAAAGCCAATGTCTGCTAGTGTTTTGACCGTGAACCCCTTTGGCTCAAGAATGGCTTTGAATTCTTTCGCTTTGCCCTGGTTGTGCGTTGCGATGATGGCTGTTTTCATCTTGATCAAACCCTTCTCTTTATTCGAGGACTTCTCCTGTTACTGCTTTTTGCTTTTCGATTAATTCTTTGATGCCCTTTTCGGCTAAATCAAGCAGTCCGTTTAGCTGTTCTCTTGAAAATGTCGCTTCTTCGCCTGTGCCTTGAAGCTCAACAAAGCGTCCAGCGCCTGTCATGATGACATTCATATCTACTTCAGCTGAAGAATCTTCTTCATAGTTTAAATCTAACAGAAGCCCCTGCTGAGAATCAATTCCGACGGATATTGCCGCTAAATAATCAGTGATCGGGTTTTCTTTGATAACGCCTTCTGCTCGAAGCTTTTGAATCGCAAGTGTCATGGCGACAAAAGCCCCTGTAATGGACGCTGTGCGTGTGCCGCCGTCTGCTTGAATGACATCACAATCAATCCAAATCGTGCGTTCGCCAAGCTTTTCTAAATCAACGACTGCGCGGAGTGCTCGTCCAATTAAACGCTGAATTTCCATTGTACGTCCTGTGACTTTTCCTTTAGATGATTCTCTTATCGTTCTTTGTGCAGTTGCTCTTGGAAGCATGCTATATTCTGCTGTAATCCAGCCTTTTCCTTCTCCTCTTAAAAAAGGAGGTACGCGGTCTTCGATAGATGCGTTACAAATCACCTTCGTATTTCCCGCTGAGATTAAGACAGAGCCTTCTGGATGCGTAATGTAGCCTGCCTCTATTTCAATTTTTCTTAATTCGTCATATTGTCTTTCATCTAATCTCATGTTTTACCTCCGTTACAATATACATTCCGCGCGCGTACCAGCGGGGTTCTCCTACTAACTTTGACAACCTGGATCGGTTCTAATCGCTTGGAATAAAAAAGAGGCAGCGAATGTGCATGCCTCTTTTTCTCCATTATATCAATGTGTGACGTTAAAAACTACCTGTATTCACTTGTTCTGGTCTTGAAACTGGCTTTGTGAGTTCTGTTCCTTTTTCGTTCACAAGCTCTGCCTTTCCGTTTACCTTCACAGACACGCTTTTCACATCTGGCAGCTCTGTTAATGTCAGCACAATGCTATCAAGAACTTTTTGTGAAATGACCTTTTTCTTTTCATCTGCACTGCCAAAAATAGATTCATTGAAATCAAGGGTCACATGGCCGTCTTTTACTTTTGGTACGTCATTCAGCTTCACATCTCGATCAAAGTCTGTGAGCAAATGACTTGTTTTGCTTGGCCCAGAGACGAGCTCGTCAATGGCTGCTGTAATTGGATCATCTTCATCTTTTGGGGCTCTTGTTGTGACAGGAACGTAGTACGTCTGTTCATCAGATTCAGCTAAATAGTAGACGGTGACTGGCTTTGTCGCCGTCATATCAGCGGCTGCCTCGTTCTGAATATTAATACCGTCCTCCCTGCTTAAATCATCTGAGATCGGTGTCCCATTTACAGGCATTTCTTTTAATTCATGTCCATTCATCTTCAATTTGACTTTGGCTACTGAATCAAACTGTGTTAACGTCCAAGTGACAGATTGCAAAATGCGCTGTTCGTCTTCTTTTTTATAGTTTTTGAACTCATTTGAAAAATCAACCACCGCTGTGCCATCTTTAATATCGACAGATACGCTCGTGTCCGCCGGCAGCACGGCTCTAAATCCATTTGGCATCAGGTTGGAGATCGGCCCACCGTCTACGAGATATTCAAGTGTTTGTTTGGCACTTCCTTCGTTTTTCGGCAGCGGAATGGATTGAGAGACGACATAACCGTTTTTATCAATTAAATATAATTCTCTCATGACTGTATCTGCTTGCTTCTCTTCTTTTCCTTCTTTGGCTGTTTGTTTCTCTTCTTTATTCTCTTTCACAAAAGTGACGTTTTGTGGTGGATCAATCTCTGTTTTCGCTTGGTCTGTTTGAAACAATCCGCATCCTGACAAAAGCATGGCTGACGCAATACACGTAACAGCTGCTGTAGATCCCTTTTTCAGCATACTTCACCCTCCTCTAGTAGTTTGTACTACTATGTATACGAGCTCCTCTAGAGGATTAGACCCTTTTCATAAAAAAATAACCCACTCCAATGAGAAGCGGGTTATTGCTGATATACTTTTTCGAGCGACACGGTTTCGACCTTCCCTGGCAGGTAGCCAAACCAGTCGCGCGCGATATTTTGAAAATTTTGCTGCTGCCCGGTTGTGTAAAATGTATGAACAGGCGCTTCCTGAGAAGCATTTAAAAGCCCTTTATATGAAAGAATTGTACTCGCTTCTCTAGCTGTCTCATCCCCTGATGAAATGATGTTCACACCACTGCCCATGAAGCGCTGAATCGGCTCTTTTAAAATCGGGTAGTGCGTACAGCCAAGAATGAGCGTATCAATTCCTGTTTCTTTCATCGGTTCAAGAGAAGCTTTCACCACTTCATCTGCTGTATGATCTAAAAACGTACCGCTCTCCACAAATGGAACAAGCATCGGACACGCCAGACTTTGAACGGTTAGTCCTGCTTTTAGAGATAACAGCGCTTCTTTATAGGCCTCGCTTTTGATCGTATTGGCTGTGCCGATGACGCCAATATGCTGGTTGTTTGTCACCTTGATCGCAGTGCGGGCTCCAGGCTGGATCACGCCAATGACCGGGATATCAAGCGTTTCTTTAATTTCATCAAGCGCAATCGCCGTCGCTGTATTGCATGCAATAACAAGCATTTTAATATGGTGATGTCTTAATAGGTAGTGCGCCATTTCCCATGTATATTGAAGAACCTCTTCTTCTTCCCGCGGGCCGTATGGACACCGTTTTGTATCGCCTACATAGATGATTTTTTCTTTTGGCAGTTGTCTCATGATTTCCTTCGCAACGGTTAAACCGCCTACGCCGGAATCAATAACGCCGATTGGTTGATCCAACAAAATCGCCTCATTTTCTTTTCATTTGCTGCTGTAGTTTCGTTAAAGATTGATTGAAAACGATGGCTTCTTCTTCTGAGAAAGCCCCTAGAAGTTCACTGACGTATTCTTGGCGTTTGACAATCACTTCTTGAATGATCCGCTCGCCTTCAGGCAATAAATGAATGCGAACCACACGGCGGTCAGACGGATCTTTGACCCGTTCGACAAGTTCACTTTTTTCCATTCGATCAATTAAATCGGTTGTCGTGCTGCAAGCCAAATACATCTTTTGTGATAGCTCACCTATTGTCATATCTCCGAATTCATAAAGCCACTGGAGCCCTACAAATTGAGGAGGTGTAATCGTATATTGATTTAGAATTTCTCTGCCTTTTTGCTTAATAATTGCAGCAATATGGCGCAATGATTTTTCAATCTCTGCAACATGGCCTGACTCATTCGTTTCCATTTTCATTGATACCTCACTATAGCATCTCACTTTGTTTAAAACGTACATTCCTATTTTCCTCGTTTTTCAAAGAAAATGCAAGAAGAGACTCATGGAAACCATATAGAAATAACCGGCTCCTCCCTGGTGCGGAAGGAAAACCGGCTGACGTTAGAGCTCTAGCTCACCCATACGCAGAAGCTCGACTACGGCCTGTGAACGACCTTTAACTCCTAGCTTTTGCATGGCATTCGAAATATGATTCCGAACAGTCTTTTCGCTAATAAAAAGCTCGCTTGCAATTTCTTTTGTTGTTTTATCTTGGACGAGCAATTCAAATACTTCTCTTTCTCTTTTGGTTAATAGCGGCTTGGATTGAAACTCTTTCTCCTTCAAGTATTGTAACCCTCCTTGCTAAGGTGAGAGCTCTAGTCTCTATAGAATGGGATTCTGTATAGTCGAGATATCATATGCCGGGTGCCTGAGGTAGGTGACGTTAAAATCGAGAAATCCCGCAGATCAACGTCCAATTTCTTACGCTTCAAGCAGTACAAAAAAGAACGAGTCTTATGTGAAGACATCGTCCTTTTTCAAACGGGTCATTAAGTACGATATGTAGCACAAGTGTGACCATGACAGCAATCGTCAGAAAGAAGTTGATCCACATTCAATTGGGTTTCTTCATAGTCTTGACGATATAAGACTAGATGGTTCAGCCTTGTATGAAGCAAGAAGCAGACTATGTTTCGTCTGCTTTTGTCCATTTTAGCGTGGTGCGTCAATATCTCCAGCAGAATGGGCTTTCATATGCCCTTGATCATCTTTTAGCTGCAAATGACCGTCTTGGTTGACCCCGCAGCAAATGCCTTCTTGCCATGTTTGTTTTTCACGATCTAATGAGATACGAAGCGGTTGATTCAAACGGAATAACCGTTTGTTGTAGAGGGAAGTGAGGGTTCCAAATCCTTCATGCTGCCAGCGTGTATAGTATTTTTCAAAAGCCGCTGTCAGTTCTGTCACAAGCTTTTCGGCTTTCACCTCTGCAAGCTCTGATAAGCAAATGGTTTTGTACGGGACATGCTCCGGCTTTGTTTCTACATTGATGCCAACACCGATATAGATGGCGCTGCGGTCTGCTTCAATTAATGTGCCAGATACTTTTGCTTCATTAATCAGAATATCATTTGGCCATTTGATTGCCAGCCGGTCCTCTGCTCTCATGAGTGGTTTGAGTACATCATAAATCGCTAGTGCCGTCATTGGGGCAATCGTTGATTGGGTAGAGAGATCTTTTGGCGGCTTTACCGTCATGGTAACAGCCACATTCCCTGTAGGTGTTTCCCACGGTCTGCCCAGCCTGCCTCTTCCTGCTGTCTGCTGACGGGCATAAACAGCAAATAAAGGCGTTTCTCCTTGCTGTATGAGCCTTTTCGCTTCATTATTTGTACTATCAATGGTGTCATATTGAAAAATCTTCATGTGATCTCCTTTTGTTTCTTCTTGATATAATCCTTTTATTATAACAAAACGACGCATACGCCCATGATTCTTTAATTTCGTTGAGCCTGAAATGTCTCTTTTTCTTCTTCCGTAAATGGAACAGATGCACCTGTTTCTTTGCTAATTTGCACCATTGTCACAGAGCCCGTAAAGCACGGTTCCTGCAGTTCATTTTCTCCTAAGTAATGCAGGATGAGTGAGCTAGATCCAACCTTTTCAGGCTTTACATACACACGCAGCCTCTCGCCGATCTCCACCTGCTTGATGTAATCGCATTGTAGGTTTGCCACGACTGTGATGGTCTCTTTGACCCGCTTCATTCGTTTGTCCACAAGTCCCGTTTTTTGAAAAAAGGCAATCCGTGCCTCTTCGAAATACACGAAAGGGGTGACATTGTTCATGTGACCAAACATATCCGTTTCTGAAAAACGGACGGTTGTTTCCACATAAAATCGAAACGATGCCCTCCACTCTTTAAACGGTTCTTCAATATATGACGGCAGCCTCATTTGATTCACTCCTTATTTGCAAACAAACGCCTCTCCCGTATTGGAAGAGGCGTTTGTTATGTTTTTTGCATCCAGCCTCTTGTAAACACTCATCATGATTGGCAAGGAGGACTGAATGTGATGTTATTCTGCGTGATCGCTTCCGAAGAAGTTACGGAAAGCTTGTAATGTTGTATCTCGGTTAAGTGCTGCAATTGATGTTGTGAGCGGGATTCCTTTTGGACAAGCCTGCACACAGTTTTGGGAGTTCCCGCAGTTGGCAAGACCGCCATCACCCATAATCTCTTCTAGACGTTCAGACTTATTCATCGCACCTGTCGGATGTGCGTTAAATAGACGAACTTGCGAAAGCGGTGCAGGGCCCATAAAGGAAGACTTATCATTTACGTTTGGACAAGCTTCAAGGCAGACACCACATGTCATACACTTCGAAAGCTCATACGCCCATTGACGCTTTTTCTCGGGCATTCTTGGTCCAGGTCCAAGATCATATGTGCCATCGATTGGCACCCATGCTTTGACTTTTTTCAAGGAATTGAACATACGGCTTCGATCAACTTGCAAGTCTCTGACAACCGGGAAAGTTTTCATCGGCTGAAGACGAATCGGCTGCTCTAACTTGTCGATCAGTGCTGTACATGACTGGCGAGGCTTTCCATTAATCACCATGGAACAAGCGCCGCATACCTCTTCAAGACAGTTCATATCCCAGTTAATAGCCGTTGTTTTTTCACCTTTTTTATTGACCGGGTTCCGTCTAATTTCCATGAGTGCGGAAATGACGTTCATATTCGGACGGTAAGGGATTTCGAATTCCTCTTCATAAGGCTTGCCATCTGCTGTATCTTGACGTGTGATAATAAATTGAATCGTGTTTTGTTCACTCATCTTATTTCTCCACCTTTTTCTTCGAGTAATCTCGTTTACGAGGTGCAATTAACGATACATCGACGTCCTCATAGTGGAATGCAGGCTTTTGGTTTTTCCCTTTGAACGTAGCCATCGTTGTTTTTAGGAATTCTTCATCGTTTCTTTCTGGGAATTCCGGTTTATAGTGTGCGCCTCGGCTTTCATTCCGGTTGTATGCCCCGATCGTAATGACTCGTGCCAGCTGAAGCATGTTGTCAAGCTGACGTGTGAAGGCAGCGCCTTGGTTGCTCCATGATGCCGTATCGTTGATGTTGATATGCTTATATCGCTCCATCAGTTCTTCAATCTTCTGATCTGTTTTTAAGAGTTTGTCATTGTAACGAACCACTGTAACGTTATCCGTCATCCATTCTCCAAGCTCTTTATGAAGCACATAAGCATTTTCTGTGCCATCCATGCTAAGGATGTTGTCCCATTTCTCCTGCTCTTTCTTCACGGCGCTGTCAAATGTTGTAGAAGATAGGTCTTCTGCAGACTTTTCAAGACCGCTAATGTATTTCACAGCATTTGGTCCAGCGACCATTCCGCCGTAAATCGCAGAAAGCAATGAGTTTGCACCAAGTCTGTTTCCGCCGTGCATAGAATAATCACATTCTCCGGCAGCGAACAAGCCTTTGATATTCGTCATTTGATCATAATCGACCCATAATCCGCCCATTGAGTAGTGAACAGCAGGGAAAATTTTCATCGGAAGCTTGCGCGGGTCATCACCCATGAATTTTTCATAGATTTCAATGATTCCGCCAAGCTTAATATCAAGCTCTTTTGGATCTTTGTGAGAAAGGTCAAGGTATACCATGTTTTCTCCATTGATTCCTAGCTTTTGCTCAACACATACGTCGAAAATTTCACGCGTTGCAATGTCACGCGGTACAAGGTTCCCGTACGCTGGGTATTTTTCTTCAAGGAAGTACCAAGGCTTCCCGTCCTTATATGTCCAAACACGTCCACCTTCACCACGAGCTGATTCACTCATGAGACGAAGTTTATCATCTCCTGGGATCGCTGTTGGGTGAATTTGAATGAATTCTCCATTTGCATAATGTGCACCTTGCTGATAAACGATAGATGCAGCTGATCCGGTATTAATCATAGAGTTCGTTGATTTACCGAAGACGATTCCAGGGCCGCCTGTTGCCATGATAACAGCATCTGAACGGAAGGATTCGATTTCCATTGTCGTCAAGTTCTGCGCGACAATGCCTCGGCAGACTTCCTCGTCATCTAAGACAGCGCCAAGGAATTCCCAGCCTTCATATTTCGTGACAAGCCCTGCTACTTCATAGCGGCGAACCTGCTCATCCAGTGCGTATAATAGCTGCTGACCTGTTGTGGCACCAGCATATGCTGTACGGTGGTGCTGTGTTCCCCCGAAGCGGCGGAAGTCCAGTAATCCCTCTGGTGTTCTGTTAAACATCACACCCATACGATCGAGTAAGTGGATAATGGACGGTGCTGCTTCACACATTGCCTTTACTGGCGGCTGGTTAGCTAAGAAATCTCCGCCGTAAACCGTATCATCAAAATGCTCATATGGTGAATCCCCTTCACCTTTTGTATTCACCGCTCCGTTAATTCCGCCCTGTGCACACACAGAATGTGAACGTTTCACAGGTACGATTGAAAATAGTTTAACAGCTGTTCCCGCTTCTGCTGCTTTGATAGTTGCCATGAGACCAGCTAAGCCGCCTCCGACAACGATGATGCTAGAATTACTCATTGTAGCCCCTCTCCCTCTTCTACTAATCTATTTCCTCTTAAACAAAAGCGAAAATTGCTCTTAGCCCTACATATGAAAGCGCTATAAATATACCTAATGTCACATATGTGGAGATTCTTTGTGAGCGTGGTGAAACCGTAATTCCCCAGCTGACAGCAAATGACCACAAGCCATTAGCAAAGTGGAAAATAGTAGATAAAACGCCGACAATATAGAAACCTAGCATAAATGGAGAGCTTAAAATATTCGCCATCATGTCATAGTTTACTTCTGCTCCAAGCTGCGCTTGAATACGTGTTTCCCATACGTGCCAGGTGACAAAAATCAATGTAATGATACCTGTAATCCGCTGCAGTCTGAATAACCAGTTTCTTAAGTAATTGAAGCGAGACGTGTTGTTTTGTGCCGTAAAGGCTATGTACACCCCATAAACAGCATGATAGATCAGTGGTAAGAAAATCACGAACAGCTCAAGTGCATATCTGAATGGAAGCTGTTCCATAAAGTGTGCAGCTTTGTTAAACGCCTCTGGTCCATTCGTCGCAAAGTGGTTAATCACTAAGTGCTGTACTAAAAATAGACCGACCGGAATGACGCCAAGCAAAGAATGCAATCTCCGATAAAAAAATTCTTTGTTCCCCGACATTACTTTACCCCCTAGTAAAAAAGTGCAATTGCTTGAAAATTGTCTTACCCCCGCTTCTTTCAAATGTAAGCACTTTATTCAAATTTATTGACAATTTCATTTTACTCCTATGTCAAAAAAGCGTCAAGAAACCGCGTACATAAATTAAAATTTTCCGAAATTTAAAAGTTTTAAATCAAAATTCGTTTTATTACAATAAGAATTTCTTAGACTTCTAGGGAAAACTCTGTCATCATATGCCCACATAAGCTATAATAAATTGTTGAAAGAGGGGAGCCGTACAATGAATAAATTTGAATCTAACTTAGAACAGCTAAAAGAAATTGAAGTCAATGGATTTGCCTACGAGCTGATACGCGAAGTTCTGCTGCCTGACATTCTTGGTCAGGATCATTCCTCTATGATGTATTTTGCGGGTAAGCTGCTTGCTCGTAAATTTCCTCAAGAGTCATGGGAGAAGATCCCCGAATTTTTCCATGATGCTGGATGGGGAACTCTCACGATGGTCCATTCTAAAAAACAGGAAATTGAGTTTGAGCTCGAAGGTCCACTTATAACGAATCGACTCACCTATCAAAAGGAGCCATGTTTTCAAATGGAAGCAGGTTTTATTGCTGAACAGATTCAGCTTCTCAATGAGTACGTGGCTGAATCCTATGAACAAGTAAAAAAGCGTGCTGATAAAGTCATTTTAACCGTTAAATGGGATTTAAGAGACCCTAGCTAACACTCTTTATGAAAGGCGAGGACTTCGTGTCACGCCTTTTTTATATGTCCTTCTATCATAGCACACACAGAACCTGGATTTCCCTTCATCAGAAAAACATCTACCCCTATTCGAAGTAGATGCTCCTTGCTCATTTTTTACTTTTTTGATATGCCGTTAAGTATTCCTTCACCTTTTCCGCATCCGGCTTTAACTCGTTCTTTGTTTCAACAAGCGGACTGACTGTGGATGAGGCCTTGTTTTTATGACCTTGATAGAAGTTAACGAATTCCTCTTGATTGATTGAGTAAAGGATGGCTTTTCGTAAATCCTCGCTTTTTGCCACTTCACGTTTAGACGTGTTAAATAATAGATAAGCAACCGCATTGCTCTGATTTTTTTGCAAGGCGAGCTTGCTATCTTTCTCAACCACATCATATTTTGTTTCAGGTATACCATTAAAAATATGAATTTCACCATTTCGAAGTGCAGATAGTGCACTATCAGGATTTTCAATAAATCGAACGGTGACTTGAGAAATGTTTGGCTCGTTCCCTGTGCCTTTCATATATGCAGGGTTTTTATAAAAAACGGCTTCATAATCGTTTTTATACGATAAAATGTATGGTCCGCTCGCAAACAATTGATTGTTATACATTTTCCCTTCTGTGATTGTACGCTGATCACCATATGGGATATCCTTTGCTGGATCAAAGGCATCTATATCATACGTGTTTACACGCTCTATTTGTTTCTTAGAAACAATTCCTGCTGATTGATGGGCTAAATAATTTAATACTTGCGGGAATGGCTCTGTTGTCGTGATCTTTACCACTTGATACGCACCTGCTTGATTGTCTGCATCTTTTTTATCTTTTACGAGCTTTTTCACCTTCTGTTGCACATCTTTTTCTAAATCTTCTTTGATCGTACCACCATTACCTGATATTGCTTTCAGTTCAGATAGATCGGTTACGACCTCTGCGCTTTTAATATGCTCATGTAATGAGTATGTTCGATGATCTGGTACTGCATTTTTATCCTTGGCTCGATTGAGCGAAAAGACCACATCATCAGCACCTACACGTTCGCCCGAATCCACTGCTTTTTTATTCTCCACCCTTGCAAAATGGATATCGTCTCTTAATAAGAAGTAATAATGTGTCTTATCTTTTGCTGCGGCATGATTCCAAGAAAGTGAACCTTTTGATGTGACTGTATCATCATCTGTCAAATTCACAAGTCTTACATACATATTGGTATTCAGTGTATTAATTGATCCATCATTGCCTTTAATCGGGTCAAGCGATGTAAGGGAAGCCAGCGCCTGCTGCGTGATGAGCGGATCTTTATTTCTTTTGGATGAATCGTTAAAATCAATTGATTCCCATGCAACTGCCCGAGATTTAGCCAGACGAACGGTCTTCTCATTGATCACTTCTTTATTCACACCTTGAGCTTTCAATGAATTATAAAGCGGCGCAATATAGGCCTTATCAAAGACTAGACGCTTTTCTAATTCTTGATACGTTTGAATGTATTCGTCAGACGTTTCTGTTGCTGCTGTGTCAATCAATTGATCGATTTGTTTATCTGACAAGATGCTGTTATCAGCACCCGTTTTAAATATACCTCGAACTGCATAATCAGGGTTGCCCGTCACAGTCGTCCAGCTCGAAAGAACGATGTCATAATTCCCCGCATCTTTTTGAGCTGTATAGCTACCGTAATCAGGCTGAATATTCAATTTGACTTTAAGTCCACTCTTAACCAATTGATCTCGTACGATATTCAGGTCATCTTCACTGCTACTCATTCCAAGTAATTCAATCGTTTCTTTCGACGCTTGACTCCCTTCCTCATTTCCTACACTTGACTTTGTATTGACACAGCCTGCTAATACGACAAGCAATATGATGAGCAATGATAATCCACTTTTTTTCATCGTATTTCCCCCTTGTTTTTTACATTTCATCTAATTTTGGATCTAACGCATCCCGTAATGCGTCACCTAAAAAGTTAAATGATAAGACAAGCATGATAATGGCGAGCCCTGGAAAAATTGCTAGATAGGCATGAGATTCTAGATAGGTACTCCCCGCTTTTAATATATTTCCCCATTCCGGAATATGAGGTTCAACGCCAAGTCCCAAGTAACTCAAACTACTTGTTGCAATGACTGCCGACCCAATTGTCAAAGTGGCTTTCACAATCATTGGCGCCAGTGAATTAGGGACAATTTCTTTAAAAATAATAGACCAGTCACTAGCACCTAATGCACGGGCTGAGTGAACATATTCTAAATTAGAAATCATCATGACATTGGCACGCATTGTTCTGGCATAGGTCGGAATCGCTCCTACACTAAGAGCAATGATCAAGTTCACAATATTAGCCCCGAATGCTGCAATGATAGCGATCGCCAGCAATATGCCCGGGATGGCATAAAGAACATCCAGAAGCCGCATAATGACATGATCTGTTTTTGGCGTGTAGTATCCAGCAATCGCCCCCAAAAAACCTCCGATGACGGCTGGAATAAGGGTTGAAATGCAGCCAACGAGTAAAGAAATTCTTGCACCAAAGACAATTTGCGAAAATACATCACGGCCAAATTGATCAGTTCCAAGTGGATAAGCAAGACTTGGTGTTTGCAAAATAGCGCCATATTGATTCTTGACAGCCAAGTCATAATCGAAGGTAAATACACTCCACATTGACAGAGAGAACACAAAACCAATGAACAACAGTCCTAGCATCGCTGCTTGGTTTCTCGTTATTTTCTCCCAGATGGAATGCCATTTTTCAAAACGATATTTTTTGATATGTTCTGTTTGCACCATAAGCTGCATCGCAAGAAGAAGGGCAAATACATTGCCCATCACAGATGAAAGCACAAGGGCAATAGCAAAATATGTTCCCGCTGCCGGTGATACCTTTCTATCCTCCTGCTTGATGACAAACACAAATACTGCCGTATAAAAGAGACCGATAACAAGCAGGGTTAGCATAGCAAGCGGAAAGGAATCCGTTACATAGGGTTTGAATAAGTTGAGAGCCGACAAAGCCACGATCACGATATGATTGATCAGCATGTAATAAGCAAATACATATGCCAGAGATCTTCTTTCTTTTATGAGACTAAAGGCAAAAACGGTGATGATGAGATGACCAGCGAAAAGACTCAACAGCTGCACATAACCTAGACGCCTCGTGAAGGTTTGAATTACACCTGTCTTTTCTAGATCATTCTTCATTTTCCATGTAATACCGACTTGAATAAGTGAAAAGAAAATGTAAATTAAAGATACACTGAACATCATTGGCTTCACTGTTTGATTCGCAATATCAACACTGTTTATAAAGAAAAGAATGGCCATTACAATTGATACAACAGATGTGAATTTTGCGCCAATATACTCGATAGACCTCTTTTTCACGTGATGCTGCTCATGAGAGTGAATTGACTTCATCGTTACTGACATGCCTACACCTACTTCAATATTGTTTCATCTTTGATCTAATACGAGGATCAAAAAATGCATATAAAATATCAATGATGACATTTACGACGGAGATTGTAATCGCCACATATACAACCCCTCCCAAAATACTCGGAATATCAGGGATAAACTGCTTATCAACGATATAACTTCCAATACCACTAATGTTGAATACCTTTTCTGTAACAGCCGCTCCTCCAAGCATGCCGCCGAAAAGCAGTCCAATGACGGTAATAATCGGAATCATAGCATTGCCAATTCCATGTCGCCATAGAATATGCTGCTGACTTAGCCCCTTTGCTTTTGCTGTAATCATGTAATCTTCATGGATAACTTCGAGCATTGATGACCTAGTCATCCGAGCAATCGAGGCAGTTAACCCCGTACCAAGGACGATGACTGGCATGAGTAAAGATAACCAATTTTCTGGGGAATACGTGGCGGGAAGCCAGTTCCATTTAATCGAAAAGTTCAAAATGAAAATGAGTCCTTGCCAAAAGTTTGGAATGGACAACCCAAGTAATGCGATAAACATGAACGAATAATCAAAAAATGAATATGGTCTTGTCGCAGAAATAACCCCTATTGGAATGGCAATCACAACCGCCATGACGAGTGACCAAACAGCTAATGTGAGCGTGATAGGAAATTTATTCGCTATGCTCGTTGCCACTTCTTCATTTCCGGTAAACGATTTTCCTAGATCAAATGTGAAAAGTCCTTTTAAAGCATTCCAAAGCTGTTGAATATATGGCTGATCTAGACCATATAGGTGATTAAAAGCGGCGATTTGCTCCTTTGTTGCGGATTCTCCAAGAATATTTACTGCTGGATCAAATGGAGAGAAATAGAGAATGGTAAAGACAAGAATGACTACACCGATAATCACCAATACACTCATAAGCAGCCGTTCAATGACATATTTCAAGAATGCATGTCGGTATAAAAAAAGCAGAATGTACATTGGTAAGCCTGGAACCAATGTCACCATAAGAAAAAGTCGGTTAGATAATAGTGAAGCAAAAACCGTATGAAACGAGACTTTCGCCCGGCCTTGTTTTTTTAGCTCTTCCTCAACTTTCAATTTGACTATTTTTTGAAAGGTTTCTTCTGTCCACTGAAGAGTGAATCTGTCGATCTCATGTGGATCTATTTTTTCATGAAAGAATTCTTTTTTTCTCAACACTTGCTGCTGAATATCCGCTCTCATTTCCTCTTTAGCGCCGGAAGCCTCTAAACGAGCCTTCACTTCTTCTAATACGTGAAGATATGAATCTTGTTTACTCTTATGTAAATAATAAAAAAATACACACAAATGCACGGGTAAACCAACAATCCATAGCAATAATTGATATGAGCGGCGTGATTGAATGTCTTGAAATATTCGACTTACCCAAGATGAATGAGAAATGCCGCTAATCTCATCAAGTTTTACAGTTACCATTCTCGACACCCCATCGTTCCCCCTTTCACATGAATGTTCGTTCCAAAAAGTTAATTGCATTATTCCGACCGGTATAGTAAAGTTTATGCTAGCTTTATTTGAAAGTCAATATCCATATCATACAGGTGGTGGGAAAAATTGAAGGATTTAGTACCTCTTTTAAAAGTGAAGGATTTGCATATATCTTTTCACACACGGGATGGCGAATTAGAAGCTGTCCGTGGTATTAGCTTTGAAGTAAACAAAGGAGAAACACTTGGTATTGTTGGGGAATCAGGAAGCGGGAAAAGTGTAACTGCCCGGAGCATTTTACAACTCCTCCCATCACCTCCTTCTTTTTTAAAATCAGGAAGTATCACCTTTCAGGAGGAAGAACTCACAACAAAAACGGAAAAAGAAATGCAGGCTGTAAGAGGTCATGATATTGGCATGATTTTTCAAGACCCTATGACTTCTCTCAACCCAACGATGCGGATCGGCCCCCAAATCGCCGAAAGCTTGATCAAACGCAAGAAGCTTTCAAAAGAAGAAGCTAAACGACAGGCCATTGACCTTATGAAACTTGTAGGGATTCAGCATAGTGAGGAGCGCTATCAGCAATATCCGCATGAATTCTCTGGCGGTATGCGTCAACGAATCGTCATTGCCATCGCTTTAGCCTCTCAGCCAGCCTTGCTTATCGCAGATGAACCAACGACCGCACTCGATGTAACAATGCAATCCCAAATTTTACATGTGATGAAGGATATTCAAGAACGATTTGGGACATCGATTATTTTCATCACACACGACTTGGGTGTTGTTGCCGGAATGTGTGATCGGGTGGTTGTGATGAAAGAAGGAAAAATTGTCGAGTCAAATACAACAGAAGAATTGTTTGAGAACCCTCAGCATGCATATACACAACAGCTTCTCAATGCTTTGCCTCGTTTACATGAAAAGAAAAAAAACAAGAAAGATTTTGATGCCATGCATTTCAGACATCACCCGGCTTTACTGGAAGTTAAATCATTATCTCAGCACTTTCAAATCGGTAAAGGGCATGTACTAAAAGCGGTTGATCAGATTGATTTTTTGATTAAACGTGGAGAGACACTGGGACTTGTTGGCGAATCAGGTTCTGGGAAATCAACCACTGGCCGAGCGATCCTTCGCTTAAACGAACCAACAGATGGCGATATCTTATTTCAAGGCATTCCAATCCACCGTCTGTCGAAAAAAGAAATGAAAACGATGCGACGGCATATGCAGATGATTTTTCAAGACCCTTATTCTTCTCTAAACCCTCGCTTTAAAGTGCTGGATATTATCGGACAGGCGCTTGATCTCCACAAGTTAAGCACAACCAACACTGAAAGGAGAAAAAGGGTGGAAGAACTGCTTGAGATGGTTGGCCTAAAGCCTTCACATGCCGATCGGTATCCTCATGAATTCTCCGGAGGACAGCGCCAGAGAATTGGGATCGCAAGGGCGCTTGCCGTCAAACCACAATTGATAGTATGTGATGAACCTCTGTCTGCACTTGATGTTTCTATCCAAGCGCAAATTGTACGCTTGTTAGAGGATCTTCAGAAAAAGCTTGGGTTGACTTATTTATTCATTGCACACGATTTGTCGATGGTGAAACATATTAGTGACCGAGTAGCAGTGATGTATGCTGGGAAAATTGTGGAATTAGCCGAAAGTGAGGAGCTTTACAACAATCCACAGCACCCCTACACAAAATCGCTACTTTCAGCTATCCCTATACCTGATCCTAAAGTAGAAGCAAAGAAGGAAAGATTCGTTTCGACAGAACAGATGGACGAAGATATTTATGATTTACAGAATGCAGAGCTAGTAGAAATATCAAAAGATCACTGGGTTGCCATTCCAAAAGCACAATAAAAAAGGTGTCCCCGTTGTACCGGGGCCACCTCTCAGATTGTTGACAAAGAGCTAAAATGAACTTTATTTTAGCCCTTTGTCTTCTTTTTAGTGTGATAGAAAACCTTTGCAGTCTAGGAAGGACGCGTACCGGAGCGAATTTGACATTCGTGAACACCTGCACGCAGGACTGATACCGAATGCATGGGTTTGTCTACATGCTAAGAGTGAGCTGCTGCGCTCACCTTTGATAATTCAAACGCATCATGAAGGGCTTCTACCGCTTTCACCATATCTTCACGATCCACGACGGTTGAGACTTTGATCTCAGACGTACTGACCATTTTGACTTGGATGTCTTTTTGAGCTAACACGGCGAACATTTCAGCCGCAACGCCTGGGTTTGAAACCATACCAGAACCAACGATAGATACTTTGGCTAATTGGCTCTCTGTCTCAATCTGCTCATAGCCAAGTGCCCCTTTATATTCTTCTAGTACTTCCACTGTTTTGGACAAATCATCCGTTTTAACAGAGAAAGAAATTGACGTCTGATTCGTGCTTGTGACGGACTGGATAATGATATCGACATTGATATTTTGCTTAGCAAGCGTCGTAAAAATGGTCGACAATGTTGTTAAACCGCTTGAAAGCCCGCACACCGTCACGCGTGTCATCTGATCTTCAAATGCAATTCCTCTTACCACTAAATTTTGTTCCATGGATGATTCCTCCTCGATTAACGTCCCCGATTCATTTTCAATACTAGAACGGACTTCTAAAGGGACTTGGTAATTTTTCGCAAACTCGACCGCTCTCGGGTGCAGCACGCCAGCTCCTAAATTGGCTAACTCAAGCATTTCATCGTATGAAATATCTGCGAGTTTTCGCGCAGACGGCACATAACGCGGATCTGTCGTAAACACGCCTGGTACGTCCGTATAAATATCACATTTGTCCGCTTTGAGTGCCGCAGCTAGTGCCACAGCCGTCGTATCTGATCCACCTCGTCCGAGTGTTGTAATATGTAGATCATCCGCAATCCCTTGGAAGCCTGCTACAACGACGATTTTTCCCGCACTTAGCTCCTCTTTGATTCTTGATTCATCAATGTCCACGATTCTTGCATTTCCGTGCACCTTCTCTGTTTTCATCCCAGCCTGCCAGCCTGTAAAGGAAATGGCGTCATAGCCTTTTGCCTGCAGTGCCATCGCCAATAACGAAATGGTCACTTGCTCTCCAGTCGTGAGCAGCATATCCATTTCTCTTTTGCTTGGATCATCTGTGAGTTCTTTCGCTAGGTCTACTAGAACATCCGTTGATTTGCCCATCGCAGACACAACCACGACCACATCATTTCCTGCCTCGCGTTCAGCGATGACTCTCTCTGCGGCTTTGCGAATTTTTTCTGTTGATCCAACGGATGTTCCGCCAAATTTTTGTACAATTAGTCCCATGTCTACCACCCTTTTTCAAAAGATCACGTGTGAGAGAAGAGGCTGCGGAGACTGCTCTGTTCACTGCAAATAAAAAAGCAATGAGAGAACAAATCTCCCATTGCTTTAAAATCATCATCAAACGATGCAAACAATGAGATAGCCCTCCAAGAAATGAATTCTTGACAGCCCTACATTTCTTCAATGTACAGCCAGCGAATAAAATGAGTGGATTTTATTCACTTCGGCGACGCTCCCCTTTCAGCCCTCTTCTTAGATCCCATCGATCTCTGAAGGCCTACTCTTGAAGTTCGCACCTCTATCTTCAACAAACAACACGTTCATTTATTAAATTAGTCACATTTTAACAGACTTTTGGAGAAAGTACAATCTATTTTTTTAATGCCTCCATTAAAAGTTCAGCCGTTTGTTTCGGAATTCCTGCGTCCTGAAAATCTTGGATAGAGGCTTCTTTCATCTTTTTCACAGAGCCAAACTGTTTAAGCAGCTGCTTTTTACGTTTTTCTCCGATACCTGGCACATCATCTAAAATAGATTGAAATGCATTTTTTCCGCGTAGTTGCCTGTGAAAGCTGATGGCAAACCGGTGCACTTCATCTTGAATACGCTGCAATAAATAAAAGGCCTGGCTGTTACGCTCTAGTGCCACAATTTCAAGCGTATCACCCATCATAAGATTCGATGTCCGGTGTTTTTCATCTTTCACAAGACCTGCCACAGGAACAGACAGATTTAATTCATTTTCGAGCACATCTATGGCTGCGTTGATCTGTCCTTTTCCTCCGTCAATTAAAATCAAATCTGGCAGCGGCAGCTCATCCTTTAACACACGTGTATACCGCCTTCTAATGACTTCACGCATGGAGGCATAATCATCTGGCCCTGCAACAGTTTTAATTTTGTATTTTCGATATTCCTTTTTATATGGCTTCCCGTCCTGAAAGACAACCATAGCGGAAACTGGGTCTGCTCCTTGAATATTGGAGTTATCAAATGCCTCGATCCGGTAGGGCATATAAATATTAAGTGCATCGCCGAGCTGCTTCACCGCCCCAATTGTCCGTTCTTCATCACGCTCGATAAGCGAAAATTTTTCTTTGAGAGCGATTTTGGCATTTTGATGTGCAAGTAAAAGTAAATCCTTTTTCTTTCCTTTTTTGGGCTGATGAACATTCGTTTCAAGCAATTGCTCAATCATCTCTTGATCGACGCTGTCTGGCACCAAAATTTCCTTCGGCAGAAAATGGTTGTTCTTTTCATAAAACTGCCCCACAAACGTTAGGAATTCTTCCTCAGGGTCTTGATACATAGGGAACAAACTGACATCGCGCTCAATTAATTTCCCTTGTCTGATAAAGAAAACTTGGACACACATCCAGCCTTTATCATAAGCATAGGCAAATACATCACGATCGGATAGGTCACTCATCGTCATCTTCTGCTTTTCCATCGTTGAGTCAATGTATGCGATTTGATCTCTCAGTTCTTTTGCCCGCTCAAACTCTAGTTGTTCAGCCGCTTCTTGCATCTTCTCAGTTAATTCTTTCTTAATTTGCTGATGCCCTCCGTTTAGAAACCTTGTGATTTCATCCACAAGCTGCTTATTCGTTTCCTCAGAAATGTCATACACACACGGGGCGAGACATTGGCCAAGATGATAATAAAGACAGACGCGGTCAGGGAGTGTTGCACATTTCCTAAGCGGATATAAGCGGTCGAGCAGCTTTTTCGTTTCTCGAGCTGCTTGCACGTTCGGATATGGACCGAAGTATTTTCCTTTATCCTTTTTCACATTGCGGGTGACGATCAGCTTCGGATGCCGTTCATTCGTAATTTTAATAAAAGGATACGTTTTGTCGTCCTTGAGCATGACGTTATATTTCGGGTCATACTTTTTAATTAAATTCAGCTCTAAAATGAGCGCCTCAATATTGGAAGTTGTGACAATATATTCAAAGTCTGCAATTTCACCGACAAGCCGCTGCGTCTTGGCATCATGAGATCCAGTGAAATAAGACCGCACCCTATTTTTTAATACCTTTGCCTTCCCTACATAAATGACCGTATTTTGTCTATCTTTCATTAAGTAGCAGCCTGGTTGATCAGGTAAGACTGACAGCTTTTCTTTGATCAATTTGTTCATATTTTCATCCGTCCTTGTTTTCCTCTTTCACTCCTTCTAGTGTATCACGAACATTTGTTTTATACCATGTTGAAAGAAAAGCGGCTCTCGACTATACGAGAACCGCTTTAGAGATTATGCCGCATGGGCAAAATCGGTTTATAGATGTTTGTTGACAAGCTCAGCTAGTGCTTCTTTTGGTTTGAAACCAACAGACGTTTCGACGACTTCTCCGTCTTTTAAAACAAGAAGTGTTGGGATACTCATGACGCCGTATTTACCAGCAGTTTCTTGGTTATCATCCACATCAATTTTAACAATTTTCATTTTATCGCCCATTTCTTGATCAAGTTCTTCAAGAACTGGAGCGATCATTTTACAAGGTCCGCACCACGGTGCCCAAAAGTCTGCAAGAACAACACCTTCTGCAGTTTCTTGTGAAAATGTTGCGTCAGTCGCTTTTACGATTGCCATTATTCATTCCTCCAATGTAAATTATGCTTTTTAGTATAGCATCTACCCATGTGACTTGCGAATGAAATGCTTACGAATCATTTTTTATGAAATGAATTAAAAAATAAACCGTATAATCGCACCAATGACAACAATCGCACCGATGATCATCAGAATGGTTCTAAGCATATGACATAACTCCCTTTCCGCTTCATTTACCATGTATGTTGCCCCAACATTCTTCTCATCAAACATAGAAAATTTGCGAACAAGCTATGTCGCCAGTCATCTTGATGACTGGGTTAGATGGGAGTTCGAGCCGTAGGACGCTGACCATTAGCAGATTGGGCGAACTTGAGGCTCAATTGACTGATGGCTTTTTCTCTATGCAAATCCCTTCAGCGGGCCTTTGCTTCAGGATGACATACAAAAAACCCAGAATACCTAGGCATTCTGGGTGGATGAGCGTTACGAGTGGATATTCATCTTTTTTAACTCTTCATTTAAAAGCGGAACGACTTCGAACAAGTCACCAACAATTCCGTAATCAGCTATTTTGAAGATTTCGGCTTCAGGGTCTTTGTTAATCGCCACAATGACTTTGCTGTTAGACATGCCCGCTAAATGCTGAATCGCTCCTGAAATCCCGCACGCAATGTAAAGGTCAGGTGTAACAACTTTTCCAGTTTGACCAATTTGCAGAGCATAATCGCAGTAGTCAGCGTCACATGCACCACGCGAAGCACCAACTGCTGCACCTAACGTTTGGGCAAGTTCTTTCAGCGGCTCAAAGCCTTCCTTGCTCTTGACCCCCCGCCCTCCTGCGACAATGATCTTTGCTTCAGATAAATCGACGCCCTCTGACGTCTTTTTAATGACTTCCTTCACAATTGTTCGCAGGTTCTGAATATCGACAGAAACTGGCATGACTTCTCCGCTTCGTGACGCATCCCGCTCCAGCGGCGGCACGTTGTTTGGCCGAATGGTCGCCAACAGCAGACGATCTGTCGAAATGACTTTTTCAAAGGCTTTCCCTGAATAAATCGGTCTAGTGAAAACAAGATGCTCACCGGTAACGCTTACATCTATTGCATCTGAAATTAAACCTGTTTGCAGGCGTGCGGCTATTTTGGGTGACAAGTCTTTTCCGATAGACGTATGACCAAAAAGCACTGCATCTGGATTGACTTGATCTAATATCGCCTGAAGCGCCTGTGCGAAACCATCAGACGTATAATATGAAAGGTTCGGATGCTCCACAATCATCACATGATCCGCACCATAATACAGCAGTTCCTCCGCTTGCTCTTTGACGTTATCCCCTATTAAAACGCCAATTACTTCACCGCCATCCGCCACCTTGTGAGCGGCAGCAATCGCTTCAAATGTCACGTTTCTTAATTTACCGTCACGACTTTCTCCAAGTACAACAACTTTTTTACTCATCTTTCATGCTCCCCCTTGTTCTCGTGATTGATAAAGTGGATGTTTAGATGACTTTTGCTTCATTTCTTAGCAGATCGGTCAGTTCCTTGACTTGATCCTGAAGCTCGCCGCTCAGCACCTTGCCCCCCTCTTTTTTCTCCGGTAAGAAACGTTCGATTGTTTTGATTTTATATGGCACATCGTCTTCATCGAGATCTAAATCATCTAGTTCCAATTCCTCTAAAGGCTTTTTCTTCGCCTTCATGATTCCTGGTAACGATGGATAACGAGGCTCATTGAGACCTTGCTGCGCTGTGACCACAAGCGGAAGCTCGGCAGAAATCACTTCTACATCACCCTCTGCATCTCGTTCAATGGAAGCGGAGCCGCCATCAATTTGAATACTTGTAATCGTTGTGACATATGAAAAGCCGAGTAATTCAGCAAGACGCGGGGCCACCTGTCCAGACCCGCCATCAATCGCTACATTCCCTGCTAAAATCAAGGAAGGTTCTTTATCCTTGAAATAGTGATAGAGAATAGTAGAAGCGGAATATTGATCCCACTCCTCCAAATCGTCTTCAACATTGATTAGAACGGCTTGATCGCAGCCCATTGCAAGGGCTGTTCTTAGCTGCTTCTCCGCATCCTCACTGCCAACTGTTACAACAGTGACTTCTCCCCCGTGCTCATCCCGGAGCTGAATCGCTTCTTCAATTGCATACTCGTCATAAGGATTAATAATGAACTCTGCTCCATCTTCTTGAATGGCACCAGACTGAATCGAAATTTTCTCTTCCGTGTCAAACGTACGCTTCATCAAAACAAATATATTCATTCATTTCTCCCCCTTGTGTCGTACTGATCCCTTACTCCCCTTTAAAATTCGGTTTGCGCTTTTCGATAAAGGCTTGGATGCCTTCTTTGGCATCATTCGACTGGAACACCTCACCAAACTTTTTCGCTTCCAGCTTCATTCCGCCATCATATGAATACACTTTTGCTGCATTCAATAACTCAAGTACATACTCAAGCGTTTTAGGGCTTTTTGCTGCAAATTTTGCCGCCAGTGTTTTGGCTGCTTCCAGCGCTTCTTCCTCTGTTTCCGCAAGTTTTGAAACAAGTCCGCAGGCAAATGCTTCTTCTCCTGTAATCGGCTCAGCGGTTCCCATCATTTCAAGTGCTTTAGCAGAACCAACGTAGCGAGGCAGGCGCTGCGTTCCGCCGAATCCTGGAATGATACCGAGGTTTAGCTCCGGCAGTCCAAGTTTCGCATCTTTTGTTGCAATTCGAATATCACACGACATCGCCAGTTCAAGGCCACCGCCTAACGCTGCCCCGTGAATGGAGGCAATGACAGGCTTTGAACATTGTTCAATTCGTTCAAACATTTGCTGTCCTCGGTCTGCAAGGCTTGCATAATCAGACTCTTTCTGTAAGGTCGTAAATTCTTTAATATCAGCACCTGCTGAGAAAAACCTTCCTTCTCCATGGATGACAATGGCTCTCACTTCACTGTTTTGTTCGAGCTCGTCAAACATGTCATTGAGTTCAGTGAGGAGCTGAGAAGATAAGGCGTTTGCAGGCGGATGTTGAATCGTAATGAGCGCTGTCTGTCCTTCTTGATGTAAGCTGAGTATCTTTTCCATGTCAATCATCCTTTTTCAATTGTCTTTAAGATTGATGTATTCCGTTTAAGAGAAGATCATGTACGTTTTCTGCGAGTGCAGGAAGGTCATACTTTTGATCATTCATCACCCATGTTGTAGCGGTTTCATCAATCGTCCCAAATACCATTTGTCTCGCTAAGCGGACATCTAAATCTTGTCTGAATTCTCCTGATTTCTTTCCTTCTGTTAAAATCGAGTCGAGCATATTTAAATACCCTTTCAGCACCTCATTGATTTTTTGCCGCAGCTCAAGGTTTGACTGTCTGAGTTCCAGCTGTGTCACAAGGGCCAAATGATGATCTTGCGAAAGCAGGCGAAAGTGTTCCTGAATCAATAGATGAAGCTTTTCTTTGGCAGACGGTTTCTTTTGAATATCTGTTTCCATCCGTTCGATGAATTGCCCCATTTTTTCTTTAAATAATGAGATCAGAATATCCTCTTTGTTTTTGAAATAAAGATAAATCGTTCCGTCTGCTACCCCTGCTTGTTTGGCAATCTTTGAAACTTGTGATTGATGATAGCCGTTCTCTGCAATCACCACAACTGCTGCATCAATAATTTGCATGTACTTCGGTCTTTTCTGCTTCAATGTGCTTCGTCCCTTTCTAAATTGAATGAGTATTCATTCATAACTTTATGTTAAAAAGAAACGATTGATTTGTCAAGAGATGTTCTTCTTTCTTTTCAACCTTTAGCATACCAAAGCTAACACGTACAATTCAAATCATCCGGCCCATGGACCGGATGACGCTCGTTCGTTCTCTCATTGATCGACTGGCGCTTCAGATGAAGCTGATTGCTTTCTTTTTTCTTCTTCAATTAACACTCTGCGCAAGATTTTTCCTACAGCCGTTTTAGGCAAGGATTCCTTAAATTCATACACACGCGGCACTTTAAATGAGGCAATTCTCGTTCTGACAAAACGATCAAGTTCTTCTTCTGTTAAATAGGCATCCTTTTTCGGAACAACAAAGGCTTTCACTGTTTCTCCCCTGTATGGGTCTGGAATACCTGCCACGACGACTTCTTGTACAAGCTCATGCTCATAAAGGGCTTCTTCGACCTCTCTTGGGTAAATATTATAGCCGCTCGCGATGATGACATCTTTTTTCCGGTCTACGATATAGAAAAAACCATCCTCATCCATATATCCGATATCTCCAGTGAAAAACCAGCCGTCTCTTAACACTGCCGCTGTCTCCTCTGGCTGATTCCAGTACCCTTTCATGATTTGAGGACCTTTGACGATGATCTCTCCGTGCTCATATGGCTCTTTGAGTCCACCCGTTTCCTCGCAATAAATACCGGCATCTGTATTCGGCCAAGGGCACCCAATACTTCCTATTTTGTTCTCCCCCCATAAGAAATTGGCATGAGTGACGGGTGATGTTTCTGAAAGGCCATACCCCTCTACCAGCCTTCCTCCTGTTAATTTTTCAAAGCTCTGTTTGACTTCAACAGGAAGAGCTGCCGATCCGCTTAGACAAGCCGTGATCGAGGATAGGTCATATTTTTCAATGTTTGGGTGATGAAGCAGGGCGATATACATCGTTGGTGCTCCTGGAAACAGCGTCGGTTTTTGTTTTTCAATGGTTTTGAGGGCATCAGCCACATCAAAACGCGGAAGAAGAATCATTTGATGCCCTTCTTTGACTGCAAGGTTCAATACAGTGGTCATTCCGTACACATGAAAAAAAGGAATGATGCCAAGAATCCGTTCTTTTCCTCGGTTCGTTTTATACATCCAGGATGCACACATTTCTGTATTGGCTAAAATATTTTCGTGTGTGAGCATGACCCCTTTCGGTAAACCGGTCGTTCCGCCTGTATATTGCAAAACGGCAATATCCTCTTTCGGTTCAAAGGATAGCTGCGGAATTCGTTCCCCTGACGATTCTTTCATGATCTGTGAGAAGTGATGAATGGAATCACTCTTCTCGACTTGAATGACCATGTTGTTTTTTCTTCGCTGCACGATTGGGAACAGTATGTTTTTTGGGAATGGCAAATAATCTTGTAATTTAGTGATGATCAAGTGCTCCACACTTGTCAGCGCTTTCATTTTATAGGCCTTTGGATACAATAAATCGAGAGTGATCAGCACCTTTGAGCCGCTGTCCTCCATTTGATATTCTAGTTCTTTCTCTGTATAAAGCGGGTTTGTTTGAACCACAATACCGCCTGCTATTAAAACCGCATAATAAGAAATGACCGATTGCGGGCAGTTTGGCAGCATAATCGCTACTCTGTCGCCTTTTTTCACACCGATTTCAATCAGGTGATTGGCCAATTTGAGCGCGTCTTCTTGTAACTGCTGGTAGGTGATGTTTTTTCCTAAAAAATGAATGGCTATATGCTCTGGTGCTGCCTCTGCGGAGCTGAATAAGTAAGATTGTAATGTTTCATTTGGAATGGTGAGTTCGTGGGGAATTTGATTCGGGTAATGCAGAAGCCATCGTTTATCTGACTGCATAAAAACCCTCCTTCCTGAACTTTCGTACTATTTTATTATAGCAAACTTTTCCTTAGGGCAGTTTGCTTTTTTCAAATAGGGCTTGGTTCCATTGCGCACCTTTATTTTTTCGACTGTGTTTCTATAGATGCTCTTTTCCCTTCATGATGCCACTTCTCATATAATCCCACGATCGCACGGAATGCCTCATTGACTCTTTCCACGATCTGTTGATGAATACTGGGGTCATTAGGTAAATGTGTTTGGATGTTATCAACTTGGTACTGTCTCATCATGTCTAGGTAGACAGTGAGAAAGATGGTATCTTCTAAAATCCAGTAAATGACTTCATCCGCCTCTTTTGTTCTTTTATTAAGCACTTTGACTCCTCGTTCATATTGAATGAGGATATAGCCATGTGATTCAATCTCGATGTATGGACTCAAATCATCAAAAAACCCCGTCGTTTGAAAGGGGCGTGCAATATAAGGTTCATATATGTCTTGGGGAAGGGCTGTCTTTTTGAGACATGTTTTAATGTGCTTGATTAATTCGTCTTTTTGCAGGATGTGATTCATTCTGATTCGCCGCCTTTGAATGAGTGAAAAGCTGTCAAGGCTTTCCCTGACAGCTTTCTAGAAAGTATGCTTCATTTCACAGGAACATGTAAACAGCACCAATGACCGCAAAAGTGCAGGCAACGATGATTAATACTTTGGCTAACTTTTCCATGTCGTCTCCTTAAATGCCGGCTGCTACTACGTAAGACAGCCCAACTGAAATCATGAGTGAAATAAACCCGACCGCTCTATTATCATTTTCAATCTCTTTATCTACTTTAAATCTTGGTGTTAAAAATTCAAAAATGAAGTAGCTGACAAGCAGCATCACAAAGCCGTACACGCCCCATCCAACCATTTGAAGAAGAGAGTTATGCTGTGCGATGGAATGTTGAAACACATTTGCAATCCCAAAAATTTTCCCGCCTGTTGCCATGGCAACCGCTAAATTCCCCCGCTGAATCTCTTCCCAGTTTTTATAGGAGGTCACGAGTTCAAAAATGGTTAGAAATAAGACTAAACATAGGACGGCCACACTGTAATAGGCGGCAATTTCCACAAGTTCATTTTCCCAAAAGGCTTTCATGCGTTTTCTCCTTTTTACTTTAATTCGACGATGGTGACGCCTGATCCTCCCTCGCCTTGTTCTCCAAAACGAGCATTTTTCACACTGCGGTGCTGTTTTAATAATTCCTGGACCCCTTTCCTTAGGGCGCCAGTTCCTTTTCCGTGAATAATCGATACACGCGGATAGCCAGCTAATACAGCATCATCTAAATATTTCTCGACTCTGCTTAAAGCATTCTCATAACGCTCTCCTCTTAAATCAAGCTCAAGCGATACATGATAGTCTTTCCCTTTCACTGCCGTAATGGCCTTCTCTTGCTTAAATTCCGGTGCTGATTTGATAAATTCCATGTCTTTTTCTTTGACTTTCATTTTCAGAATGCCCATTTGGACACTCCATTCTTTGTTACCCGTTTGTTCGATCAGCGTTCCTTTTTGTCCAAACGTCAGCACTTTGACTTCATCGCCTGGCTTTAGCTGTCTCGATGTTTTTTTCACTGGCTCTGGTTTTTTCTTCCGGTCAAACTCAGGGACAGCTTCTTCAAGACGTTTCCTCGCATCAATGAGTTCATGTTCTTTAAACGAACGATGCTCACTTTTAATGGATCGCAGCTCTTGAATAATGTCTTCTGCTTCTTTTGCTGCTTGTTCAATTTTCTCTGCCGCTTTTTGTTCGGCTTCTTCAAGCAGCTTGTCCTTTTGTTCATTCCATTCAAGGATTTGTCTTTGCAGTTCCTTATGAAGCTTCTCAGCTTCTCTTCTATAGACTTCCGTCTCATGCAGTTCTTCTTCTGCCTTCTTCTTGCTGGCTTCTAATGAAGCAATCATTTGGTCTACTTCATTATGCTCTGCATGCATATCCGCTTTTGCTCTGTCAATCAGATGATGAGGTAAACCAAGACGTTTGGAAATTTCAAATGCATTACTTCGTCCAGGCACACCAATGAGCAAGCGATATGTTGGGGATAAGGTTTCAATGTCAAATTCGACACTCGCATTTGTGACCCCTTCTCGGTTATACCCGTATGCCTTCAGCTCAGGATAGTGAGTCGTTGCAATGACGCGCGCATTTGTTTGATGAACTTCATCTAAGATGCTCATTGCAAGTGCCGCACCTTCAGCAGGATCTGTTCCTGCCCCTAATTCATCAAATAACACGAGTGAACGAGGTGTCAAATTCTTTAAGATATCCACAATATTGACCATATGAGATGAGAACGTACTCAAGCTCTGTTCAATGGACTGTTCGTCTCCAATATCGGCAAATACTTGGTCGAATACAGCCACTTCTGATCCTTCCTCGACTGGAATATGAAGACCAGCCTGCGTCATCAGAGTCAGGAGCCCGAGTGTTTTTAACGTGACTGTTTTACCACCTGTATTTGGTCCAGTAATGACGATTGTTGAAAAATCCTTACCAAGCTCAATGTCATTTGCCACGACCTGATCGCGGGGCAATAGGGGATGCCTTGCTCGTTTTAAATAAATCTCCCCTTGCTCATTGACGGAAGGCTTTGTGGCTTTCTCTGCTTTTGCATATTTCGCTTTGGCAAAGATAAAATCTAATGTCTGAAGTTCATTCACATTGTGCAGCAGTTCATCAATGTGCTCTGATACACTTGCTGTCAGCATTTGCAGAATCTTTTCGACCTCTTGCTTTTCTTTTAAGCGAGTTTGCTGCAAGGTATTATTCAAGTCCACGACCACCTGCGGCTCAATAAAAAGAGTGGCGCCTGAAGAAGATTGATCGTGAACAATCCCTCCATAATTCGAGCGGTACTCTTGTTTTACGGGAATGACAAACCGATCATTACGAATGGTCACAATGGTGTCTGACAGCATTTTCGAGGCAGATTGTGAACGAATCATTGATTCTAATTTATCTCGCACTTTTGATTCTAGTGATCGTAATTGCGTTCGTATTGTGCGAAGTGCCGGTGTTGCGTGATCAAGCACTTCTCCATTATCACCGATACAGCTCTCGATTTCTTTTCTGACTTCGGGCAGTAAAATAAGTGATTCTGCATATGTATGAAGACGTGGTATGTCGACACCATCTTCATACATAGACGTGAGAAAGTGCTTCATATTTTTGGTTGTATATAATAGCCCTGCGATTTCCATCAGCTCAAGAGGACTTAATGTACTGCCGATTTGTGCTCGTTTGACGCCTCGTCTAATATCCGTTAAGCCGCCAAACGGCGCTGATCCTTTTAGGCGGATCACATCTTGCGCTTCTGCTACCTCTTCCAGCAAATGCTGAATGGTTTCGATATCCGTGAGCGGTGTTAAATCCTGCGCTTTTTCTTTTCCTAAAGTGGATGCAGTATAGGACATGACTTTTTCTTTTACTTTATGAAATTCTAATGATGCCAACACTTTTTGTTGCAGCATGGTCCAGCCTCCTAACGACTACCTGTCACGCGTTAAAAACTTTTTCATCTCATGGAGAGAAAATGTATTCACGACATTTGCTTTTGGTGTCCAGCCCTTTCTTGCAGCTGTTACACCAACTTCCATATGATCCAGCATAGCGATGTTGTGCGCATCTGTGTTGATCATGATGTTCACACCCGCTTCGTTTGCTTTCATTAAATGCTCTGCTTTCAAATCAAGTCTCGACGGGTTGCTGTTGAGCTCCAATGCAGTGCCCGTTTTTTTCGCAAGCTCTATGAGCTGATCAATATTTAAGGCATAACCATCCCGTCTGCCGATTAAACGGCCTGTTGGATGGGCAATTAAATCCACATGCTGATTGTTTAAGGCATTTTCAAGACGCTCCATGATGACTTCCTCTGGCTGAGAGAAGCTAGAATGGATCGAGGCGATCACAAAATCCATGTCTGCTAAAAAGTCATCATCATAATCTAATGAGCCATCCGGCAGAATGTCCATTTCGACCCCTTTGAAAATGTGAAAATGCTCCAATTCCTGATTGAGTTGATCAATTTCTTTTGCTTGCAGACGCAAACGTTCTTTCGTTAAACCGTTTGCCACTTTTAAATATTGAGAGTGATCTGTGATGGCCATGTATTCATAACCTTTTTCAATACATGCCTCTGCCATTTCACGAATAGAGAATGCGCCGTCACTCCATGTTGAGTGCATGTGAAGGTCGCCTTTCATATCTTTCAGTTCTACAAATTGCATACTTTCTTTATACGAATCAATCTCCGCTCCGGTTTCACGAATTTCTGGGGGAATGAGCGGAAGCTGGAAATGTGCATAAAAAGCGCTTTCGTCTTCAAATGTTTTCACTTCGCCCGTTTCAATCGTTTCAACCCCATATTCGCTAATACGTTCTCCACGCTCCTTGGCAAGCTGGCGCATGCGAATGTTATGATCTTTTGAGCCAGTGAAATGATGCAGCGTTGTCGCAAACTGATCTGTTGTGACAAGACGGAAGTCTACACTGATCTCAAAATCAAGCGCAAGAATGACAGATACTTTCGTATTACCGCTTGCAATGATATCTTTTACATCATCAAGTGCAACGAGCTGCTCTCTGACCTGTTCAGGATCATTTGTTGCAATGATATAATCTAAATCTTTGACCGTTTCACGCGCACGTCTTAAACTGCCCGCTCTTGAAAAACGAATGATTCCCTCCATACGTTTCAGCGCATCATCAATCCGCTCTGCAACATCTAATGCAAAGCCAATTGGCAGTCGTTCAGGTTGCTTTCCCGCTTCCTCAAGGGCTGCAAGAATTTTTTCTTCTGTTTTTTTACCGAAGCCAGCGAGTGATTGAACTTTCTCAGCCTCACATGCTTCTTTTAAAGACTGTGCATCGTGTACACCAAGTTCTTGGTACAGCTTAGCGATCTTCTTCCCGCCTAGTCCTGGCAATTTTAAAAGCGGAACAAGCCCTTCAGGCACTTCCTTTTTTAATTGTTCGAGAGTTTCTGATTGTCCTTTTTCCATATACTCTGTGATCACAGCAAAGGTGCCTTTGCCAATGCCAGGTAATGCTAATAGATCATCTATTTGAGAAAGACTGCGGTCATCTTGTTCAAGTGCCGCTGCCGCTTTACGAAAGGCAGATATTTTAAAAGGATTATCTCCTTTTAGTTCCATATAGATTGCAATGGTTTCAAGAAGTTTTATGATATCTTTTTTATTCATGTCTCATCCTCCAGCCGCTTTGGCATCTTCCTTTATAAATATACAAACTTTTCCTTCATCCCACAACTTTCCGTCATGGAATGAGAAAAAACTTCTCCAAGAAAGGAGAAGTTTTTAAACGCCATACGTCGTCCATAAGTCTTTGACAAGACCGGACAAATAAGGGGTGTGGCCTACGATCACATCTGCTAACATTGATTTGCTCATCATTGTTTGCAGCGCATCGACTGGAAGTAATGCAGCGACAAACAATAGAATAAACACAAATAAATATGTTTCAACAAATCCTAAAACACCGCCAAGCAGTTTGTTCACCTGTTTAATCACAGGAATACTTGCAATGGTTGTGAGCAATCCGCCAATGATGGCGAGCAGGATTTTTGTCAAGATAAACAGAATGATAAACGCAATGGTATTATAATAAGCTGTTTCTATATTCCCACTAAAGAAAGCGAGCTGCGTTTGACCACCGCTAAAGTTAGGCGCTGGAATCCACGTAAGCTGTGGGGCAAGTGACTGATAAAACATCGAAGCCACTAAAATAGAAACAACAAAGCTAATCAATTTAATAAATTGAAGAATAAACCCGCGTTTTAGACCGACAAGCGTTCCCATAAGAAGCAAAAACAAAATGATGATATCGATCACGGTAATTTCATTCCTTTTCTTTAAGCTGAAGCTCTAGTTTTTCGTATTGCTCTTTTAATTTCAAGTAGTCGTGGACGACATTGACTGCTGTCAGTACAGCTAATTTGTTTATATCAAGATATGGATTTTTTTCATTCATTTCTCTCATTTTATCATCAACAATTGAAGCAACATGTCGCATATGCATCTTCGTTTCTTGACCGATGATCGTATAGGACTGTCCATAAATCTCAACTGTTGTTTTCGTTTTACCGCCGTCAGACAACGTTTCTCCTCCATTCCACGAGAATCCTAGTCTCTATCATAACATGTTTAGACATTGAATGGAAAGACGAGCCCTTCCCTGTTATGGTACACTTTAGAAATCAATGCTATCAAGGTAAAAAAGGAGTTATCCACTGTGCCACAATCCGTCTTAAAAGCAACATCAGAAGACATGAAGAAAATGAAGAACGTGTATGCTCAACAGTTAACTGACACGCTGCCGCCAGGCGCCCTCTTTCAAGCAAAGGTTCCTGGCTGTACGATTACAGCCTACAAATCTGGAAAAGTGCTGTTTCAAGGACAAAAGGCAGAAGCCGAAGCAAGTCAGTTCAATCATTTACAAGCAGCTGAAACAAAAAGTAAAAAAACACCTTCTGCCACACAATACAGTCCGCCGCCCGGCATTGCTTCCATGTCGGTTATCGGTTCAGATGAGGTCGGTACTGGTGATTATTTTGGACCGATTACGGTCTGTGCGGCCTATGTTGATTCCAGTCAGCTTGCTCTGATGAAAGAGCTTGGGGTGAAAGACTCTAAAGGGCTAAAGGACCCGCAGATTATCAACATTGCCAAAGACTTGATCAAGACCATTCCGTTCAGCCTTCTCGTTCTTCGGAATGAAAAGTACAATGCGATGCAGGAAAATGGCATGAGCCAAGGAAAAATGAAGGCGCTGCTTCATAACCAAGTGATCACCTCCGTACTAGAAAAACTGGATGGGAAAAAGCCAGAGGCTATTCTCATTGACCAATTTGCAGAACCCGGCATTTATTTCAAGCACCTAGCGGGGAAAAAGATCATCCGGGAGCGTACGTATTTTAGTACAAAAGCAGAAGGCATCCATTTATCAGTTGCTGCGGCTTCGATTATCGCAAGATACGCCTTTTTAATTGAGATGGATAAATTATCTAAAGCAGCAGGCTTTGACATTCCAAAAGGAGCCGGTCCTCATGTCGACAAGGCGGCCGCAAAGCTCATCAAACTGCACGGTGAAGATGCTTTACGCCAATTTACAAAGCTGCATTTTGCCAACACCCAGAAAGCGAAAAAATGGTTATAATTTAAAAAAGAGCTATAGCCCTTTTAAAAGGCCATAGCTCTTTTCTTTATCCGCGCAAAACGGCTTGATACGTATCTTCTAATGCTTTCAATACTTTTGTATGAACAGCCGTCACTTCTTCTTCTGTCAATGTTTGTTCTGGGTTTAAATATTGCAGAGAGAACGCCACAGATTTCTTGCCTTCCTCCATGTGTTCACCCTCATACACGTCAAAGACGGAAAGGTCCGTCAGTAAACGGCCGCCTGCTTCATAGATGACTTGCTCCAGCTGTCCGCTTGAAATATGCTGATCGACGACGAGCGCAATATCTCTTGTCACAGCCGGGAATCTTGGAATCGCCGTATATTTCATATCCTCTGTTTCAGATGTCATGACATCCGTTAAATCGAATTCGAATACATATGTTTCTTTTAAATCTAATTCCTTTTCAACGACTGGATGAAGCGCAGCAACAAAGCCAATCACTTTTCCATTTAAGTGAACATCTGCTGTACGCCCTGGGTGAAGACCCTCACGCTCTGCTTGAACATACGTGATCTGCTCTGATACACCAAGCTTTTCAAACAGCCCTTCAGCAATTCCTTTTGCTACATAAAAATCAACGGCTTTTTTCTCGCCCTGCCAAAGGTTTTTATGCCATAGGCCTGTGATTGCTCCAGCCACATGCTCTTTCTCGACTGGCTTTGCACCTTCAGCTTCTGCTAAGAAAACAGAACCCGTTTCATAAAAGGCAAAGGAATCAGCTTGTCTTGCTAGATTATATGCGACAGAATCAAGTAAGTTTGGCAGAAGACTTTGTCTCAGCACACTGCGTTCCTCACTCATTGGCAGTGAAAGTCTTGTTTGATAAGCTGGGTTCAAGGCAAAGGCCGTAGACTTATGCTGATTCGTTAAAGAATACGTGATTGCTTGAGAAAGCCCTGCTCCTTCCAAGAAACGTCTCACCTTTCTACGTTTCACTTGGTATGGTGTGAGACCGCCAACTGTACCAGCTGTCGCAGGCAGTGTAGACGGAATGTTATCGTAGCCGTATAATCGTGCCACTTCTTCGATAAGATCTTCTTCAATCGTAATATCCATTCTTCGAGAAGGAACCGTCACGATCAAAACGTCATTTGATTCACCCACGGTAAAGCCCAGTTTATTGAAAATATGAATCATATCTTCTTTTGAAATGCTCATTCCAAGCACTTTATTAACACGCTCCGTTGACACATGGATGACATTCATGCTTGCTTCCATGTGATTTTCCTCAACAGTGCCGCTTAGCACTTCACCGCCAGCATAGATGCTCATCAGTTGTGCCGCTCTTTCGGCTGCTGATTTCACACGCTGCGGATCGATTCCCTTTTCAAACCGTGTGCTTGATTCACTGCGAAGCCCTAGGTCTCTAGAAGCCTGACGGACGGTTTGACCATTAAAAAATGCCGCTTCTAAAAGAATCGTTGTCGTTTCATCACGCACCTCTGATTCAAGGCCACCCATGACTCCTGCTACAGCGTGTGCTTTCGTCCCATTTGTAATGACAAGATGCTTTGATGACAATGTGCGCTCTTGTTCATCCAATGTGTGAATCATTTCGTTTTCAGCCGCTTGACGTACGACCACCTGTTTTGAACCAAAACGATCATAGTCAAATGCATGAAGCGGCTGACCGTATTCAAGCAAGACAAAATTCGTAATATCCACAACGTTGTTAATCGGGCGAATGCCTGCATTCATCAGTCTTGTTTGCATCCAAAGCGGTGCAGGTCCTATTTTTACATTTTTAATGATCTTCGCTGCATAAAGAGGGTTTGCTTCTTGATCCTCAATGTGGACAGAAATATAATCCGATGCTTTTTCCGAAGACGATTCATATGCTGTATCAGGCAGTTTGATTTCTCTCCCTAAAATCGCTGCTACCTCATAAGCCACACCTAGCATATTGAGGGCATCGGCACGGTTTGGCGTTAATCCAAGCTCCAGTACTGCATCATCTAATTGAAGCGCCTGAAGGGCATCTTCTCCTGGTTTCACATCATTTGGGAAAACAAAAATGCCTTCTGCATATTCCTTTGGTACAAGCTTACTTTCTACTCCTAATTCTTGAAGAGAACAAATCATGCCATGAGACTCTTCGCCGCGCAGTTTGGCTTTTTTAATTTTAAAGTTCCCTGGAAGGACTGCTCCCACAGTTGCGACTGCGACATATTGTCCTTTCTCCACATTCGGAGCCCCGCAAATAATTTGTACAGGCGCGTCTTCCCCAATATCAACAAGGCATTTATTTAATTTATCCGCATTCGGATGCTGTTCACGCTCAATGACGTGTCCAACGACAACACCTTTGATGCCTTCACCTTTATACTCAACGGCTTCCACTTCAATACCGCTTCTAGTGATTTTCTCTGCTAATTCATCCGGAAGAATGCCTTCTAAATCGACATAGTCTTCTAACCATTTATATGAAACAAACATGTTGATTTCCTCCTCTTAGTCCTGCTTGAATTGCTTTGTGAATCTAATATCATTTGTGTAGAAATGGCGAATATCGTCAATGCCGTATTTCAGCATCGCAATACGTTCAACACCCATTCCAAAAGCAAAGCCTTGGTAAGTATCTGGATCAAATCCGCTCATTTTCAGTACATTCGGGTGAACCATCCCCGCACCTAAAATTTCAATCCAGCCTGTTCCTTTACATACAGAACAGCCTTTCCCTCCGCATTTAAAGCAAGACACATCGACTTCAACAGATGGTTCTGTAAATGGGAAAAAGCTTGGACGCAGTCTAATTTCACGATCTTCACCAAACATTTTTCTTGCGACCGTCTCTAGCGTTCCTTTTAAATCACTCATGCTAATATTGTGATCTACCACAAGTCCTTCAATCTGCATGAATTGATGTGAATGAGTGGCATCATCGCTGTCACGTCTATATACCTTACCAGGGCAGATGATCTTCACAGGGCCTTGGCCTTTATATTTCTCAAGTGTACGGGCCTGAACTGGTGATGTTTGTGTTCTCATCAGGGTATCTTCAGTAATATAGAAGCTGTCCTGCATATCACGTGCCGGATGTTCTTTTGGAAGATTGAGCGCTTCAAAGTTATAGTAATCGGTTTCCACCTCTGGGCCCTCTTCAACGGTATAGCCCATTCCGATAAATAAATCTTCAATGTCTTCTACAACAATCGTTAAAGGATGTCTTGCCCCGATTTTGATAGGACTTGCCGGCAATGTCACATCTATGGTTTGAGAAGCCAGCTTCTTTTTCACTTCTTCTGCTTCCAGTTGTTCATTTTTTTCCGCAATGGCACTAGCAATCTGCTCTCTTACTTCGTTTGCGAGTGCGCCCATTTTTGGTCTTTCTTCAGCGGAAAGCTTGCCCATCCCGCGAAGCACTTCTGTAATCGGGCCTTTTTTTCCTAGATATTGAACACGAATGTCATTGACCTCTTTGAGCGAGCTAGCTGCTTCTACCTTCGCTATCGCCTCTGTTTCAAGCTGTTTTAACGTTTCTTGCATGAGTGTAATCCTCCTTTTGATATACAAAACCGCCTGGATAAACGGCTGTTTGATCGTTTAAAGACAATAAAAAAACTCGTCACTTCAATATAGAAGGGACGAGTTGTGGTCGCGGTACCACCCTTGTTAAGCACACATGTGCGAATAAGCTTCATTGACATAACGGAATCAAACGAATCCGGTTCACCTTTACGCAAAACTTGCGGTCCCGGTGACAACTCCAGAGGTGAATTCCTGTTTCAGCATTCCTTAAATGCACTTTCAGTCTACGATGCATTCTCCCTATAAGGACGCTCCTTGAAACAATCTTCCTCTATCATGGTTTTTAAAATATTAGTTTTATTATAGTGAAAAATAGTGCATGATGCAACACTATCCACGCAAATGGTAGACAAGAACAGCGGCTGCGACGGCAACATTTAAGGATTCTGCTTGCCCATACATCGGAACATATAAATTCTGATCTGTCATTTGAAGGATCTCTGGATCAATGCCTGCTCCCTCGTTGCCAACAATTAACGCAAACGGACCTTCTGCCGCTATGTGTCTGTACTCTTTTGCATCCTTTAAGGCGCTTCCGTACACTGGTATGCCCTGCTCTTTAAATACTGGAATCGCCTGTTGAAGTGTTTGCTTTAAGATAGGCAGATGAAAATGTGAGCCTTGTGCTGAACGGAGCGTTTTTCCGTTAAACGCATCAACGGTTCCATCCCCTAAGATCACAGCATCAAGACCAGCGGCATCTGCTGTCCGGATCAGTGTGCCTAAATTCCCAGGGTCCTGCACCGCATCTAACAGAAGAATTCGCTCATACTTCTTTTCTTTAAACTCGGGAAGTGTGCAAACCGCTGCGATATGCTGAGGTGTTTCCGTTTCTGTCATCGCAGCAAAAGCCTCTTCACTTAATTCATACAGCTCAATGTCAGGCTGGGTGTCAGCAGGGAGCATGTCAGGCGCTGTGACCATTAACTCTTTCACAACCCCGCACTTTAATGCTTCTTCTACTAAGTGTTTTCCTTCAACGAGAAACAGCCCTGTTTTCGTTCGTTCTTTTTTTGTATGGAGCTTTTTCCATTGTTTAATGTTTGTGTTTTTAGCAGATTCTATATATTTCAAGCGACTTTAACTCCTTTAAATATCATGAATGTATTATATCTCATGCACACTACATAATAAACCTGTCTTTGAGACAGAATAGGGCTATTACCATCAAAAAAGGAGTGTGGGCAATGGATTTTAATTTAAGAGGTGCAGTCATTCAAAACATTACTGGCCATAATCAAGAGCAGCTTGAGCATACGATTTTAGATGCGATTCAAAGTGGCGAGGAAAAAATGCTCCCTGGTCTTGGCGTTTTGTTCGAAGTATTATGGCAAGAGGCATCAGAGGACGAAAAAAATGAAATCCTTGAAACATTAGAGCAAGGCTTAAAGCCTCACCAGCAGCAATAAAAAGAAGCCGGTTTGCTGATAGATAAGCAAACCGGCTTTGTTCATTTAGCCAGTGATCGGCGTTTCCATTCGAAGAGCTGGATCACGCCAGATCTCGACCCATTTTTTAATAGCGAACACAATAATGACAAAACCTAAGATCAGCATGATGATAGACAGAACCGCATTCAGCACGCTGTAGCCAGATGCTTCAGGATTGAGATAGACATTCGCAACCATCCAATAACCCGCATAATTTACCGTCACATATAAGTAAGCAAGCGGAATAAGACAAGTGAGCATATACCGCCTTTTATCCGCAATTTTCAGCACAACTGTCGCCCCAATGATTAAGCCGACCGAAGCCATTAATTGGTTTGAAACCCCAAAGAGTGCCCAAATGGACCCAATGTCTCCAGAGTAAAGCAAGTAGCCCCACATAAAACAAGCAAGTGCGCTTGCAAAGACAGATCCTGGGACCCAGTCATTTCGTTTCAGCGGTTTATAGGCTTCTCCAAAGAAGTCTTGGATTAAATATCGCGCGACACGGGTTCCCGCGTCAATCGCCGTTAAAATAAAGACAGCTTCAAACATAATAACGAATTGGAAGAAATAAGATGCCAAATGACTAAAGAACGGAATTCCCGTAAAGATGTATGCCATCCCTACAGCTAATGTAACGGCTCCACCTGTTCTTCCTTCTAAATCAAGGCCAATCTCTTTACTTAGCTGCGGAAGGTTCTCGACACTCATACCAAGCGTTCGGAACATTTCAGGTGTACTGTTAATCGCAAAATAATCTCCTGGATGCAGGGCAGTCGCAGCAATTAATGCCATGATCCCAACCAAGCATTCTACCAGCATTGCGCCAAACGCTACAGGCTTCATATCACTCCAGCGATCCAGCATTTTAGGCGTTGTCCCTGAGCCAACAAATGCGTGAAAACCGGAAATCGCGCCGCAGGCAATCGTGATGGAAATAAATGGCCAGACAGGACCAGCTAAAACAGGCCCTCCTCCATTCACAAACTCTGTAAACGCCGGAAATTGAATCGTTGGATTGACCACAAAGATCCCGGCAATGAGAGCGATGAACACACCAATTTTCATAAAACTGCTTAAATAGTCTCTTGGTGCCAAAAGCAGCCACACCGGCAAGGCCGCAGCAAAAAATGCATAGATCGGCAGGGCGAGAGCGAGTGTTTTTGTATCAAGGGTTAAAAGATCACCAAGTGCTGTTCCTTGAATATTTGGTCCAAGGAATACACCAAGCATCAGCAAAATAAATCCTGCAGATGTAGCCAGCTTTAAATTGCCGGTCTTTTTATAATAAAGACCGACCCCCATCGCAATTGGAATCGTGATTCCGACCGCAAATGTTCCCCAAGGATTTCGTTCTAAAGCATGAAGCACAACCATGGACAGTCCTGCCATCGTAATCGTAATAATAAATAGCATCGCAAGCCCTGTACAAAATCCTGCAACAGGTCCTAGCTCTTCTTTCGCAACCTCTGATAGTGATTTCCCCTTTTTTCGCATCGAAGCAAATAACACGACAAGGTCATGTACAGCTCCCCCAATAACTGCCCCAATTAAAAGCCAAAGGAGACCAGGTAAATACCCAAATTGTGCGGCTAAAATCGGACCAACTAATGGACCGGCAGCGGCAATTGCAGCAAAGTGATGTCCAAATGTGACCCATTTATTTGTTGGCACATAATCTTTACCATCCTCTAGCGTATGGGCCGGTGTAGGATGATCGTCTGTGACCTTTAATACCTTCACCATCATAAATGTGCCATAGAGACGATACGCAATCGCTAAAATACACATAGACCCTATAACAATTGTAACCGCATTCATTCAACCATCCCCTTTTTGAAAACAATTTGTTACAAATATAACATAAATTGATTGATTTTTTCTTTCCTTTAAAACCAAGTTGACAAATAGGAATAATTGATTTAATCTTAAATAAGCTTCACCTACTTCCATAAACTCTCTTTTGACAGAGCGATCTCTAAGCTCTGTCCTTTTTATTGATTTCATCTTACAAAAATAAAAGATGGATCACATGTGCCTTATTAACTAGAAAATTCTCTCTTCATCCGCTAAAAATAGTTCTTTTGATACAAATTAAAAACGATTCATTTCCTGGGAAATTCAATGGTGCAAAAAAGCCTTTCCTCTACACTGAGGAAAGGCTTTTCTATTAAGAACCATACGTAATTTGTTCGACAGTTTTTTGATCAAGTCTTTTGATAACTTCTGTTAAAAGCTTCACTGCATTTTCATAATCATCTCGGTGAATCATTGCTGCATGGGTATGAATATACCTGCTTGGAATCCCGATGGATAGTGATGGAACACCATGACCTGTTAAATGGATACCCCCAGCATCTGTCCCCCCGCCAGGCACTGAATCATATTGATAAGGGATGTTCAATTCATCCGCTGTCTGGACAACAAAATCGCGAAGTCCTTTATGAGAAATCATAGAAGCATCAAATACGACAATCGTTGGTCCTTTGCCAAGTTTGCTCGTTGCTTCTTTTTCAGTGATGCCTGGCGTATCTCCTGCTACACCAACATCAATGGCAAATCCAATATCAGGCTGGATCGCGGCAGCAGCCGTTTTGGCTCCGCGCAGGCCTACTTCCTCTTGAACAGTTGCCACACTGTAAGCGATATTTTCATGCTGAGCACCATGTAAATTCTTCATGACATCAATCGCCACTGCACAGCCGATACGATTGTCCCATGCTTTTGCAAGGAGCATTTTTTCATCATTCATGACCGTAAACTCAAAGTAAGGAACAATTTGATCTCCAGGCAGCACGCCCCACTCCATCGCCTGTTCTTTGCTTGAAGCCCCAATATCAATAAACATATCAGTAATTTCAATTGTTTTTTTGCGGGCTTCTGGTGATAAGACATGTGGCGGTTTGGAACCAATCACACCTGTGATGTCCCCTTTTTTCGTCACAATGGTGACACGCTGTGCCAGCATGACCTGTGACCACCAGCCACCGACCGTTTGAAAACGAATATAGCCTTTGTCATCAATTTTTGTCACCATGAATCCTACTTCATCTAAGTGACCAGCGAGCATGATTTTAGGCCCATTTGCATTTCCTTCCTTCTTAGCGATGAAGCTGCCAAGGCGGTCTGTAGAAATTTCATCTGCATATGTTTCTATGTATGTCTGCATGACTTTTTTGACATCACGTTCATTTCCTGGAATCCCTTTTGCATCCGTTAGGTCTTTCAGCATAGTTAATGTTTGATCTAGTTTTGTCATTCCGTTCATCCTCCTTTATCTTCATGGTGCATTCTTATTATACAAAACCTCATTCGTTCAATACGATCTTTTTATGAATATTTTTTCGTTTAACGAAATATTTTTTTAAAAAAGTTGAAACCTTTTGGCCTTTTCATTCGTAGTACATCAGATAACGGTATTGGAGGTGCATCCTGTCATGTTTGTTATCCTCATTAGACTTGCTCTTGTTGCACTGCTTGTCTATATTTTCTACATGGCGGTAAAATTCTTCTCAAACCCGAGAAGAAAGCTGAAACAAGCACAATTAAAAGAAGGCTTTTATTTTATGGACGAACAGCAAAATGCCCGCAAAAATTTTAATTTCGTCTATAAAGGTGTCTTGTTTGAAGGGGAAAAGCACATTCCTTCTAAGGATCATCCTCTGTTTGTCCACTCCATTTACGTTTGGACGGAGTCACCTGAGAAGCTAAATGAGTTCACATTAGAAGACTTTGAAAAACTTGAGGAGAACATCATCGAACGATATCCTCAGACCAAAATTGATTGGGATCAGCCCATCAAAAAAATCAAACAAAAAAAAGGAGCAGACACGCCGTCTTGATGGCGTCTGCTCCTTTTTCAGATGAAATTCAAATATCCTAATATGACCAATTGAACAACAATTAGAACAGGCATGCCGATTTGAAAGGCAGGATGCTTTGTTTTATGACGGAAATACTGCATGCCAAGAAACGACCCAGCAGCACCAAAAAGCACTGCGGTACTCCATAAGTGCGCTTCTGATATTCTCCATTTATGCGCTTTTGCCCGGCGTTTATCTTCTCCCATGAGAAAAAAACCATAGACATTCACCAAGATGAGCAGCACGATCAGAGCGATGTTCATTTCTTTCACCTCACATGATGAGAAAAAAGATCACTCCTCGACGGAATGATCTTTTATATGACTTACTTGTCTAGTTGTGCTTTTGCAGCATCAGCAAGCTGATTGAATGCGTTTAGGTCATTCACAGCAAGGTCAGCAAGCATTTTGCGGTTGACTTCGATACCAGAAAGCTTTAAGCCATGCATTAAACGGCTGTAAGAAAGACCGTTCATACGAGCTGCAGCATTGATACGAGTGATCCATAGTTTACGGAAGTCACGTTTTTTCTGACGACGGTCACGGAAAGCGTAGTTTCCAGATTTCATGACCTGTTGGTTTGCTACTTTGTATAATCTATGTTTTGAACCGAAATAACCTTTTGCTAATTTAAGAACCTTTTTACGACGCTGACGCGACACAGTTCCGCCTTTTACTCTTGGCATTGTATTTCCCTCCTATGATTCCTATTCCAAATTACTTGATGTTTGCAAGTTGTTGTTTGATACGTTTGAAATCTCCAGCACTTACGATTGCGCTCTTACGCAATTTACGTTTTTGCTTTGTAGATTTGTTAGCGAACAAGTGACTTGTGTACGCATGAGAACGTTTAAGTTTACCAGAACCTGTTTTTTTGAAGCGTTTAGCAGATCCGCGGTGAGTTTTCATTTTTGGCATTGGATGTTTCCTCCCTCTGTTACTTTACTTTTCGACTTTTGGTGCAAGCATGAGGAACATGCTACGTCCGTCCATCTTAGGTTTTGTTTCTACTGTTGCTACTTCAGCGCAAGCTTCAGAGAAACGGTCTAACACGCGCTGTCCGATTTCTTTATGCGTAATCGCACGCCCTTTAAAGCGGATAGAAGCTTTCACTTTATCTCCCTTTTCAAGGAATTTGATGGCATTACGGAGCTTCGTGTTAAAGTCATGTTCATCGATTGTCGGGCTCAACCGAACTTCTTTTAAGCTAATGATTTTCTGATTCTTACGTGCCTCTTTTTCCTTCTTCTGCTGTTCGAATCGGAACTTACCGTAGTCCATGATTCGGCAAACAGGTGGTTTTGCATTTGCAGCAACTAACACAAGGTCAAGATTAGCTTTAGCAGCAATTTCCAGAGCTTCCTGGCGGGATTTAATCCCCAGCTGATCGCCATTTTGTCCGATCAAACGAACTTCACGCGCACGAATACCTTCATTAACTAATTGATCTTTGCTAATAGTGAGCCACCTCCATGAGATTTTGAATTGAGTTCACAACTCATTTTGACCATTTCGTTGTATGTTTTACAGGCAAACAAAAAGTGTGGGCATATAAAACACCCACACTGCGAACATTTGCATGAAAAAATAAATGTACGGTCAACCTGTCAACTACAAGCATGTGTCAATCAGGTGAGAAGCGGGTGCTTCTGCTTGTGATATCTATTCAATTCGTTAATTATTTTACACAATTTTCATTTGTCCGTCAAGTAACCGAACTCTTGAAACAACTTTTTCATTTTAGCATGATGAAACGATTTGAGCAAGATTTTTTTAAACCATGATGTCATCAAAGAAGCAATTGCAGAAAGATTGGGATGACAATCACGCTCACAAGCCCCCAATCATCAGCAAAAGGCTTTGCAAACAGCAGAATAATGATAACTCCATCTCAACACCAAACAGTGCTGCCTGTTGTTACTAAAAGAAGCAAAAATAAAAAAAGGATGTCCTTTTTCCGAAACCCTTGGTTGTGAAGCAGTAGATTGCGAAAGCCCTTCACATGCGCAAGCACAAAACCTAAAATAACGATGATCCCCACATGCTCGATCATCATCAAAATGAAATGAAGCAAACCAGCCACCTCAGTTGATGTCAATAGTCATGAGCAGTCAATGCTCACATCTCTCTCAAATCTTTTCTTTATTGCCCTCTCCTTCTATTGTAAAATGAACATGAGCCTGTCACATGCAATTGAAGGTAACTACATACATAACAAGGGAGAAGATCATGAAAGCCGTATTTTTCGATTTAGATGACACTTTGCTTTGGGATGAAAAAAGCATTCAGACGACTTTTCAAGAAACATGCCGGGAAGCGGAAAAGAAATATGGACTTGATTCAGAAACATTTGAGCAGATTGTACGTGAAGAAGCAAGAAAGCTGTACTCTTCCTATGAAACATATGATTATACTGTCATGATCGGTATTAATCCTTTTGAAGGACTGTGGTCAAATTTTAGTGAACCGATTAGCGAAGGCTTTCAAAAGTTGAACGCCCTTGCACCAGAGTATCGTAAAAACGCTTGGACGAACGGCTTAAAAAAGGCGGGAATTGACGATGAGGCATTTGGACAATACTTGGCTGATTTCTTTGCAGCAGAACGGAGAAAACGCCCGTATGTCTATGAAGAAACGTATCCTGTTTTAGACCGCCTGAAAGGCAGATATGAACTACTCCTATTAACAAATGGAGACCCTAGTCTTCAAAAGGAAAAGCTTGCAGGTGTACCAGAGCTTGCGCCTTATTTTAATGAAATTGTGATTTCAGGAGATTATGGGAAAGGCAAGCCTGACCCTGGCATCTTTGAGCACTGCCTCCAGCTGTTAAATCTCACAAAAGATGACGTCATTATGGTAGGAGATAATCCAAAAACAGATATTCTCGGAGCATCTCGCGTTGGCATCCAAACCGTTTGGATCAACCGCCACGGCAAGAAGAATGAAACAGATGTGACGCCAGATTATGAAATTAAAGACTTACATGAATTGTTTGATATATTAAAGTAGATTCAAAGAGAAAACACCCTTCTCCAGACGAGATAGGGTGTTTTTGGTCTCTCGGTTACACAATGTCCGCTAGACTCTGTGCTTGACGATCTAAGCCGCGGGCTGCTTCTCCTACATTGATGAATTCTTCGCTTGCCTGCTTCACAAGATCCCGGTTTGTAAACACACTCGTTTTTGCCCGGCTCGTTCCGCTGCTGACCTTTTCTACTTCTATATGAATTGCTTTCACATATCGATCCACTTTTACGATTGCTTCCTTTGAATCTGTCGCAAGCTTTCGAATTTCCGCCGCCACCACACTAAAGCCATTTCCATAGGAGCCCGCATGTGCAGCTTCTATAGCTGCATTCAGTGCGAGCAGCTGCGTTTGGGAAGCAATGCTGTGAATGGTCGTCGCAATTGAGCTGATCGACTCAACCTGCTCTGTTAAGCCTTCTAGTAAGCTCATGTTTTGATCTGTTTCATTGGCGATATGTTCAAAAGAAGCATTGACACTTTGACTATGCTGAATACCAATTTCTGCCCGCTCCATTAATTTCGCAGACATGTCCTTTAAATCTTTTACGACCTGCTTCATTGAGTTTTCTCTCTCTGTAATATCTGTTGCCACTTTCACAACAGCTACGACGTTCCCCTCGTCATTGAGGACTGGTGTATACGTCGCTTCAAGCCATAAGGTGTCACCGTACTTAGTGATCCGCTGCACCTTTTCCTGGAAAACGCGACCATCCTTTAAACGCTTCCAAAACATTTGATAACTTGTGTGCTCTGCCATATGCGGAGGACAAAATTGTCTATGTTTTAAACCAATCATTTCTTCCTTAGAATAGCCCATGGCTTTTGCGAAAATATCATTGACCCATAGCACCTCACCCGTCACATCAAATTCAATCATTGCTAGTGAATGCTCTAATGCACCAAGAACGGCTGACTGTTCCAATACTTGTGATGATAATACGTTTGTTGTTTGAACCATCTCTTTCATTCCCCCATTTTCTTCTCTCACCAATAGTACATACTTACCCGTACTTTCGTACTATCTAAACGTATCATTCAAACATCTGGATCACCAGAGGAGAATTTTTTTCCATAAGAAAAAACCAGTGATCTCAAAGGAAAGAGATCACCGGCTGCATTGTTTGAAAAGATTATTTTTTCGCTTCTGCTACTGCATGTTTCACAAAAGCTTCAAGGTCCATTGTTTCTGAATCTTGTTCACCGTATTTTCTTACATTGACTGCGCCATTTTCTGCTTCTTGATCACCGACAACCAGCATGTACGGAATCTTTTGCATTTGCGCTTCTCTAATTTTGTATCCAATTTTTTCATCACGGCTGTCAAGCTCTACACGCAGACCTTCAAGCTGCAAACGTTCTTGCACTTTTTTCGCGTAGTCTAGATGAACAGACGGTGAAACCGGGATGACTTGGAATTGTACAGGTGCCAGCCATGTTGGAAGAGCTCCTTTGTATTCTTCAATTAAGAAGGCAACAAAGCGCTCCATTGTGGACACGACCCCTCTATGAATCACCACTGGACGATGGTGCTTCCCATCTTCTCCGATATATGTGAGATCGAAGCGCTCTGGAAGTAAGAAATCAAGCTGTACAGTGGACAGCGTCTCTTCTTTCCCAAGAGCTGTCTTCACTTGTACATCAAGCTTCGGTCCATAAAATGCCGCTTCGCCTTCTGCTTCATAGTAGTCATGTCCAAGCTCGTCCATTGCATCTTTCAGCATGGACTGTGCTTTATTCCACATGGCATCATCATCGAAATACTTTTCTGTATCCTCTGGATCACGATAAGATAAGCGGAATGTGTAATCATTTAAGCCGAAGTCTTGATACACTTCTTCAATTAAACGAACTGTACGGATGAACTCGTCTTTGATTTGATCTGGACGAACGAAGATATGTGCATCGTTTAATGTCATGCCGCGAACACGCTGAAGGCCAGATAAAGCACCTGACATTTCATAGCGGTGCATTGTCCCAAGCTCTGCAATCCGAATTGGCAATTCGCGATAGCTGTGCGGTTCATTTTTATAAATCATCATATGGTGCGGGCAGTTCATTGGACGAAGGACAAGATCTTCGTTGTCCATTTCCATGACTGGGAACATATCTTCTTGATAATGCGCCCAGTGGCCTGATGTTTTATATAATTCTACACTCGCTAAAACAGGTGTATACACATGTTCATAACCAAGGCGTACTTCCTTATCAACAATGTAGCGCTCAATCACGCGGCGGATGGTTGCCCCTTTTGGCAGCCAGAGCGGAAGGCCTTGACCTACCTTTTGAGAGTTCGCAAACAGCTTCAGTTCTTTCCCAAGTTTACGGTGATCGCGTTCTTTTGCTTCTTCAAGTAGACGTAAATGTTCATTTAAATCTTCTTTATTAAAGAAAGCTGTTCCGTAAATACGCTGCAGCATTTGATTGTTACTGTCACCTCTCCAGTATGCACCTGCAAGGCTTAACAGCTTGAACTCTTTGATTTTTCCTGTAGACGGCAAGTGAATGCCGCGGCATAGGTCAAAGAATTCACCCTGCTCATAAATTGTGACAGTTTCGCCTTCTGGAATCGCCTCTAACAGCTCGAGCTTCAATTCATCGCCAATTGCTTCAAAACGTGCTTTCGCTTCTTCTCTAGATACTTCAACACGCTCAATCGGCAGGTTGCTGTTAATGATTTTCTTCATTTCTTTTTCAATCTTTGGTAAATCTTCAGGTGTAATGGCAACATCGATATCGACATCGTAGTAGAAGCCATTTTCAATCACAGGGCCTACGCCAAACTGGACGTGATGCTCTTTTCCATAAATGCGTTTGATCGCTTGTGCCAGCAAATGGGCTGTGCTGTGACGCATAATATCGAGGGCTTCTTCACTTTTATCTGTGATGATCTCAATTGTTCCACTTTCTAATAGCGGCGTACGCAGATCTATTTCTTTGCCGTTCAATTTACCGGCAAGCGCTTTTTTCTTTAGGCCCGGGCTAATTGATGCCGCGATGTCTTCTGTTGTTGCTGTTTTGTCAAACTCCTTGACTGCTCCATCTGGAAATGTAAGTTGAATTTGTTCTGACATCTCTGGTCACTCCTTTTTTTGGCAATATAAAAACCCCGCCCCCTGGAAAGGGACGAGGTTGAATAAACGGAATCGTGGTTCCACCCTTTTTCCCGTATTTGCAGCTTGCTTTGTCAAAAGCAAATACGGCTTGTGGTTCGATAACGGGAATTCCCGTCAGCTATTACTAAAAAAGTTCACAGCTGATGTTCAAAGGTGGTAAAGCAAATGGTCCTCAGCTAGGAAGCTTTCAGCCGCGGCTTCCCTCTCTTTAAGCGGGTGTTCATTTGTTCATGTCCTTATCAATACGGTCTCTGTATGAAGTTACACCGTATTATAAAACGTTTTTTCGTGAAAATCAAGAAAGCTTTTCACTTTTCTTTTCCAAATGGTCATGAACAAATTGAACATTCTGCTCCTGAAACGAATGAGGCGGGAAGACCTCGACTCTTTCTTGAAAAATATTTTGAATGGTTTGTACCATTGAATGACCTGTATCATTTGTAAATAGGTCAATTTTTTGTGGAGCGATGGATACAAGCGGTGCAATCAGCTGCGAATCAATATACATTGGATGCTCTCTTACAAACTGTCTGTCTATGTATTGTTTTTGATCACGTTCAGAAGCGTAGCGAAATTCCCAAATCACCAGACGGTCCTCATGTACAACATGTACTTTCTCAAGCTTAGGTTCTCTTGCCATCACATAGTCTCGAAGGGATTGAATAAAGTTTTGGTATTCTTGTTCCATTTTGTATTCCTCAATGGACACTTCTACATAATTCTTTAGCCTTTGATCATACTCTGCGAGCCTAAATGTCATAAATGAACCAATTGAAAAAATACCTTGCTGTAAAGAGATCGTCTCTAGCTCCTTTTTTAACAGGGCTTCCCTTGACGGGTCTTGATGAATCCCAGGAATATCCTCTATATCCCCTTTCATGATGCTATGGGCGATCGAAAGAATTTGGTGCTGCTCTTCGGGATCTTTAAATAAGTATGTGTTTTCAAGGATGCTGCGCATGCGCTCATTTTCTTTGCATTCTAAAAAAAAGTGAACCAGTAAAGGCCGCACAACGTGCTCAAGTGCTTCTCCTGATTTCTTCGCCTCTATGAGAAGCCGGTCTTTCCCCTGTTGAATCGAGATGTGATGCCGACTGTCCAAGTGTTCAGCAAGGTGTAAAAAAGCGGCGGTATCATATTCATCTTCAAAGATTATTTCAAGCATGTTTGTCCCCCCTAACGACATCTGTTACATATATATGGGGAGAACATCAAAAATAGACGCCTAAAATAAATCAGGCATCTTTCTTTTTAAAATGAGTGGAACAGAGATAAAGATCAAATAAATCAAACAAACAATCGCTAAGGCGGCATAATTGCCACTCACAAAGCTTGACCCGAGAACATTCAACGCAACTGTGCCCGGTATTAGTCCTAAAAAGGTAGCGGCCGTAAATGCACGATAATTCGCATGTGAAGCTGCTGCCGCATAGCTGACAAAATCAAAATGAATTGGAGCAATGCGCAATAACAAAATATAAAGAAACCCATGCTCTTGAATACGGGACGTCACCGCCTTTAGCTTCCGGCTGCTTGATTTCGTTTCTTGCTTGTTTGAACGGAAGGTGGAAGCAAGCAGGAAAGACCCCGTTGCGCCAGCTGTAGCACCGACGAGGGCATAAATGGTCCCAAGGACACTGCCAAACGCCAAACCTGCTGCTAGTGAAAAGACGGTGAGAGGGACAAGCACAAACGGACGAAAAAGTGATAAGAAAAGAAAAACAAACGGGGCCAGCAGCCCAAATTGAAGAATCCAATTTTTCACATCTTTCGGCGACAGCTGAAGATGCTGTTTGTTCAGCCACCATAGCGCAGCAGCCAGAACGCCGATGACGAGAATAAGCAGCCATTTTCTTTTGTTCATCTCATCCGCTCCCCCCCTCACGTAACGCATCCTTTTATAAATGACGGCGATTTTCTCCTTCAAGCAAAACTGGCTCGGCTAAATAAAGAATCCGTTCCATTAAACGAGCTGCTTTGACCTCTTCTTTTTCCCCGCGCTGCGAGTACGTAAAGTGATGCTTCAAGTCACTCGGTGAGAAATTAGAAGAGAAGAAAGTCGGGAGCTGCTCTGCCATGCGGTATTGCAAGATCGTTCCTAAAAGTTCATCTCTTACCCAGCTCGTCATCGACTCTGCTCCAATATCATCAAGCATTAAAATCGGTGTTGATTTGACCATATTCAGCTTCTCTTCGAGAGTATGATCGGCTAATGAATTTTTTAACTCTCTCACAAATTCAGGCACATAGACAAGGAGAGATGGATATTCTTTTACCGCTAGCTGCTGTGCAATCGCTGCTAGAATAAATGTTTTTCCTACCCCAAACTTTCCGTGTAAATAAAGGCCTTTGCCCTTACCAGTCTCATCATAGCTTTGCAGGAATTGACCTACTTTTTGAATGACCTCTTGTCTTCCCACAACATTCAAATCAGCAAACGTCGCTTGAAGAACATTCTGCGGAATGTACATGCTTTTCATGAGTTCTTGCTGTTTTTTCTGTCGATCGAGCCGCAGTTTGACAGGACAAGGGGAATATTCAATATCAATGCTCTGACCTTTGATCACAAGTTTCGGGTGATATCCGTCTAAAATGGCATTTACATTCTCGTCCTCTAAGCAGTAAGAACAGCCCTTTGATTGCTGAACATATTCAAAGAGCCTGTTTAAGCTGCGATTAATCATGTCTTCTTGTATCTCTTCCTTGTGCTCTTTTAAAAAGGCCTTCACATCTTCATCAGACAATACACTTTCTTTAATCTGATTGTATCTCACGCGAAAATCTACTCGTCCTTTTAGTTGTTCAAATGAACGACCGATCGGTTTCATCTCCATCTCACCTCACATTAATGTGCATTGTACTTTTTCATATTATTAAACTGATTTAACAATTTTTCTTTTTCTCGTTCAAGGTCCTCTGTAGACAAACGATCCGTCTGTTCTTTTGCAGGCTGTTCTTTCGTTTCAGTTTCTTTCATCCAGTCAGGCAGTTTCTCCTCTCGGATGACTTTCCCTGATCCATACGAGTTTCGCTGCTTTTTCTGCTGCGCCCACTCTGTCATTTGTCTGTTCTCTTCTTTGGCAATTTTCATAGCAGCTGCAACGGTTTTGATTTTCTTTCGCACCCAATGAGCGGCGATTTTTTGCATATAGGTTTTGGACAGCTTCATATCCGTTTTCAGCAGTGTATAGTAGATCAAGACATTCATGACCCCAGGCTCTAGCTTCTGCTCAAGCATAATATCTTCAACAATTCTTAAGTCTGCATACGTCGGCTCAATGCCATCTGCCATATCTTTCAAAAGCTCTCTAGGCGAAATATGATCCAGCTTTTCAATCAATGTCGCATCAGGCGTATCTGCCTCTTTATGCTGCGCGGCATCGTGTCGTAAATGCCTTGGCTGTTTTTGATCAATCAGCTTCGGCTGTTCGCCTCTGTATTCGATTTGGTACCAGTCTCTCGCTGCTTTTCGTAGATCTTCAGTTGAAATCATCTGATCCGGCCCACAGGCGCCTGCGACAATATTTTGCATTTGCAGCGGCGTAATGCCATATACGACAGCTAACTTCTTAATTGTCTCTTTCACTTGCTTTGTCAAAGCCTTTCTTGGGATCATCATGTCTGACATACCTGCTAATAACAGATCAAAATCAAAGGATTCATCTGAAAGCGGCGCAGACTGACTAGATCCGACGGTCACATATTCGTAGCCCTCGTCAAGCGATGACGCCTGATTGATTTCCTCTGTCATCTTGCGCTCTCCCGGCTGCAATACGTGAAACACTTCTTCAAACGATCGTGAAATGTTCTTTGCATCAGCAGGAACACTTGGATAAGAAAAATAATCACGAAGCTGCATATATTTTGCTTTCTCTACCCGATGATACAAAAGGACATTCAGCATACCGTCTTGGAAAAACTCATCCGGTCTTAGCGGCGGCACAAGCTCATATGTAAACAGTCTGCCCTCTTTCGTTTCCTGTTCATATGTGCGGAGTAAGCCGATCGCTTCAAGCTTTAAGCGCTCTTCAAAAATATCATTTAAATTCGTTTGCAGCATGACCATGAGCTGCCGATGAGGTGCGGGTTTACCCCATATCCGATTTTGTTCCAGCTCTCCCCACAGCGTCATGTATAAACTGAAAGCGGACATGCCAATAAGCGGCTGATATAAAAGAGTGATGAGCTGTCTATCGATGTCACCGAGCAATGAAGCGCTTTTGACGACATACGGATCGACGGCTAGCACTTCCTTCCAATGCTCTGTCATATGCTGATCCTCCCTTAATGCGGTTGTTTCCATTGTACACTCTTTTTGCGTTTTACGCTTTACGCAGGAAAAAGAGCATGAAGAATCTTCAGCTCTTTTTTAGCGTTCTTTCTTTAATAAATCTTTTAATTCATCAATAAAGACATTGATATCTTTAAACTGACGATAAACCGAGGCAAACCTGACGTAAGACACTTCATCAATTTTCGCCAGCTCGTCCATCACCATTTCACCGACAAGCTCGCTTTTCACCTCTGACATGCCTTGATTACGCAATTCCTTTTCAATGTTAAAGCAGACATCTTCCAGCTGTTTTAAAGCGACAGGGCGCTTTTCACACGCTTTGATCAGTCCTCTTAGCATCTTTTCCCGGCTGAATTCTTCTCGGATTCCTTCTTTTTTCACCACAATCAGCGGCAATTCTTCTAATTTTTCAAACGTCGTAAAGCGATATTGGCAGCTTTCGCACTCTCTTCTGCGACGGATGGATTTCCCTTCATCTACTGGTCTTGAATCAAGCACCCTTGTACCAAGGTGCTGACATGTGGGACATTTCATTTCATCAGCTCCGATCTATTCTTGGAAGTTGTTTGTCTAGTTCTTTATAAAGGGACAAAACTGCCTTTTGACTAAAGCCAAAGTCTGTTGGCAGGGCCGTTTCTGTTGTCACATTAAAATCGACAGCTGTTTCAAAAGGACGAATTGAAATGACAGTCGCCACGAGAAAGGCTTTTTTCGGCGTTCGTATGTTTGCGCTGATTTCACCTCGTTCTGCTGAAACAGATGTCACTTGATAGGATTCGTTGCGGGAAAGAATGGCTTCCACCGCTTGAAAAACTTGTGTATTTGTCGATTTGTAGTAATGGCTTTTCAGCTCTGACACCGGATGATGGTCAGATGTTTCCGTATGATTGGAAATGAATCGTTTTAGCTTTTGTCCTAAAGTCATACACGTATCCCCTTTGTCTTTAACCCTCTTCTTTATTTTATAAAAAAAACCTTTGTTTTCCTAGAACAAAAGTATAGTCAGGTTGGAGAATGTTGGATGCTGTGTATGAAACAAATATAAAAAGGAGCATAACACAAAGGCATTTAATGCTTTTGGCCAGCTCCCATTGCAATCTTTTTTATGTTTACAGTGCTTTGGCTTGCGCCTGTTTCACTTGTACAGGTCCCATGCCTCGAGGAATTTCGATGTTTTCTCTTGTTTCAGCACCTAGTTCATCTCCGATATGATCTGCTGCAATATTCGGATCTAGATCGCCGCAAGTATAAACATCTATGCTCGCATAACCATGTTCAGGAAAGCTGTGAATTGTCAGATGAGATTCAGAAATAATGACAACTCCACTTACTCCTTGAGGTGCAAATTTGTGAAAAGCAACCTCTCTTACTTCAGCTCCTGATTTCAAAGCTGCATTTACAAATGTTTTTTCAATAAAATCCATGTCGTTCAGTTTATCACAGTCGCATCCCCATAATTCAGAGATAACGTGACGTCCGATTGTTTCCATCATGGACCCCCCTTAAACAAGAATGAAAGAGTGAAGTTCTAAGCAGCCGGACCGGACATATACCACGGGGGAAAGTTAGTCCTAAGAGGTCCTAACCCTTTAAGTATACCCGAATGAGTCTGCGAACAAGAAGTTCACGAAAAATAGTATACTTTGTTTAGACCCATTTTGCAAGCTGTGTTTTTAGTGGGATTTTCTCTCATTTCTTGAAAAGGGACGTTCGTCTTCTTCATTTCAAACAGCAGACAGCTCTTTCATCTGTGCCCCAACAAACTTCACAAGATCGACCACCCTGCATGAATAGCCCCATTCATTGTCGTACCATGCAAGAACTTTCACTTTTCTACCTTCCATCACCATCGTTGTAAGTCCATCAACGACAGCTGAATAAGGGTTTGTGTTAAAGTCTGTGGAGACAAGCGGTTCTTCCGTGTAGTCTAAAATGCCAGCAAGAGATGTTTTTGATGCAGTTGCGAAGGCAGCATTTACCTCTTCTGCTGTCACATCTTTTTTCAAGTCGACCACAAGATCGACCATCGACACATTTGAGACTGGGACGCGTAGCGCAAGTCCATGCAATTTCCCTTTCATATGAGGAAGCACTAAAGAAAGCGCTTTAGCGGCACCCGTCGTTGTAGGAATGATGGACTGAGCACATGCTCTTGCTCGGCGCAAATCCTTGTGCGGGTTGTCGATATTTTTTTGATCATTTGTATAAGCATGAACCGTTGTCATTAAGCCGTTGTCGATGCCAAATTCATCATCTAACAGCTTGACAACTGGAGCTAAACAGTTTGTTGTACAGGATGCATTTGAAATAATGACGTGCTTTTCAGGATCAAGATCATCCTCATTGACACCCATCACAATTGTAATGTCTTCATTTTTACCTGGAGCTGTTAACACGACCTTTTTCGCTCCGGCATCTATATGACTCATCGCTTGATCTTTTGAATTAAATTTCCCAGTTGCTTCTATGACGATATCAATTCCAAGCTCTCCCCATGGAAGCTGCTTTGGATCTCTGTTATTGAGCAAAAGCACTCTTTTTCCATTGACAATCAAAGCGTCATCTTCTGCTGTCACATCACATTCGTAGCGTCCATGATTTGTGTCATATTTGATTAAATGTGCTAGTGTTTCGGCAGGATAGCTTGCGTTCACCGCTACAATTTGAATTTGATCGTCAAGCATTGCTTTTCTGAAGACCATGCGTCCAATTCTGCCAAACCCATTGATCGCTGCTTTTACCTTCATGAACAGGTCACTCCTCTATTATGTGTTATACTTAATAAATTCATTCACGAAATTAGTATATCACATTAGAATGTAATTACCAGTATATAAACGTACATTTTCGAAAAAGGGCTGTTCTTTTCAAAGGAAATGACAAAAAAGCATAAAAAAAGAAGAGTACGTGTATGTACTCTTACTTATCTGTATGTTCCCATTCGTTTAATATGTTCTGTAATTGCTTTCTCATAAAAGCGAGATCTTTTGTGTTATCTATCACGCGGTCTGCTTTTTGGCATTTCTCCTCAAGAGGCAGCTGGGAGTGAATGCGGTTCAGCGCTTCTTCCTCGCTAAGGCCGTTGCGATTCATGAGCCTTGATAGCTGCAATTCAGGCGTCGTGTACACAACGATGATGCGGTCGACCAGCCCCTCCAGCTTGCTCTCAAATAACAGCGGGATATCGAGCACAACAAATGTTTCTTGCTGATTGATCCCTTCATCTCGCTGCTTGAGCATTTCCTTTCTGACCTCTGGATGAACGATGGCATTGAGCTGTTTTCTTTTCTCTTCGTCAGAAAAAATGATTGCTCCAAGCTGCTGCCGGTTCAATTCACCATTTGGCAGGAGGACTTCCTCACCGAAGGTTTGAACGATTTGATGAAGGGCCTTCGTTCCTTTAGAAACGACTTCTTTTGCAATGACATCTGCATCCACCACGCGGATGCCCTTCTCTTTTATCATCTGCGAGACTGTGCTTTTTCCACTAGCAATCCCGCCTGTTAATCCAATGACAAGCGTCAATTGATTTCCTCCTTTACAGCTTCCATACACCAATGAGAATAAGCAAAAACCCTGGTAAGCATGCAAGCTTATCGATCCAGCGCCAATTTGCCAAGTAATGTCCGGCACGAATCCCGATACATACAAAAAGTGAACTCATGACCGCAACCGTTATACTCATCACAATTGGAGAAAACCCTAGAATCGCTGCGCCGATCCCTGCTCCGAATGCATCAATAGATAAAGCAATCCCAAGGAGCACCGCTTCTATCCCATTGATCGTACCAGAGCGGTCAATATCTGCACTTGTCGGCTTTCGTAAAATTTGAATGACAAGACCGAGCGACTGCACTTCTACATTGACGAGTGTTCTTTCATGAAGAAGCAAGTCACGTTCTTTCGCTGGTTTGTAAAATTGATACAACACCCAAAGCCCAATCGCAATCAAGATTCCTCCGCCAAGCTTATCGGTCACTGAGACAGGGAGGAATGTCGTCAAGAGGTTCCCAATCAGCATGGAAATCAGCAGCACAATTCCTGAACAACAGGCAATAATGACAATGGCTTTAAATGGAATCCTCATTTTGCGAAGACCATACGTAAAGCCTACAGAAAAGCTGTCAATGCTGACTGCAATAGCTAAAAACAGAAGCGAAAACGAAATCATACCTGAACTCTTCCTTTCTGTTCATGCAACGATGATCAAGAGTCTCTAGGCGTCCTTAGACTCTTCTTCACTATATGAAGAGCAGGTGGGCTGTGTGTCAGTCTACACCTCGCTGAAAAAAGAATGTTTTTTATCGTATGCATGGCAAAAAGGAAGCATGCTGATGGGCTTACCTTTATTGAGGACGTTTTTGGCAGGTCACGCAAAAATGAGTGCCTCGCCCTCCAACAACTGTTTTCTCGATGATACTTCCACATGTCTGGCACGGCTCTCCCCGCCGGTCATATACAAGAAGCTGCATTTGAAATGTGCCAATATCGCCCTGTGAATTGATGTAAGAGCGAATGGTGCTTCCTCCCGCATCAACTGCGACTTGAAGCGTGTCGATGATATGTTTGTGGAGCACCTTGCATGATTCAAGGCTTAGCTGATTTGCTTTTGTTTCTGGGTGAATGCCTGCCTTAAATAGGACTTCATCCACATAAATATTACCAAGTCCTACAACAATCTTTTGATCAAGTAAAGCTGTTTTGACCACGCGGGAGGTTTTCTTCAATTGCTCCCATAGATATGCTGGTGTAAATGCGTCTGAAAAAGGCTCATATCCGAGCTGAGACAGCGGAAGTTCTTTTTCTTCCTCCCCTGGATGAAAGAGATGCATTGTGCCAAATTTGCGTACATCATGATACCGAAGCTCGGTCCCATCTGTAAACGTAAAGACGACGTGTACATGTTTATCATAAGGATCATTTGCTTCATGTACACGGTATTTCCCTTCCATCCTTAAATGGGAGACCATCACATAGTGGTCTAAATGAAAGAGTAGGAACTTCCCTCTTCTTTCAATGGTTTGAATGGTTTCTCCTGCCATCCTTCTAGCGAACTCTTCCGGTTCCCCAGGACGTTTGATGATATTTGGCCATTTGATATCGACCGTTTCAATCGTTTTTCCTTTGACTAACCGCTTGAGAGTTCGCCGGACGGTTTCAACTTCTGGTAATTCCGGCATGCTCCTCGCTCCTTTGTTCTCTCTTTATTTAGCGTCGTACCAAGATGGGCCTGAAGCAAAATCGACTTTTAGCGGCACATCGAGGTGAAGTGTGTTTTCCATCACTTCAGGGACAATTTTTTCTAGTATGGCGATTTCTTCTTTCGGTGCTTCGAAAATCAGTTCATCGTGCACCTGCAATAAAAGATTTGCCTGCAAGTTTTCTTCTTTTAGCTTTCGCACCATATCAATCATTGCTTTTTTAATGATATCTGCGGCACTGCCTTGAATTGGTGTGTTCATTGCCGTTCTTTCCGCAAAGCTTTTGATATTAAAATTACGGCTTGTGATATCCGGGATATATCGTCTGCGTTTGAGAAGCGTCGTGACATAGCCTTTTTGTTTTGCTTCCTGCACGATCTCTTCCATATATGTTTTGACGCCTTTAAAGCTTGTTAAATAGCGTTCAATAAAGGCGGCTGCTTCTTTTCTTGTAATTCCAAGGTTTTGAGAAAGGCCATAATCACTAATTCCATACACAATTCCGAAGTTGACAGCTTTGGCTTGTCTTCTCATAGAGGAAGTCACTTCTTCTTCCGAGACATGGAACACATCCATGGCTGTTTTCGTGTGAATATCCATATCCTGCGTAAAGGCTTCAATCAAGTTCTCGTCTTGAGAAATGTGCGCAAGTACACGCAGCTCGATTTGCGAATAATCCGCTGCAAACATAAGCCAGCCCTCTTTTGACGGGATAAATGCTTGTCGAATCTTTCGGCCTTCTTCTAACCGAATCGGGATGTTTTGAAGATTTGGGTCTGTAGAGCTTAGTCTTCCTGTTTGTGTAAGCGCCTGATTAAATCTTGTATGGACTTTATGGGTATCTTTGCGCGTCACTTTCATTAAGCCTTCGACATAGGTAGATTGCAGCTTGCCAATTTGGCGGTAATGCAGAATCGACCGAATGATTTCGTGCTTGTCTTCAAGCTTTTCAAGAACATCCGCAGACGTAGAGTAGCCTGTTTTGGTCTTTTTGATAATCGGCAGTCCTAATTTTTCAAATAAAATCACACCAAGCTGCTTCGGTGAATTGATGTTAAAGGTTTCTCCCGCTAAACGGTGAATGGTTTCTTCATACTCCTTCAGCTTCTTCGTTAGTTCTTCACCCATTTTCTGAAGGCGTTCAATATCCACTTTTACCCCAAGAGATTCCATTTCACCTAAGATAAGCGCAAGTGGCAACTCTAAATCTTCATACAGCTCATGCTGATCATTTTTTTCTAACGCTTCAAGTGTCAAATCATGCAGGGCAGAAATCGCCGCTGCTTTCCGTCCAAGATGATCTTTGAGCTCATCTTCTGGCGGAATGGCCTGCTTCGCTCCTTTTCCGTATACCTTTTCATCGGAAAGGGCGATATTCAGGCCGTATTCCTTCGCCACACTTGCCACGTCCTCATAGGATTTCTGTGGATTGACGACATAGGAAGCGAGCAAGACGTCGTTATCGACACCTTTTAGATCAACACCATGCCACCTGAGGGCGACAACCGCTCTTTTGGAATCAAAGACCCATTTTTTCTTCGTTTCATCTTGCGCCCATTGTTTAAACGCTTCTGATTGAAGAGCATCTTCTTTTGTGATAAAAAACGCACCGTTTTCATTATGGATCGCAAAACCGATCAAATCTGCTTCGTGATAATTGTCTCCCAGCTGTTCTACCACAAGCGCCGCATGATCTGTCAGCATGTCCTCTGTGACATCTGTTATTTTCTTCACATCTATTTCGTCTATTTCAACTGGTTCATCTGATTCTGGCGCTTCTCCTAAACGCTCTAGCAGCGTTTGAAAGCCCAGTTCTTTATAAAGGGAGATGACCTGCTCCATGTGAGGGCCTTCATAAGCGAGATCTTTGCTTGACACATCAATTGGTGCTTCTACGAGAATCGTCGCCAGCTTTTTACTCATTACCGCTTTTTCTTTATATTCTTCAAGCTTTTCTTTTAGCTTTTTCCCGCTGACTTCGTCAATATGTTCAAGTAGATTTTCAACCGTTCCAAACTGCTTTAACAATTTGATCGCTGTTTTTTCACCAACACCAGGAACGCCTGGGATATTATCTGATGAATCTCCCATCAGTCCTTTCATGTCGATGATTTGATCTGGGCGCAGGCCATATTTCTCTTCAATATGGGCCGGTGTGTAGTATTCTACTTCAGTGATGCCTTTTTTCGTAATGGCTACCGTCGTGCGGTCTGTTGAAAGCTGTGTTAAGTCTTTATCTCCTGAGAAGATTTTGACCTCAAAGCCGTCTTTTTCTGCTTCTACAGCCAGTGTACCGATGATATCATCTGCCTCGTATTGCGGCAGCTCATACCTTTTCACCTGATATGCATCTAATAGCTCACGGATGAACGGCATTTGTTCTGATAGTTCTGGCGGTGTTTTTTGTCTTCCGCCTTTATATTCCTTAAATGTCTCGTGACGAAAGGTGGTTTTCCCCGCATCAAATGCAACAAGCATATGAGTCGGCTTCTCGTCCTCCAGCATCTTCATTAAGATCATCGCAAAGCCGTAAATGGCATTCGTATGTACGCCTTTATCATTAGATAATAGCGGCAAAGCAAAAAAAGCTCGATAGGCGAGACTGTTTCCATCCACAAGTACTAATTTCTTTTGATCTGTCATGTTTTAATCCTCCATCGACTGAGCCGGCTCAGTCGTCTCTTTCACACATTGTATGTTCATTTTATCAAAGTTTATTTTGAAAAGAAAATAGACGAGCCTGCATAAAAAAAGGGACGAAAACAACAAGTGTTTTCGTCCTTCCAAAATTGGCTCCTTGGATGAAGGGGTTCCTATTCATCCTACCAATGATTGTTTAACAAAACATGAATTCATTGTAAAGATCATGTAAATTTTGACGTCACTTTCCTTTTTACTCTATTTTGCCTTCAAACTCACTGTAAACGTCGTCCCTTTGCCTTGTTTGCTATGGACAGAAATCGTCCCTTCATGCGCCTCGACAAGGTGTTTCACAATCGCAAGGCCAAGCCCTGTACCACCAGAGTTTCTACTTCTATCTTTATCAATCCGATAAAATCTCTCAAATATTCTTGGAATCTCACTTTTTTTCATTCCGATCCCTGTATCTGCTATATCAAATTCACAGCTGTTTTTCATCGGTCTCGCTGTAATCGTGACACTTCCTCCCTCCGGTGTATAAGTGAGGGCATTGTTGACGAGATTGAGGAAAATTTGCTTTAATCTCAGCGGGTCTGCCATGACATAGACCGGCTCTTTTGGGACACGTACTTGTAATTGAATGCCTTTTTCTGCAGCCTTTTGTTTTAGCAGCACTTCAATCTCTTGAATGATTTCTGAAGCATTGGCTTCTTGAATATTCAGCTTAAAATGCTGCTGTTCAATTTTAGAGAGATCTAGTAAATCTTGAATAAGCGTTTCTAAACGGATGCTCTCTTTTAAGATGATTGAAAGGAATTCTGTCAGCGCTTCTTTGTCATCAATGGCTCCATCGAGAAGCGTTTCGGAAAATCCTTTAATAGATGTAATCGGTGTCTTTAATTCATGTGACACGTTAGCGACAAAGTCTTTTCGCATTTGTTCTAGTTGCTTTGTTTCTGTCACATCATGAAACACAAGGACAATTCCTTTCCATTCATCATCTGTACTTAAGATCGGAACACCATCGACTTGGAAATAGCGGCGCTCGATGTCAACAGCAAGACGCAGAAACTTGCGTACTTTGGTTTCTGTCATGAAAATTTCGTCAATTAGTTCAATTACCTCTTCATGTGTAAAGGCTTCATGATACAGCTTGTGCATGTAAATATGCTTTTGCACCTTAAATTGCTTACGGAAGGTTCGATTGACCAAGTGAATATAGCCCATCTTATCAATCAAAATAATCCCTGCTCCGATGTTTTCAATGACTGTTTGCAGACGATCTCGCTGCATTTCACCAGCGCTTGTCATGTCTTGAAGGCTTTCTGCCAGACGCTTCATGGATGTATTGAGTTCACTTGTTTCAATGATCAGCTCTTCATAGTTATTCGTATCATAGTTCCCACGTTCAAGCTGTTTGGCTACCTTGGTGGCATAATCAATCGGTTTCACATACTTCATCGACATGCGGTAGCCAAAAAAGACGATGATCACGATAGCCGAGCCAAGACAAAAGGCTAATGCAAGCCAGAGCTGGCCGTCAATTTCATTTAAAGGCTGGTATGAGGCATGGAGAAATAAATATCCCGCCGGCTCGTTTTGTTTCATAATAGGGACTGCATAATGAAAAAGCGCATCCTTCTCATCATCAATAACCGTTCCTTTTGTTTGGAGGCGTTCATTTTTCAGCGTGTTTTGAATGATAGCTCTTTGCTCTGCTTGACCCGTTGTATGTATGATATTCCCCTTCACGTCCACAATCGACGCATTCATATCGAGATGCTGCTTGGCTTGATTGAGGATCTCCTGGTTCTGCTTTGCCTTCAGGTCATCCCCATTCATTGAAGAAAGGAGAAAGCTTGCTTCTTTTTCCATTCGCTGCGTTAATTTTGTTTCATAGAAAACATGAAACATATGATCCAAGAAAAGGCCAAGTGCGACAAACACAATAAAAAGGAGAAAAATGAGCCCAGAAAACAGGCGGGTTCTAATTTTACTCATTTGCCTTTGGCTCCTCCAATTTATAGCCTAAGCCACGAATGGTTTTAATATATGTTGGTTTTTTTGTGTTTTTTTCAATTTTGTCCCGCAAGTGGCTGATATGTACATCCACAATACGAGTATCACCTGCAAAGTCATAATTCCAAACCGCACTTAACAATAGATCACGCGTGAGGACACGGCCTTTATGCTTAGCCAAATAAAGCAGCAGTTCAAATTCCTTTGGCGTGAGCTCCAGACGTTCTTCTTGGAAATAGACTTCGTAATGTTCGGGTAAAATGCGCAGTTCACCAATTTTCATTTGGTCTGCAATGATCTCTTCCTTCTCCTCTTGCGAAGGGGCAGGTTGAGATTGCTGCGCTCTTCTCAAAATCGCTTTTACCCGAGCACCCACTTCTCTAGGACTGAACGGTTTTGTCATGTAATCATCGGCTCCAAGTTCAAGGCCGAGCACCTTATCAAATTCATCGTCCTTTGCTGTCAGCATTAAAATAGGGAACATCATTTTTTGAATTCTCAGCTGCTTGCACACTTCAATGCCGTCCATCTTCGGAAGCATTAAATCTAACACAATGAGATCAGGCTGTTCACTTGCCGCTTTTTCAAGCGCTTCTTCTCCGTCTCTTGCTGTGACGACATCGTAGCCCGCCCTTTCAAGGTTATAGCTTAGAAGTGTTACAATCGATTCTTCATCATCCACAACTAATATTTTTTTATTCATGTTGTGCCTCCAATTAGTGATTTCCCCTGCATCCGTTTTTTTGTATCTTATGTGAAAAGCGAGAAGTCATGCTTTCTCTTTCATTTTAACGAAAGCTTAACAAGAGGACAATTTAAAATTTCGACAAGATTTATTTTGTAAACAAAAAGAAGACTCCCCTTAAGAGAAGTCTTCTTTTTTATTCATATTAAGACAATACTTTCATGACGTTCTTAACAGACTCAACAGAGCGATCAAGCTGACTTCTTTCTTCTTCTGTCAGTTCAAGCTCAATGATCTGTTCAAGGCCGTTTCCGCCTACGATTGTTGGAACACCAAGGTAAATGCCTTCGTAGCCATATTCACCTTCAAGGTATGCAATCGTTGGGATGACGCGGCGCTGATCTTTTAAGATGGCCTCAACCATTTCAACGAGTGAAGCAGCAGGTGCATAATACGCACTACCGTTACCTAATAGGTTGACGATTTCACCGCCGCCTTTTCTTGTTCTTTCCACAATCGCATCAATTCGATCTTTAGGAATCAATGTTTCAAGCGGGATACCGCCTGCATAAGAGTAACGAACAAGCGGAACCATGTCGTCGCCATGCCCGCCAAGAACAAATCCTGTCACATCTTTAACAGATAGGTTTAGTTCTTGTGCAACGAATGTACGGAAACGGGCTGTATCAAGAATGCCTGATTGTCCGATGACCTTTTCTTTTGGTAATCCTGATTCTTTATAAACTGCATATGTCATTGCATCAACTGGGTTTGTTAACACAACGATGATCGCTTCTGGAGAATATTTGACGATTTCGCGTGTCACACTGCGCATGATTTTTTCATTTGTTGACACGAGGTCGTCACGGCTCATTCCCGGCTTTCTTGCAATTCCTGCCGTAATGACCACTACATCAGAACCGGCTGTATCTTCGTAGTTAGAAGTTCCTGTAATATTCGCATCGAAGCCTTGAACAGGGCTTGCTTCCAGCATATCAAGTGCTTTCCCTTTTGTCGGGTTTTCAAGCTGCGGGATATCAACTAATACGACATCCGCTAATTCTTTTTGAGCTGTTAGAAATGCTGTAGTGGCTCCAGTAAAGCCTGCTCCGATGACAGATACTTTTTTACGCTTGTTTGCCATTTCCCTTTTCCCCTTTAACTTTAAAGTTTAAGAATCAAGACAAGTTTTTGATGAGCTCGTCAGCGAACTCAGAACACTTCACTTCTGTTGCGCCATCCATTAATCTAGCAAAATCGTACGTGACGACTTTTGAAGCAATTGTTTTTTCAACAGATTGAATCACGAGATCAGCTGCTTCCTGCCAGCCAAGGTGCTCTAGTAAAAGCACGCCTGATAGAAGAACAGAAGACGGATTCACTTTATCAAGACCAGCATATTTTGGTGCTGTTCCGTGAGTTGCTTCAAAGATAGCGTGTCCTGTTTCGTAGTTGATGTTCGCACCCGGTGCGATACCAATTCCGCCCACTTGTGCTGCAAGTGCATCAGAGATGTAGTCTCCGTTTAAGTTCATTGTTGCCACAACATCGAACTCAGCTGGACGAGTTAAAATTTGTTGAAGGAAAATATCTGCAATGCTGTCTTTGACAATGATTTTCCCAGCAGCTTCTGCTTCACTTTGCGCTTTGTTTGCCGCGTCTTTTCCATCTTTTTCTACAATACGATCATATTGTGCCCATGTAAAGACTTTGTCGCCAAACTCTTTTTCAGCCACTTCGTAGCCCCAGTTTTTGAAGGCACCTTCTGTAAATTTCATGATATTTCCTTTGTGAACAAGTGTCACAGATTTACGACCTTGGTCGATTGCATATTGAATAGCTGCTCTGACAAGGCGAGATGTTCCTTCTTCAGAAACTGGTTTGATTCCGATACCTGAAGTTTCTGGGAAACGGATTTTATTCACACCTAATTCGTTTTTCAAGAAGTCGATTAACTTCTTCACTTCGTCTGATCCTTTTGCATACTCGATCCCTGCATAAATATCTTCTGTGTTCTCACGGAAGATAACCATATCTGTGTCTTCTGGACGTTTCACAGGAGATGGTACGCCTTTGAACCAGCGAACTGGACGTAAGCATGTGAATAAATCAAGTTCTTGTCTTAGTGCCACGTTCAATGAACGGATTCCACCACCAATTGGTGTTGTCAGTGGTCCTTTGATGGCAATTAAGTATTCACGAATGTCTTCAAGCGTTTGCTCTGGAAGCCACTCTCCAGTTTTATTGTAAGCTTTCTCACCTGCATATACTTCTTTCCAAGTGATTTGCTTTTCACCTTTATATGCTTTTTCAACAGCGGCTTCAAGAACTCTTGATGCTGCTTTCCAAATGTCAGGACCAATTCCGTCCCCTTCGATAAAAGGGATAATTGGATTATTTGGTACATTCAATACGCCGCCAGTAACTGTAATTTTTTCGCCTTGTGACAATGATATTACCTCCCAGATTATGTAGTGAATATTTGAAACTTCTTGGCTTGATGTCTGCAAGCGAAGAAGTTTTTCACATGATTCATTTTTTGTTGATATGGAGGCTGATGGGTTTGTTTGGATCAGCCTCCGCTTATTCTATAAACATTAGTCTCTTTCACTGATCGGAACAAACGTTTGAAGATCAGGCCCAATGTATTCAGCTCTTGGACGGATCAGACGGTTGTTGTCATATTGCTCTAAAATGTGAGCAATCCATCCAGAGAATCGGCTGATCACGAAAATAGGTGTAAACAGGTCATGATCAATCCCAAGACTGTGATAGACAGAAGCAGAATAAAAATCAACATTCGGTGGAAGATTTTTCTCTGATGTCACGATTTCCTCTGCGCGAACAGACATTTCATACCATTTCGGCTCGCCTGTGAGGTTTGTTAAACGCTGGCTCATTTCTTTTAAATGCTTTGCACGCGGGTCACCTTTACGATATACGCGGTGGCCAAAGCCCATAATTTTTTCCTTCTTCTCTAGCTTACCATGAATATATGAATCTACGTTTTCAAGTTCGCCAATTTCTGAAAGCATCTTCATTACGCCTTCATTGGCGCCGCCATGAAGTGGTCCTTTAAGCGCACCGATAGCCGCTGTTACACCAGAGTAGATATCTGATAGTGTAGCAACACATACACGCGCTGTAAATGTCGAGGCGTTTAATTCGTGATCCGCATGTAGAATGAGGGCCTTATCAATTGCCTCAATTTCTACTGGTGATGGCTCTTCACCATTTAGCATATACAAGAAGTTCGCAGCATAGCTGTACTCTTCTTTTGGCTGTACAGGCTCAAGTCCCTTTCGAATGCGTGAAAATGCAGCGACAAGTCCAGAAATTTTCGCCTGTAATCGAATGGCTTTTCTGTAATTCGCTTCTTTGTCCATAATCTCTGATTCGTCATCTAGTAAACCTAGTAAGGATACGGCTGTACGAATCGCAGACATTGGATGAACCCCATCCATCGAGTAAGATTTAAAGTGCTCAATGATTTCTTGCGGAATATGAGCATTTTCATTGAGCTGCTGCTTTAACTCACTCAACTCTTGCTCATTCGGTAGCTTTAAGTGCCATAACAGGTAGACAATTTCTTCGAATGTAGCTTTTTCAGTTAAATCATCGATATTGTACCCTACATAAGTAAGAGTATCATCAATAATTGAGCTTACGGATGAAGTTGTTGCCACAATACCTTCAAGACCTCTTGTTGCTGTCATGTTCAATCTCCCCTTTTTAAAAAGATTCCCCTTTGTTGCAGAATTCTCGCTTTTTGAAAGCGCTATCCAACCTGAATATGCTGGCAGGTTCAAAAAAGAAAATGCTTACATTTACCTATATGGTTAGAGCGCTTTTAACCTCATTTCTCCTATGTGATCAATGAGTTCAAAATTAAGCCTATTCCCATTATAAACAATAATCAGACATTTGTTAAATGTTTAACTATAATTTTTTTTGATAATTTTTTTTCCAGCCTGCCGTTTAGGGCATGGAATAAAGGGATTTTGCTACTTTTAATATATTTAATTATGTTTTTTTGCAAAAGCTCGCGTAAGAAAAAATAAAAAAGAAAGTGACATACGCCACTCTCTTTTCATCCGCTGAAAAATTTCACAGCCTGCATCGCCAAATAGGCAATTCCTGCACCAATCAGCGGACCGACAGCCACACCTTTGAATAAACTGACGGCCAAAATGGTACCGAATACAAGCGCCGCCGTAATATGGGGATCATTTTCGAGTAGCACAATGCCGTTTTTTGCAATCAGTGCTACTAATATACCCGCTCCAAGTGCAATCCAAGCATAGGAAGATTTCATCGCTTCTCCAAGCTGTTTAAATCCAATGTCACCTGTTGCAATCGGTACAAGTACAGCGATTGTAATGATGGTTACACCCCAATTGATGCCTTTAGATTGCAGAACCGGGAAAATTTTTTGATCCAGGCCCATGAGCTTAATCACAATCAGCACAGAAACCGCTAAAATTAACGAATTGTTCTTCGCAATGAGTGCAATAACGAGTAAAAGAGCCAAAAATAAATTGGCTTGTGTCAACATATGCCGCCACTTCCTTTCTTTTTATTGCGACCTTTTCATATTACTAATCTTTTTGAATAAAATGAAGTATCGGACATGCTTGTTTTTTGGAGGGGATTGTGTGAATCACACCTATGTGGCCATTTTTCTGCGCAGTTTGATGATCATCAGCATTGCCGTTTTTGCTGTTGTCTTTTTATATCAGTCTTTTCCGTTTTTATATCCATTTTGGATTGCACTTGCCCTGTCATGTTTGATTCATCCAGCCGTATGTAAAATAGAAGAAATGACCGGGATGCCAAGAGGTTTTGTCGTCATCATTGTGCTATTGCTCTTTTTAGTGGCGGCAGCAGGTTTCATGACGCTTTTAGTGGCGGAAATCATTTCAGGAAGTGCTTATTTAGCAAAGGTTCTACCTGGCCATCTTGATCAAATGGTCAGTATTGTGGAACGGTTTTTCACTGATAAAATTCTACCTTTATATCATGATTTGACTGCTCAATTTAATACACTTCAAGCTGGTCAAAAGGAGTCTATTTTGGGACAAATTCAAGCGCTTGGCGACGAAGCAGCGGCGAAAGTCGGAGCTCTTCTTTCAAAAACACTTGAATTCATTCCGGCTTTTTTAGGTCTTTTGCCTGATGCAGCAGCGACTCTTTTATTTTCCGCACTGGCGACTTTTTTTATCACAAAAGATTGGTTTACATTAAAAAAATATGGTGCCCGTATCTTTCCCGCAAAGTGGATGCTGCATACACGCGCAATCTTATCTGAAATCAAAAAAGCCATTACTGGCTTTATGAAAGCCCAGCTTCTGCTCGTTGCCATGACCATCGGTATTGTGCTGATTGGGCTGATCATCTTAAAGGTCGAGCATGCGATTGTGATCGCTCTTTGTATTGGACTTGTCGATTTACTTCCTTACATCGGCAGCGGTACTGTTTTTCTTCCGTGGATCATTTACTCCGCCATGACAGGAAATCTTTCACTTGCCATCGGGCTAGGCATTTTGTATATCGTGGTGCTCATTCAAAGACAAATATCAGAGCCGAAAGTCTTAAGTAAATCGATTGGGCTTAATCCTTTAGCAACACTTGTGGCGCTATTTGTTGGATTAAAATGGTTTGGTTTTCTAGGACTTGCTCTAGGTCCCGCTTCTCTTGTCGTGTGGCAGGCGTTTCGTAATGCTGGTGTTTTCAGCGAAATTTATCAGTACATTCGGTATGGTATGCAAAAGTAAAAGAGACCTCAGCTGCAGGTCTCTTTAACGAATGATCGTATAACGATTGCGATTGGACATGTTTCTAAGCCAGCGCTCAAAGAGCGGCTTGATCCGTTTTCTCGTCACCGGAATGAGCAGAAAAGCCCCAATCAAATCTGATAGAAATCCAGGAATGAGCAGCAGTAATCCGCCGATAAGAATACAGAAACCATCAACAATGGTTGCCCCTGGCATCTTGCCATATTGTAAATCTCGTTGCACTTTTTGGAATGCTTCCATTCCTTGTTTTCTTGCAAAGTAAGCACCTAGTGCACTTGTCAGCACAATGACTAGCATCGTTGGTAAAATGCCAATGATTTTACTTGAGATTAAAAATAAACTAATTTCCACTGCGGGAAACAGAATGAATAATAGTAGAAAATATTTTTTCAACCATATCACCTCATGGGGTCTCTTTCATCGAAAGCTGTTGCTTTTTTTAGTGTAACATAAAAAAAGAGAGGAGTCAGACAACTCCCCTCGAGTGTGATTTAAAGGACGCTTGCACGGCCTTTGTAGATCGCTCCGCGTGATGGATCTACTGTAATTTCTTCGCCCTCTTTTAGAAGTGTTGTTGCGCTGTCAAGACCAACAATCACCGGAATGCCAAGACTGAGCCCAACGACTGCTGCATGACTTGTTAAACCGCCTTCTTCAGTGATAAGGGCAGAAGCTTTTTCTAAAGCACCCATCATATCACGATCTGTGCAGTTTGCTACAAGAATCGCACCATCGTACATTTTTTCGTCTGCTTCTTTTCCGCTTTGTGCAATGACAACCGGTCCAAATGCAGATTTGCGGCCAATTCCTTGACCCTTCGCAATGATATCGCCAACAACATACACTTTCATTAAGTTCGTTGTACCTGCTTCGCCAACTGGCACACCAGCTGTAATGACAATCAGGTCGCCATGTCTTACATAGCCAGATTCAATTGACTTTTCTACTGCATTCTCAAGCATTTCATCTGTAGAAGACGTATTTGATCCGCTCTTCGCAAATACACCGAAGACAAGAGATAGCTTTCTAGCCACTGATTCGTTTGCTGTTACTGCAACGATTGGTGCTTTTGGTCTATATTTTGAAATCATTCTCGCTGTATGACCACTCTCAGTCGGTGTCACAATCGCTGCCACATCAAGCTTCATCGCTGTATGTGCTACAGATTGACCGATGGCATCTGTAATACTGACTTCTACTTCTTCGCTTCTGCGAGAAAGAATGGCTTTATAGTTAAGTGCTTCTTCTGAACGTGATGCAATGTTATGCATCGTTTGAACAGCTTCCACTGGATATGTCCCAGCTGCTGTTTCACCAGAAAGCATAATGGCATCTGTGCCGTCAAAAATGGCATTTGCCACGTCACTTGCTTCCGCTCGAGTTGGGCGCGGGTTACGCTGCATGCTGTCCAGCATTTGAGTAGCTGTGATGACAGGCTTGCCTAAACGATTGCATTTTTTGATCAGCATTTTTTGAACAAGCGGTACTTCTTCTGCCGGGATCTCTACACCAAGATCTCCACGTGCCACCATCAAGCCGTCTGATACCTCAAGGATTTCATCAATGTTATCAACGCCCTCTTGGTTTTCAATCTTCGGAATGATTTGAATGTCAGCTGCGTTATTCTTTTCAAGCAGCTCACGAATTTCAAGAACATCAGAAGCTCGTCTAACAAAAGAAGCTGCGATGAAATCGACGCCTTGTTCAATTCCAAACAGAATATCATTGGCATCTTTTTCTGTAATACCTGGCAGGTTCACACTGACTCCTGGTACGTTCACACCTTTTTTGTTTTTGAGGGTGCCTGTATTCATGACCTTTGTGACGATTTCTTTGCGGTCCATGTTCAGTTCTTTTACCTCTAAACCAATAAGACCATCATCTAATAAAATCGTTGAACCCACTTCTACATCATGAATTAAATCTTCGTATGTCACACTGATTTTTTCCTTATTCCCAACAATGTCTTCCATACTAACGATAAGATCATCACCAGCGACTAGCTCAATTGAGCCGTTTTCAACTGTACGTGTACGGATCTCTGGACCTTTTGTGTCAAGAAGGATCGCAATGTCCTTGCCTAATGCTTTACCTGCTTTACGAATGTTTTCAATGCGTGCACCATGCTCTTCAAAATCTCCATGTGAGAAGTTTAGTCTGGCTACATTCATTCCTGCTTCAATCAATTCAGTCAGCTTTTCAATGCTTTCACTTGCTGGACCAATTGTACAAACGATTTTTGTCTTTCTCATTACTGTTCCTCCTAAGGTCTTCTCGTTTTATATAGAGAGCTCTTGTGAAAGTCGGTACATATTTTGATCGACTGTATGTTTTTTATCTAAGATTTCTAAAATATCGTGGTGAACGAGTTCATTGCTTTGAATGCCTACACAGCGTCCGCCTTTTCCTTCAAGAAGAAGTTCTACTGCATACGCTCCTAAACGGCTTGCCAGCACTCGGTCAAACGCACTTGGAGAACCTCCGCGCTGAATATGCCCTAAGACAGATACACGCGTTTCAAGGCTTGTCTCCTCTTCAATTCGCTTACCAAATTCAACACCGCTGCCTACGCCTTCTGCTACGATGATGATACTGTGCTTCTTGCCGCGCTCATGTCCTCTTCTCAACCTGGCAATAATTTCGTCCATGTCATAGTCTGCCTCAGGAATCAAAATGGATTCGGCTCCGCCCGCAAGACCTGACCAAAGGGCAATATCTCCAGCATGTCTTCCCATTACTTCAACTACGTATGTACGTTCATGAGATGTGGCTGTATCACGAATTTTATCAATGGCATCAATCACTGTATTAAGTGCCGTATCAAAGCCAATAGTGAAATCAGTACCTGGAATATCGTTATCAATCGTGCCCGGGACACCTACACATGGAAAACCGAGCTCTGTTAATTTCTTCGCTCCCATGAATGAGCCATCTCCACCGATGACAACAAGTCCTTCGATACCGAATTTTTTTAAGTTTTCAATCCCTTTTTCACGGCCTTCAACTGTCTTGAATTCAGGACATCTTGCCGTGTAAAGTTTTGTTCCTCCACGATGAATGATATCGCCTACCGAACCTATTTCGAGTTTCTCAATTTTACCGTTAATTAGACCTGAATATCCATTATAAATACCATAAACTTCAACATTATGATAAATTGCTTTTCTTACAACTGCGCGCACAGCTGCATTCATTCCTGGGGAATCCCCACCGCTCGTTAAAACTCCTATACGCTTCATCTTTTTCACCTCAGAGACCATATATGAATTAAACATACCATTTCCATTGCTTGAAAACAATCATGAGCCAAACCAGATGTTTTCAATATGAATTTCTAAAACCGTCCTTATTATACAATTAAATAAACTGTTTTTAAACAAAAGTTAAGAAAGATATGAAAGCAAATCTTTGAGCAACTAGTCAGTTCAAGTGCTCTAAACCTTATTATATCAAGGTTTTTAGACGTTTCAAATTTTATGAAAACAAAAGAAAATTATTTTCAAATAGCGCTTACATAAGGGGGTGTTTCATGAAAAAGACGAAAAAAATAAACGCCAGCCAAAAGGCTGTACGTTTATTTAGTTTACCCCAATATATTGATTTTCAATCGAGACTTTCCCGATTGCTTTGTATTTTTGATATCTTTGTTCGACTAATTCTTCAGGCGAAAGTTTGAGCAAAGATGAAAGTGATTGTTTCAATGTTTTTTCCATGTAGGCTGCTTGTTGTTTCACGTCTCGATGTGCTCCACCTTGCACTTCTTTAATAACATCATCTATAATATCTAATTCTTTTAGGTCTGGAGCGGTAATTTTCATTGTTTCTGCAGCTTTTTTAGCAAGTGACGAGTCCTTCCAGAGCAGTGCTGCTGCACCTTCAGGTGAAATCACTGAATACGTTGAGTTCTCTAGCATGAATAGGTGGTTTCCTACGCCTAAGCCCAGTGCCCCGCCACTTCCGCCTTCTCCAATGACAATACAGACAACCGGTACACGAAGTCCTGCCATTTCGAATAAGTTTTTCGCAATTGCTTCACTTTGTCCGCGTTCTTCAGCTGCTTTACCAGGATAAGCTCCTTTTGTATCAATAAAGCAAATGATAGGGCGATTAAATTTATCTGCCTGTTTCATCAAGCGCAATGCTTTACGGTAACCTTCTGGATGAGGCATCCCGAAATTACGGCGCAAGTTTTCTTTTGTGTCTTTTCCGCGCTGATGGCCAATAACTGTGACAGGAAGCCCTTTAAACGTAGCAATTCCTCCAACGATGGCTTCATCATCGCCATAGAAACGGTCACCATGACATTCGAAAAAGTTGTCAAACAGCTCTTGAATGTAATCGAGAGTTGTTGGGCGCATCGCATGACGAGCAATTTGTACTCTGTCCCACGGCTTTAAATTTGTATAAATGTCCGCTTCAAGCTTACTCAGACGTGTTTCAAGGCGCTCAATTTCCGCACTTAAATCCATCTCTGAATTTTGTGTGAGCTTTTTCAATTCATCAATTTTTGCTCGAAGTTCAATGACAGGTTTTTCAAATTCTAGTTCTCCAGCCACTCTCGTTCACCTCCTGTGCTGTGTAATGCTAAGATTCGGCCTAATGTTTCTTTCATGTCGGCACGGTGGATCACAGCATCGAGCTGACCATGCTTCAATAAAAATTCAGCCGTTTGGAAGTCCTCTGGCAGGTCTTCACGAATGGTTTGTTCAATGATTCTGCGGCCAGCAAAACCAATCAATGCTCCCGGCTCTGCAAAGTTGTAATCACCGAGAGACGCAAAACTAGCTGATACACCGCCAGTTGTAGGGTTCGTCATCACTGAGATAATCAAACCTTGATCCTCGCTGAACAGCTTTAATGCTGAGCTTGTTTTGGCCATCTGCATCAGACTAAGAATACCCTCTTGCATTCTTGCTCCTCCAGATGCAGTAAAGATAATAAATGGCACCTTGTCCGCTTTTGCTTTCTCGATCGCCAGTGTGATCTTTTCACCCACAACCGAGCCCATGCTGCCCATACGGAATGTGGCATCCATGACAGCGATCACAACACTTTGGCCTTCAATTTCACCTTTACCTGTCACAATGGCTTCATTCAAAGAAGTTTTTTCTCTGTCTTTCTCAAGCTTTTCTTCGTAGCCTGGGAAACCGAGCGGGTTCTCAGAAATGAGGTGTCCGTTAAATTCTTCAAATGTGCCTTCGTCTACAAGGCTTTCAATACGCTGTTTTGCATTCATTTGCAAATGTCTGCCGCAATTCATACAAACACGTAAATTTTTATCTAGTTCTTTGGTGAGCATTATTTTTTTACATTGCGGACATTTGGTCATGATGCCTTCAGGCACATCTTGACTTGCCTGTTCAGAGGGTACAGATGCATACTTTTTCTTTTTACTGAAAATGTTCTTGATTGACAAATGACTACCTCCCTTTTTGAAGGGTTTTTTCTTTACACGCACATCCACTATTATAGGACATGTCATAACTGTACCGAAACTATTGTACTTTTTTTGTCAAACGCTGTCATCCTTCATTCAATTTTTTCAGGGGGGAATTGATGAGAAATGAGTATAGGTTTGGGGCGCTGAGCAGTTGATATATTTGAATTGTGAACGTCTACAAAAAAATCTCATTCCGGATGAAAAAAATTTCACATAAGAGAGGAAATGGTGCACGTTTTTCATCCAAATTCAGAAAGAACGTGCACACTTTTCCAGTTCGATTACTCGCCGATAATCGTTAATTTTCTTGTTTTTTCTGCAACAGCTTCTGGGTCTACTTTGATTCTTGCAACACCCGTTTCCATTGCTGCTTTTGCTACTGCTTTTGCTACCGCTGGTGCTACGCGTGCATCAAATGGTGCAGGAATGACATATTCTGCTGTCAATTCTTCATCTGATACAAGAGAAGCAATCGCTTCAACAGCTGCAATTTTCATTTCTTCGTTAATATGTGTTGCCCGTACATCGAGCGCTCCGCGGAAAATACCTGGGAATGCAAGTACGTTGTTCACTTGGTTTGGGAAGTCAGAACGACCAGTTCCTACAACACTTGCACCTGCTGCATGTGCATCTTCTGGCATGATCTCTGGATTTGGATTAGCCATTGCGAAGATCACAGGATCTTTTGCCATTTTTCCTACCATTTCTTTTGTTAAAGCACCTGCTACTGAAACGCCGATGAAGACATCTGCGCCTTCAATGACTTCTTCTAAAGAACCTTCTTTACGGTCTTGGTTCGTGAATTTAGCTACTTCGTTTTTCACTGCATTCATACCATTTGGGCGGCCTTCATAAATAGCGCCTTTTGTATCACACATGATGATATCACGTACACCGAAATGATAAAGAAGTTTGATAATCGCAATACCTGCTGCTCCAGCGCCGTTTGCAACCACTTTAATTGAAGACATTGATTTTCCAGACAGTTTAAGGGCATTCACAAGTCCTGCCACTGTCACAATCGCTGTTCCGTGCTGATCATCGTGGAAAACAGGAATGTTTGTCTCTTTTTTCAAACGCTCTTCAATGATGAAGCAGTTAGGAGCTGCAATATCTTCAAGGTTCACACCGCCAAACGTTGGCTCAAGAAGCTTCACTGTTTCAACGATTTTGTCTACATCGTTTGTGGAAAGCGCGATTGGGAATGCATCAACGCCTGCAAAGCTTTTGAATAATACAGCTTTCCCTTCCATCACTGGAAGAGATGCTTCTGCACCAATGTTTCCAAGCCCTAAAACAGCGCTTCCGTCTGTCACAACAGCGACCATATTGCCTTTCATTGTATAATCATACACTTTGCTTGTGTCGTCATAAATATCTTTACATGGTTCAGCAACACCCGGTGAGTAAGCCAAGCTTAAGTCTTTCGCGTTTTTCACTTGTACTTTTGATTTTGATTCGAGTTTGCCTTGATTCTCTTTGTGCATATGTAATGCTTCTTCTCTTAATGACATGTAATGAACACTCCTTCAACTGGAAATTGATTTAATGAATTGCTAAGTTGATAAGCACATACTGGCAGTTTTAAATACACAGAATCTTTAAAATGATAACACAATAGGCGAAATTGTAAAACGTATTCAGACGATTTGTCATCATTTAATTACAACATTTTGTTCACCGAGCAGCTCTTTTAACTGGAAGATCACGGCATGATCTGCATGAACTTTGTATGCATCTGGAAGTCTCATCGTCTTTTTTTGCTTTTCATAATACAAATAGACATCTGCTTCTCCGCTGTGCATGGAGATCACTCGTTTTACTTGCTCAAGCAGCTCCTGCGTATGGTTCTCCTCTTTGACTCGAATGTAGACAGACTCTTTTCTTTTTGTGCCCATCTCTTCAAGCAGAACAGCCTCCTGCACGATGATTTGACTGCTGTCGTTTCTGGCCTCTACTCTGCCTTCGACATACAGCATTGCGCCCTCCTCAAGTAAGGGGGACAGCTTTCTAAATTGCTCTGGAAAGACGACGCCTTCCATTTCTCCTGTTTCATCCCCAAATGTGACAAATGCCATCGATTGTCCATTTTTTGTCCGAATCGATTTCACCTTTGTCAAAAGACCACCCATTGAGATTTTTCGCTTCATATAAGAAGAAAGTCTGATGATTTCCACTGCACCATTCTCTCTCAAACGATCTCGATACGCTTGTACTGGGTGATTTGATAAATATAACCCGAGTGCCTCTTTTTCAAATTGCAAGAGGTCGACAAGCGGCAACTCGTCTATCTCAGCATATTTTGGCTTAATGGAGAAGGTGGTATCCCCAAGAAAGTCCAGCTGATCCTCAGGTGTTAAAAATGACACGTGGTCTAACGCAATATCTATCGATGCTAATAACGAAGCACGATTTGGATGAAGCTCATCCATTGCCCCTGAAAAAATGAGCGCTTCGATCGTTTTTCGGTTAACACTCTTTGGTGATACCCTTGCGCAAAAATCAAATAAATCTGCAAACGGCTTTTCCTGTCTTGCTCTGTATATATCCTTTACAGCTGACACTCCGACATTTTTGATCGCTCTTAAGCTGTAGCGGATCTCCCCTTTTTCAACCGTGAATGGAAATTCGCTCTTATTAATAGAAGGCTTCAACACAGAGATCCCTTTTTCCTTTGCCTCATAGAAATATTGAGCCACTTTGTCTTCATTTCCAATCACACTCGTTAAAAGTCCGCACATAAAATATAACGGATAATGCGCTTTTAAATAAGCAAGCTGAAAGCCGATCATGCTATATGCGACAGCATGGCTTCTATTAAAACCATAGTTTGCAAATTTGACGATTAGGTCATAAACGTCATTTGCAATGTTAACAGGATACTCCTTTTTTAGGCATCCTTCAACAAAACGGCTTCGCTGTTCATCAAGCACCTTTTTATCCTTCTTTGAAACGGCTCTTCTTAAAAGATCGGCTTCTCCCAGCTGAAAGCCTGCCATCTTGGCTGCAATCAGCATGATTTGCTCCTGATAGACAATGACTCCGTATGTGTCCTTTAAAATGTCATACAAATCTGGATGAGGGTAAGAGACTTCGACTCTGCCATGCTTTCGGTCGATAAAAAGCGGGATATTCTCCATCGGACCTGGGCGGTATAGGGCATTGACTGCCACGATGTCTTCTAGACTGGATGGTTTCAGCCGTCTTAGCACCTGACGCATTCCTTGTGATTCAAGCTGGAAAATCCCTGTCGTATCTCCCGCCGATAACAATTCAAACGTTTTTTGGTCCTGATACGATATATCACTAAAATGAATGTGGACGTTTTCCTGTCTTTCAATCTGGTTTTTAATGGATTCAATTAAGGTTAAGTTCCTTAATCCTAAGAAATCCATTTTTAAAAGTCCGAGATCTTCTAAGTAATTCATTGCATATTGCGTCAAATACACCCCATCATGGCCTTCTTGAATAGGCACGACTTGTGTGAGCGGCTCCTCGCTTAGTACAACGCCGGCTGCATGTGTCGACGTATGTCTAGGCAAACCTTCTACCTTTAACGCGGTTTGGAAGACCTTTCGAAGCTCTTCGGATTGCTGGAGCAGCGTTTTTAATTCAGGAGAGGTGGCCACCGCTTCTTTCAGCGTCGTCCCTGGCTTGGATGGGATAAGCTTTGCAAGGCGGTCTGCTGCCTTTGAATCAATTCCCATCACACGTCCGACATCCCTTAAGGCTGCTTTTGCGGCAAGCGTCCCAAACGTGATAATCTGCGCTACATGCATGTCCCCGTATTTGTTTTTGACATAAGCAATGATTTCATCTCTTCTCGTGTCAGGGAAATCGATATCAATATCCGGCATGCTGATTCGTTCCGGATTCAAAAACCGTTCAAATAAAAGTCCGTGACGGATCGGATCAACATCGGTAATCGACAGAACATAAGCAACAAGAGAGCCTGCTGCTGATCCCCGTCCTGGACCTGTCACAATGCCTTGGTCATGAGCATACTTCATAAAATCCCACACAATGAGAAAATAATCACTGAAATTCATTTTTTGGATAATGCTCAGCTCATACTCAAGCCTTTTGATATACGTTTCATTTGAAGCAATTTTTCTTCGCTCCATGCCTTCTGCACACACTTTGCGTAAAAACTGATCGGCTGTTGATTGATCAGGAGTCGGATAGGTTGGCAGTTTTGTCTGTCCAAGATTTAAATCGACTTCACAGCGGTCTGCGATCTCGACCGTTCTTGTCAGCAGTTCTGGATCATCCGCATACCATTCCATCATTTCTTCTATTGATCTGAAATGCTTTTCCCCTCGGTCTTCCTCTATTTCTGATAGCTGCTGTCCGGCTTTAATGGCCTTCAAACATGTGTATGCGGTTTTGTCCTCTCGATTGATGTAGTGGACGTCACCCGTCGCTACAAGAGGAATATTCACCCTTGTTGAGACCTCCCGCAGCTGATTAGACAGCTCTTCGTCTTGCTGAAATGGCTGAACCGCTAAATACACATGCTCCTCACCAAAAATACTTTTTAAATGGCTGGCCGCATCCTGCGCCTCTTCTAGCTGATCATTTTGCAGCAGCGTTTCAATATAGCCGTTCGCACCTGGTGTGATAGCAATAAGTCCATGATGATAGGCTTTCAGCCAGTTCTCTTTTAAGCCGGCTTTTGACTTTGATTTCAGCACACTGCTAATTTTGATCAAATTTTGATAGCCTTCATTGTTTTTTGCAAGGAGCACCAAAGGATAAGCCTCTGTCTCTTGTTCATCTATGAAGACAGAAGCTGTTAAACCGATTACCGGCTTGATGCCATGTTTTTTACATTCCTTATAAAATTCAACCGTTCCATACATCACATGGTCATCGGTAAGAGCGAGCGCTTTATAGCCAAGTTCTTTCGCTTTCAGTACGAGCTCCTTGACCTTAGCAGCACTGCTCAACAAGCTGTATCCACTGTGGACCTGAAGATGAACATAAGACATGCTTAATCCACTCCTTTCGTCTAAATTCATTCTTTCATTATAAAACGCGATGCGGTGAGAAACAAATGTTCTTTCTTTTTCGCCCGTTCATACTTGTCCAGCAAACGCCATATATTGAATAGAGTGAGGTGGAAAAAATGGATGTGAAGGAAGCCTTTATTCCGAATTTTATTAGTTGTTACTTTATCGCACTGGGGGTCATTTTGGGCGGTGCCATTATAGGCGGTGTAGGTGCATATTTATCTGGTCAGCCGCCACTATCAATCATTTCAAGTCTGGCCAATCGCTTAAAAATTTGGGCGCTTGTCGCCGCAATCGGCGGAACATTTGATGCCGTCTATAGCTTTGAAAGAGGTATTTTTGAAGGGAACACGCGTGATATTTTCAAGCAGATTTTATTGATTGTCTCTGCTATGGGCGGGGCACAAACGGGCTATCTCATTATTACATGGCTCACCCAGGAGCATGTGTCATCATGAGGGTGCCGGAGCTGTATAAACGTCCAGGCTGGCAGCGTTTTTTTGCTGGAATGATGTTCGGCGCGATTATCAGCTGGCTGATTTTCCTTTTTACGTATGGAATCTTTCAGGAAAAGCAGGTGACGCTCCTCAGAAGCCAGCAGCACCATATGGACAGTCTGAAAGAACAAATCACACTCTATCGGGAAGATCTGCATAAATTAAATGAAGACAATAAGCAGCGGCTGCTGATCCAAAGCATAGACGTTCATCTCGTCAATCGTGAGCAGTATAAAATCCCTGAGCCAGATACGCTAAAGTTTGAAGAACAGGTCAAAGAGGATATCTCAGAGGTCATTACAAAGGATATTGAAAGTGTCTATAAAACAAAAGAGCTGTTAAAGCGGACAGTGGAAAATAAAGAATATACGATTAGGGAAAAGGCATACCGCGCCAAAGTCACAGAGCTAACGATTTATACGAAGCTTTCACTTGAAGTACGGATTTCATTTGCTGAATAAATGATGATGTGGAATTTTTATGAATTTCTGCTCTCAATGGTCGCTTTTCACTCTTCATTTTTATACACTAAAAGAAGAACGAGATCTTCACAAGAAAGAGGTGAGAACAATGGAGGTTTACAGCTATCGTCAAATGGCACGAGACAAAGCAAGCCGAATTAAAGACGGCATGTGCGCTTATGCTGAGACAGAAATGATGGCCCATTTAATTAAAAAAGAATTAAAGCATCAAAATCTCCAAGCCTATGAAGATTCAACTGACATCGGCTGCTGGTTTATTCCTGTATCCAAGTAACCCTTTTCTCAAAGCTCAAAAAAAGAGAGGGGGACTTGAAGCCCCTCTCTCACGATGATTTACATACTTCTTCTAAATCACGCAAAATCTCATCTGCCACGGCCCAATCATATATGGACGCACCGGCTGCAAGCGGGTGACCGCCGCCATGATATTTTTTAGCAATGGTGTTAATCACAACGCCTTTTGAGCGGAACCTGACACGAATCTGATCGTTCTCTTCCACAAAAAAGACCCAAGCCTTAATCCCTGCAATATTTCCAAGTGTCCCAACAAGCTGTGAGGCTTGCTGCGCCGTTGTTTGGAACGATTCCAAAATGTCACGCTTAATAAAAACAGAGGCTACCCCATTTTCTGACAAAGAGATATGCTGAAAAATATAGCCATTTAATTTCACGACATTCAAATCCGTTTCATACAATTGATTGAAAAGGTCTGATGATGAAAACGGATATTCGATAAGTTCCCCTGCATATTTGAGTGTCTTTTTCGTCGTATTTGGGAAAAGGAAACGGCCTGTATCTCCTACAATGCCGGCATAAATGAGTTCAGCCGCCTTTGTATTCAGCTGATATCCTTCTTCTTTCCCCTCTAAATACAGCTCATAAATCATTTCACTCACAGAGCTTGCCTCTGTATCAACCCAAAGCAAGTCACCATACGGATCTTCATTTGGATGATGATCAATTTTCATCAGCTTATCACCCATAGAATAGCGCTGATCATCAATTCTTGCTTGATTCGCCGTGTCACAGACAATGACAAGGGCGCCTTTATACACTTCATCCGGCACCTCATCTAATTCATATAAAAATGAAAGGGATGGCTCAGGGGTTCCTGTCGCATAAATATTTTTTTCTGGATAGGTGGCACGCAGGATTTCTGTAAGGCCGCACTGCGATCCATACGCGTCAGGATCAGGTCTTACATGTCTATGAATGATGATGGTGTCATATAATGATATGGTTTTAATCAGTTCTTTTTTCATAAAAACTCCTTCTCATGCGATACTCTTTTTATTATTAAATCATAATCTATCCTGACGGAAAAGTGAGGAATAGACAATTTATTCTAGTAAGCAAGCCTATTTACGTTTAAAATAGGGTTGTAATCACTTACAATGGAGGCTTGGCACATGCTTGTTTTGATTGTGTTTATTATTTGTTCTGCCATGTTTTATTTATACTACAAAGCAAAAAACGTCCGTACGAACCGGCCGGTCGAGAAAAAATTCTGGTCTGCAAAATCAAGTATGGCACTCGGCTGCTTTGTCCTGCTCTTCGGTGTGAATCAATTATTTTTAAACCGCTCGTCACTCGCATTTGTCATTGGATTTATTTTTGTTGCAGTCGGTATCGGCAGTACGTGGGCTGGGTATAAAGCCTACAAGCACTACCTTCCGCTTTTTTTAAAGGAAGGCGAAAAAGATCACGCATAATAGAGGAAAGGGCGAGTGTATGTCGCCCTTTTTTGTCATTTATCCTCTCTCCATCAGCTGCACCATCAGCATCGCTTTCCCTACGATATTTGATTGGTGGTAAACCTCCACTTCCAGCTTTCCAAACTTGCGTCCTACTTCTAAAATATTTGGCTTGATTTGAATCGTTGATTCCATTTGAACCGGTTTTAAGAAGTAGACAGAGAGACTTTCCACAATCAGTTCGCCTTTTTTATGAGATTTTAAGAAGCGATTGGCTGATTCAATTAAAATTTGCGTAAACACACCATATGAAATATTGCCAAGCTGATTTGTCATTTGTGGTGTGACCTCATATTGATACACCGCATCTGTTTTTGGCTTTTCCGTATCGGTCTCTTTAAATCCTCTTGAAACGACATCATCCAGCTTTTCACCAACCTGCGGCTGCTTCTGAATCATTTGCAGCGCCTTCAGCACATCTTGCCGGCTGATCATCCCAATCAGCTTCGCATGATCATCTACAACTGGTAGCACTTCAATGCCTTCCCATACCATCATTTGGGCTGCTGAGGCGACTGATGTCTTGCCAATGACCGTCAGCGGATTTTTCGTCATCACCTTTTCAATCGGTGTGGAGCGGTCATGCCCCGCAATATCCTTTGAGGTGAGAATTCCATGAATCTTCATTTGATCATCTGCGACCGGGAAACGGCCGTGACCAGTTTCATAATTCTTTTCATACCATTTTTCAAGCTTATCCTCTGGTGATAAATACACCGTCCGTTCTATCGGTGTTAAAATATCTTCCACCAGTACAATCTCTTTTTTAATTAATTGGTCATAAATGGCTCTGTTTATGAGGGCCGCTACGGTAAATGTATCGTAGCTTGTCGATAAAATCGGCAGCTCTAGCTCATCTGCAAGCTGAATGATTTCATCATCTGTTGAGAATCCGCCTGTGACCAGCACAGCCGCCCCTGCCTCTAATGCCTGCCTATGAGCATTGATTCGGTTTCCGACGATCAGCAGGTTGCCAGCTGCCGTATAGCGCATCATTGCATCCAGCTCCATCGCTCCGATGACAAATTTGTTTAAAGTTTTATGTAAGCCGGCTCGTCCTCCAAGCACCTGCCCATCAATGACATTGACCACTTCCGCATAGGTCAGCTTTTCAATATTTTCTTTTTTCTTCTGTTCAATTCGAATGGTGCCGACTCGTTCAATGGTGCTCACGAACCCTTTATTTTCAGCATCCTTAATAGCCCGGTAAGCGGTGCCTTCACTTACTTTCATTTCTTTCGCTATACGCCGGACAGAAATTTTCTCCCCGACGTCTAATGAATCAATATACGATAAAATTTGCTCATGCTTTGTCGCCAATCCCGTTCACCCTTTTTGTTTTCAGCGTTTTCATCTATGTTTCATTATAAGGGCAGGAGGCTTTTAATAGCAATTTGTCTTTTACGCCAGCACGAGACAGGCAAACAAAAAAACCGGCATTTGTGTACCGGCTTTACTTAATGAAGATCAAATATTGATGGATTCTCCGCTGTTTAACACGTGACCCACACCGCCATGCAGGCTGTCTGCAAATGCATGAGGATCTTGCTCAATCGGCGGGAATGTACTGTAATGAATCGGAACGACCTGCTTAGCACGAAGCCATTCTGCTGCAATTCTTGCATCCTCTGGTCCCATGGTGAAGTTATCACCAATTGGAAGGAAGGCTAGGTCAATATGATTCAGCTCCCCAATCAGCTTCATATCTGAAAAGAGGGCCGTGTCCCCAGCGTGATAAATCGTTTTGCCTTCAGCTGTAAATAAAATTCCTGATGGCATGCCGGTATACGTAATCGTTTTTGCCTCTTCATCAATGATAGCAGAACCATGGAACGCTTGTGTGAGCTTAACTTTACCAAATTCAAACTCACGTCCGCCTCCAATAGAAAGCGGGTGCGTTTTCACCCCTTGCCAGCTTAAATAAGTGGCAAGTTCGAATGGCGCAATAACGAGCGCATCATTGTTTTTAGCGATTTCAATGGTGTCACCGACGTGATCTCCATGCCCGTGCGTGAGTAAAATGACATCCGCTTTGACATCTTGCGGCTTGATATCTGTGTGCTTATTTCCATTTAAAAATGGATCAATCCAAATATGGTATCCGTTTGTTTCAATGTGTACGACTGAATGTCCGTGATATGTAGCTTTCATGTGAGTATATCCACCTTTCGAATTTGATCTCATTTCATCTATTCCCTCTATAAAAAGCTGAAAAACTTAGTGTCTGTGAATCACGTTAAGACCACCTGTCGCTTCAATAACGGTTCCTGTAATCAGGTCAGAGCGGTCATCGCATAAAAAGGAGATAATTCGTCCGATATCTTCTCCAGTACCAGACCTGCCAATTGGTGTTTCATCGTCTTTCATCTGACGGGCTGCTTCTATTGTCGATTCTTTCATATCTCCAACGATTTTGCCTGGACAAACCATATTGGCCGTGATGCCATTTTCAGCTTCCTCTATCGCAATGGTTTTCGTCAATGACGCCAGTCCCACTTTTGCCGCTCCAAAGGCTGATCTGTGCATCCAGCCTGGTGCATGATCTGCCCCTTGGAAGCCATACGTAATGATGCGGCCAAAGCCTTGCTTTCTCATCATGGGGATGACCATTCGGAACAAATGGAACACCGCAGATAGGTTGCCTTCCATCATTTGATACCATTCATCTTCAGAGTAATCTGCGAGTTTCTTTCGTTCAAAAATATAAGGCCCGGCATTATTGATTAGAGCGTCAATCCGCCCAAACCGCTCTATTGCCAGCTCGACCATGTTTTTTAAATCTTCTTTGTTTGTCACATCACCTTGGACAAATTGAAGCTTATCTTCATATTCCTGCAATTCTTCTTTCATCTGCCGCACAGCTTCATCATCACTTCGATAATTCACTGTCACAGAATACCCCATATTCAGTAAAGACTCGGTGACTTTCCGGCCAAGCCCTTTAGAACCCGCTGTTATTAATGCGTGTCGCACACAATCTCCTCCTAAAGCAAAGGTTGCAAGTTCATGTGTTTCTCATACTATCTTTACTTTACTATAAACCGGCTCCCTTCGCACTTTTGAACCCTTCATTTTTGCTCGTAAACCGTACAGGGTGATTCATCCACTTTTTCATATCCCATGAGCCATGGATATCGAGAAGGAGCGAAACAAAACGATAGCATTCTCTCACCTCATGAAGCTGGCGAGGAAGCGGACAAATCTCTTCATAGCCCGCTTGAACATCCTGTGCAGCTTCTTTCGTCAAAAGGTATTCCAGTGCAATAAAATCAAACGCAGCTGGTCCATATACGACATATTCCGTATCAACTAGACTCGTCACTTGATCATTTTTTTCAATATATTGCGACGGATCTAAATCAATTAAAATGAGACTGGCTGAATCAGGAGGCCTCAGCTTGCCAAGCTTTTGCTGCACAATTTCTGCATAACACTGAAGTTCAGTCTGATCAGCGTAATAGCAGCTGATCAGTTTGGACACGGCCTTTTTTAACAGAGCATGAAATTCTCTCAAATGCCGCTTTTCAGCTCCGTATACTGCACCGAAAGAGTGGATTCGATCTGAATGAAGACGTGCTAGTTTCCTCCCATAATCTTGATAGAAGTTTGATGAACGACCCTCAAAAGATGTTAAAGGTGTTCCTTCTACTTTTTCCATGATATAAAAATATCTCCCTGCCTTCTTCACTTTACGAACAACTTCTGGAATATGAAAGGAATTCGTATGAGACAGCTTTTGATTGATTTGATCGATATGCTCTTGTACAGTATGGGCATCTACTCCATAGATCATGTTGATCCCAAAGACAAATTCACTTTCTTCTCTTGCCATTTTAGGAGATTTAATCACGTATTCCGTTTGATCTTGTAAGGAGACAAGCCACACATCATTAGCCCGTCCGGCATATTGTTCTCCTAACGTTTTAACTGATACGATCGGTTGATGAAACAAAGCCTCCAGCGTTTTCTTCATGATCTGCTGTCACTCCTTCCTCAGCTTGACTCTGGTACGCTTTCATTTTCTCCACTGATGATCAATCTCCTTTTTTCATTACAAAAAACCATCCGTATCAACGAATGGTTTTGGTGAGTTACGCTAGGCAGGCTTTTGCTTTTTCTAAAGCAAGCTGAATTTGTTTGAATCCAGTTCCACCTGCACTTGTTCTTTTTTCAACCGCAACATATGGATCAAGAACGGTGTAAATGTCTTGTTCAAAGAGGCCGCTTGCTTCTGTGAATGTTTCGAAAGAAAGATCACTTAAGTAGATGCCTTTTTGAATGCACGTATACACAAGTTTTCCAACGATTTCGTGTGCTTCACGGAATGGCATGCCTTTTTTCGCAAGATAGTCTGCCACTTCTGTCGCATTTGAGAAATCTTCTTTTGTTGCCTTTTTCATGACATCCTCGTTCACTGTCATCGTTTGAATCATGCCTGTGAAGATTTGCAGACTGCCAGCGATGGTTTTCACTGTATCAAACATGCCTTCTTTGTCCTCTTGCAGGTCTTTGTTATACGTAAGCGGCAAGCCTTTCATAATGGTGAGAAGCCCCATCAGGTTGCCATATACACGACCTGTTTTCCCGCGGATCAATTCTGCCATATCCGGGTTTTTCTTTTGCGGCATCATGCTGCTGCCTGTTGCGTACGTGTCATCAAGTTCAATGAATTTGAATTCTTGAGAGCACCATAAAATGATTTCTTCACAAAGACGTGAGAGATGCATCATCACAAGGCTACTATTAGACAAGAATTCTAAAATGAAGTCCCGATCACTTACGCCATCAAGGCTGTTCTCGTAAATATGATCAAAGCCAAGCAGCTCTGCTGTATATTCACGATCAATTGGGAATGTCGTTCCTGCTAACGCCCCGCACCCAAGCGGGGAGACGTTAATCCGCTTCAAAGAATCTTGAAAGCGCGCTTTGTCACGCTCAAGCATCCAAAAATACGCAAGCATATGATGGGCAAAGGAAATAGGCTGTGCACGCTGCAGGTGCGTATATCCTGGAAAGATCGTTTCAACGTGCTGTTCTGCCTTTTCTACAAGCACCGTTTGAAAGGAAGAGATCAGCTCAATGATATGCTCTACTTGGTTATTCAAATATAAATGCATATCGGTTGCGACCTGATCATTCCGGCTTCTCGCTGTGTGCAATTTGCCTCCAAGCGGACCAATCTCATCAATGAGCATTTTTTCAAGGTTTAGATGAATATCCTCATAGTCTACTGAGAAATCGAGTTCATCCGCCTCTGCCTTTTTCATCAGGGTATTCAATCCGTCTTTGATGACAGCGGCCTCCTCATCGCCGAGGATACCGCATTTATTCAGCATACTTGCATGGGCAAGGGAGCCGGTCAGATCTTCTTTGACTAATTGTTTGTCGAAATGAATGGACGCGCCAAACTCATCGACCCATTTTTCTGGTGTTTTTTGAAATCGGCCTCCCCAAAGCTTTTTCATGCTTTAACCTGCTCCTTTTTATTCACGATGCTGTTTACTTTTGTTGGTAAACCCCAAAGGTTAATAAATCCTACAGCTGCATCATGATCGAATTCATCTGCTTTTGTGTAAGTCGCTAGATTTTCATCATAAAGTGAATATGGTGATTTACGTCCTTCTACAATGGCATGGCCTTTAAATAGTTTCACACGTACAACACCTGTTACGTTCTTTTGTGTTTCTTGTAAGAATGCATCTAGTGCTGCTTTTAGTGGTGAGAACCATAGGCCGTTGTATATTAATTCAGCCATTTTTTGTTCAACGATTGGCTTAAAATGCGCCACTTCTTTGACAAGTGTTAAGTCTTCAAGCTCTTTATGTGCTTTTAATAGTGTAACTGCGCCTGGGCACTCGTACACTTCACGAGATTTGATTCCAACAAGACGGTTTTCCACGTGATCGATTCTGCCAACACCATGCTGACCAGCGACTTCATTTAAATGAAGGATGAGATCAGATAATGAATACTGGATACCGTCAATGGCTGTTGGTTTTCCTTTTTCAAACGTGATTTCAATGATCTCAGGTGTGTCAGGTGTTTTTTCAAGTGGGTTTGTCAGGTCATATGCACCTTCTGGCGGCGCAGCCCAAGGATCTTCTAAGATGCCGCATTCGTTACTTCTGCCCCAAAGGTTTTGGTCAATTGAATACGGGCTGTCTAAGTTAATCGGAATTGGAATGCCGTGTTTTTGTGCATATTCGATTTCTTCATCACGAGACCATTTCCATTCACGCACTGGTGCAAGAACTTCTAGGTCTGGATTCAATGCTTTAATGGATACTTCGAAACGAACTTGGTCGTTTCCTTTTCCAGTACATCCGTGTGCAACGGCTACTGCATTTTCTTTCTCTGCTACTTCCACTAATTTCTTTGCAATAAGCGGACGAGATAGTGCAGACACAAGCGGGTATTTCCCTTCATACATCGTGTGTGCTTGCAGTGCAGCAAGTGCAAATTCTTCAGCAAATTCTTCTTTTGCGTCGATCATGTATGATTGAACGGCTCCGACTTGAAGTGCTTTTTGCTGAACGAATGCTAAGTCTTTTCCTTCACCTACATCCAGGCAGCAAGCGACAACCTCGTATCCTTGCTCTTGTAACCATTTAACTGCAACAGAGGTATCAAGACCTCCGGAATATGCTAATACGACTTTTTTATTTTGTGACATGTTTGAAAAGCTCCTCTCGCTTGTTTTGATTCTGTGAATGTTTTTTTGCATAAAAATAAGTTTTAATTTATAAACATGCATTTAGTATGTATACACTGTAACAAGGAAAAATTGTTTTTTCAACCCCTTTATGAAAAAAACTCTGCCAAATTTTTTGGGCAGAGTCATTTTGGGTTATATTTGATCTTTTTCAAGCTCACGTATGACGTGTGGGAGCTCTGGAATGATGAGTTTTGTCATGGCTAAACGTACCGCTCCGGTAGATCCCGGTGTGGCAAAGACGGCTTTTTTGTTCATCACCCCTGCCGTCGCTCTAGATAAGATAGCGGCTGATCCAATATCTTCTGTATAGCTTAGCATGCGAAAGATTTCGCCAAAGCCAGGCAGTTCTTTTGAGAAAAGAGGTGTAATGGATTCAATGGTGACATCCCTTGCTGCAATACCAGTTCCCCCGTTTAACAAGACGGCATCAATCTTCGCTTCACTCGTTCCTTCTAATACAGCGTCTTGAATCGCTCCAATGTCATCCTTTACAATATCGTATGCCAAAATGAGATGCCCCTGTTCTTTAAGCAAATCAATCATCAGGCGGCCGCTTTTATCTGTTTCTTTTGTCCTTGTATCACTGACTGTAATGACTTTTATGTTCAGCCTCTTTTTCGCTTCTCGTTTATGTTCTTCAACGCTCATTGCTCACACCGTCCCTTTCACTTCGTATTGCACCACATTATAGCATGCTGCTTTGAATAGAAAAAAGCTCTTTCCCTTATAGGGAAAGAGCTGCACAACTTATTACGCTAAACGCATAACGTCTCTTGCAATCATGACTTCTTCGTTCGTTGGAATGACAATCACTTTTACAGGAGAGTGCGGGTAGCTGATGAATGCTTCTTCGCCTCTCATGTTGTTAAGAGAAGGATCCCAGTATACGCCCATGAATTCTAGACCACGAAGTACACGTGCTCTCACTTCTGAACTGTTTTCACCGATACCAGCTGTGAAAATGATTGCATCTACGCCATTCATTCTCGCTGCATAAGAACCGATGTATTTATGAATACGGCTTGCAAAAATATCAAGCGCTACTTCTGCACGGTCGTTTCCTTCTTCTGTTGCTTCTTCGATATCACGAAGATCACTTGAAAGACCAGACACCCCTAAAAGACCACTCTTCTTATTTAAAGTAGAAAGAACTTCTTCAGCAGTATGTCCTGTTTTCTCCATAATAAATGGAATAAGGGCAGGGTCAATGTTACCTGAACGTGTACCCATCGCAACACCCGCAAGTGGTGTGAAGCCCATTGATGTATCGATTGATTTTCCGCCTTCAACTGCGGCAATACTTGCACCGTTTCCTAAGTGACAAGAAATCAAACGAAGCTCTTCAAGAGGACGGCCTAATAGCTCTGCTGCACGCTCTGTGACGAATTTGTGGCTTGTCCCGTGGAATCCGTATTTACGAATACCATATTTTTTGTAGTAGTCGTATGGAAGGCTGTATAGGTAAGACTGCTCTGGCATCGTTTGGTGGAAGGCTGTATCGAACACAGCCACCGCTGGAACGTCAGGCAGAATTTGTTTGAATGCTTTGATTCCTACAACGTTTGCAGGGTTGTGAAGTGGTGCAAGCTCAGAAAGCTGATCAATTTCATTGATGACTTCGTCTGTTAATAGAACAGAATCGCTGAACTTTTCTCCACCGTGAACGACGCGGTGTCCTACACCATCAATTTCGTTAAAGTCTTTGATGATGTTGAATTCAATGAGCTTTTCAAGCAGCATTTTTACCGCTACTGCGTGATCTGGGATATCAGTGACTTCTGTTTTCTTTTCTCCATCTACAGAAATCGTAAAGATACTGTTGTCCATTCCAATTCTTTCAACAAGACCTTTCGTTAAAACGGTTTCTTCTGGCATATTGAACAATTGAAATTTAAGAGATGAGCTTCCTGCGTTGATTGCAATAATTTTGGACATTCTTGTCGCTCCTTTTACTCTGTTGTTATATAAGGTTTCACGTTTTTTCCGGTGCTATATTCAACCTGTTGAACGGGTCTTTTATAGTTTAACGATAAGTCCGAAAAATATCTGACTTTTTCATTTAAACATTGAAAACTTTGCATTTCAAGTACACCTTCGAACTGTTACCGCTTACATCGATAAGTCGTTATTTTCTGAATAATAAAATAGCCAGACATCACTCTGGCTATTCTTTCGTTTCTTTTTCTTCAATAAACCACTGGTCTAATTTTCTCATGACACTCACCATCGCTTCCTTCTGTGAGAAAGATGGAAGGTTCGCAAACAGCATCCGTTTCGGCGCTTTTAGTCCTTCTTTTTTCTTTTGCATCACAAATAGGCTTTTGGCGTGCTTTTTGTCTTTGAACATGGAGACTGGCAGCTGAATTAAAGCATTCATATACGCGTGATCTTTGATGAAATCCTTCAATTGCACGCTTTCTTTTCCTTCAAACAAATCGTTTGGAATGATGAAGAATAAGAAGCCGCCTTCTTTCGTGTAACGAAGACTTTGTTCAATGAATAAATAATGGGCAAAGGAATGACCTTCTTTTGCCTTTAATTCATAGTCTGCCGCACGCTCATCATTTGGATAATAGCCGACTGGAAGACTGCACACGGTCACATCTGCCGGTGAGATGAGAAGCGGCTCAAGGCTGTCCTGATGGAAAAGCTCTACTTCTTTCTCTTCTAAATTCGCCTGTGCCCAAGCAATTTTAATGAGCACATCATCAATTTCAGAGGCAAAACCACGTTTTGTTTCTGCAGTGAGATTGTTTAAGACTGCTAGCAGTAAATTCCCTGTTCCTGCTGCTGGATCAAAGACAATCAGCTCTTTTTGTTCTTCTAAAAATTTATTGACCAAATAGCTGACAAACAGACCAATTGTATCAGGTGTCATCTGCCGGTTTGGATGTGAAATATCCTTTTGTCCTTTTAATACGGCGAGCTGAAACGCTTTACGAATCTGCTCATGATCATAAGAGGCGAAATCTGCTTTCTCTATTAAATCTTTTAGTAAACCGTTTCGATCATTTGCCTGGAAAAAGGCTTCTCCTGCTTCTGCCAATGCTTCAATATAGGAAATGTCCTGTTCCTTTTTTAAACGAATGGACGCTGTATCGAGCAGCTCAAAAATCGTACTCACTTGATCTTTCTGCAATGCTTTTCTCTCCTCGCTTTGCTAAAAGCTATATATTCTCATTGAAAAGAGCCCCAGTATGAAGCCGGAGCTCTTGTCGATGCTGCTTTTATAACAGTGCTTTTGCAGCTTCAATGGCCTTTTCATAATTTGGATGATTCGTTGCTTCGCTTACGTATTCAGTGTAAACCACTTTTCCGCTCGGGTCTAATACGAAGACTGCACGCGCCAATAAACGCAATTCTTTCATATAAACACCAAATGCTTCACCAAAAGACATATCTCTATGATCAGATAATGTTTCGACATTTTCAATTCCGTTTGCTCCGCACCAGCGTGCTTGTGCAAATGGAAGGTCTGCACTAATCGTATAAATATTGACTGGACCTAAACCAGCTGCCTCTTCATTGAAACGTCTTGTTTGTGCGTCACACACACCTGTATCAATAGAAGGAATCACTGAGATGATCGTCACTTTTCCTGTTAAATCAGAAAGTGAAACTTCCCCTAGTGAGTTCGTTAATACCGTAAAATCAGGAGCCTGCTCGCCTACTTTCACTTCATTCCCTACAAGCGTTACTGGGCTCCCTTTAAATGTGATCGATGCCAAAACAATTCCTCCCTTATCAAATGTATGGTTCTATCATAGTAGAGAACGCCAAAAACTGCAAAGCCTAATCGTCCATTTTGAAAAAAAAGTTAACTGCATCGCAGCTAACTTTTTAAAGGTCTATGTCATCTAGTTTTCGTTCTTTGTGACGGTGCTCCCGTTCATCCTTCTTAAACATGTGCTGAAGACGTTCAATTGCTTGAGGAGCAGAATCCAATATTTTATCGAGCAGATGTGTGTGTTCATCCAAATGAAGCATTCGAACACCATTTGTTCCCACAATTAAAAAGGCGATTGGTGTAATGGATACCCCGCCGCCGCTTCCGCCGCCAAATGGGAGTTTCGGTTCTTTTCGTTCTTGTTCATCAGAACGTTTTTCTTTCTTTTGGTTACCGTTGAATTCACTGCCGCCGGCTGCAAATCCAAAACCGACCTTTGACACAGTGAGAATGACACTGCCGTCAGGGGTTTCGACTGGATCGCCGATGATCGTATTCACATCAATCATTTCTTTTAAGTTTTCCATCGCTGTCTTCATGAGACCTTGGATTGGATGATCTGCCATTTTCGGGTTCCTCCTTAAACAGATGATTCATTCTTCGTTGCTTGAAGAGAGGCATTTTTCCTCGCCTTTCTCCCTTTTAACCAATGGACAAGTAATCGAATGGCTGCAAGCATAGCATGTCCAATACGAAAATAAGCTATACATGTAAAGTGTGTCTGTGACACATTGTGCTGAAAAGCGGGAATCACTTCATAGACAGGTTTACGCTTAAAGGTGAGATGCTCCTGCATAAAGGCAAGGAGCGCTCCTTTGACTGACCAAACGCCGCCGGCTGCCACACCTGTTAAAGCTGCGTCATGAAAACCAATCCATGTTGACCAGTGAAACGAGACAATTTTTATATGAATGAAGAACTTACGCATGATCCTGTTTAGATCGACAATCTCTTTTGTGATGCGCTCCATTTGCTGAAGGATTTCCTTCACATCACGCTTGCCGACTTTTTTATGGATGGTTTCTTTTTCGTGATTAGGCGTTTTGGAGCTGGCCATTTTCTTTTCACGAATATCAATGGTTTGATCTTCCGTGTTCAATTTCACCATCGGAATGTCTTTCTTCAGTCTAACGATTCCGTATAAGGTGATGACCTTCACCGCAATGTGGTCATTGTCATTTGCATGTGAATAGTCCAGTGAAAGGGTCACTTTCATGAAGATCAATAAGATCACCAGAAACAAAAAAGCTGCGATCCAAACGTACAGCACTGCGCTCACTTCCTCCATAACAAATCTTGCTTCCTCTACGATTATGGCTTTGATTCCAGATTTTATACCCAATCATCAAAAAAGAGTTTGACCGGCACCGGTCAAACTCCCTGTAGGTTACACGTTTGATTCTGTTTTTTCATATAAATGCTCATGGACGACCACTGTATCCGCAAAGTAGTCATGAACCCCTTGCTTTTTCGGTGAGAACCCAACAACAGCATAGAGAACAAAAAGCGTGTTAATATATCGGCCAACAATTTCTCTAAAGACAATGACATCCCATGACAGCTGCTTCTCAGGCTGAAGTGAGACAACTTTGATTCCAAATACCATCTTCCCAAGGGTTTGTTGAAACATTTTCGTCATGATCGCAAAATAAAGCAGAAAGACAATCGTCGTCGTGACGGAAAATGGCGAAAACCAGCCGCCGCCTTTTGACCAGCCAAACAGACTAAAGATTGGAGAAACCGTCAAATGGTTAACACCCCAGACGACGAGCCAATCAAGGATAAATGCCCAAAATCTAATCCAAAAACCGGCAAAGGCCTGTGTCTCAATTGAAGCGCGCTTCGCAAGGACCGGCTTCGAGTCTTCCTCTTGGCTGCGGCTTCCCTTTACTTCATCGAATGTAGAATCCATCTATGATCCCTCCTTTATTTTGAATAGAGATACATCGGTTTAGACCCATTTGAGCCAGCCAGTGTTTCTTTTAAATTCAGAAAATCAATTTCACTTTTAAAGAGCTTGGTTGCACTCATATTAAGGAGAGAGTTCCAGCCAAAGCTTTGAGAATAGCTGATAACCTTTGCTCCTTTTAAGCCTTTTTCATTTTTCTTCATCGCTTTTAGCGCATCTTCATAGTATCCAAGCTCATCCACTAACCCGTTGGCCTTCGCCTGTGTTCCGTCATATACTCGGCCATCGGCAATTTTCTTCACGTCTTTTTTAGACATGCCGCGTCCTTCCGAGATGACTTTGACAAACCCTTCATAAGAGTTGTCGACCATGCTTTGCATGATGCTGCGTTCATCCTTTGTCATATCACGATTTGGAGACATGATGTCTTTATATTTTCCACTCTTAATGGTTTCATATTTAATGCCTAAATTATCCGCAAGCTTTGAATAATTCAAGCTTTGCATGATGACACCTAGAGAACCGGTTAATGTTTCAGGTGAAGCAAAGATTTTGTTCGCTGGTGTCGACACGTAATAGCCGCCAGAAGCCGCCATTGATCCCATAGATACGTAAATTGGCTTGTTCGCTTTTTTCACTTCTTCTAATTTTTTATGTATTTCAGCACTTTCATAGACACCGCCGCCAGGAGAGTTAACGCGAAGCAGTATACCTTTTACAGAAATATCATCTTTTGCTTTATCTATTTCTTTTAAGAACGCACGATGGTCATACGCTTCTCCGCCTAAAAGGCTTGATGCACCGCCGTTATCTTGAATCGTTCCATTAATCTCAAGAACGGCAATTTTATTCGCTCCGCTCCCTTCCTCTAGTACCTTTTCTTCGATTTCATCCCCAAATTGATAGCTCATTTTATTGTCATTGAAGTTTTCGAACACGGCCATCGTGATACTAATCAGAATCGAAAATCCGAAAACACCAAGTGCAATGATTAACGCTACCCATCTTTTCGCATTCATCTCTTTCTCCTCCTTTTTTGTCTCACTTCATTCATACGAATACACACATGAAATGTTTCACAAGAACTGTGGTTTTTTTACATTTCATTTCAACATATGATAGCACCGATCTTAAATGACGATCAACTTTACATCTTTTATCATGAGAATCTCACCACGAGAAATTGGCTATTTTATCCTCTCCCCACACCTAATAGCATAGATACTCACCACAACGAAACACCCAAACCTCTCCTGCATCAAAAAACAGCTATTAAATTATGCTCAAAGTCAGCGAGTTCGAATCACTTACATCGACTCATTTCTAAAAGAAGAACCTAGTATCATCTGCGTCTTTCTAATATTTTTACTTTCATATGAAAAAAGTGTAAAATGTGACCAAGGGTTTTATATGTAAGCCCTTTAATAATGGAAATCTATTTTTGACAACAAAGGGGAGAACGTCAATGACAGACAATCGCCGCAATGTATTTTTCTTTTACAAAAAAGATCATGAATTGGATGGACATATTTCTTCTCTGGAGAAGCTCGCTACCGATCAAGGCTTTCAAGTCGTCAAGCGTGCAGAAGATGCCCATATTATTGCTTCAATTGGCGGAGATGGTACATTTCTTCAAGCAGTTCGTAAAACGAAATTCCGTGATGACTGCTTGTATGTAGGGGTATCAAAAACAGAGAATTCACATTTATACTGTGATTTTTCATTAGAGCATTTTGATAAAATGATTGATGCCATGAACACCGAAAAAATTGAAGTAAGAAAATATCCAATCATTGATGTAAGCATCGACAGTACAAATCAATTCCATTGCTTAAACGAACTGTCGATCCGCTCTAGCATCATTAAAACATTTGTCATCGATGTGTATATAGATGATTTTCATTTTGAAACCTTTAGAGGTGACGGGATGATTATTTCCACTCCGACCGGCTCAACGGCATACAACAAATCCGTAAACGGCGCCGTGGTTGACCCGATGCTTCCTTGTATGCAAGTGACAGAGCTTGCATCTCTGAATAACAACTCGTACCGGACACTTGGCGCCCCATTTATTTTAAGCAGTGACCGCAAGCTGACGCTGAAGGTGGTCCAAGATGGAAACGACCATCCGATTATCGGACTTGATAACGAAGCGCTCGGTACAAAACACGTCAAACAAATTGACATTGGACTTTCAGGCAAAGTAATTAAAACGGTCAAATTAAAAGACAACTCCTACTGGGAAAAAGTCAAACGCAGATTTCTTTAAAGGAAAGCCCCTATATGGGGCTTTCAAATTGTTGACAAAGGGCTAAAATGTTGTTGATTTTAGCCCTTTGTCTTCTTTTCAGCGTGACATGAAAACCTTTGCAGTCTAGGAAGGACGAGTACTGGCGTGGAGCGAATTTGACATTCGTGAGTACCAGCACGCAGGACTGACACCGAATGCGAGGGTTTGTCTACACGCTGAAAGCTAATCTATGGG
>NZ_AMSH01000007.1 GCF_000300535.1 Bacillus xiamenensis
AAACTTTAAGTAAAGTAGAACCAGGAGCTATTATTGAACTCCCGTTAGAAGAAGTTGGAAAATTGAGCTATGCTTTAATCATTTCAGGTGAGGGAAAAAATCAATATGATGATATTTTAATCCAATACTATGATTTGTTTGTTGATGACAGAATAGAAAAAAGTGAGTTAAAACAATTGATAAAAAAAGAGAATGGACTATTTGTTGCAAGTACAGGATTGACAGGATTTTTAAGTGGTTCATGGAAAGTCATTACAAAAATAAAGCAAGATTTTATAAAAGAAGAGGATCTTCAAAATCTGAAATTCGTGGAATACCGAGATGGAAATTATTATGTAAGCAAGGGTAAAGAAGGTCACGATGCACCTGTTAGGTCCTTAGAGGTTGCTGATCCAAAAACCGCTAAAATGATATTTAACCCGATTGGTATGTATGGCGAATACATTATTAAACGTATTCTTACTTTATATTTTAAAGGTATGTCAATGGAAGATATTATTAAATACGAAATATAGGCATCTATCATGAGGGTCAGCTGATAAAGATGATTTGTTTTAAAAGCCTTATGGAATAGTAGTATTTCAAAAAGTAAGCAATATAGCTTTCTATCGTTTAGCAAACAAACCTCCACTTTATCAGTAGGAGGTTTGTTTGCTTTAAAGATCATTTGAGTTTCTACAGTAATTGAGGTGAAAAAATTGAAGAAAGTTAAATTAAACACAATGACCAGAGAATCTATCGCAGATATCGAAAAAGAAATAACAAATATCGCACTGAATCTAGTGAAAGAAAAACAAGCAAAATTTAAAGATTTAGGTTTAACGATCAATGCTGAATTTGGACGATTCGTATATGGAAAAAAATATAGAGGGAGAGAAATTCAAGTCTCAGATTGTTTTACAGCAGGATATCATTCATCCATATATTTTTCAGTAGATTATCTAAATGGCGAAGAGTTTCATGATGGTGAAGAAGGTGGTCAAGGTTATTGTATAGACCATCTCGATATTTGGATTTGTGTATCGAATAATCTCGTGAGCAAAAAAGGATATTTAATAGCATTTGAAAATGAATCAGATTTGCGGGGAATGATTATACCATTAATTGATGAATTGTATAAAGAAGCAACAGAAATTCTTCAAATCCTACGCAGCTAGGATTTTTTCAACCGGTCTAAAAGGGAGAGAAAAGGTGCTTCGATGGGAACAAGATAAAGTAGAGCATTTGCAGTAAAGAAAGCAAGTAAAGGAAAAAGAATGAGCAAACCATTCAAAGCCATGATGAATAAAATCTTATTAGGAGGCTTATAAGCAGTGTATTTGAAAAATATACAATTAATGTCAGATGGTGATCGTGGGAACTTAGCCAGCCAATCCCTTTGTATGACTGAAATGTTTTTATACGAATTAGAAAAGAAATTTCAAACAAAAGATTGTGAGGCTATTGTTTTAATATGTGGCTCTTTTAAAGACTACAAATTAATTAGTACTTCAAAAGATGAACCAGACATCTTATTTTTAAAAAATACGTATGAGCTGGAAGTACCCTTCCGTTACAGTGAATTTGAACATGCAATAAATAAGAAAAAGATCTTAGCTGACACTTTGGAAAAAGCGATGCTCTATCTGTGTGAACTGAAAAATTGGGACAGTCAGCAAGTCAAAGCGGCATTTCAAAAAATGAAAGAAAAGGAATATAAAGCAGAGATAAAAGGAAAACAAAGAAAATTAAGTCCTGATAAAACAAAGAAAGCATATCCTCTGATTGAATTAGATTTAAAGCAGTTTACTCTTTATCTTGTAGTTGAAGACAATAAAAGAAATATCTTAAATAAAAAATTAATTGCTAAAACCGATACCTATTTAGAAGACATTTCGTATCACATGAGAGAGCTAAAGTGGCTAACTGATCATGAAGTGGCACTTTTCAAACGTGCAAATAAAACAGTTTATACAAGTATACATTTATCGTGATAAATCAAAATGAGAAAATAAAGAACCCAATATATAAGGAGGGTATTCCAAATGGGCTTTTGGGAAGAAGAACATAAGAAAAAGACCATCATGATCGGTGATGACGGATTAGATATTTTTGAAGAAGCGATCGAACAATTTTATGAAATGACTGAGGAACATTTGGAGAGAAAGCCAACGATTGATGAGATGCTTTTAACAATTATGATGGCTTTAAACAATGGAGGGAGTCACTATTTTGATGATTTAAACGACAAAGAAGTAACGGATATTAAAATAACAACTAAAAAAGTAAAAACTTTAAGTAAAGTAGAACCAGGAGCTATATTTGAACTCCCATTAAAAGAAGTTGGGAAATTGAGCTATGCTTTGATCATTGCGGGTGAGGGGAAAAATCAATATGATGATATTTTAATCCAATAACATGATTTGTTTGTTGATGATTGATCATATCAAAGTTGGGAAATTGAGCTATGCTTTGATCATTGCGGGTGAGGGGAAAAATCAATATGATGATATTTTAATCCAATACTATGATTTGTTTGTTGATGAAAGAATAGAAAAAAATGAATTAAAACAATTGATGAAAAAAGAGAATGAACTATTTGTTGCAAATACAGGTCTGACAGGCTTTTTAAATGGTTCATGGAATGTCATCACAAAAATAAATCAAGATTTTATAAAAGAAGAGAATCTTCAAAATCTGAAATTCGTGGAATACCGAGATGGAAATTATTACGTAAGCAAGGGGAAAGAAGGTCACAATGCACCTGTTATGGACTTAGAGGTTGCTGACCCAAAAACGGCTAAAATGATATTTAACCCGATTGGTATGCTTGGCGAATACACTATTATAAGCATTCTTTCATTATATTTTAAAGGTATGTCAATGGAGGATATTATTAAATATGAAATATAGGCAGTTTACAGCGCAAAATAAGTTTTGAAAAAGGAATGGTGTAATAAATGGCTGAACCAAAAATGCTAGACTGTTTAAATAAAATACGAAATGTCTTAAAGGGGACGATCACAAGAGAACAAGTGTCTGATTGGGCTGAAATTTACGTTTCTGCAGACGATCCAAAAATAGACGATGATCAAGTTTGGGATATGCTGATTCTTTTAAGTGGAATTGATTTGAAAGATTCACCTAATTCTTACTTACATCCTGTAGAGGATTTGAATGACTGGTTAGAAGAATACAAATAGTTCCTATATACGAGCTTGCTAAATTCTTATGGTTAAGCCCATTTATAAATAAAAGGAGTGACGCAATATCCATGCATCCGAAAGAATTAGAAACCACCGTCCAATTACCTGCGAAAAAGCGTTATGACTATTTCATCAAAAAGATTGTTGATTTTGAAGAGGTTTGGTCATTAAGAAACGAGAAGGGGTGGGTGATGTCAGAGGATGAACATCGTGTACCGCAGCTTCATTTTTGGCCGACAGAGGAACATGCCGCTTATTGTGCGATCGACCAATGGGGAAAAACAGTGCCAGAAATGATTGATTTAGACGATTTCATAGAAGAGTGGCTGCCGGGAATGATAGCAGATGGAATCAATCCGTCCATTTTCTATAATCGAAATAATTCGGTGTCAATTGAAATTCAAACATTAAAAGAAGATATAGAGGAAGAATTAAAAAACTACTAGTTCGACAAGAGTGGAGGTAGTTGTTTGAAACGGCTTGAAGACTTATTTATTCGTTCAGAAAAAGAATTCAAATTCTATCAGAATTTAGTAGACCATGTGTTTGACACAAATAAAGAGCTGCCACAACAAGTCTTCCGAAAGACATTTGAGTGTTGTTTGTTTCAAGAGTTTGATTGGGCATTGAGTAATGATATTTTACCAACCATTAAAGAGTTATCAACTGTTACACAAGATAGAGAATTTTTAACTGCAGTACTTCAACCAGATCCAACTCAATATTATTTAAAGGAATTTGGTTATTTTAATTGGGTCAAAGCGAGTGTGAACATTTCAAGTGAGGATTATGTAAACGCACTATGGATGCACCCAAAAGGTTCCATAGCGGATAATATAATCACGAATTCGAATATAGTTGTCTGGTTAGCTCATTCTTTGCAGTGGGCGATTTGGGCAGATAGGGATATGGGAATTTGTGTAATAGGGATGATATCAACAAAAGATTCTGTGAAAAATAGGTTATTAAAAGAAGGGTGGAAACGAATGGATCACCCTGTTTTAGCAAATTGGTTTGAAGGATTATTGAAGGATCAAAAAACATTCAATGACTATTACACTCAAATGCTTTCTCATTATGCGTCATGTTACAAGCGGTGAGATGGAGTATCAACGACTAATGATAGACTTACCCGAAGATATGAAAGGAGCATAAAGTGAAACATTTGTTTATATCCGATCCAAAAGAACTTGAACATGTTCTATCGTTTGTTCATTCGCTCATTCACAGTACGAAGACATTCCCTGATCAAGTGTTGAAAACGAAAACCCCTCATTATTTATTCGAAGAATTCCATTGGTTGTTATCAGATGATGGTTGGGAAATATTAAAAGGTTTAGCTTTGAATCATCATGATGACTATATACTCATGGCTGTATTAGATGAGCAGAAGAGCATGGATGATTATTATCATGATTTTGGTTATTATCCTTGGGTGAAAGTATCGTTAAACCTCACACCAAGTGATTACCTCGATCTTTTAACGGATTATCCGATAGAGAGTGTAAATGATAGCATAATGGATATTGCTTCACGTGTGATATGGGTTTCCCCTTCTGCGAAATGGATCATTTATGGCGACAGAGGTTATGAGATAGGAGTACTAGCGATTCTTCAATTAGAACAAATGAATAAACAATTGTTAAAAACGTGGAGAATTTTAGATGAGATTGTATTAGGCTGGATTTCAGTTGTATTTCCGAATCAAAAACTTCCTGATGATTTTAAAAAAGAACTGATTCGAAATTATACAAACGTAGAATGAAATAACTTCATAAGGAGGAAGACATGAATCAAATAGACAATGTGTTATCTATACTAGATGAGTCTTTTCTAAATAAAGAGTTTCCATTATTAGATAATGTAAACTTTGATTTTGCCAAAGGGAAGCTTTCTCTATTTACTAGAGAGGAAAATTGGCTGATCACGATTCAATTATTCGGTTTATCGAAGGTAGGACCGTCTATTGATTTTTATGCGATTGGTCATGATTTGAAGAATGGATCAATCAATTTTCTACTGGATGAGCTTTTTGATTTCGTGGATCATCATCATGAAATAATAGATGATGATGAGATAGAACATGGGTTCACAAAGCATCCTTTACGAATTAGATTAAATGGAGACTATTTTCATGTTCAAATACCAGAGTCATGCCAAGCTGATGTAACAGAGGAAAATGAATGGATTACTTTGTTAAGAGAAATGGCCAAACATCGAGATTTGCTGGATAGTTTATGGATGACAGATCAAGAACAATTTGACATCGTTCAGCATGTATATGCTAAACCGCTCTATACAACTGAATCATGGTTTCATCCAGAAACGCATAGCCAACTCCCTAGTCAATCTCCTTTTTTTCAATCGGTTGCGAAGAGTTTGATCTATCAAGATCCAACATGCATTGTAAATATAAATACGAACACTGACTGGAGATTATGGTCAGATTTTGATACTGTGGAATATTTTTAGTTTCGTCTGATGTTTTAAATCGGTGAGGTGGAGCAAGTAATGAGAATCGTATTAGCAAAAGAGAAAAATCTATTCGAAGTAAATGAATTAATAAAGAAAATCAATTTAAACTTAGAAGAGTATAACTGGGTCATAAGTGATGTGACCCTCACAATGCTTCACGATCGAAAAAATCAATCTCATTCAGAAGTCATGCCGAATTATACGGATTTTTTATTTCTAAAGGGTGAACATTTCAAAAAATTCTTACACGACTATTCTTATTCTTTTATTTTCGCTGTTTTGACCGCATTGCCTCGTCATGTAGAGCATTTGAATATCAGTTCAATACCTCAAATTGAAGAGAATGAACGATATTGGAACGTGAATTATACACCCGTTATCCCTCAAGCCGTGTTTGAAATCGGATTTTTTGATTCGACAGATGTTATTTTTACAGGAGATCAGAATATCTTAAGCGAATTTCGAAAAAAAGCGGACTTTATTTCATTTGAAGAATATTTACAAACTCCGTGACACGATAAGAATAGAGTTCATTCTGAAAAAATAGGGGAATACGTTAGGGGAGTGAATGAGATGTTTAGCAGTATAGAGAAATGGATCGATTATTTAGATGGTGTCTGTGATGTACTGGCATTCTCATTTGATTTTTTTCGTAAAGAACTAGTCATAAACATTAGTATAAGTGAAATAAATGATGCTCGGTATCATGAATTGCGATTTATGAATGTGGCGAGTCTTTATTATAATGGGGGTGAAGGTAATGATAGATTTGAAGAATTGATTCAAGAAGAGATGAATTGGCAAATTTTTGAATGTAGTTACCATCCTAATGGGATAGGGAACCTTAAAAATGTACTTCTTGAAGAATTTGATTCAAATGCAAATTTTCTATTTAACATCAATGGGATGTTACTCGCAATAGAATCGAAAAACGTATGTTTCGATTCACAAGAATTTATTTGCAGTGTATAGAAAGATCTCATTAGCGTCTAAATAAGAATTAAAAACAATGAGAGATTGGGGAAAAATCCATGAGAATCAGCCGTGATAAACAAGGTTTATTCAATGATTTAAAACAACGTTATCAATACTTATTAGATTCATCTTATCCAGATGAAATCGTCTCTTTTGAAGAGGAAACTGGTATGTGGTCCGATGATTTTTATGAATTTTTCACACTTGTGACAGGCAGCTTGAGTCTTGTGATCGATCATAAACGAATACCGAAAAAACAGTTAAACGTGCTACGTCAGTCATTTGAAGAGCAATATCCCCAAATCAAATCATGTCAACAGATCCTTGAATCGTATCCTTTATTGCATTCCTATGTTCAATACCATGAAGAAACAAGAAAACGAATCATTGCACTTATACAATAACCTCTTGGAGGCCAAACAATGACATGGTTTTTAAATGAAAAAATCCAGAAACAAATCCCTGATTTCAATATCAACCATCTAAAGCAAATCAATGAATTTCACTACTTTAAAGAGTATAATGAACATTACGACTTGATCAACTGTATTGTAATACACATCCCATATGATTCCCCGAATCTGCAAGCAGACATTCATCTGAAATTTACCAACGTCTCTTCTGTTCAAATCAAAGATTTGGAGTTAACAAACGATTCCTATCTTTTTTTGAACATTCAACTTTTGGATAGAGGCTGGGAATATTTGAATTACTTTGTCGAAGATTATGAAGAACAGTATTTTTCTTTTTACTGTCAAACGGTTCAAGTCATACAAGTCGTATCAAATGAATCGGGCTAGTCGCTCTACATATGTGCGAATCATACTTCCCCATCCCAACACAGAAAGGTGCAATGACATTGAATCGAATCATGAAAGGGCTCTTATTTGTAGCTGTCATCACAGGCTTATTGGTTAGTGCGTTTTTTGTGTTCCGTTTCAACCAGCCTAAACCGACGACAAACATCCATTACGCAGACACACAAAACAAACAGCAAACACTCGATATGTATATGCCAAAGGGAAAAGATGAAGACAAAAAGAAGAAGCATCCAGTGATGATCTATCTCCATGGCGGCGGCTGGACAGGCGGCGATAAGAATAGAGTCGCTTCAAAGGCTGATTATTTTACGGGTCAAGGGTATGTGTTTGTTTCAATGAATTACAGGCTTCACCCTGATGCCACCTATGAGCAGATGGCGGATGATACGGCGAATGCTATTAAGTGGGTCAAGGATCATGCAGATGAATATCAAATCGATCCATCAAAAATCAATGTGATGGGCCATTCGGCAGGTGGTCATTTAACGGCATTGGTTGCTACAGATTCGACCTACTTAAAACGTGTGGGGCTGTCGCCAAAAACGATCAAATCCATCGTTATTTTAGATGGACCGTTAAACATGAATCAATTTATACAAGCCATTCCATCGTATAAAAAAGTGTTTGGCCAACAGGAGAAGACCTGGACAAAGGCTTCGCCTGTCACTTATATGAACGGAGCCAACCTGCCGCCTGTTTATTTAGTTACAAGATGGGAAAATCCTGAAGGATATCGATTTGCCGAAAAGCTCAATCATGATAAAGGCTCTCGGTATGTTTTTCGGGTTCATACGCTGAGCCACAGTGACCTAAATAAATGGTTTGGATCAGACCGGGCGCCAAAAGAAGCGCAAGAGATGACAAAGGCTGTCATGGCTTTTGTGAAAAAACAAAATCAATAATGAAAACCGTATGCTCAGGTAATCCATTTTGCCGCGGTATATGATAATCTGTAAATGGTTTGAGATCAAAGGAGTGTATGTTATTGTCATCACGAATGGAAAATAAAGTGTTCAATTGCGAAAAAGAGCTGACGCTGAATATTATCGGCGGTAAGTGGAAAATGCTGATTTTATGGCACCTTGGCAGAGAAGGGACAAAACGGTTTGGTGAGTTAAAGTCGTTAATGCCTGGGATTACGCAAAGAATGCTTGTCAATCAGCTAAGAGAATTAGAGGAAGATCACATTGTGCACCGGGAGGTTTATCCCGTCGTTCCGCCAAAGGTTGAGTATTCTCTCACAGAACTGGGAGAAAGCTTAATGCCGATTTTAGAGGCGATGTATGATTGGGGCAAACAATATCTCGACAGCAATTTCTTAAAAGATGATAAATAGAAATACCTACATGAGATACTGGTCGAAAGACAGTATCTTTTTTGTGACCATATGCGAAAAAGTATAGTATGTAAAAAAAAAGTGCGTACTAGGATTGCGCCATTCCTGTTGTTATACTCGTTTCATGCAAGAAAGATTCAAGATGCATCATCCGCGGAGCTCTTGAAGATGAAATAAATGCACAGGAGTGAAAGTTGATGAAATTACAATTAGCATTAGATTTAGTGAATATACCAGAAGCAATTGAGCTGATCAAAGAAGTAGAAGAATTTATTGATGTGGTCGAGATTGGGACCCCCGTTGTGATCAACGAAGGGCTGCGTGCTGTGAAAGAAGTCAAACAGGCGTTTCCGAATTTATGTGTGCTGGCCGATCTGAAAATTATGGATGCTGCCGGTTATGAAGTGCAGCAGGCATCCGAAGCTGGAGCGGATATTGTGACCATTCTTGCGGCGGCAGAAGATATGTCCATTCAAGGAGCGGTGAAGGAAGCAAAAGCAAGAGGGAAAGAAATTTTAGTCGATATGATTGGTATTAAAGATATCGCTGGTCGTGCGAAAGAGCTGGATGAGCTTGGAGTCGATTATATTTGTGTGCACACAGGCTATGACCTGCAAGCAGTTGGTCAAAACTCATTTGCTGACCTTATGACCATTAAACAAGTGGTCAAACAGGCGAAAACAGCGATTGCAGGCGGTATTAAGCTTGATACGTTACCTGAAGTTGTGAAATTAAACCCAGATTTAATTATTGTCGGCGGCGGTATTGCGAGCCAAGACAATAAAGCAGAAGTGGCGGCGCAAATGAAGCAGTTGATCACACAATCATGAAAACAAGCGACTATGTGAAAGCCATTTTAAGTGAGCTATCTGAGCACTCCTTAGCTACTCAAGATGAACAAACAGAAAAGCTTGTCTCAAGTATTTTAAACGCAAGGAAGGTCTTTGTGGCTGGTGCAGGCAGATCTGGTTTGATGGGAAAAGCGTTTGCCATGAGGCTCACGCATATCGGCATCAAGGCTTATGTGATCGGCGAAACGAATACGCCTGCTTTTACAAAAGAGGATCTATTCATTGTCGGAAGCGGTTCTGGTCGCACAGAGACCTTGCTTGTGCTCGTGAAAAAGGCAAAGGCGATTGGTGGAAGAGTGGCAACGTTTACTCTTTCAGCTGATTCACCTATAGCTGATCTATCGGATGAAGTCATCTTACTGTCAGGTGCGCCAAAGGATCAACATGAGGGAAAGCATCATACGATTCAGCCGATGGGCTCATTATTTGAGCAATCTTTGCTCCTTATGTATGATGCGGTCGTCTTGAGATTGATGGAGATGAAAGAGCTCGACACACATAACATGTACGGTCACCATGCGAACTTAGAATAGCCATGGTTAAAACCTTTCCTTTTTTAGGGAAAGGTTTTTTTAATAAAATGGAACTCAAAAAGGAGGATCACTTGACATAAAGGATTGGATGTAACTATAATAGTTACATCTTTAAAGGAAAAAACGTAAGCCTCGGAAGGAAGATGAAGATGAAAGTACAAATCTGGTCAGATATCGCCTGTCCTTTTTGTTATATAGGAAAAAAACAGCTAGAAACAGCGCTTGATCAATTCCCTCATAAGGAACAGGTAGAAGTAGAGTTTAAAAGCTTTGAGCTTGATCCGCATGCACCTGTTGAAGTAGATTATGATGTGCATGATATGCTCGTCAAAAAATATGGCATGAGCCGCAGCAGAGCCATCGCAATGAATGAACAAGTAAAGCAGGCTGGCAAGGAGAAAGGAATCGATTTTCAATTCGATCCACTTATTTTAACAAACACCTTTGATGCCCACCAGCTCGCACAATATGCTGGAAAAATGGGAAAAGGCGATCTTGTCATGGGAGAGCTGTTTCAAGCGTATTTTACAGATGGCAAGCATGTTGGTGATCGTCAAACCCTTTTAGAAATTGCTGAAAAAGCAGGTCTTGATCAGAACGAAGTACAGAAGGTTCTAGACGGAGAAGAATTTGCAGATGAAGTGCGAAAAGATGAAAGAGAAGCTAGACAGCTCGGAATTTCTGCCGTGCCTTTTTTCTTGATCAATGACAAATATTCGGTTGCTGGTGCACAGCCAGCAGATACGTTCCTTCGTGCGCTTGAAACGGCTTGGACAGAAGAAGCAGTGCAAACGAAGAAAGCTGCTGATGCTTCATTTGAAGCAGCATGTGCAGATGGCGTATGTGCAGTGCCATCAAATAAAGAAGAAGCATAATAGATATTCTCCCTATCTTGATAAAAGATGGGGATTTTTTTATTCATGAATCATGAAGACACCTTTATGACAATATCTTAGACCCTAAAGAACAAGGCAAAGAGGTTCCCCCGTCATATGATTTGATGAGCATGCTAAAAAGATCAACAGCAAAATGAGCCACCTGTAAAGAGGGCTCATTTTTTTCGTGCATTCAGTTGTTTAATCGTTTCACCTGGAATCAGTTCGGGCTCGTAAAACGTTTGATCAGGCAGGTTCTTTTTTCCTTGAATGTTCTTAATCATCCAGTCTGTTGCATCTGGTCCCATTTGCTCCTGAGGATGTGTCAGTGTTGTCAGCTTCACAGGGGCATTTTTTTGGACAATATACGAGTTATCCTGTCCAATAATCGACAGATCATCTTGAATGGATAGCCCAGCCCCATTTCACTGCATACATTTGCCACTTCTAACCCCACCTCATCGTTATAGCAAACGAGGGCGGTCAGCTCATGCTGGTGTGCACGTGAAAATGTTTGAATATGATCCCCTAAATGCTGTTTTGATCCCTGTCTCAAAAACGGGGGTCAGTCCCGTCCCGTGGATAGATGGTTTTTTTTACTCAAGCGTCTGTTTCAGCTCATGTGGCAGTAAATCAATCAATTGATCATATGAAGACAAATCCAGTACTTCAAGAAGTGCATAATATTTTGCATAAATTTCACTGAGCTGATCAGGATGTTTCGTTTCATAACGATTCAAATGCAATTGAGTGAGTTCAAGTGCAATGTCCAATTTGTTTCGTTCCATGGTTTGTGATGTTGTGTTAAACATATCGTTCACCTCTTTTTTCAAGGTCATTGGAAAGATTATGGTGCAGTTCCGCAGCTGACCTTATATTCTTTTTCTTGTATCTTTTTTGAATAGCAGACGTAAGGTGTCATCCCCGTTTCGCTTTTCCAAGCCTGCCAATACACATCATAAAGCTGGCCATATTGAGGGTCTACATCATCTTTTTTTTGCAAAATAGCAAAATAGCTTTGGTAAGGGTAGCCTTCTTGATAAATGGCATGCCGAATGGCTCCTCTTTCAGTCGCATTTGTAAAAACCATAGGCGACAGCAGTGGGAGGGTGATGATCACAACGAGCAGGATGAACAATGAAAAGAGCTTATGTTTTGTTTTCATCAATGAATGTCCTTTCTTTCACAAAAGATCATTTGTATAATATGTTAAAATTGTCCTTTTGTAAAGAAAGAGAAAAATAGATTGCAAGCGAATTTTATCCAAAATAGACAAGCATCTAATCACAAATCGCGTCTCTTACATACGATAGAGTGTAAGTGAAAGACAACTTGAAGGGGTGTTGAGATGAGCCGGAATCGATTAGACAATTTTTTCTTTGGGCCTCGCAGGGGGAATCTTGGAGAAGTTGAAACGGTTGTATCCCCTACACGTCAAATTGTCAACACGACAACAAACGAACAAACGATCAGAAAGATTCATCCAACTCATATCACAAACGTGAATAAAAACATCAAAAGAATTGAAAACTACTATCCTGTGACGCAATCTACTCGAAACGAGTATATTGTAGAAGAGTACGATTGTGGCAGTGATATCAAGAACCCTTGCTGCCGCCGGGTGAAACGCTGTAAGTGGTAGTGTGATCGTGAGGAAAAAGAGAGGCATCCTGTGTGGGATGCCTTTTGTGTGTTTAATGTTTCTTTTCATTTAATTATCCGTGATCAAGCTGAAAAAAACGATTTCCGAGTTATGAATAGCTGATGGAAGGAATCCGTGCAAAGCGGCCAACATTCTTTAATCTCCTTTCAAGATAAAATTGGAAACTACAAGATGCCTTTTGCTACACCACAATCAATGTGGACATTTTAAGCCTTGCATTAAAATCAGCTGGTGGAGACGGTTACACTCATACAAGAAAACCTGCAAAAATGAAAGAATCGAGCACATGTGGCAGCGAATGGGCGCAGACAGGGTATAGGGAAGTCGCTAATGACAAAAGTTCTTTCGTTTGCGAAGGAAAGAAAAGACTAAACACACGTTATCCAGACATGACGGCATCACGAGAGGAGAGGTGACGGTGCTGGAGCTTGAGGAGTGGAAGGAAGAAGAGCCAAGAAAAACAAACATAATAATTGATGAAAAAATGGTGCGAACACTAGATGAACATAAATATCTAGAAGATTCGCACCATTTTTAAAAATAATACCCATAAGTTTATATTTTGCTCGCTATCCCGTTAGAAATCGAAAATTCCAAAGAAATAACATTTAAAATAATGTATAAAATGGTATAATTTACTTTCTACATGAGTGCGTGGATTGAAATGATGACATGAGAGATAGAGTGTCTATTAGTTTAGTCCCATTTTAAAGGTCAACAGGAGTTGTGAACTTTTACATATAGACAAAAGTAGAAGCCTAAAAATCAATCAAGGAGCTTAATATGAACTATATCGCACATGTGAGAAAACAAGACGGTGCTATTCAAACCGTTTCCGATCATTTATTAGAAGTGAAGGCATTATGTGAAATGTTTGGAGATAAGCTTGGCATTCGCCATATAGCTGGATTGGCAGGAGTTCTTCATGATTTGGGTAAATATTCTAAAGAGTTCCAGCATTATATTCGAGAAGCAATTGCTTCTCCTGATCAACCTCCGCAGAGAGGAAGTGTTGATCATTCAACGGCAGGGGGACGGATGCTGTATCAGATGTTTCATGGTCCTCCAAACGACCGGTATTATTCTCTTTTAGTAGAAATTGTTGCTAATGCAGTTATTTCTCATCATTCGGATTTGCAAGATTTTTTAAATCAAAAAGCAGACTCACCTTTTTTGACAAGAGTCAGAGATAAAGAAACACCAGAATTAAAAGAGTTACCTTTTATTCAAAAACGATTTTTTGAAGAGGTGATGAATGAAACTACATTTCGTTCATATGTTCAACAGGCGGTACATGAACTAAAAGAATATATTGGTTCTCCACCAAAGTCTGTATATGACCAATCCTTTTATTTAACTAAATTTGTTTTTAGTGCATTGATTGATGCGGATCGTACCAACTCTCGCCTTTTTGAAGAGAAACAGCAAACGGTTGAATCTGTTCAAGTAGACCAATTATTTAAAACGTTTCATCAACGATTGTTATCCCATTTGGATACGTTTCATTTAACAAGTCATCCCATCAATCAATTGAGAAACGATATGTCCATACAGTGCGCTCAACATGCAAAATACCCTTCAGACATTTATACACTGTCTATTCCTACTGGTGGTGGGAAGACGCTGGCTAGTCTTCGGTATGGACTGGAACATGCGCTTTACAATGATAAAAAGAAGATTATTTATGTTGTGCCATACACAACAATTATCGAACAAAATGCAGATGAGTTAAGAAAGGTGTTACAGGACGATCGCCACATTTTAGAACATCATTCTAATGTCATTGAGAGCGCAGATCATGTAGCAGAAGATCAAGAAGAGTTGGATGAATCTGCTTTTAATCGAAGCTACCAGTTGAAATTAGCGAGAGATAACTGGGATTCGCCAATTATTTTAACGACAATGGTACAGTTTTTAAATATCTTTTATGCAAAAGGTAACCGCAATACGAGAAGACTACATCAAATCGCTGAATCGATCGTGATATTTGATGAAGTACAAAAGGTACCGACCTCTTGTGTGTCTATATTTAATGAAACTGTAAATTTTCTCAAAGAAAAAGCAAGATGTAGTGTGGTTCTTTGTACAGCTACGCAGCCAGCATTGCACGTTGTGAGAAAAAAACTAGCATTGAACCAAGATGCTGAAATGATTCAGTCTATCGATGAGATAATCGAAGCCTTTCGCCGGGTGGAAATGATCGATTGTGCGACTCAAGAATCATTTCATCTTGATCAATTGCAAATGTTTGTTCAAAAACAATTCCAACGTGTAAACAGTGTGTTGGTTATTTTAAACACAAAATCAGTTGTCAAAAGCTTGTTTGAATGTTTACACCAACTGAACTTACCTGTCTATCATTTAAGTACATCGATGTGTGCTGCACATCGCCAAGATATTTTAAAAAAAGTCAATACTCACTTAAGAAACCAAGAACCAGTCATCTGCATCAGTACTCAGTTAATTGAAGCTGGTGTGGATATAAGCTTTCAATGCGTTATACGATCTTTAGCAGGTCTTGATTCCATTGCACAAGCAGCGGGGCGCTGTAATCGCCATGGAGAAAAGGAAAAAGGGCTTGTCTATATCATTGATTATCAAGAAGAAAAGCTGACGCATCTGTGTGAAATAAAGGAAGGTGGTCAAATTGTTAAGCGCATGTTAGAAGATGTAAAAAGGGATCCCTCTGCTTATGGCGGGCACCTGCTTTCTAGGGAGGCCATGAACTACTATTTTCAACATTTTTATTTGAAGTTTGAGACGAGGTTAGACTACCCAATGAAAGCTCTTGAGAAAAGCATGCTTGAATTAATCACTGGAAAAAATGGTTACCATGCTGCCTATACATTTAAACACGATCAAAAGCTGCCTCTTTGTCTATATGGCAGTTATAAAACTGCAAGTGATCATTTTAAAGTAATTGATCAATCAACGACAAGTGTCATTGTTCCATATCAGGAAAAAGGAAAAGCTATCATCGCTGAACTTAACGGTGCACATCAGGTCAACATCACTCAGTTACTAAAAGATGCCCAGCGATACTCAATTAATATCTTATCTTATCAAAAGGAAGAATTGATCAGACAGGGAGCTCTTCAAAGCTATTGGGACGGTCAAATTTTTTGTTTAACAGAAGGTGCATATGATCAGACGAATTTCGGTTTGAATTTAGAGAATGATAGTTCTATGGAAATAGCTATATTTTAAAAGTTAAAAATTTACATTAATGTGATGGTATGTTATGTTATTTTCATATAAAGGAAGCTGGGATAGGAGGTGTTGGGATGAGAAATTCAATTTCATTCCGCTTGTATGGGAATTATGCGCTATTTACTGATCCTTTGACAAAAATGGGTGGTGAGAAGTACTCATATCATATTCCTACATATCAGGCGCTAAAGGGAATTGTCGAATCAATTTATTGGAAACCTACCTTATTGATGGTTGTTGATAAAATAAGGGTCATGAAACCGATCAAAATGGAATCAAAAGGAGTACGGCCAATTGAGTATGGCAGGGACAAAAATACACTGGCATACTATACATATTTACAAGATGTAGAATATCAGGTACAAGCTCATTTTGAATTTAATTTACATCGATCTGACTTGGCGTTTGATCGTAATGAACATAAGCACCATAACATCTTGAAGCGTGCGCTCAATGTGGGTGGCAGGCGAGATATTTTTCTTGGTACAAGGGAATGCCAGGGCTACGTGGAACCGTGTGAATTTGGAGAAGGGAAGGGCTACTATGACGATTATGGTGATATTCACTTCGGTACGATGGTCCATGGACTGAACTATCCTGATGAAACAGGTGGTCAACATTTAGAGGTGAGATTATGGAATCCTGTGATGACAGATGGATATATTCAATTTATACGACCAGAAGAATGCCAGCTCGTGAGGCGGGTAAAACAAATGGGTGTCAAACAGTTCGATCGGGATCATATCGAAAGCGTAGAAGAGTTGCTTACTCATATTAAAGGGGAAATGGGCTCATGAGTTGGCTTTTGAACTTGTATAAAACGTATCAAGAGAATCTAGACAGGATTGGAAAGATAGAAGAAAGATTTTATGGAGATAAATCTAAAACGTTTACACTTCTACCAATTTCACACACAACACAAACCGCACATATTGAAGTTCTTGTAACAAAGGACGGGTCATTCCATTCTGCTAAGGTGACAGATAAGGAAGATGCAGTGACTGTTATCCCTTGCACAGAAGCCTCTTCTAGTCGTGCAGGTAGTGTTGTTGCCCCATATCCGTTGCATGATAAGCTGATGTATGTCGCAGGAGATTATGAGGCGTATGGTGGACAAAGGAAAGAGCATTTCCAACGATATATCGAAAATTTGGAATTATGGGCCAATTCATCTCATGCACATCCTAAATTGAGTCGTATTTTAGCTTATCTAAAACAAAAAACGCTGATTCGAAATTTGGTGGATGAAGGTATTCTTCACGTTGATGAAAATCAACATTTGATAGAGAAGTGGGATAAAAAATATGGTGAAAACAAGCCTGATATTTTTTCAGTCTTAGCGGGTGATCAATTTAGTGCTTTTGTAAGATTTGATGTCCATTCTTATCCTGAAGTAAGTCGTAAGGTGTGGAATGATGGAGAAATGTATGATTCATTCGTTCAGTTTTATAACACTTTATTAAATGATGAAGATATTTGCTTTGTAAAAGGAGAAGTGATTCCTCAAACTGAAAGACATGCTAATAAAATACGGCATTCAGGGGATAAGGCGAAGTTGATATCGTCAAACGATACAAGTGGATTTACTTTTAGAGGTCGTTTTGATAAAAGTCAGCAAGTTGCAAGTGTTGGCTATGAGGTATCACAAAAGGCACACAATGCGTTGAAATGGCTAATTCAATATCAAGGGAGATCAATAGATCAAAGGGTATTTCTAGTTTGGCAATATGACCAATTACAGACTCCTTCGCCTTTTGACGATCCGTATTCATTTGAAGATTTTCCTGAAAAAAAAGAAAGTTTTACTGCAAGAGAATATGCACAAGAAATCAGTAAAGCACTAGCTGGATACGAACATGATCTTCGACTGAAAAAAAGAGATATTCATATTTTAATTTTAGATGCAGCTACAACGGGCAGGCTTGCAGTACTCTACTATATTAATATGGACAAGCATTTATATTTGAACAGGTTAAATCATTGGTATGTGTCATGTTGTTGGAGGCAGCGTTATGCTGAGGGGAAAACCTCTATTGGGACACCAACACCAAAGGATATCGCCTTTGCCATGTATGGTCCTCAAGTGAAGGAACAATTGATAAAAGAGGTGGCAAGTCGTCTAGTGCCTTATATTGTTGGAAATCAAATGAATCAGAACATACCAAAGGATATTGTTAACCTTGCTTTTCAACGTGCCTCTAATCCTGTTGCAATGAAAAGCTGGGAATGGGAAAAAACATTAGGTATTGCATGTGCATTAGTGAATATAAAGGAGGGAATGGAAGTGGCTTTAGATCAGTCAAATACAGACCGAAGTTATCTATTTGGTCGATTGCTTGCCATTGCAGATGTGCTGGAGAGACGTGCTCTTGGAAGTGATGAACAAAGATCAACGAATGCGATACGTTATATGAATGCATTTTCAAGACACCCAGAACGAACATGGACAACAATATATGCAGCATTACAGCCATACCGCATAAAACTTGGAGCAAGAGGCATGTATCTAGAAAAATTGATGGATGGCATTCTTTCTTCTTTTGCAGTAGATGATTATACAAATAAACCATTATCGGGGAAATATATCTTAGGTTTTTCAAGTCAACGACATGAACTTTATCAAAAAAGAGATCAGACAAAAATGAATGGGACTGACGAAAAAGGGGAGTAAAACATGAATACTTTAAACAAAAAAATTGATTTTGCAGTTGTGCTATCTGTCCATAAAGCGAACCCAAATGGAGATCCGCTCAACGGAAACCGTCCAAGACAAACTCATGAAGGATATGGAGAAATTTCTGATGTAGCCATTAAAAGAAAAATCAGAAATCGTTTATTAGATATGGGAGAATCTATTTTTGTTCAATCTAACGATCGGAAGATAGATGGATTTGGCAGCTTAAAAGAGCGGGCAGAAGCAGATCCTGATGTTGGAAAACGTCTGAAAGATAAGAAAGCGACTATGGATGAGATTGCCAGATTGGCATGTGAAAAATGGACTGATGTACGTAGTTTTGGTCAAGTCTTTGCTTTTAAGGGGACAGGTGGAGGTGTTTCTGTAGGAGTGAGGGGACCAGTATCCATCCATGCCGCAACGAGTATTACTCCCATAGACTTGACGAGTATGCAGATCACAAAGAGTGTAAACAGTGAGCCTGGTGAGAAAAAAGGTTCTGATACGATGGGAATGAAACATCGAGTAGAACATGGGGTTTATATCTTTTATGGAAGTATCAACACGCAACTAGCTGAGAAAACAGGTTTTACAGAACAAGATGCAGAGAATATAAAAGAAGCACTTCGTACATTATTTGAAAATGATGCTTCATCTGCACGTCCCGAAGGCAGTATGGAAGTAAACAAAGTGATTTGGTGGGAGCATCAATCGAAAATGGGACAATATTCATCTGCTAAAGTTCATCGATTGTTGAATATAAAGCCATTACATGGTGAACCAAAAACGTTTGAGGAGGACTATCACTTCAGTGTATCAGAGTTAGAAGGTCTACAATATCAGGTGTTGGATGGCAAATAATAGAGAAGAAGAATACTTCATGCTGTCTGGTATTCAACATTTTCAGTTCTGTAAAAGGCAATGGGCACTCATTCATATCGAACAACAATGGGCAGAGAATGTAAAAACCATTGAAGGACAGCACCTTCATCAAAAAGCCGATAACCCATTTGTGAGAGAGAAAAGAAAAGACAAATTGGTTGTTAGGGGAATGCCAATTGTATCTCACCAGCTCAAAATAAGCGGGGTTTGTGACGTCGTTGAATTTATTTCACATAAAAAAGGAGTCTACATCCCTAGTTTAGAAGGGAATTACCTTGTTTTCCCTGTCGAGTATAAAAGAGGGAAGCCAAAAATGAATGATGCTGACATTCTTCAATTGACCGCACAAGCTGTCTGTTTAGAAGAAATGCTTCTTTGTGATATTCAGTCTGGATATATTTATTATCATGAAATCAAACAAAGGGTGGAAGTACCAATTACGACAGAAAATAGAATTAAAGCAAAAGTTGTGATGACAGAGATGCTGGATCTTTTTGAGAGGCGTCATACACCAAAAGTGAAAACAGGAACCTTTTGCAAAAATTGCTCGCTTCAACATATTTGTTTACCCAGTTTGATGAATAAAAGAACGGTCAAGCAGTATATTGAAAGGGCGATGGATGAATGAGGAAGTTATTAAATACAATATTTATTACCCAGCCTGAAGTCTATTTAGCTTTGGATGGAGAGAATATTGTTTTACTGAAGGAACAAGAAAAAGCAGGTCGTCTTCCTCTTCATAATATTGAGGGAATTGTTTCTTTTGGATATAGGGGAATGAGTCCCGCTTTAATGAGTTATTGTGCCGAAAAACATATTTCGATAGTGTTTTTATCAATGAGTGGACGCTTCTTGGCGAGAGTTTCCGGAAAAAGCAGAGGAAATGTCACTTTGAGAAAAAAACAATATCGAATGTCAGATCGTCAAGATATATCAGTTGAAGTCGCTAGGAATTTTATATTTGGCAAGATATATAACCATAAATGGATGCTTGAGCGAATGACAAGAGACTACCCATTGAGAATAAATGTAGCGTTATTTAAGCAAACGACTCAACATCTTTCAGATATTTTAGCTGATGTGAGGATCGAGTCTGATTTAGATAGGTTAAGGGGCTTAGAAGGACAAGCAGCTTCCGCATACTATCGAGTATTCGATGAAATGATTCTTCAACAAAAAGAAGCGTTCTCTTTCCATTCCCGTTCCAGAAGACCACCTCTTGATCCGATCAATGCCATGCTTTCATTTGCTTATACATTACTAGCTAATGATGTAGCAGCAGCATTAGAAGGAGTTGGACTAGACGCTTATTTAGGATTTCTTCATAGAGACCGCCCAGGGCGTATATCACTTGCTTTAGATGTGATGGAAGAACTTAGAGGGGTATATGCTGATAAATTTGTCTTAACAATGGTGAATAAGAAAATGATCTCTCCATCTGACTTTGTAAAAAAAGAAAATGGTGCAGTCATCATGACAGACAAAGGTCGAAGAACTTTTTTAACTGCATGGCAAAATCGCAAACAAGAGAAAATCAAACATCCTTTTTTAGGTGAAAAAATTGCATGGGGATTAGTACCCCACACTCAAGCACTCCTTCTCGCAAGATTTTTGCGAAATGATTTAGATGAATACCCACCATTTCTTTGGAAGTAGGGGATGTTTGATATGATGGTTGTGGTTACATATGATATCAGCACAATTGATAGAGCTGGGCAACGAAGACTTAGGAAAATATCGAAAATTTGTCAAAATTATGGCCAAAGAGTACAACATTCTGTTTTTGAATGTATTATAGATTCAACGGAGTTTGCTACAATGAAGCATCAGTTGTTGCAAGCTATCAACGAAGAAAAAGATAGCATTCGTTTTTACCAAATAGGTAACCAATATCGAAAAAAAGTAGAACAAGTTGGGGTAAAAGAAACAATTTTTGTAGAAGATCCTTTTATTTTTTAGGTGCGAATGTGGGGTGCACATAAATTCCCTGAAGCATTCGCACCTAAAAAGAAAGATTTTTCGACAAAATCTATCTCCTTATGTCTCATTAATTGATACTTTGTACAAATAGATGTGTCTTTTTTAACTGATTTACTTAAAAAGAAGCTGTTTTATTTTGTTTTTTTATTGAAAATCGCCGTCGCACTCTACATGAGTGCGCGGATTGAAATAAATAATTTAAGTAATAATTAGGAATATTTCATTGTCGAACTCTAAATCACTGCGTGGATTGAAATAAATCATTGCAGTAATCATTAGGAATATTTGCTTGTCGCACTCTACATGAGTGCGTGGATTGAAATAAATCATTTAAGTCCTCATTAGGAATATTTCCTTGTCGCACTCTACATGAGTGCGTGGATTTAAATAAATCATTTAAGTCCTCATTAGGAATAGTTCCTTGTCGCACTCTACATGAGTGCGTGGATTTAAATAAATCATTTAAGTCCTCATTAGGAATAGTTCCTTGTCGCACTCTACATGAGTGCGTGGATTGAAATATTTGAGCATCAATACCTTGTATATTGAAAACGCTTGTCGCACTCTACATGAGTGCGTGGATTGGAATAAATCATTTAAGTCCTCATTAGTAATATTTCCTTGTCGCACTCTACATGAGTGCGTGGATTGGAATAAATCATTTAAGTCCTCATTAGGAATAGTTCCTTGTCGCACTCTACATGAGTGCGTGCATTGAAATATTTGAGCATCAATCCCTTGTATATTGAAAACGCTTGTCGCACTCTACATGAGTGCGTGGATTGAAATGATTCGCCACTGAATACAATCCGTGTTTGATTTGTCGCACTCTACATGAGTGCGTGGATTGAAATTTTAGCTTTGGAGAAAGCGAAGGCAGTAGGCACTGTCGCACTCTACATGAGTGTGTGGATTGAAATACTCTCCTTTTTTGGCAAAAATAAAAAGACCCTAGTCGCACTCTACATGAGTGCGTGGATTGAAATACTCTCCTTTTTTGGCAAAAATAAAAAGACCCTAGTCGCACTCTACATGAGTGCGTGGATTGACATTAAAGCAGATTATTGCAGTCGTTAGTTCCTTTCGTCGCGCTCTACATGAGTGCGTGGAGTGAAATTTTAGCTTTGGAGCAAGCGAAGGCAGTAGGCAATGTCGCACTCTACATGAGTGCGTGGATTGAAATTTTAGCTTTGGAGAAAGCGAAGGCAGTAGGCAATGTCGCACTCTACATGAGTGCGTGGATTGAAATTAAAGCAGATTATCGCAGTCGTTAGTTCCTTTCGTCGCGCTCTACATGAGTGCGTGGAGTGAAATTTTAGCTTTGGAGCAAGCGAAGGCAGTAGGCAATGTCGCACTCTACATGAGTGCGTGGATTGAAATTAAAGCAGATTATTGCAGTCGTTAGTTCCTTTCGTCGCACTCTACATGAGTGCGTGGATTGAAATTAAAGCAGATTATTGCAGTCGTTAGTTCCTTTCGTCGCACTCTACATGAGGGCGTGGATTGAAATTGTGATGAGTATAGCCAGCAAAGAAACAGTCTTCGGTCGCACTCTACATGAGTGCGTGGATTGAAATTGTGATGAGTATAGCCAGCAAAGAAACAGTCTTCGGTCGCACTCTACATGAGTGCGTGGATTGAAATGTAAGTGCTCCTTACTTGGAGGCTGACCAAAATACGGTAGACATCTACATGAGTGCGTGGATTTAAATTGTGATGAGTATAGCCAGCAAAGAAACAGTCTTCGGTCGCACTCTACATGAGTGCGTGGATTGAAATGTAAGTCCTCCTTACTTGGAGGCTGACCAAAATACGGTCGCACTCTACATGAGTGCGTGGATTGAAATGTAAGTCCTCCTTGCTTGGAGGCTGACCAAAATACGGTCGCACTCTACATGATTGCGTGGATTGAAATTGTCATGACCACGCCTTTATATTCAAGTCTAGTCTCTTCGCACTCTACATGAGTGCGTGGATTGAAATTGTCATGACCACGCCTTTATATTCAAGGCTAGTCGCGTCGCACTCTACATGAGTGCGTGGATTGAAATCTTTTTAGTAATAGTACCTTTGACATAATCATGATGTCGCACTATAAATGAGTGCGTGGATTGAAATTGTCATGACCACGCCTTTATATTCAAGGCTAGTCGCGTCGCACTCTACATGAGTGCGTGGATTGAAATCTTTTTAGTAATAGTACCTTTGACATAATACTGATGTCGCACTCTACATGAGTGCGTGGATTGAAATCTTTTTAGTAATAGTACCTATGACATAATACTGATGTCGCACTCTACATGAGTGCGTGGATTGAAATTTTCAGCATCCACCTTTGGTGTTATGTTTGATGCGTCGCACTCTACATGAGTGTAGGATCGAAAGTCTAACTTACTATTTATGTTGAATTTTTAATTTGATGCTAAATTATCAACCTATGTAAAAAAATAGTAAGTTTGCAATGGGAAAGAAAAGAGGTAATTGAATACTTATTGAATATTTGCTGGAATAAATGTATGTAAAGGAAAGGAGTGTTTCAGTGGTATTGATGAGGTTGATCAGCCTATATATGTTGACAGCGGTTGGTTTGGGATGGGTGATAAACTATTTTCCAGGTTTGATGCTGCCCATCTATATTCTTGCGATAATTGGGCTTTTGTTCTGTCTCGGTCATATTGCGCTCCATTATATTCAGAGAATCAGCATGTTGCTTGATAAAAAATAGTTGAAATGGAAGTCATAAAGATTGTATCTCTCGAATCTAATACCCCCACTATATGAAGGAGGTTTGTTTATTTTTTGATGATCTAGGTGCTGGATGATTTTCTTATTTGATTCTTTAATTTGTCTCAAAAGGGAGACGATATTGCCCGTAAACCCTATGAGCCTGACGACCAAACGATGCCTGATGTTGTTGAATAGGTGGGGTTGAGGAATATTGATTTTCAAACAGGGTCTATAAAGCTAGAGGGGGGTTTTACGGGTGAAGCAGATGGAACGTGTAAAGGAGGAAAAAATGCATATTTTAGATGATACCATGCACGTTCATGTTGGGTATTATGAACGAGGTTTTGATGTTGAAGGGGTGTTCTTTAAGAATTTAGAAACGGGAAAATGGCTATTGTTTTTTGATCATAAAAGTTATGGGATTACATTTTTAAAGCCATATGAAACATACGTGGATTTAGGGCTATTGATAGGGGAGTATTCCATTGAAGAGGACAGAATTGAGAATGAAGGTAATAAGCTGTTTGAGCGTTTTTTAAAAGAAAATGGGATAGTCAAGTAAATAGGCTGTGCGGGCATCGACTTTAACAAAGATCGGTTTTCTTTCTATTACAGAAGAAAGAATGGACAAAATAAAAACAGACCCATATTAGATCTGTTTTTAAATACAGAAAAAAGTTATTTTGAAGTCTGTCTTCATTTCCCCTTCTCCCGCTTCCGTTTCTCCTTCTCCGCCCTGTAAAACTCATGAAACATCTTCATCAGCGCCCGTTTCTCAATTCGGGACACATAGCTTCGCGATATTCCGAGCTCTTTTGCTATTTCGCGCTGCGTTTTCTCTTTCTTTAAATCAAGACCGAACCGGCCGACGATGACTTCTTTCTCTCGGCCATCGAGAATGTCGATATACTCCTTGACTTTTTCAAGCTCCATGTTGAGCTGAATGGTATCAATCACATCTTCATTTTCTGATTTTAAAACATCAATTAATGAAATTTCATTGCCTTCTTTATCCTGACCAATAGGATCATGCAGAGAGACGTCTTTTTTTGTTTTTTTGAGTGCACGTAAATGCATGAGGATTTCGTTCTCAATACACCGCGCAGCATATGTTGCCAGCTTTGTTCCTTTTCCAGAGGAATAGCTTTCAATGGCTTTAATCAGTCCGATCGTCCCGATGGAGATGAGGTCTTCAGCGTCTTCCCCGGTATTTTCAAATTTCTTGACAATATGGGCGACGAGCCGAAGGTTATGTTCAATCAGCATGTTTCTTGCATGTTCATCGCCCTGCGCCATAAGGGCTAAGTATTTTTTTTCATCATCTCCCGAAAGGGGCTGTGGAAAGGCATTGTTTTTGACATAGGACACTAAAAACACCAATTCTTTGACCATCAATCCCATCGCTGTAAATACTCCTGCCACGATTTTCACCTCCACCATGTTTAGGCCACTGCCTATATCCTCAAATGTATGTGAAGGGAGGATTGTCTGTGTCTGTACGAGGAAAAAATCATCTTTTTCGAAAATAATGTGTTTGGGTCCGAATGTTTTTGCTGCCATTCTCATATGTTTGCGGTTTCTTTGCGGTGCTTGGCGGTTAAGAAGCGTGCTAAAATATGTAATATTAGACCGAAAAGGAAGGGGTTTTTTCGGAACATGGGGAAGGTTCTTTCTTCACATGTAGGCATGAAAATTAATGAATGGTATCGAATGATACGGCAGTTCAGTGTTCCAGATGCGGAAATCTTGAAAGCGGAAGTAGAAGCGGAAATTGAACGTATGGAAGAGGACCAGCATTTACTGATTTATTATCAGCTCATGTGTTTTCGGCACCAAATTATGCTCGACTATATACACCCTTCAAAATATAAACCTTTCTCAGTATCTAACCTTGTCGATAAAATCGAAAATTCCAATCATGAGTTATCTGATATGCTGCATTATTACCACGCATTTTTTCGTGGCATGCATGAGTTTAGTCAAAAAGAATATTTAGAGGCCGTCAAATATTATCGAATGGCAGAAAAGCAGCTGTCCATGGTATTTGATGATATTGAGCAGGCTGAGTTTCATTTTAAAGTAGCAGAAGCCTACTATATTATGAAACAAACGCATGTCTCCATGCACCATATTTTAAAAGCACTTGAAATCTACGATCAGCATGCTGCATATTCCATTCGCATTATTCAGTGCCTCTTTGTCATTTCAGGTAATTACCAAGATTTAAAACGTAAAGATCGGGCGCTGCCTCATTTGAAAAAGGCAAAACAGCTCGCATCTCAAATTGACCATCCGCGCATTTATAGCTCGGCGCTCTATAATTTAGGGAAATGTTATGGAGAGCTAGGCTATAGAGAGGAAGCAGAACGATATTTAACCCAATCGGCTGACCTCGCCCGCAAAGAGATGCTTCCTACACTTCCTCATACACTCTATACATTGGCCAAATTGCTTTTTAGACAAAATGAGCAGCCAGAGGCAATGCGCATATTAGAGGATGGGAAATTGGCCGCAAAGAAGCATGAAGACCAGCTGTTCTGTCATATGTTTGAGTATCTGGATGCTTTATATGTTCAGGGAATCAATGAAGAACAACTGCAAAAAACCATTGATTATTTGGAAAAACTTAGCCTATACTCTTATATAGAGGATATCTCACTAGAAATTGCGACAGCCTTAGAAGCCTCTCAACAGTACCAGAAGTCCAACCAGTATTATCGAAAATTACTATGGGCTCAAAATCAAATCCAAGAAGGAGAGTGTCTGTATGAATTCTAAGCAACGTTCGACAGTTGAAGAGAGAAACCAAACGTGAAACAAAAAGCGGGCCTGATGGGCCGGCTTTTTTTATGCGGAAAAGAAGCAGACATGATCATGAATCTTGAATGAATTCATCAGAAAGCGGGCAATTTAATGTGTAATCATGTTCTGTGGAGGCGGTCTGATGAAAGGGTTGCATATCTTAATGTGTGTATGCGTATTATGTGCTTTTGTTCCTAATAAAATAGAGGCGCGGACATTAAAAAGAATCGACCTAGAAAAAACAGGGCGAGCCTTTTGGGACATGAGAGAGGAACGGAAAAAGATTGCGTTAACCTTTGATGATGGCCCTCATCCGGAATACACAAATCAAATACTAGATGTGCTGAGAGAGCATGAAGTGAATGCCAGCTTTTTTGTTATAGGGAGCCGTATGCATGCATACCCACAAATAGCAGAGCGGATTGTAGGCGAAGGAAATGAGCTCGGCAATCATACGATGAACCATTCGTATTTTGACCTTTTGTCATCGAAGGAAATCAAGCAGGAACTAAAAGAATCAGCAGCTCATATCGCATCCCTCCAGCCAGGCGGCCCTTTATTATTTCGTCCTCCTGGCGGACGCTTGAGCATGAAATCATTCCGCATTCTTTCAAAGCAAGGATATGATGTGGTCATGTGGTCCTTTACGCAAGACCCAAAGGACTGGTCAAGGCCTGGTGCACACAAAATAGCCAGCCGTATTATCGAAAATATTCAGGGCGGCGATATCATCCTTTTACATGATGGCGGAGGAAATCGTAAGCAGACGGTAGAAGCGCTGAAACAGGTGGTCCCTGAATTAAAGAATAGAGGCTATGAGTTTGTGAAAGTCAGCGAACTGCTCCATCATGATAGAGCTTATGTGCCGGTTCAGTTACAATAGAAAGCATTCGTCAAAAACAGTCATTCATTGAAACCAAAAGTCTTGTCGTTTACTATATGAAGAGGGCTTTTGGAGGTGAATGTTGTGAAGAAATTTGTTTTCCTTTTCATCCTCTTATGTGTCGCTGCTGGGTGCTCAAAACCAGCGCAGGAAAGCGTCATTGCATTCGGTGACAGTAACACAAGAGGATCAAACTGGGATTTTCGAGATTATCCAACATCTGAAAAATGGGTGAATCTCATGAAAAACGTCGAGCGCGGCCAAATTCAAGTGAAGAATGCAGGCATTGGCGGGCAGACAACAGAAGATGCGAAGCTTCGCTTTGAGCAAGATATTTTAAAACAAAAACCAACTTACGTCCTCATCATGTTCGGCACAAATGATGCGGCGATTCTAGACGGGAAACACCCTCGCGTGACCAAAAAACGATTTAAAGAAAACTTAACCTACTTCATTTCTGAAAGTAGAAAAGAAGGGATTACCCCGATTCTCATGACCTGTGTGCCTGTTGTAGAAGGTGGGAAAAAGGGCTTGTATTATTACTCTCGGTATAAGTCATCTTATTTTGCTGAGAGAGGCGGGGCAAGAGCTTGGCAAAACTCATATAATGACATCACAAGAGAAGTAGCAAAAAAACAGCAAGTGCCGCTTGTCGACAATTGGAAAGCTTTCATCCGAGAAGCTGGTGAAGACAGTGACAATGCCCTGATTCAGTCAGGTCTCATTGACCCTTCTGGCAATCATATGACACCAAAAGGGGCGAGAATCATTTATAACGAAATCAAAGAGCGTGATGTCATTAAACATTTTTAAATGCAGGCCATCTGCCTAAACAAGACCATCCATCTAGCATAGTCTAACAGTATATCTTCCTAGAAGGAGGTAACTGATATGTGGGGATGTCCTTATCCTTACCCTGCGTGTTCGCCTTATCCAGCTCAAGGAGCAGGAATCGGTTACGCTTTTCTTGTTGTATTCCTTGTTGTCATTTTGGTCGTAGGCGGAGGGTTATGGTTTTGGAATGAACAGCCTTGCAAATAAGACACCTCTTCTTTGATTAGAAGGGGTGTTTTTTACGGAAAATAGTAGTAAGCATATAGCGCAAGTGATATAATATCAGTCACCTGAGTTTAAAAAGGAGAGTGCTCGGGAGGCATGGTTCCTGGTGATATGGAATTAAGAGGAAACAGAGAGCATATGCCCGAGCGAACGTCTTTTCATTTCTGTCTCAATTAATTCAATGAAGTCACGATTTAAGTTCATTTCATTTGCTTTATAATACGATTCTATAAGTAAATCATCTGACAGCTTTTTCATACTAGAAACCCATATGATGGGAAAAACACCTCCCCTGAAAAAGTTGGCATAAAACTTGAGGAAAAGACATATCATCATAGGTTGATCGAATGTCTTTGAAGTACCTTTAATCTACCATGAATGGGAAACAAGAACAATCGTTCTGTTATCCACATGGGTAAGTGGATAACTTGTGGGTAGAGTGTTTATAATTGAATGAAAGCGTGATGAAATATAGGTGGATAATGTGTGTAAAATTATCCACACCTGTTGAAGGTCCTCATCATATGTCGAAAACTTTTTCATTGTATTCGATAGACAGACAAATTATGATTTGATTCGACACGATCGCTGAAAAACCAAAGGAAGAAAGGGTGCAAACTGTGCTAAAGAAGTATTTCTTACCAGATGAATTTGTGAAAAGTATTTTCCACATTTCACCGCAAAAACTAAAAGAACGAAATGTGAAAGGCATTATTACCGATTTAGATAACACACTAGTCGAATGGGACCGCCCAAGTGCGACCCCGCGTTTAATTGAATGGTTTCAAGAGATGAAAGATCACGGGATACAAGTGACGATTGTATCGAACAATAACGAAAAAAGGGTCAAGCTTTTTTCTGAGCCGGTGCACATTCCGTTTATTTATAAAGCGAGAAAGCCTATGGGACGAGCTTTTAATAAGGCAGTTGCTGATATGCAATTGAAAAAAGAAGATGTGGTTGTCATTGGGGATCAGCTTATGACAGATGTGCTTGGCGGGAACAGACATGGCTTCCATACGATTTTGGTTGTTCCTGTTGCGGCGTCGGACGGATTTTTCACGAAGTTTAACAGGCAGATTGAACGCAGAATTTTAGGAGCCTTAAAGCGTAAGGGCCACATTCAGTGGGAGGAAGAGTAATAATGGAAAAGGTTGTTTGTATTGGCTGCGGTGTAGCCATTCAGACGGAAAATAAAGATCAATTAGGATATGCGCCGGCAGCATCTCTATTGAAAGAAGATGTGATCTGCCAGCGCTGTTTTAGGTTAAAGAACTACAATGAAATTCAGGATGTGTCATTAACCGAAGACGACTTTTTAAATATTTTACACAGCATTGGCGAGACCGATTCTTTAATTGTGAAGGTCGTTGATATTTTTGACTTTAACGGAAGCTGGATCAATGGGCTGAGCCGTATTGTCGGTGGTAATCCGATTTTGCTTGTCGGCAACAAAGTAGATATATTACCGAAATCCGTGAAAAAGGACCGTCTTGTTCAATGGATGAAGCGGGAAGCAAAAGAAAACGGATTAAACCCAATTGATGTATTCTTAATCAGTGCAAGCAGAGGACAAGGTGTGCCTGAGGTGATGGAAGCAATCGACCATTACCGCGACGGGAGAAATGTCTATGTTGTCGGCTGTACGAACGTCGGAAAATCAACATTTATTAATCGAATCATTAAAGAGGTGTCTGGGGAAGAGAATGTGATCACCACATCCCAATACCCGGGGACAACACTTGATGCCATTGAGATTCCGCTTGATGACGGGTCAGCGTTATTTGATACGCCGGGCATCATCAATCGTCATCAAATGGCGCATTATGTGGACAAAAACGATTTGAAAATTTTAACGCCGAAAAAAGAATTAAAGCCGAGAACGTTCCAGTTAAATGAAGCTCAAACGCTTTACTTTGGCGGGCTCGCTCGATTTGATTATGTAAAAGGCGGCAGAACCTCATTTGTCTGCTACATGCCAAACGAGCTCAACATTCACCGGACAAAGCTGGAGAACGCAGATGACTTATATGAAAAGCATGCAGGAGAGCTGCTTTCACCGCCGTCAAAAGAGGGAATGGAAGATTTTCCGCCGCTCGTTCCGCACACCTTTACCATTGATCAGCCGAAAACGGACATTGTCTTTTCAGGACTAGGCTGGGTGACAGCGAATGATGCAGGAAAGCAAATCAAAGTCTATGCGCCAAAAGGCGTTCATGTGTTTATGAGACGTTCGTTAATTTAAAAGTTCAAAGGGGGAGAGACCTTGAAACCTTTATACGGATTAATCGGTTACCCTGTTGGCCATTCAATGTCTCCAGATATTCATAACGCAGCATTAAAGGATGCTGGAATTGATGGGCATTATCATGGCTTTCAAGTAGAAGAACACGATCTTGCAGATGCCGTCAGCGGCATGAAAGCCTTAGGAATCAGCGGTTTTAATGTCACTGTCCCGCACAAGGTGGAGATCATGCAGTACCTTGACAAAATTGATGTAACAGCTGAACGCCTGCGTGCAGTCAATACTGTGCGTCTCGAAAAAGGTCAGCTTGTTGGATACAATACAGATGGAGAAGGCTTTCTTCATTCATTGCTTGAAGCTTTAGATCAGCCGTTATCAGAGCTGTCATTTCTTATGATCGGTGCTGGCGGAGCGGCAAGAGCGATTTATATGACAATGGCTGAATATGCTCCGAAAAGCTTTGACATCACCAACCGCACCATTGAAAAAGCTGAGTCATTAATTGAAAGTGCTGAAGGGAAAATCACATCAAGTGCTATCCCATTAAATCAAGCAGAAGAACGGCTCGGGAATTATGATGTCATCATCCACACAACCTCAATCGGGATGTACCCGAATGTTGAAGAAACCCCAATTTCTTTAACAAAAGCAAAGAAAACAGCGGTCGTTTGTGATATTGTGTATAATCCAATAGAAACAAAGCTGCTTAGTGAAGCAGCCGGGTTAGGTTTGAAAACAGTAGATGGGGTTGGTATGTTTGTCGGTCAAGCGGCAAGAGCCTTTGAACTGTGGACGGGCATCACGCCTGACGCCAGAAAAATGAAGTCAATTGTCATAGAGAAACTAGGAGGAACACCATGTTAAAAGGTAAGCAAAAACGTTTTTTACGTGCACAAGCACATCATTTATCCCCTATTTTTCAAGTGGGAAAAGGCGGGGTAAATGACAATATGGTCAAGCAAATTTCCGAGGCGCTTGAAGCAAGAGAACTTTTGAAAGTGAGCGTATTGCAAAACTGCGACGAGGACAAAACAGAGGTCGCAAAAGCACTTGTAAAAGGCGCAAAGGCTGAACTCGTTCAAACGATCGGAAATGTGATTGTCCTGTACAAAGAATCTAAGGAAAATAAACAAATTAAGCTGCCGTAAAGGTGGATATGATATGAAAAAAATAGGGTTGTTCGGCGGTACGTTTGATCCCCCGCATAACGGGCATCTGCTGATGGCAAGTGAGGTGCGTTTCCAAGTAGGTCTTGATGAAATTTGGTTTATCCCAAATCACAAGCCTCCGCATAAAACGGGCAAAAAACGAGCAGATAGTCATCATCGCGTGAAAATGGTGGAAAAAGCGATTCAGTCAAATCCACATTTTCGAATCGAGCTTATTGAAATGGAGCGAGAGGGCCCTTCTTATACAGTAGATACCGTGGAGCTGTTAAAGAAGCATCATCCTGAAGAGGAGTTCTTTTTTATGATTGGAGCGGACATGGTCGATAATTTGCCGAAATGGCACCGAATTGATGAGTTGCTTCAGATGATCACCTTCATTGGGATGAAAAGACCAGGTTATGTAGGAAGTACGACGTATCCTCTTTTGTTTGCAGATGTTCCAGCATTTGATGTATCATCGACATTGATTAGGCAGCGAATGAAGCAGGGGAAACCTGTCGATTATTTGATCCCGAAAGCTGTTGAGCGTTATATAAAGGAGCATCATTTATATGAATCGTGAAGAAGCATTAAACTGTGTCAAAGAACAGTTAACTGAGCATAGGTATACACATACACTTGGGGTCATGGATACAGCCATTTCATTAGCGGAACGATTTGGTGCAGATGTGAAAAAAGCAGAGATGGCCGCTATTTTTCATGATTATGCCAAATTCAGACCAAAGGAAGAAATGAAGGGCATCATCCAGCAGGAGCAGATGAACCCTTTATTGCTTGATTATTCCCCCGAGCTTTGGCATGCCCCCGTCGGTGCATATTTGGTCAAAAAAGAAGCTGGAATTGACGACCAGGACATCTTAACTGCGATTGAATTTCATACGTCCGGCAGACCAAACATGACATTGCTTGAAAAAGTCATTTATGTTGCTGACTATATAGAGCCAGGACGTCATTTTCCTGGTGTAGAAGAAGTAAGAGAGTTAGCAGAGCATGATTTGGATCTTGCCCTGATTCAAGCATTAAAAAACACAATCAGCTTTTTAATGAAAAAGAATCAGCCAATCTTTCCAGATACACTTGCTACTTATAACTCGCTTGTGCATAAGAACAACTAAGGAGGAATTTTGATGGATGCATCATCAATTTTAAACATCGCAGCAGGAGCATGCGATGATAAGCGGGCAGAGGACATTATTGCCCTGAATATGCAAGGAATCTCACTTGTTGCAGATTATTTTCTCATTTGTCACGGGAATTCTGACAAACAAGTCCAGGCCATTGCAAGAGAAGTAAAACATCTTGCAGAAGAAGGCGGCATCGAAGTCAAAAAGATGGAAGGCTTTGATGAGGCAAGATGGGTATTGATTGATTTAGGAGATGTCATTGCTCATGTGTTCCACAAGGAAGAAAGAGGATACTATAACCTAGAAAAGTTATGGGGAGATGCGCCGAGAGAAACGCTTTCACTTGGCATTAATTCATGATTTATCAAGGGTTTGCAGGTGTGTATGATGAGCTCATGACACATGCACCTTATGATGAATGGGTTCAGTGGATACAGCAGTATATCAAGCCGAATAGTACCATCATTGATGTAGGCTGTGGAACTGGAGAGATATCTCTGCGGTTAGCTGAAAAAGGCCACATGGTTACAGGAATTGACTTAAGCGAAGAGATGCTGGCATTTGCGCAGCAAAAAGCACAGGCTCACAAGCAGTCGATTCAATTTTTACATCAGGATATGAGAGAGCTTACGGGCTTTGAACAAGCCTTTCAAGCAGCGGTTATTTGCTGTGATTCATTGAACTACTTAAAAAACGAAAATGACGTCAAAAAAACCTTTAAAAACATGTTTCAGCTTTTAGAGGCAGGTGGGGTTTTACTCTTTGACGTTCATACCCCTTATAAAATGGAAGAGGTATTCCCTGGCTCTACCTTCGCAGATCAAGATGAAGAGATCAGCTACATTTGGCAGAGTGATAAAGGGGATGCCATGTATTCGGTCATTCATGATTTAAGTTTTTTTGTAAAGGACGGAGACGTGTATCAGCGTTATGATGAGACGCATGAACAGCGTACATTTCCATTTGAGACTTATGCAGCGTTTCTTGAGTCAGCTGGCTTTGAAAAGATTGAAGTGACTGCTGATTTTACAAATGAAGCACCTCAGGAATTCGCCGAAAGATATTTTATTTCGGCTAAGAAACCAAAAACCATCGTTTAGTGGAACGATGGTTTTTTAAAACCCTTTTTTCGTTTGTTGCAAAGGTCACTAATTTCTGCGATCATCAGTAAACACACTTGGCGGGTATTGATGCGCAACCGCTTCAAGATCTTCATCGAACTTTTCATGGGTGTTTTGAAAAAGCCGGTGAAACATATCTTGAACACCTGCTTCAAGTGCTTTAATGCCCTCACCTGTGACGCCGCCTTTCACACACACTTTGTCCTGCAGGGCCGGAAGGGTATACACTCTTTTTTCAATCAAACGGCCAAGTCCTACAAGCATGTCTTCTGATAAGGTGGTGGCTTCCTCTTTTGAAATATCCGTTTCTTCAACAGCGGCTTCAATCATTTTCTGAACAAGAAAGCTAATAAAGGCAGGACCGCAGCTGACAATATCTGAGGCTGCCCGTGTGATTGAATGATGAATTTCGATTGGTGTTGAAATGCGGCAAGCGAGTTGTCTGAGCGCTGCTTTTGTCGTGACATTGCATGATGAACCAAATGTTAAAAGTGATGCGCCTGATAACGCGCGGTTGGTGATGCTTGGGATCAGTCTGGCTGTTTGACAAGGAACAATGTCTTGAAGCTGTTCAGGATGAACCGGACTTGTAATGATGACAATGGTTTGCTGTTCTTTTAAAAGTGGGCTCAGTTCTTTTAAAAGCGGATAAATATCAAGTGGTTTGACACAAACAAAGATGAAATCTTTATCTGTTACAGCTCCTGAAAGCTGTTTCGTCACTTCGACCTCTGGGTGATTCTTTTTTATATTGAACGCTTTTTCGATGGTCCGATTTGTAATGGTGATGGATGAGGGATTGACTGCCTTCGATTCAATAAATGCCTCAGTAAGTATGGTACCCATGTTTCCTGTACCGATTAACCCGATATTCAAACGTTCTCCCTCCTTAGACGCATAGGATCTGTTATCTTCTAAACAGTATGTGAAGCAGTAGGAAAATATGATTGAAAGAAGCGTGAGCAAGTGAAAGGACTCATTCTATTGAAAAAATACAGACTCTATGTCGCAGCGGCAATTATTATCGCTGCCATCATCAGCTTTTTATTTTTAGCAGGAAAAAAAGAAAACAGCGCTGAGCCGAGTGTGTTGAAGGAAACAAAAGACATGTCAATCACATTAGAAGACAAGCAGGAGAGTGCAGAAAATGAGTCATCATCCATTGTAGTGGAGGTGAAAGGAGCTGTAAGAAAACCGGGTGTATATTCGTTTCGACCTGAGGATCGGGTTGAAGATGCGATTAAAAGAGCAGAAGGCTTTACTCGTAAGGCGGATACGTTTGACATCAATCAAGCCGCAAAATTACAGGACAGTATGATGATTTATGTACGAAAGCAGGGAGAAGAAGGCAGGCAAATGCAGCCGGCAGCAGCAGACACTTCATCAGGAAATTCATCAAAAAATGAAATGAGTCAAGTTGTGAATGTGAATCAAGCTGATGCAGCGGAGTTGCAGACCATTAATGGGATAGGTCCAGCCAAAGCAGAAGCCATCATTGCGTATAGAGAAGAACATGGAGAATTTCAACAAATTGAAGATTTGCGGAACATTTCGGGTTTTGGCGAGAAGACCATCGAACGGCTGAAAAATCAACTGACGGTCAAGTAGAATTGACGGTATAGAAGAAAGGCATGTACACTTAATACCATACATCATTCTGGAGGGATCAGCTCGTGGAGAGAATTTCATGGAATCAATATTTTATGGCGCAAAGCCATTTGCTTGCTTTGCGAAGCACCTGTGAGCGGTTAGCTGTCGGGGCCACCATCGTAAGAGATAAGCGCATCATTGCAGGAGGATACAATGGCTCCATTGCCGGTGATGTGCACTGTGCAGATGTAGGATGCTATGTGATAGATCATCACTGCGTTCGCACAATTCATGCGGAGATGAACGCCATTTTGCAATGTGCCAAATTTGGTGCACCAACGGCAGATGCTGAAATCTATGTGACGCACTTTCCTTGTTTGCAGTGCTGTAAAGCGATTATTCAAGCAGGTATTCGAACAGTGTATTATGCGAAGGATTATAAAAATCATCCTTATGCTGTCGATTTATTCGAGCAGGCCGGAGTTCAAACGGAACAGGTTGAACTAGATGAAATGATCATTGACTTAAAAAACCAAGAAAAATTAGCCTTTGTTGCGGATTTAATTGGCAAACTAAGTGAATCAGGACTTAGTGAAACAGAAATTCGACAAATGCATGAAAAGGCGAATCAATTATTTACTTCCTATGTTTAAGTATTTGCCGTTCGGGGCGATTTCAGCAGCTGCTGGAATTGCTCTGGCCGCATGTCATCTTCATGTGTATTTTTTTCTTTTTCTTCTTGTTTTTCTCCTAATCAGCTTGCTCAAAAAAACACCCCAGCTTTTTCTAATCGTTAGCTTGTGTGGAACGATTTATACACTCATGTTTATGGTTCATCAGTCTCTTGAAGCGAATCATACCGCACAAGAAAAATCATTTTCTGGTTCAGTAGTGATTGAAAGCATTCCGAAAATAGATGGCAATCGTTTTTCAGCAACTGTTTCAACAGAAGATGAGCGATTAGCCGCTTTTTATACAATTCAAACGGAGTATGAAAAAGATGCGCTAAATAGCGTGGTGCCGGGAATGAGCTGTCATATGTCAGGTGATGTTCGATTACCTAAACACGCCACCATACCTAACGGGTTTCAATATGATCAATTTCTAAAAACAAAAGGCATTGATGCTGTTTTCTTGCCAAAGTCTATTAAAAGCTGCACAAAACATGACAGCCCTTCACATGTGCTCTCGGTCTTAAGACAGAAAGGGCTAAGATTTCTTGAAAACCTTGTTCCTAACAGCTCTGTAGGAATTGTACAGGCGCTCATTTTTGGAGACCGTGAATTGATTGATCCTGACACATTAAGAGATTATCAAATGCTTGGCATCATTCACTTATTAGCCATCTCAGGACTTCATGTTCAAACGCTGCTCGCCTGCCTGTTTTGGTGTTTGCTCCGCGTTGGCGTGACAAGAGAGACAGCGCGTATTCTGTTATTATGCTTTCTTCCGGTTTATGCTTGTTTGACAGGTGCTGCGCCGTCCGTTTTGAGAGCTTGTCTCATGGCAGGGATCTATTTGGTCATCACAAGCCTGCCAAAAGAAATGAAACAGCCTTCTGCGGTGGTCTTAAGCGTGCCATTTTTGCTTTTATTGGCTATTCAGCCACTTTATTTATTTGATGTCGGTTTTCAGCTTTCATTTGTGGTGACATTTTTCATTTTATTATCCACAAGAATTTTATCAAAAGCGAAAAGTTCGGTGATGCAGTTATTCCTCATTTCCTTTATTGCACAGCTTGCCTCACTTCCTGTTCTTTTATATTACTTTCAGCAATTTTCCTTGCTGAGTGTTCCTTTGAATATGATTTTTGTGCCTTTTTATACAATCGTTGTCATGCCTCTGTCTTTACTCTTTTTCCTTTTGTCTTTGATTTATCTTCCGCTTGGTCAAACTTTGTTTCAGCTGCTTGATTCGGTGATCCGGTTTAGTCATCAGCTGTCAGCGCATATGGCTTCTTATGATGGTCTCACCCTGATCTTTATGAAATCTACTTGGTGGCACGTTCTCCTAGAGGTTTCCTCTATTATTTTTCTATTATTTGTGCTTGAATGTAAAACTTCCATCAAATCTTATGCTGTGCCGCTTCTTTTTCTCATTGGTGCACTCGGTGTACACTATTTCACTCCAAACTTTCTTCAAAAAGGAGAGGTCACGATGCTGGATGTAGGGCAAGGGGATAGTTTGTTTATTCAGCTCCCTTATCGAGCGGGGCATATATTAATAGACACAGGAGGCAGACTTTCTTTTAAAGAAGAGCCGTGGAAAAAAAGACGAAAAGTATCTACGATCGGTGATCAAACGCTTATCCCGTTCTTGCATGCAAAAGGAATAGCAAAACTTGATCTTCTCATTCTCACACATGCCGATCAAGACCATATGGGAGAAGCGATGCGGTTAATGAAGCGAAATAAAGTAAAGCGGCTTGCAGTTCCAAAAGGCTTTGCCCGAAGTCCGGAAGATGCAAAGCTGTTAGCGGAAGCGGCTGATCAAGGGATACCTGTTGATGAATTAGAGAGAGGAGATCAGCTGAGGATTGGAGGACAAGTAATGGAGGTTCTTCATCCGGCAAATGATCGGGTGACGAGTAAAAATAATGATTCACTTGTTCTCGCCCTTACTCTTGGCGGAAAGCGTTTTATATTCACGGGTGATCTTGAACAAGAAGGGGAACGAGAAATCATAAAAGCGTATCCCCAGCTGCGAGCAGATGTCTTGAAGGTTGCCCATCACGGGAGTAAAGGCTCAACAAGTGAAGAATGGCTTCAGCAATTGAAGCCGTCATTTGCACTGATTTCAGCAGGTGAACGAAATCGGTATCAGCATCCTCATCAAGAAGTCTTGAAAAAACTCAACGATCATCAAACAAAGGTGTATCGTACAGATATCGCTGGAAGTGTGACCTATGAATTTCTTGAAGAGGATGGAACATTTTACGCTCATCCTCCATATGATATCTTACAAAATCAATAAAAAAACTGCCAAAACGGCAGTCATCTTGCATTCATGTAGTTAAGATCCAACAAGGTGTATAACTGTTGCCAAAATAAACATTGAGGCGAAAAATCCGAATGTGACGATAAAACCAACAGCTGAGTCGGTCACATCATTCCGCTTGCTTTGAACATTCTTTTCAAATTCATTCATTTTCATCCCTCCTGGCTAATTTTAGTATACTTGAACTCATTTGGAATTGCTAGAAGGCAAAGTAACCGTTTTCCATTTTCATGATCATTTTGTGAATATCGTCTGACTGTGAGCTGACCCGGGAGCTTACGTGAGACGTTTACTATAAATGAGGAGGCGGCACTTTCAGCTTCCTCTTTACTAATGTCTCCACACACTTTAGGATAGAGGAGGAAGTGAAAGAGAGGGATTCGAGCGAATGGTCTTTGAGATATGGAACAATTTTAAAAAAGGGGATATCCATCCCGTTTATTGCTTATATGGAAAAGAAACATACTTATTGCAAGAGACAGCTGCTAAATTGAGACAAGCTGTGGTCGACGAAGAAACGAAGGATTTTAACTACTCGGTTTTTGATATGGAAGAGGTGCCGCTTGAGCAGGCTGTGACGGACGCCGAAACATTTCCGTTTATGGGAGAACGACGTCTTGTGGTGATCAAGAATCCTTATTTTCTGACAGCAGAAAAGAAAAAGGAAAAAATAGAGCATCAGCTTTCTGTATTAGAAGCTTATTTAGAAAAGCCAGCTCCTTACACCATTCTTGTCTTATTAGCACCTTATGAAAAACTGGATGAACGTAAGAAAATCACGAAATTACTGAAAAAGAAAGCAGCTGTGGTCGAGGCGAAAGAGTTAAATCCTAAAGAAACGACTGATTTTACCATCACATTGGTGAAAACAGAAGGAAAAACAATCACAGCCGAAGCGGCAGAACAGCTTGTGATGTTATGTGGTGGAAGTCTGTCCTCCCTTTTCCAAGAGGTCCGGAAGCTCAGTACATATATTGGAGAGCGGGAGGAAATTGAGCTGGCTGATGTCAATCAGCTCGTTGCACGAAGTCTGGAGCAGAATATTTTCGAACTGATCAACCAAATCGTGAACAGGCGCCGTTCTGAAGCTATGCAAATGTTTTATGACCTCCTAAAGCAAAATGAGGAACCCATCAAAATATTGGCACTCATTTCAAATCAATTTCGATTAATTCTGCAAACGAAGTACTTTGCTCAGCAGGGATATGGGCAAAAACAAATTGCGTCAAACCTGAAAGTCCATCCATTCCGGGTCAAACTCGCTATGGATCAAGCGAGTTTGTTTTCAGAAGAAGAGCTCAAGCGCATCGTCAAAGAGCTTTCCACGATTGATTATGAAATGAAAACGGGCAAAAAGGACAAGCAGCTGTTATTAGAATTGTTCCTGCTTCGCTTATTAGGGGCATGAGAATATAAAAAAACGACCTTCTGAAAAGAGGGTCGTTTTTGTTTAGATGTATAATTGCCAGTCTGTCCTTATGGCTAAGCCGGTCAGGACGGACGTACAGTTAAACAGGTGCCTCATGACTGAGGCGTTGCAATTATTATGCAGAAAGTCCGTTTACTTGTTTAGCAAGTCTTGATTTATAACGCGCAGCTGCGTTTTTGTGTACAAGACCAGTTTTAACGGCTTTGTCAATGCGTTTTGCAGCAGAAGAAAGAGCAGCTTTTGCTTGCTCAGCATCGTTCTTAGCGACAGAAGCTTCAACTTGTTTAATCGCAGTACGCATCGCAGACTTGATCGTTGCGTTGTGTGCACGGCGTTCGTTATTCGTTTTTGTACGTTTGATCGCTGATTTAATATTTGGCATGTGTTTCACCTCCTAAGATACAACCTAAACACAATTGTCTTAAGGTTAAATCTTCACAATAGAACAAATTGTATTCTATCAAACACACCTTTAGAATGCAATATAAATGTAAAGTATTTTTCATTGATGAAGCGCTCGAATGTTTCTTGAAAGAGATGGAAAGACTACAGTTAATGACTTGGTGGAAGGAGCTTTTTCATGAAGAAACAGAAACTCGATTTAAGCGCATATCAAATCCGGACCGATTTGGCCGTTGAAACAAAAGAGATACTAGAACAAGAGAACGATCCGAATGTCGTCAAAAAGGACGGTATTCAAGGAATTGTCGAGAAGGAAAAGGAAGAGCATGGCATCCGCATACGTACTGTGGAAATCACGAAAGAAGGAGAGGAACTGACAGGGAAAAAGGCGGGTACATACTTAACGCTTGAAGCGCAGGGAATTCGCGAGAAGGATTCTGAGATGCAAGAAAAAGTGGTCGAAGTCTTTGCCCATCATTTTGCTCAGTTTTTAAAAGACCGCGGCATTCAGGCAGATGCGAGCTGTCTTGTTGTGGGACTCGGAAACTGGAATGTCACGCCTGATGCTTTAGGGCCGCTCACAGTTGAAAACTTGCTGGTGACGCGGCATTTATTTGAATTACAGCCTGAAAATGTGCAGGAAGGCTATCGACCTGTGTCTTCTTTATCACCTGGCGTCATGGGACTGACGGGTATAGAAACAAGTGACATTATACAAGGTGTGATTGAACGATCCAAACCGGATTTTGTGATCGCCATAGATGCACTGGCTGCCCGTGCGGTGGAACGGGTGAATACGACGATTCAAATCTCTGATACAGGTATACATCCAGGATCGGGTGTAGGGAATAAGCGCAAGGAATTAAGCAAAGACACATTGGGCATTCCAGTCATTGCGATTGGTGTTCCGACCGTGGTTGATGCAGTAACGATCGCAAGTGACACGATTGATTATGTCTTAAAGCATTTTGGTAGAGAACTGAAAGATGATAGACCTTCCCGATCTTTAGTACCAGCTGGTTTGACATTTGGGAAGAAAAAAGTGCTGAATGAAGAAGACTTACCAGACGAAGAAACGCGTCAATCCTTTTTAGGCATAGTAGGAACGCTGCCTGAAGAAGAAAAAAGACAGTTGATCCATGAAGTGCTTGCACCGCTTGGACAAAATCTAATGGTCACACCGAAGGAAGTCGATACATTCATTGATGACATGGCGAACGTACTCGCCAATGGATTAAATACAGCGCTTCATCAAAAAATCTCTCAAGATAACATGGGTTCTTATAATCATTAAACGGTTCTACTTTCTCTAGCTCGCTCATAGTGTAATTACTAGAAAGCGTGCTGGAGGGAGTAAATCATGAAAAAAAGACCCCGCCGTCCTCGACAGTTGGTTGTTGCGATTAATGGAACGAAAGTAGTGAAGAGTATTTTCTTGTTTATTGCCTCTCTTGTGGTTGTGTTTGTCATGTCAGGGTCTTTGACGTCTTTAAAACCTGAGCTTAGACCTCAAGCGTCATTATATGGTGTGGCAGATGAGCTGTCAGGGGCATTCTTTGCGACCCTAATGGGCATGGAAAACCAATATTTCGCCTCAGCGGTCCCAGAAGATCAGAAAGGATTCAATTTCTCTGGGCTGTCACTCAAGCTTGCCACAAGTATCAATTTAGAAGATCCTCGCAGTTTTCTAGGAAGAGAGCTGCCGGGCTTTGAACATTTTGATACAAAAATCATTTTAGCGGGTGAAGGGACAGACTATACGAATATGCCAATGGAATCGCCGCCGCCAAGTGAAGTCATCAAAGATGAAAAAGAGGCAAATTTGGCTGAGCTGGACAAGCTTGATGAGGATGAGCCGAAAAAGCCTGCGAAAGAGCCGGACCGATCTACAGGAAAACGAAAAGCTGTGTACATTTATCACACACATAATACGGAATCATATTTACCATTTCTAAAAGGAGAGACAAATCCAAACAATGCGCGGCACTCAAAAGTGAACGTCACCCTTGTCGGCGACATGTTTGGTAAAGCGCTCGACCAGCAAGGAATCGGCAACACAGTCGATAAAACGGAAATTGAAAAAAGACTGCTGCAAAAAGGGTTAAAGTATCCGCAATCGTATAATGAATCGAGACTGGTTGTAAAAGAAGCCCTCGCTAAAAATGAGGACCTCAACTATTTAATAGATATTCACCGTGATTCAAGAAGAAAGAAAGATACCACAGTAGAGATCAAAGGCAAGAAATATGCACGGATAGCGTTTGTTGTTGGGAAGAAGAATCAAAGCTATGAGAAAAACTTAAAGCTGGCGACGGAGTTCCACCATTTGATGGAGAAAAAATATAAAGGTCTCAGCGTCGGAGTGTTTGCCAAAGGAGAAATTGGTGATAATGGAATCTATAATCAAGACTTATCTGACAAAGCCCTTCTTTTAGAATTTGGCGGTGTGGATAATAATATGGAAGAATTGAAAAATGCATCTGACGCAGCAGCTGATGTGTTCAGTGAGATTTTCTGGGACGCAGAAAAGGTAAACGGCAAAGCAAAGGATGAGAAAAAACGGTCTTAAGGTGGTGCAGGGCATGGGCTCATTTATCGGAAAAACCATTATTTTAGGGTTGGTATTGCTGTTTGGCGTCTTTTTAGGAATGCAGCAAGCCAATAATGGCATGCTTCAAATGAAGGGCTACCATGATCCACAATTAAAAGGGGCCTTCACGATTCACATGAATGACGATCAAGAAAAAGAAGCCTCTATTTTAGGAACAGCTGTGACAGAAAAGGATTTAGCAGAAAAGCAAAAGCAGCTTGAAGAAATGGAGAGCTTTAATGCCTTCTCTAAGGCAGGGAAAGCTTTATCTGATGGCATGACCCATGCAGCCCGTTCTCTTTATGATTGGGTGAATGGGAAATAAACAGTGAATTTCATAAGATTACACACCTTTTCATGAAAGCCGCTAACCGATGAGCGGCTTTTCTTGATTTCGATTGAATCTTTACAGCCCTATTGATATAATCTAACCTAGCGCAACCCGCGTTTTATAGTAGGAGTGATAGATTGTGACAGATAAAGAAAAACGATTAGAACGGCAATCAAGAATTCGGAATTTCTCCATTATCGCCCATATTGACCATGGCAAATCCACATTGGCGGACCGTATTTTGGAAAAAACAGCGGCGATTACTCAACGAGAAATGAAAGAACAATTACTTGATTCCATGGACTTAGAGCGTGAACGCGGCATTACGATTAAATTAAACTCTGTCCAGCTGAAATATCAGGCCAAGGATGGAGAAGAATATATTATGCACCTGATTGATACACCAGGGCATGTCGACTTCACCTATGAAGTATCCCGAAGCCTGGCTGCTTGTGAAGGGGCAATTCTTGTTGTGGATGCAGCACAAGGCATCGAAGCACAAACACTTGCGAACGTTTATTTAGCTCTTGATAACAACTTAGAAATTCTACCGATTATCAATAAAATTGATCTGCCGAGTGCAGAGCCTGAGCGTGTAAGACAAGAAATTGAAGATGTCATCGGCTTGGATGCATCTGAAGCAGTTCTGGCCTCTGCTAAGGCGGGGATTGGGATCGAGGATATTTTAGAACAAATCGTCGAAAAGGTGCCCGCACCAACTGGAGACCCAGAAGCACCGCTTCAAGCCCTTATTTTTGATTCCCTCTACGATGCGTATCGCGGCGTCATTGCTTACATACGAATTGTCGAAGGGACGGTAAAACCCGGCCAGAAAATCAAGATGATGGCGACAGGCAAAGAATTTGAAGTGCTTGAGGTCGGCGTATTCACACCAAAAGCAATGCCAACAGACGAACTGACTGTTGGAGATGTTGGCTATTTGACAGCTGCCATTAAAAATGTCGGTGATACACGTGTAGGGGATACGATTACAAGTGCAGAAAACCCTGCAAAAGAAGCACTGCCTGGATACAGAAAGCTAAACCCAATGGTATACTGCGGACTTTATCCAATTGACACAGCGAAATACAATGACTTGCGTGAAGCGTTAGAAAAGCTTGAATTAAATGATTCTTCCCTTCAATATGAGGCAGAGACATCCCAAGCACTTGGCTTCGGTTTCCGCTGCGGTTTCCTCGGTATGCTTCATATGGAAATCATCCAAGAACGGATTGAGCGTGAATTTAAAATTGACCTCATTACGACGGCGCCAAGTGTTATTTACGATGTGTATATGACAGATGGAGAAAAAATCGTCGTAGATAACCCGTCTAATTTGCCTGATCCGCAAAAGATTGAGCGAATTGAAGAACCGTACGTGAAAGCGACGATGATGGTGCCGAATGATTATGTAGGTTCTGTTATGGAGCTTTGCCAAGGAAAGCGCGGTCATTTCATTGATATGCAATATCTTGATGCGAACCGCGTCAGCATTGTTTATGAAATTCCTTTGGCTGAGATCGTATACGAATTCTTTGATCAGCTAAAGTCTAATACAAAAGGGTATGCGTCCTTTGATTACGAGCTAATTGGCTATCGCCCATCCACTCTCGTGAAAATGGACATCATGCTCAATGGTGAAAAGATCGATGCGCTTTCCTTTATTGTTCACCGTGATTACGCGTATGAACGAGGAAAGATCATTGTAGAAAAGCTAAAAGAACTGATTCCGCGCCAGCACTTTGAAGTACCTGTTCAGGCAGCGATTGGTCAAAAAATTGTTGCTCGATCCACTATTAAAGCAATGCGTAAAAACGTACTTGCGAAGTGTTATGGTGGAGATATTTCCCGGAAAAGAAAGCTTCTTGAGAAGCAAAAAGAAGGGAAAAAGCGCATGAAGCAAGTGGGCTCTGTAGAAGTCCCGCAAGAAGCATTTATGGCCGTGCTGAAAATGGACGACAGCACACCGAAAAAATAACCGCCTCAAGGCAACCTACTTTACAATGTCTGCCTTGACGTTTATAGTCGAAAACAAACAAAGGTGCCGCAGCGATAAACTGCGGCTCTTTACCTGTAAAGAAGGTGTCATCAAATGAAAGCAGCTTACATTCACATTCCATTTTGTGAGCATATTTGTCACTATTGTGATTTCAATAAATTTTTCATTAAAACCCAGCCGGTCGATGAATACTTAGCCGCACTTGAAAAAGAGATGCAGCACACGATCGATCAAAAAGGAGAGCAAGAACTTAAAACGATCTTTATTGGCGGAGGAACTCCGACATCACTGACAATCAGCCAGCTAGATCAGCTTATGGACAGCATTCACCGCGTATTAAAACCGACTAAAAACCTGATCGAATTTGCAGTAGAAGCAAACCCAGACGAACTATCGCTTGAGAAACTGCATGTGCTAAAATCAGCAGGTGTCAATCGGTTGAGCTTTGGTGTACAAACATTTGAAGACGATCTGCTCAAAAAAATCGGACGGGTTCATCAAAAGAAAGATGTCCTCACGTCTTTCGAACGAGCAAGAGCGGTTGGATTTGACAACATTAGTCTCGACCTCATGTTCGGTTTGCCTCATCAAGAAAAACATCATGTCATGAATTCACTTGAGACGGCTTTTTCATTAGGTGCAGAGCACTATTCTGTCTATTCACTGATTGTCGAGCCGAAGACGGTTTTTTACAATCTGATGCAAAAAGGGAAACTGCATTTACCTCCGCAAGAACGTGAGGCTGAAATGTACGAGCTGGTCATGGATGAAATGGAGCGTCACGGGCTCAAACAATATGAAATTAGCAATTACGCCAAACCGGGCTTTGAAAGTCAGCATAACCTCACCTATTGGAGCAATGATGATTACTTCGGTTTTGGTGCAGGAGCGCACGGCTATGTAGATGGCGTCCGTAATGTGAACGCTGGACCAGTGAAACATTATTTGGAACTGATTGAACAAACAGGCTTCCCATATAAAGAAACACATCAAGTCACAAAAGCAGAACAGATCGAAGAAGAAATGTTTTTAGGTTTACGGAAAATTGAAGGCGTGAAAAGCGCTCATTTCCAAGCAAAATATGGAGACACTCCAGAAACGCTCTTTTCCTCTGTTCTTGAAGAATTAGCAGAAAAAGGGCTCATTGAACAGGATGAAATGGGCATTCGTTTAACAAGAAAAGGAAAATTATTAGGAAATGAAGTTTTTCAAGCGTTTCTCGGTGAGTTATAATTGACATTTTAATTTGAGTTTGGTAATTTTGTTTATACAATTAGCACTCGTTGAAAGAGAGTGCTAACAGGGGTGATGATGATGTTAACAAATCGTCAGCTTTTGATTCTGCAAGTCATCATTAATGACTTTATTCGTTCGGCGCAGCCAGTTGGATCAAGAACGCTTTCTAAAAAGGAAGACATCACATTCAGCTCTGCGACGATTAGAAACGAAATGGCTGATTTGGAGGAACTTGGTTTTATTGAAAAGACCCATTCTTCATCAGGAAGAATTCCTTCCGAAAAAGGATATCGTTATTATGTAGATCATTTGCTCTCTCCGCGAAAGCTGTCACCTAAAGAGCTTGTGCTCATCCAGTCAGTGTTTCAGGAGAAAATTTTTGAGCTGGAAAAAACAGTTCAAAAATCGGCGGAAATTTTATCAGATCTCACAAACTACACATCGATCGTGCTTGGTCCAAAGCTAAGTGAAAATCGATTAAAGCAAATTCAGCTTGTCCCCGTCCAGCCTAACAAAGCTGTGGCGATTATGATTACAGACAGCGGACATGTTGAAAACAAAACCATTACCTTCTCTGAGCATCTTGACGTCTCAGATATCGAGAAGCTGATGAATATTTTAAACAGCCGCCTAGCAGGGGTTCCGATGGATCAGCTGAAGGACAGGATGTATAAAGAAGTGGTGATGCTGCTTCGTACGCATTTAAAAAACTATGATCATATTTTAGATGCGCTTGAAAGCACATTTACTTCAACGCAAAATGAATCAAAACTATTCTTTGGCGGGAAGATTAATATGTTGAATCAGCCAGAATTTCATGACATTGACCGCATTCGTTCACTCATGATGCTGATTGAACAGAAGAATGATGTCATGCAGCTGTTTCATCCAAATGAGCAAGGAATCACCATTAAAATCGGTTCAGAAAACAATTTGGAAGCAATGGAGAATTGCAGTTTAATCACGGCAACTTATTCAATCGATCAAAAACCACTTGGCTCCATTGCTGTCATCGGTCCTACCCGCATGGATTATGGCCGGGTCGTCAGTCTTTTGCATCATGTATCAAAAGACTTGTCAAACGCACTTTCCAATTTGTATGATGATTAGGGTGATAAAAGGCGGGGGCGCAGCCCCTTCGTATTCTTGAATCTTTTGAGGGAGGTGAACACAATGTCAGAAGAAAAACAGACACCTGAGCAAGAAGCAGAAGTTGAAGCACAAGAAGAAGCAGTTCAAGCAGATACTGAGGAAGTAAAGCATGATGAACAGTCTGCCTTCCAAGAGAAAATTGATGAATTGCAGCAGCTTCTAGATGAAAAAGAAAACAAAATTCTGCGTGTTCAAGCAGATTTCGAAAACTATAAACGCCGTACTCGAACTGAAATGGAGACCGTGCAAAAATATCGATCTCAACATGTTGTCAGTGATCTTCTCCCGGCTCTTGACAACTTTGAAAGAGCGCTTGGAATTGATCCAGACAATGAGCAAACGAAAAGTTTGTTAGAAGGGATGAAAATGGTTTACCGCCAGCTGGTAGAAGCGCTGAAAAACGAAGGCGTTGAACCAATTGAAGCTGTCGGCAAAGAGTTCGATCCAAACCTTCATCAAGCCGTCATGCAAGTTGAAGATGAAAACTACGATTCAAATATCGTTGTAGAAGAATTGCAAAAGGGCTATAAACTCAAAGACCGAGTCATTCGTCCATCAATGGTAAAAGTAAATCAATAACTACATAATGGGAGGTCATTGAATATGAGTAAAATCATTGGGATTGACTTAGGAACAACAAACTCATGTGTTGCAGTACTTGAAGGCGGCGAGCCAAAAGTGATAGCAAACGCTGAAGGAGCACGTACAACACCATCTGTTGTCGCTTTTAAAAATGGAGAGCGCCAAGTAGGTGAAGTAGCAAAACGTCAATCAATTACAAACCCGAACACGATCATGTCTATTAAAAGACATATGGGTACAGATTATAAAGTAGAAGTTGAAGGCAAGAAATATACACCGCAGGAAATCTCTGCAATCATTCTTCAACACCTTAAATCTTACGCTGAAGCCTATCTTGGCGAAGAAGTAACAAAAGCTGTTATCACAGTTCCTGCTTACTTCAACGATGCAGAACGCCAAGCAACAAAAGATGCTGGTAAAATTGCGGGTCTTGAAGTAGAACGTATCATCAACGAGCCAACAGCAGCTGCACTTGCTTATGGATTAGATAAAACAGAAGAAGATCAAACGATTCTTGTATACGACCTTGGCGGCGGTACATTTGACGTGTCAATTCTTGAGCTTGGAGACGGCGTCTTTGAAGTACGCTCAACTGCTGGGGACAACCGTCTAGGTGGAGACGATTTTGACCAAGTCATCATTGATCACCTAGTCGCTGAATTCAAAAAAGAGAATGGCATTGACCTTTCTAAAGATAAAATGGCGCTTCAGCGTCTAAAAGATGCTGCTGAAAAAGCGAAAAAAGATCTTTCAGGTGTATCATCTACACAAATTTCACTGCCATTTATCACAGCAGGAGAAGCAGGGCCTCTTCACCTTGAATTAACGTTAACTCGTGCTAAATTCGAAGAGCTTTCTTCTGAACTAGTTGAACGTACAATGACACCTGTACGTCAAGCACTTAAAGATGCTGGTCTGTCTGCTAGCGAGATTGATAAAGTCATCCTTGTTGGTGGATCAACTCGTATCCCGGCAGTACAAGAAGCGATCAAAAAAGAAACAGGCAAAGAGCCTCATAAAGGCGTAAACCCTGATGAAGTGGTTGCACTTGGTGCGGCAATTCAAGGTGGAGTCATCACAGGAGATGTCAAAGACGTTGTCCTTCTTGACGTAACACCACTTTCTCTAGGAATTGAAACAATGGGTGGCGTCTTCACGAAGCTGATTGAACGGAATACAACCATTCCAACAAGTAAATCTCAGGTGTTCTCAACTGCTGCTGACAACCAAACAGCTGTAGACATTCACGTCCTGCAAGGTGAGCGTCCAATGGCAGCTGATAACAAAACATTAGGTCGTTTCCAATTGACTGATATTCCGCCAGCACCACGCGGCGTACCACAAATCGAAGTATCATTTGATATCGACAAAAACGGTATCGTAAACGTACGTGCAAAAGATATGGGTACTGGAAAAGAACAAAACATTACCATCAAATCTTCTTCAGGTCTTTCTGATGAAGAGATCGAAAAAATGATCAAAGAAGCAGAAGAAAATGCTGAAGCAGATGCAAAGAAAAAAGAAGAAATCGAAGTGCGCAATGAAGCAGATCAATTAGTGTTTACGACAGAAAAAACATTAAAAGATCTTGAAGGCAAAATCGATGAAGAGCAAGTCAAAAAAGCAAATGATGCAAAAGATGCGCTGAAAGCTGCGATTGAAAAAGGCGAGCTAGAAGACATCAAAGCGAAGAAAGATGAGCTGCAAACAATCGTTCAAGAATTAACGACAAAGCTCTATGAAGAAGCTGCAAAACAAGCACAAGCTCAGCAAGAAGGCGCTGAAGGTGCTAAAAAAGCAGATGACAATGTAGTGGATGCAGAATACGAAGAAGTAAACGACGATCAAGAGAAAAAATAATCACCTTTACTTTTGAATAAGACTGCTGAAACGTACTCGTCAGAAAGTCAAAGTCAGGATCTCTTGGCTTTGACTTTTTTCTTTTCAACGATGAAAATGAATTGAAAAAGGTCAAATCAAAATGATACAATCGTATTTATGTGAGAAAATCGGGAGTGTGAAGAGATGAGTAAGCGTGATTACTATGAAGTGCTTGGCGTGAGTAAGAGCGCCTCAAAGGACGAAATCAAAAAGGCATACCGCAAGCTTTCAAAAAAGTATCACCCTGATATTAATAAAGAAGCTGGCTCAGATGAGAAATTCAAAGAAGTAAAAGAAGCCTATGAAACCCTTTCTGACGACCAAAAACGTGCGCAATATGACCAGTTCGGTCATACCGATCCAAACCAAGGCTTTGGAGGCGGCGGCTTTGGAGGCGGTGGAGACTTTGGCGGCTTCGGTGGTTTTGATGATATCTTCTCTAGTATTTTTGGCGGCGGAGCCAGAAGAAGAGATCCGAATGCACCGCGTCAAGGAGCGGATCTTCAATATACAATGACCCTTTCATTTGAAGAAGCGGCATTTGGAAAAGAAGCAACGATCGAAATTCCTCGTGAAGAAACGTGTGAAACCTGTCATGGATCAGGTGCAAAACATGGAACAGAGGCGAAGACATGCTCACATTGCGGCGGATCAGGTCAACTAAATGTTGAGCAATCCACTCCATTTGGTAAAGTAGTCAACCGCAGAGTATGTAACTACTGTAGCGGAACTGGAAAACAAATTGATCATAAGTGTTCAACATGCGGCGGGTCAGGGAAAGTACGTAAGCGTAAGAAGATTAACGTGACAATCCCGGCAGGTGTTGATGATGGTCAGCAGCTTAGAGTATCTGGTCAAGGTGAACCAGGTGTAAATGGAGGACCTCCAGGCGATCTATTTGTTGTGTTCCATGTACGGACGCATGAATTCTTCGAGCGTGATGGAGACGACATCTACTGCGAAATGCCGCTCACCTTTGCGCAGGCCGCACTAGGTGACGAAATTGAAGTGCCGACATTACACGGAAAAGTAAAATTAAAAGTTCCTGCTGGTACTCAAACGGGTACAAAGTTTAGACTAAAAGGAAAAGGTGTAAAAAATGTACGCGGCTATGGTCAAGGTGATCAGCATATTGTTGTACGCGTCGTTACACCGACGAATTTAACTGAAAATCAAAAAGATATCTTGAGAAAATTTGCTGAAGTGAGCGGAAATAAACCCGACGAACAAGAAATGAGCTTCTTCGATAAGGTGAAACGCGCATTTAAAGGCGAGTAAGACGGATAAGGAGTTGGTAGTATTGAAGTGGTCAGAAATTAGCGTCCATACAACAAATGAAGCGGTGGAACCAATCACCAATATTTTGCATGAAGCAGGTGCAAGTGGTGTCGTGATTGAGGACCCGCTTGATTTAGTCAAGGAACGTGAAAATGTATACGGTGAGATCTACCAGCTCGATCCGAATGATTATCCTGACGAAGGAGTCATTGTGAAAGCCTATCTTCCGATGAATAGCTTTTTGATGGAAACGGTAGATGAGATCAAAGAAGCCATCAACAATCTTCTTTTATACGATATCGACCTTGGACGAAACACGCTGTCTACTTGTGAAGTAAACGAGGAAGATTGGGCGACTGCATGGAAGAAATACTATCATCCTGTGAAAATCTCTGAAAAGTTCACCATCGTTCCAACGTGGGAAGAGTATACACCCGTTCATTCTGATGAATTGATTATTGAAATGGACCCTGGTATGGCATTTGGAACAGGTACACATCCGACAACAGTCCTTTGCATTCAGGCGCTGGAACGCTATGTAAAGGAAAACGATACCGTGATTGATGTTGGAACAGGATCGGGCATTTTAAGTGTTGCCGCAGCGATGCTTGGTGCAAAGGACATTTATGCATTTGATCTCGACACCGTTGCAGTGGAAAGTGCAAAGCAAAACATTGCATTAAATGGTGTGAGTGAGCAAGTAACGGTGAAACAAAACAACTTACTTGATGGCATTTCAGGTGAACGTGATGTGATCGTTGCCAACATTCTTGCAGAAGTCATCTTGCGCTTTACAGATCAAGCGTACGACCTATTGAAGAAAGATGGTTACTTCATTACATCAGGTATCATCGGACAAAAGAAATTACAAGTCAAGACGGCTTTAGAAGAAGCAGGTTTTGAGATTGTTGAAGTGCTGTCCATGGAAGATTGGGTCAGCATCATTGCGAAAAAATAAAGCGAGTAGGTGTCAGGACACGTATGCAACGATATTTTATCGACCTCACGAAAGAAGAAGTGATGACAAAGGGAGCCATCGTCATAAAAGGTGAAGATGTACATCACCTTGCGAACGTCATGCGGATGAAAGCAGGAGAGGACATCCTTTGTTTAACGACAGACGGCTTTGAAGCGCTCAGTAAAATTGATACAATAACAAAGGAAGAAGTCATTTGTCACCTTGAAGACTGGACGAATCAGAATAGAGAACTTCCGGTCAGGGTGACGATTGCAAGTGGTCTCCCAAAAGGAGATAAGCTTGAGCTGATTATCCAAAAAGGTACAGAGCTTGGTGCAAGTGCTTTTATTCCATTCCAAGCAGCGCGTTCGATTACAAAGCTTGATCAAAAAAAGTCGCGTAAAAAACGAGAGCGCTGGGAGAAAATTGCGAAAGAAGCAGCCGAGCAGTCCTACCGAAATCTCATTCCTCATGTTCACCCAGTATCAACGTTTAAAGAGCTGATTCAACTGGCGGGTGAATTCGATAAATGTGTCGTTGCATACGAAGAATCATCGAAAGAAGGAGAGCAAAGCCGATTTCAATCTGTGCTCCAACAGATGAAAGGCGGACAAACCTTATTAGTGGTTTTTGGTCCAGAAGGCGGTTTAGCAGAAAAGGAGATTGAAGAACTTGAAGCGATTGGTGCAGTCATTTGCGGGCTCGGACCACGCATTTTAAGAACAGAAACAGCTCCTTTATATGCGCTTTCTGCTATATCTTATCAAACAGAGTTATTAAGAGGTGAATCATGATGGGAACAGTAGCGTTCCATACACTTGGCTGTAAGGTCAATCACTATGAAACAGAAGCCATCTGGCAGCTGTTTAAAGAAGCTGGCTATGAAAGAAAAGATTATGAATCAAAGGCAGACGTATATGTCATTAATACATGTACCGTCACGAATACAGGCGATAAGAAAAGCCGCCAAGTCATTAGAAGAGCCATCCGTCATAACCCAGATGGTGTCATTTGTGTCACAGGCTGTTATGCGCAAACATCTCCAGCAGAAATCATGGCGATTCCTGGTGTTGATATTGTGGTTGGAACACAAGACAGACATAAATTATTAGGGTATATTGAAGAATACCGTAGAGAAAGACAGCCGATTAATGGGGTTGGTAATATTATGAAAGCACGAGTGTTTGAAGAACTAGATGTTCCTGCCTTTACGGACAGAACGCGTGCTTCATTAAAAATCCAAGAAGGCTGCAACAATTTCTGTACATTCTGCATCATCCCTTGGGCGCGCGGACTTCTTCGTTCTCGTGATCCTGAAGAAGTCATCAATCAAGCGCAGCAACTTGTAGATGCCGGCTATAAAGAAATTGTGTTAACTGGCATTCATACTGGCGGATACGGAGAAGATCTAAAGGATTATAACTTTGCTAAGCTTCTAAAAGAATTAGACGAACGTGTCGCCGGTTTAAAACGAATCCGTATTTCGTCCATTGAAGCAAGTCAAATTACAGACGAAGTGATTGAAGTGCTAGATCAGTCAGATAAAATTGTCAGACACCTGCACATTCCACTTCAATCTGGCTCTAATACGGTCCTGAAAAGAATGCGCCGTAAATACACGATGGAATTCTTTGCAGAGCGTTTAACCAAGCTCAAAAAAGCACTGCCAGGTCTTGCTGTCACTTCAGATGTGATCGTTGGATTCCCTGGAGAAACAGAAGAAGAATTTATGGAAACATACAATTTTGTCAAAGACCATCAATTCTCTGAACTTCACGTGTTCCCTTACAGCAAACGTACAGGTACGCCAGCTGCAAGAATGGAAGATCAAGTGGATGAAAATGTGAAAAACGAACGCGTTCACCGCTTAATCGCGCTATCTGACCAGCTTGCAAAAGAGTATGCGTCGGCTTATGAAGGAGACGTCTTAGAAATCATTCCAGAAGAATCCTTCAAAGAACAAGACGGAAAGCACAATCTTTATGTAGGTTATACTGATAACTACATGAAGGTCGTATTTGAAGGCACAGAGGATATGATCGGCCGTTTGGTGAAAGTGAAAATTACGAAAGCGGGCTATCCTTATAACGAAGGACAATTCGTCCGCATCAGTGATGACGTGCAGACAGATCAAGTCAGAATGACCTCATAATAGATGAAAAACCGGCAGCCGTTAGGCAAGCCGGTTTCTTTTTTATGTTGACCGGGCAGGCAAAAGGAACAAAATCAGGGCGTAAAAAGGACGGATGAACGGGAAGAAAAGGAGAGAACTTGCGACATTAAACAGCAGACTAAAGTGTGCAATCTGCTGTGATGGAGAGCTCGCCAGAAGGGCAACGAACTCTGTGATAAGGGCGAGAAATGGGAGACATAATAGAACCCCAAGCACATTAAACACGACGTGGGCATAGGCAGTTTGGCGTGCCGCATAGCCGCCAGATATTGCAGCCATCACAGCGGTAATACATGTCCCAATATTCGACCCTAACACAAAGCTGATGCCTTCCTTTAGAGCTACAGTCCCTTCATTCATAAACCCCATCAAAATGCCAATGCAAACCGAGCTTGAATGAACAATGGCTGTGAACACCGTACCAGAAAGGAGCGCTGTCCAGTCAGAGTGCTGCATCATTTCAAGAAAACGCAATGTTTCTGGCTGGCTGGTCATCATACCTGCAATTTTTGAAAAGCCTTGAATGCAAAAGAAGATCATTCCAAGGCCAAATAGACTTTTTCCTGCATACTGAAAGGGTCTTCGGCCAAAAATAATACATACAAGACCGGCTGCAATCAAAACCCACATGAACACGTCCATCTTAATGGCGATAAACTCTGTTGTAAACGTTGATCCGATATTGGTTCCAAGAATCATTGGAATGGATTTTTTAAACGTGAGAATGCCTGTACTCACAAAGCCGATGACGATCACCATAAACGCCGAACTGCTTTGAAGAACCCCTGTAAACACAATACTAACCAAAAAAGCTTTCACTGGGTGATCTGTAAAGAGAAGAAGTGATTTCTCAATACGGGACGATGCGAGCGCCATTAACCCTTTTCTTAGCAAACCCATTGACCATAAAAAAATGAAAATAAGTGCACAAAAATAAATGATCGTCATCATAGAAAAGTCCTCCTCTTACGAATGAATATATGGACTTGTCTACCTGCTCATGACGAAAATATATTTCCAAATCACTTAGTTGACCTCACACTAGGCTTATATTATAATGTCTAGGTACATGTTTGCATGTATATCTTTTTTTAATGCAGTCGATTGGTGTATTCGGAGGGAGGGAAAGAGAATGTCAAAAACGGTCGTTAGAAAAAACGAATCGCTTGAAGATGCTCTTCGTCGCTTTAAACGCAGTGTATCCAAAACTGGAACATTGCAAGAAGCAAGAAAGCGTGAATTTTATGAAAAGCCTAGCGTAAAGCGTAAGAAAAAGTCTGAAGCTGCTAGAAAACGTAAATTCTAAAGAGGGTGGATTTTATGAGTCTTCTTGAGCAATTAAATTCTGATATGAAGCTTTTTATGAAAAACCGTGAGAAAGACAAGCTTGTTGTCATTCGTATGGTAAAGGCTTCGCTCCAAAATGAAGCAATTAAGCTTAAGAAAGACAGTTTGACCGGCGATGAGGAACTAACCGTCCTTTCCCGCGAGATTAAGCAACGTAAAGACTCCCTCCATGAATTTTCGAAAGCTAATCGCTTAGATTTAGTAGATAAAGTTCAAAAAGAGATTGACATTTTAGACGTTTATTTACCTGAACAGCTTTCTGAAGAAGAACTACAGGCGGTTGTGAAAGAAACAATTGCTGAAACAGGTGCTTCATCGAAAGCTGATATGGGTAAAGTCATGAGCGCTATTATGCCAAAGGTAAAAGGTAAAGCTGATGGTGCTGTCATTAACAGACTTGTCAGCGAGCAGCTGTCTCAATAAAAAAGTATCCTTCTAACACTAGAAGGGTACTTTTTTTATGCCCTCATCATTCTGTCATATAAAAATGAAACCTATGATACATTTGTAACGTATGTAAAGGAACGGTAAAATGGAAGAAAGAGAGGGGGGATCACCACATAGATGAAAAAAATAAAAATTTCTATTGCTCTCTTCAGTTGTTTTATAATATGCTTGTTATTAGGGGTTCAATTGACCGCGAAATCAGCAGAACAGAAAGTTCATGTCATCCCAATTGAAGATACAGTAGAAAAAGGACTTTCTAAATTCATTGAACGATCATTTGAGCAAGCAAAGTCGGAGCGGGCGAAACATATTATTCTTGACATCAATACGCCAGGTGGTGCAGTTGATGCGGCTCTTGAGATCGCAGATACCATTCGTGCGACCGATATCCCAGTGACAGCGTTTGTCAATCATAGAGCGCTTTCAGCCGGGGCTTTCCTTGCCCTAAATGCCGATCAAATTTATATGACCCCAAACGGAAAGATGGGGGCTGCTGCGATCATTGATGGAGAAGGCAATGCTGCCGATCAAAAGTCTGAATCTCTATGGCTTGCTGAAATGAGTGATGCTGCTGAGAAGCAGGGGCGTGATCCAAAATATGCTCTTGCGATGGCAGATGTAGATATAGACGCAAAAGAAGCCGGTGCACCTAAAGGAGAATTGCTCACCTTCAATACAGATCGAGCGCTTCAGTTCGGCTATGCAGAAGGTGAAGCGAAAAATCTGGATGACTTGCTTCAGAAGCTGAACTTAGCAGATGCTTCTGTTCAATACGATGAAGTGAGCTTTGCTGAAAAGGTTGCGCGTTTTTTCACGCACCCAATCGTCATTCCCATCCTTTTATCCATCGCAAGCTTAGGGTTAATTGTTGAGCTGTATTCTCCCGGCTTTGGGGTCCCAGGTACGATGGGGATCACGGCGCTTCTTCTATTCTTTTATGGTCATCTTGTGGCAGGTTTTGCAGGATATGAGACGTTGTTCCTGTTTTTAGCTGGGATTGTGCTCATTATTTTGGAATTATTTTTGCCAGGGGGAATCGTAGGTGTCATTGGACTAATCTGTGTCGTTGTCAGCTTGTTTTTAGCAGCTGGGAGCTTTACAGAAATGGCGATTTCCATCTTGATTGCCACTGCTGTTTCAATCATAGCAGTTATATTATTGACAAAGGTGTTGGGGAAACGTATGAAATTTTTCAAAAAGTTCATTTTAACCGATTCAACCAATAAAGAAAGTGGTTATGTCTCAAATGAAACAAGAGAAGATCTTGTTGGACAAATCGCAGTGACAGCTACAGCACTTCGTCCATCTGGTACGATTGTACTCGGTGATGAGCGCATTGATGTTGTGTCAGAAGGTGCATTTATCGACAAGGATGAACAAGTAAAAATTATCAAAGCGGAAGGCTCACGCATTGTCGTGAGGAAAGTATAGATATACTGATTTTATAGGAGGAATAAAATGGATCCATCTACTTTACTATTATTTGTGATTATCGCAGCAGGTTTGATCGTTCTATCGATCTTCTTCACCTTTGTACCGGTGATGCTGTGGATTTCTGCCCTAGCGGCTGGCGTAAGAGTGAGCATTTTTACACTTGTAGGAATGAGGCTTCGCCGAGTGATTCCAAACCGAGTGGTGAACCCGCTGATCAAAGCGCATAAAGCAGGTCTTGATGCGACGATTAACCAGTTAGAGAGTCACTATCTTGCAGGTGGTAACGTAGACCGCGTTATCAACGCACTGATCGCAGCTCAACGTGCGAATATCGAGTTGAACTTTGCACGCTGTGCAGCAATCGACCTAGCAGGCCGTGATGTTCTTGAAGCGGTACAAATGAGTGTAAACCCTAAGGTCATTGAAACACCATTTATCTCTGGTGTTGCGATGGACGGGATTGAAGTAAAAGCAAAAGCACGTATTACAGTTCGTGCAAACATTGACAGGCTTGTCGGTGGTGCAGGGGAAGAAACCATTATTGCACGTGTAGGTGAAGGGATTGTCTCTACAATCGGTTCATCAGATAATCATAAAAAGGTTCTCGAAAACCCTGATATGATTTCTCAAACTGTTCTTGGTAAAGGACTAGATTCAGGTACTGCATTTGAAATCCTCTCGATTGATATCGCAGATGTGGATATCGGCAAGAACATCGGGGCAATTCTGCAGACAGACCAAGCAGAAGCCGACAAAAACATTGCCCAGGCGAAAGCAGAAGAACGCCGCGCAATGGCTGTTGCACAAGAACAAGAAATGCGTGCGAGAGTTGAAGAAATGCGCGCGAAAGTAGTAGAAGCAGAGGCTGAAGTACCACTTGCAATGGCTGAAGCACTACGTGAAGGCAATATCGGTGTCATGGACTACATGAACATTAAAAATATCGATGCTGATACAGATATGAGAGATTCATTTGGCAAAATGACAAAAGGTCCATCTGATAATGAAAACAAATAAGCATCCTCTCACGCCTTAAGGAGGGAGCCCATTGGACATTCTATTTGAAAATCCGCTACTAATCGCGATTATTATCGGTATCATCTCTGCGGTCTTTGGAAAAATCGGCAAACAAGAGGAGAATGAGGAAAAAAGCAGGCAAAACAAGCCTGCTCCTCAGCGTAAGCCGATGCCCAAAAGACAAGCAGAACAAACAAGTCCAGATCCAGTCGTGACGGACCAGCTAGACGATTTTGGCGATGTACATGATCATGGCGGGATGAAGAAAAAAACATCACAGTCCTTACAAGACCGCTATACGGATACACTTGCCAAAATGGAAGAAAGAAAAAGCGAGCTGAATCGAGAATTCCAATCGCTTGAAAGGCAGCTTAAAAGGCCAAAGGCAGCATCTGCTGAAGTGAAGCCGAAAATCATTGAGAAGCTCAACCAAGATACAGTAGTTCAAGGGATGATCCTTGGTGAAGTATTTGGAGAGCCGCGTGCGAAAAAGCCGCATCGAACGATGAAACGGCCTTATCAAAGATAAAGAAAGAAAAGCCCCTTGTCTAAAGGGGTTTCAGCGTGTAGACAAGCCCTTGCTTTCTTTGTCAGGCTCGCGCTCAGGTGCTCGTCCTTCCTAGACTGCAAAGGTTCTCTATCACGCTGAAAAGACGACAAAGGGCTAAAATCAAGTTCATTTTAGCCCTCTGTCAACAGTCTAACCCCCCTTTCACTAAAGGGGGTTTTTTGTGTCCTGATGGTCATTTTTCACAAGCGATATGATGAACTGGCTGTTTTACGGATTCATTAGCATGATATGAACCGCTGGGGAATAGGATGATATAGAGGCTTTCTCATCAGTCTCACCATCTTTCAGTTTGATCTCATACACATGAGGTGGGAAGGGGTTCTTATTGAATGGGAAAAAGAAAAAATCGACTTAAAGCATGGCTGACAAGAACACTCGAAATCCCTCCGGACGTCATGATGGATCTACCCCGTATTACGATGGTTGGCAGACTCCACATTTACATAGAGAACCATAAAGGGCTTTTACTTTTCAGTGATCAAGAGGTAAGGCTTATGCTCAAGCAAGGTCAATGCATGATTTCAGGAAAAGACTTTGTGATAAAAACGATTTTGCCAGAAGAGATCTTATTGGAAGGGAAAATCGATGAGGTCCGTTATATTGATTCTTAACTGACGGAGGGGAGAAGCGTGAAGAATAAATGGTTTGCCTATTTTATTGGCAGAGTGGAAGTGGAGATGAAAGGAAGCGGCATTGAGCGCCTCATAAATGAGTGCACGAGACAGGGGATCACAATTTTTCAAGTGAGCCGCCGTCAAGACAGCGTGCGCTTATTTATTCGCCTGTCAGATGTACATGCCTTTAGAAAAGTGCGCAGACACCATGAAGTGAAATGTTCATTTCATCAAAAGAAGGGGTTTCCGTTTCTTCTCCTATGGTCGAGAAGAAATATCGGATTTACCCTTGGGATGGTTTTTTTCCTAGTGACGATATTGGCTCTTTCAAATATGGTGTGGAAAATTGAGATCAAAGGTGCGAATCCAGAGACAGAACATCAAATGAGAAAGCACCTAGACGAAATTGGGGTACAAAAAGGACGTTTTCAGTTTCTTATGGGGACACCTGAAAAAATACAAAAATCACTGACGACCAACATTCAAAGTATTACATGGGTCGGGGTTGAATTGAACGGAACGACGTTTCAAATGAAAGTGGTCGAAAAAAATGAGCCGGAAAAGGAGAAATATACGAGTCCTCAGCACATCGTCGCCAAGAAAAAAGCAGTCATAACGAGGATGTATGTAGAAAAAGGCGAGCCGCTTGCCCAGGTCGATGAGCATGTGAAAAAAGGGCAGATGCTTGTCTCTGGTTTGATTGGAAGTGAAGATCAGAAAAAAAAGGTAGGAGCTAAAGCGAAAATCTATGGTGAAACATGGTACCGTTCTGAAGTTTCTGTCCCTCTTCAAACATCTTTTGACGTCTTTACGGGTAAAATGAAGACAAAGCACAAGCTCTCCTTATTCGGAGGTTCCATCCCATTTTGGGGATTCTCCTTTAAAAAAGATGATTTTCAGCAGCCAAAAACAGAAACGGAAGTTCATCCGCTTCATTTCTTAAATGTTCAGCTGCCGTTCTCCTATGAAAAGGAAATCACACGTGAAAGTGAAAAAATAAATCGAACATACACAAATAAAGAAGCGGTTCAAGCAGGGATTAAAATGGGTAAAAAAGAATTAGAAGAGAAGCTAGGTCAAACAGGTGAGGTAAAAAGTGAAAAAGTTTTGCACGAGACAACAGGGAATGGTAAAGTTAAGTTAATCATCCTTTACCAAGTAATAGAAGATATTGTTCAACCAACACCTATTGTTCAGGGAGACTAGAGAATGACAGAACATTTACTTGAGATTCAACAAAAATTGGATAGCCCAAACGAAGCCATTGCTTTATTTGGCAATCAAGATGCTTATCTGAAACTGATGGAAAACGAGCTGAATGTCTCCATTATTACTCGTGGAGAAAAGGTGTATGTTTCTGGTCAGGAAGCATCAAGAGATACAGCGAGTCGTTTGATTGCATCTCTCTTACATCTCATCCGTAAAGGCATTGAGATTTCTGAACGGGATGTCGTCTATGCCATTAAAATGGCGCAAAAAGACAAGCTCAATTATTTTGAAAATATGTATGAAGATGAAATTACGAAAAATGCCAAAGGAAAGTCGATCAGAGTTAAAACGATCGGCCAGCGTGAATATGCTGCGGCAATGAAAAAAGATGATCTCGTCTTTGGGATTGGGCCCGCTGGTACAGGTAAAACGTATTTGGCAGTGGTCAACGCAGTACATGCGCTGAAAAATGGACATGTGAAACGGATTATCCTGACAAGACCAGCTGTTGAAGCGGGAGAAAGTCTTGGCTTTTTGCCAGGCGATTTAAAGGAAAAAGTCGATCCTTATTTAAGACCGTTATACGATGCTTTGCATGATGTGCTTGGCAGTGATCATACGGAACGATTAATCGAGCGCGGTGTCATTGAAGTAGCACCTCTCGCCTATATGAGGGGCCGGACGCTCGATGATGCATTTGTCATTTTAGATGAAGCCCAAAATACAACGCCAGCCCAAATGAAAATGTTTTTGACGAGATTAGGGTTTGGCTCTAAAATGGTCATTACAGGAGATATTACACAAATTGATCTGCCAAAGGGCGTCCAGTCAGGCCTTGCGGCTGCAAGGGACATGCTTGCAGAGATCAAGGGCATCTCATTCATTGAATTAGACCAAACAGATGTGGTCAGACACCCGCTTGTGGCGAAGATCATTGGCGCATATGAAAAGCAAAAATGAACTGAGTGACCCGATCGTCTTAATCGGGTCATTTTGTTTCGATCGTGTTTTAAAGTAAAAAAGGAGGTACTTTCCTTGAGAAAGAAACAGAAAGACAGTAAGCGCAAAAGACTGCTGTCTAAAAAAGAACCTCAGAAAATGGAGCGCTCACGTTATTTAAACGTGCTGCTATACGCTGGTTTAGCAGCCATTCTGTTTGTGGTGCTCTTCTTCCATGTAAAGCCTGAATCGCTCGACTTAGATTTGTTTTCAGTGAGCGAACAGACCATCTATTCTCCGTCTACCGTTGATGATCAAGAAGCAACAGAAGAAAAGAAACAAGAAGCAACGGATCAAGTAGAAGATCAATATACACTCAAAAAAGCGTATTCTGATAATCGTGTTGACCTCATTTCATCCCTCTTTGAAGCGATTAAAGAAGAGAAGAAAGCAGCAGCTGCTGATAAAGAGAACCCGCCGACAGATCAAGAAATGGTGAAGCGTGTAAAAGAAAAGCTTACAACCGATATGCAGGAAGCTGTTTCAGATCAATCTATTAAAGCGCTGCTCCAAGCAAGTGACGAAAACCTTTCATTTACGAAGGATTCTATCATCACAGTGGTCAATTCATTGATGAGTAAAGAGATCACGGCAGCTAAGTTACAAGAAGAGAAAAAACAAGTGAAAACAGAGCTTGAAAATAATTCGATTCCGTCAAAATATTTAAATGCGGCGAAAGAAATCGGTGAATTTGCGATCATTCCTAACTATGTATTTGACCCAGTAGCAACAGAGAAGAAAAGACAAGAGGCAGCTGATAGCATTCAGCCGGTTCAAATCAAACAAGGGCAAATTTTAGTGGAAGAAGGAGAACTCATTGACCGTGAAGTTTATCGCAAATTAGAACTGACTGGTCTGTTAAACAGCTCCAATTTGGTTAAGCCTATTAGCGGTCTTATCATATTAATCGGTCTCTTCTTAGCAGCGATTGCTCACTCACTTGAAACGAGGAAAAAGTCGCTTGTCCATAAGAATAAATCGTTACTGCTTTTTTCGCTTATTTTCACCATCATTTTAATCATCATGGAAGTATTCAGCCTCTTCCAGGAAACGAAGTATACGACGATAGGCTATGTCGTGCCAGTGGCGCTAGGTACGATGCTGATCAAACTGCTCATTAATGAGCGGCTAGCGATCTTCTCCGGTCTCGTATTTGCTCTTTGCGGCAGTATGATGTTTAATCAAGGAGTAACCGGCGTCTTTAACTATGTCATCTGCGCCTATTATCTCATGAGCGGGATGGCGGGAATTTTATTTTTGAGAAAACATAATGCGAGATCGAAAATTTTACAGGCAGGGCTTTTGGTAGCATTGGTGAATGTGCTGGTGGTTCTATCCATTATGCTGATCCAAAATTCTTCTCCATCAGGGCTTGAAATTAGTGTGAATCTTGTGATGGCAACTGTGTCAGGGTTTGCATCGGCTATTTTGGTCATTGGCTTAATGCCGGTTTTTGAGAGCATGTTTGGCATTCTTTCGACAATGAAACTCATTGAATTATCGAATCCGAATCATCCGCTGCTCAAAAAGATTTTAACAGAGACGCCAGGTACATATCATCATAGTGTCATGGTGGCGAATTTAGCGGATGCCGCTTGTGAAGCAGTCGGAGCAAACGGTCTTTTAGCAAGAGTCGGCGCTTATTATCATGACATTGGAAAAACGAAAAGACCGCAATACTTTATTGAAAATCAAATGAACATTGATAATCCGCACGATAAACTTTCTCCTCAGCTGAGTAAAAATATTATTATTGCCCATACGACAGATGGTGCTGAGATGCTGAGGGAAAAGAAGTTTCCAGAGGAACTGATTGATATTGCAGAACAGCATCACGGGAAGTCGCTACTGAAGTTCTTCTACTATAAGGCAAAAGAACGGGATGATCAGGTGACAGAAGAAGAATTTCGCTACCCTGGTCCAAAACCGCAATCAAAAGAAGCGGCCATTATTTCTGTGGCTGACAGCGTGGAAGCGGCGGTTCGCTCGATGCATAATCCAAACCCAGAGCGGATTGAAAAGCTGGTCAAAGGCATTATTTCAGATAAAATGCAGGATGGACAATTCAGTGAATGTGATCTGACATTTAAAGAATTAAATATTATCAGCCAAACGATTTGTACAACATTAAAGGGGATTTTCCACTCTCGGATTGAATATCCAGATGCCCCGAAGCAGAAGGTGAAGTAAATGACATTGTTAATCGATTTAATAGATGAAACAGGACAAGTAACGAAAGAGCAGCTTGAAGAGGTGGAAAAACTTCTTCAATTTGCTGCGGATGCCCTTGGGGTAAAAGATCAAGCGGAAGTATCAGTTTCAATCGTTTCGAATGAAGAGATTCATCAAATCAACAAAGAATACCGAGGGAAGGATGCGCCAACGGATGTGATTTCCTTTGCACTTGAGGAAGAAGGCGAAGGGGAAATTGAAATCATTGGTGCAGATGACATCCCGCCGGTACTTGGTGACATTATCATTAGTGTGGATCGAACGAAAGAGCAGGCAGAGGAATATGGACATTCCTTTATGAGAGAGCTTGGATTTTTAACGATTCATGGTTTTCTTCATTTGCTTGGTTATGATCATATGACAGAGGAAGAAGAAAAAGAAATGTTCGCCAAACAGACAAAAATATTGGATGATTATGGGCTTTCGAGATCATCGTAAGAAGCGAACGCTGCTTGTCCGTTTTTTTCGGAGTTTTTATTATGCATTTAAAGGAATATGGCGAACTTTCTTGAATGAACGGAATTTTCGATTTCACACAGTCGCAGCCATCATCGTGGTGATTTGCGGCTTTTGGTTTCACATTGAACCGAACGAATGGATGATCGTTCTGCTATTATGCGGAGGGATGCTTGCGCTAGAACTTGTGAATACAGCGATTGAACATGCAGTGGATCTTTGCACAGAAGAAAAGCATCCGCTTGCGGAGAGAGCAAAGGACGCAGCAGCAGGCGCTGTTTGCGTTTACGCCGCAATTTCGGTTATGATTGGGTTAATGATCTTCTTACCGAAGATCATGCAATAGAACAATATTACTATTTATTAACATTTTTAGAAATGGGCGTGAAAATGTCACGTGAATTATGTAAAATATAAATGTGACAGGGGGTTCATTTCTTCTGAAAGTGGGAACTAGAATGAACAAACAAGAGTTGATTTCAGAAGCCATCAAAGCAAGAGATTTTGCATATGTACCCTATTCTAAATTCAAAGTCGGTGCAGCATTATTGTCAAATGACGGAAAAGTGTATGGCGGTTGCAACATTGAAAATGCGGCATATGGTATGTGTAATTGTGCGGAAAGAACAGCACTTTTTAAAGCCTACTCAGAAGGCATCACATCTTTTCAAATGCTTGCAGTAGTGGCTGATACAGATCGGCCAGTTTCACCATGCGGCGCATGCAGACAGGTCATTTCAGAGCTATGTGCACCTGATATGCCAGTGATTCTAACGAACTTAAAAGGACATATATACGAAACAACAGTAAACGAACTATTGCCAGGCGCATTTTCACCGGAGGATTTAAATGACTAACGAAAGCTTCAAATCAGGATTTGTATCAATTATTGGCAGACCAAATGTAGGAAAATCAACCTTCCTTAATCGTGTGATTGGACAAAAGATTGCGATTATGAGTGATAAGCCCCAAACGACACGAAACAAAGTGCAAGGTGTCCTGACAACCAACACGTCACAAACGATTTTTATTGATACACCAGGAATTCATAAACCTAAGCATAAGCTAGGTGATTTTATGATGAGGGTGGCTCAAAATACACTGAAGGAAGTCGACCTGATCTTGTTTATGATCAACGCGCAGGAAGGCTATGGAAAAGGCGATGAATTCATCATTGAACGACTAAAACAAACATCTACACCGGTGTTTCTAGTCGTTAATAAAATTGATCAAATTCACCCAGATGAACTGTTCCTTTTAATTGATGAATACCGCACACGCTACCCGTTTAAGGAAATCGTGCCAATTTCAGCTCTTGAAGGCAACAACATTGACACGCTCCTTCAGCAGATTGAAGGTTATCTTCCAGAGGGCCCTCAATTTTATCCGGCAGATCAAGTAACAGATCACCCAGAGCGGTTTATTATTTCAGAATTAATTCGTGAAAAAGTGCTGCATTTAACAAGAGAAGAAATTCCTCACAGTATTGCGGTTGCGATTGAATCGATCAAGCCAGATGAAAATGGCAAGATTCATGTTGCGGCGACCATTGTCGTAGAACGTGATTCGCAAAAAGGGATCGTCATTGGAAAACGCGGCAGTTTATTAAAAGAAGTGGGACAAAAAGCGCGCAGAGACATTGAGGCACTTCTAGGTTCAAAAGTGTACTTGGAGCTTTGGGTAAAGGTTCAGAAGGACTGGCGTAATAAATCCACTCACCTTCGTGATTTTGGTTTTAGAGAAGACGAATATTAAACATCGCTGTATTTGTTGGGAAATCTGACAATGGTGCAGTTCGATTAGTAAAAATTGTTTATCATGAAATGGAGGTCGCCGGGTCAAGATAAAATTAATATGTTGGATGTAGCGTTGCTGCTTCTAATAAAGAAAGGTGGGGTTTTTATGTTGAATTTTACATGGAACGTATTTTCACAAACAGGAAGCGTTGACACGTATCTGCTTTTCAAAGAGTTAGAAAAGGAGAACCTGGAAAGACCCGATGTACTTGAAGAAGAAATAGTAGCACGACTTGATTTTCCAATCTTATAATTCTTGACCCCCTCCAACGCTCGGAGTGTAGACAAATGCTCATTAAAACTGAAGGAATCGTCCTTAGAACAACAGATTATGGCGAAACAAACAAAATTGTCACGCTGCTCACTAGAGAACATGGGAAAATTGGTGTGATGGCAAGGGGGGCTAAAAAAGCTAACAGCCGCCTGTCAGCCATAAGCCAGCCGTTTTTATACGGTACCTTCCTGATCCAATCATCAACAGGACTTGGAACGCTCCAGCAAGGTGAAATGATCGAAAGCATGCGGGCCATCCGGGAGGATTTATTTCTGACCGCATATGCCGCATATATGACAGAATTACTCGATAAAGGAACAGATGAAAAGAAGCCCAACCCTTACTTGTTTGAGCTCCTTCTTCAATCATTGCGCCATCTCAATGAAGGCACAGATGCTGATATTATTTTATTTATCGTAGAGGTCAAAATGTTATCAGTGATAGGGCTGAAGCCTGAGCTTGATCAATGTGTACACTGCGGTCAAAAAGAAGGGCAGTTCCATTTCTCGATTAGAGATAACGGATTCATCTGTGAGCATTGCTTTTCTAAAGATCCCTATAAACTGCCCTTATCTCCAGCAGCTGCAAGGCTCCTCCGTTTGTTTCATTATTTTGATTTATCAAGGCTTGGTCAGGTTGATGTGAAACCGCAGACGAAACAAGAAATACGTCAAGTGCTCGATCACTACTATGACGAGTATTCAGGCCTTTATTTAAAATCAAAAAAATTCATGAATCAGATGGAATCCATGAGAAAGCTAATGGATGGCGAAAACAAAAGTTGACATCTCCCATGACTTTTTGTAAGATCATCTAAGATCAAATATGTTGCATTGACAGAAAGAAGTACTTACGTATAATCCATAAAAGCGACCTTAGGACGGTGTAAGCTAAGGATGGACACGTAACGAAAGGCATTCTTGAGCAACGTAAAACAAAGCGGCTGGATGCTACGACACCAGCAAATAGGGTGGAACCGCGGGAAAAACTCTCGTCCCTATGTTTGCAAGGAACCTTGTGAGCATAGAGACGGGAGTTTTTGTGTTCTCTTAAGAGGTTCTAATCCCCACCCGCCATACATAGCGGATGGTGTAAAAAAGATGGAGGTGCGATCATTGAATATTCAAGACATGATTTTGACGCTGCAAAAGCATTGGTCAAATGAAGGCTGCGTATTAATGCAGGCGTATGACACAGAAAAAGGTGCTGGAACGATGAGTCCATACACGTTCCTCAGAAGCATCGGGCCAGAGCCTTGGAAGGTGGCATATGTAGAGCCTTCAAGACGCCCGGCTGATGGCAGATATGGAGAAAATCCTAACAGGCTTTATCAGCATCATCAATTTCAAGTGATCATTAAGCCGTCACCTGACAATATTCAAGAACTGTATCTTGAATCATTGAAGGCACTTGGCATAGACCCATTGAAACATGATATTCGTTTTGTTGAAGACAACTGGGAAAATCCATCTCTCGGCTGCGCAGGACTTGGCTGGGAAGTTTGGCTGGATGGCATGGAGATTACACAGTTTACGTATTTTCAGCAAGTCGGTGGTTTAGAATGTAAGCCGGTTTCCGTTGAAATCACATACGGTATTGAGCGTCTTGCTTCTTACATCCAGGACAAAGAAAATGTGTTTGACCTTGAATGGACAGACGGTTTTACTGTAAGAGATTTATTCTTAATGGCTGAATACGAGCATTCTGTTTATACATTTGAAACCTCTAATACGGATATGCTGTTCGATTTATTTACAACGTATGAAAAAGAAGCGCATAGCCAAATGGACAAAGGGCTTGTGCATCCAGCATACGATTATGTGCTCAAATGCTCCCATACGTTCAACCTACTTGATGCAAAAGGTGCTATATCAGTAACAGAGAGAACAGGCTATATCGGAAGAGTACGTCAGTTAGCGAGAAAAGTAGCCAAAACATATTACGAAGAACGAGAAAAACTTGGATTCCCTATGTTAAAAGAGGAGGCGGCTTCTCATGAATAAACAAGATGTATTACTCGAAATCGGCTTAGAAGAGATGCCGGCTCGTTTTATGCCAGAAAGCACAAAGCAGCTAGGTGAAAAAGTAAAAGCATGGTTTGAAACGCAGCGTATTTCATTCGAAGATGTGGCGTTATTTAATTCACCAAGACGTCTTGCTGTTCTTGTCAAAGGTGTCGCAGAAAAACAAGAGGACATCAAAGAAGAAGCGAAGGGGCCAGCTAAAAAGATTGCGCAAGACGCTGAAGGCAATTGGACGAAAGCGGCCGAAGGGTTTGCCCGCGGACAAGGTGCATCTACAGCTGATCTTTATTTCAAAGAAATCAAAGGTGTGGATTATGTCCATGTCCAAAAGTTTCAAGAAGGTAAGCAAGTCAAAGACCTTCTACCAGCGTTAGGTGATATTGCTGCTTCATTGAGCTTCCCTAAGAACATGAGATGGGGAAGCAATGATTTACGCTATATCCGTCCCATTAAATGGCTCGTTTGTTTATTCGGACAAGAGGTCATTCCTGTCGAAATTGCAGGCGTGAAAAGCGGCCGCAAGACAAGAGGACATCGCTTCCTTGGTACGACAGCCAGCATCGACTCTCCTGCTTCTTATGAGCAAACGTTACTTGACCAGTTTGTGATTGCTGATTCAGATAAAAGAAAACAAAAAATTATGGAGCAGCTAAATGCCCTTTCTTCAGAGAAAGGCTGGGTCATTCCAGTTGATCCTGAGCTTTTAGAAGAAGTCAACGACCTTGTTGAATACCCGACCGTTCTATCTGGCTCTTTTGAAGAAGAGTTTCTGGCATTGCCAGAAGAAGTGCTGGTCACGACAATGAAGGAGCATCAGCGCTATTTCCCTGTGAAAAATGAACAAGGGGAATTACTGCCGCACTTCATTACAGTGAGAAACGGAAACAGTGAGGCCCTTGAAAATGTTGCAAGAGGAAACGAAAAGGTCCTGCGTGCCCGTTTATCAGATGCTGCATTTTTCTATAAAGAAGACGAAAAGCTCGTCATTGAAGACAATATTAAAAAGCTTGATAAAGTGGTATTCCATGAGAAGCTTGGCACGATTGGCGACAAGCTGAAGAGAGTGACAGACATTGCCGTTCGCCTGGCAGAACATGTCGGTGCAGATGAAGAAACGTCTAAGCGCGTAAAAAGAGCAGCAAGTATTTCTAAGTTTGACCTTGTGACTCAAATGGTCTATGAATTCCCAGAACTGCAAGGAATCATGGGTGAGAAATATGCAAGAGCACTTGGCGAGCATGAAGAAGTGGCAAAGAGTATCAACGAACACTATATGCCGCGTTTTGCCGGCGACGACGCGCCGTCAACTCTCATTGGTGCAATTGTCGCAGTAGCGGATAAACTAGATTCTATTTGTTCATTCTTCTCAATAGATGTTATTCCAACGGGTTCTCAAGATCCTTATGGACTAAGAAGACAAGCGAGCGGTATCGTCCAAATTCTGCTTGATCGCCATTGGAATATTTCATTCAAAGAACTTTTAGCACTGGCTCAAGTAGAGACAGAACATGAAGCTGCCCTTATTGAATTTTTAACGCAGCGTTTGAAATATGTTCTCCAAGCAGAGCATATCCGTCATGATGTGGTCGATGCAGTTCTTGATGTTGAAAATATTGAGCCTTATGCGGTTGTGAAAAAAGCAGCTGTACTTGAAGAGCGTGTGAAACAAGAAAGCTTCAAAGAAACGGCTGAGGCATTAGGCCGCGTCATTTCAATCAGTAAAAAAGGGGAAGACGCAGAGATTCAGCCTGAGCTGTTTGAAAATGAACAAGAACAAAAGCTATTTGAGGCGTATCAGCAAGTGGAGAAAGCTGTCAAGGAACATATGGCAAAAGGACAGTACAACTTAGCGCTAGAGGCGTTAGATACATTAAAAGCACCAATCGTTGATTATTTCGATCATACAATGGTTCACGCCGATGATGAAAAACTGAAGCGAAATCGTTTGGCGCAAATGGTCAAACTAGCAAAAGTCATTCAATCATTTGCGAACATGAACAATTTAATTGTAAAATAAATACCTAAGAGCGGTTGCCTTTTTCGAAGGGCAATCGTTTTTTACTCATTTAATTCACGGTTTTGAGTGGATTTTTGTTTCATTCGGACGAAGATGCGCTATAATATGATGAGTTATGAATTTGATATACATAAAGTCAAGATTCGCTCTCTCTATTTAAAGGTGGTGAGTACAATCGAGTTAAATAAACGGCAAGAGCAGATTTTACAGATTGTCAAAGAGAATGGTCCGATCACTGGAGAGCATATCGCCGATCGGCTGAACTTAACAAGGGCTACCCTTAGACCGGATTTGGCCATTTTAACAATGTCTGGCTTTCTAGAAGCAAGACCAAGGGTCGGCTACTTTTTTACAGGAAAAACTGGCACGCAGCTTCTAGCAGATAAGCTGAAAAAACTCCAAGTGAAAGATTTTCAATCCATTCCAGTTGTGATACATGAGAATGTTTCAGTTTATGATGCGATTTGTACGATGTTTTTAGAGGATGTGGGCACATTATTCGTTGTGGACGATCAATCTATTTTAACAGGCGTATTATCAAGGAAAGACCTTCTTCGAGCAAGTATTGGGAAACAAGAGCTTCCATCTATACCGGTCCACATTATTATGACAAGAATGCCGAACATCACCGTTTGCCGCAAGGAAGATTTCATTATGGATGTGGCCAAGCACTTGATTGAAAAGCAAATAGATGCACTTCCTGTCATAAAGGATACGGATAAGGGCTTTGAAGTTGTCGGCAGGATTACGAAAACAAACATGACGAAAATACTTGTTAGCTTATCGGAGAACGAAATTATCTAACTACAGAAGACTGCGAGGGGATGTTATGAGTAATCGCGTAATTTTTGTTGTATCAGATTCAGTAGGAGAAACGGCAGAGCTCGTGGTCAAAGCGGCACTTAGCCAATTTGATGGCGGCTCATCAGATCATTCAAATATTAGAAGAATCCCATATGTAGAGGATGTCGGTACGATTAAAGAAGTCATTTCACTGGCAAAAGCAGATAATGGGATCGTCTGTTTTACGCTTGTTGTGCCAGAAATGCGCCAATTTTTAATAGAAGAGGCCGAAGCAAATGGCGTCGTTTACTATGACATTATCGGTCCACTCATTGATAAAATGGAGACGGCATATGGAAATGAAGCGAAACATGAGCCGGGTCGTGTACGTCAATTAGATGAGGACTATTTTAAAAAGGTAGAAGCCATTGAGTTCGCTGTAAAGTATGACGATGGCAGGGACCCAAGAGGAATCCTAAAGGCTGATATTGTCCTTATTGGTGTATCGCGCACGTCCAAGACACCGCTTTCTCAATATTTGGCGCATAAGCGGCTGAAGGTAGCGAACGTTCCGATTGTTCCTGAAGTAGATCCGCCGGAGGAGTTATTCTCAGTTGATCCAAAAAAATGCATTGGCTTGAAAATTAGTCCAGACAAACTCAATCACATTCGGAAAGAGCGTTTAAAATCTTTAGGTTTAAATGATCGGGCCATTTATGCGAACATTGAGCGGATTAAAGAAGAACTAGAGTATTTTGAAAAAGTGGTTAACCGAATTAACTGTCAAGTTGTCGATGTATCAAATAAAGCAGTTGAGGAAACAGCAAATGTCATTCATCAAATGCTGACCAAAAGAGGTTCCGAATAAACTCAGGATGCTCCTCCTGGGTTTTTCCTATGGTGGGAAACGGGTAAGCAAAAACAATAGCATATTTGCTGCATTTGTATTATAATAAAAAATTGTGATAAAATGATTGATTTTAGGTTTAAGTTAAGTCAAGAACGAATAAACTAATATTGGCAGAAGTCAAGTGATTCTGAACATAACTTTTCGACAAAATGAGTTTTACTGTTGATTCCTTTATGGGGGAAAAGTAGGGTCTTTTTACTTCTCTAAAGCAGGAATAAGGTGGAGGGATGGAGAATTAGTCACCTGAATGAACGTAAAAAAGAGAGGACGATTTATGTCGATGCAGATGCTTGCCCTGTAAAAGACGAAATTCTTGCTGTCGCATCTTTATTTCAAGTACATGTGACTTTCATTGCTTCATATGAGCATTTTCAAACCAAAAGATCACCACTTGAAGATTGGCGGTTTGTTGATACACATAAGGAAGCGGCGGATTTAGTCATTGCGAACGCAGCAGTCGCGCATGATATTGTCGTCACCCAGGATATTGGTCTTGCCTCCTTACTGCTTCCAAGACGTGTCATTGTTCTCTCTGAAAGAGGACGAATGTACACAAACGAAACAATTGATTTTGATTTGGAACGCAGGCATGTTTCAAGCAAACAGCGAAGAAATGGTGTATACGGAAAAGGTCCCAAAAAGCTTTTAGAAGAGGATAAAAAGCGATTTATTGCGCAACTACAAAAAATCCTGTCGAATCATGAAGGATTTTTGAATTAAAAGGCGAATAATGTACGACGGAGTGTTATTAGGATGAGCAAACGTATACCAGATGAACTTTTGGAGCAAATCCAAAAAAACGCAGACATTGTCGAAGTGATTGGAGAATACGTACAGCTTAGAAAGCAAGGTCGGAATTACTTTGGTCTTTGTCCATTCCATGGTGAAAATACTCCATCATTCTCTGTTTCAGCAGATAAGCAAATCTTCCATTGTTTTGGCTGCGGTGCAGGAGGTAATGTATTTTCGTTCCTCAGACAAATGGAAGGCTACTCATTTATTGAAGCCGTTTCACATGTTGCTGATAAGTACCATATTGATTTGCCTGATCATGTAGCAAACGCCCAGATCAGTTCCTCTCAGCAAGAGGATACAGCAGATCATAAAATGATTGAGGCCCATGCGCTTCTTAAGAAATTTTACCACCATTTGCTGGTAAATACAAAGGAAGGTCAAAACGCACTCGATTATTTACGGTCCAGAGGCTTTACCGATGAAACAATTGCCAAGTTTGAGATCGGGTATGCTCTCGACTCATGGGATTTCATGACCAAGTTTTTAGAAAAACGAGGGTTTGATCCGGTGATGATGGAGAAGGCTGGTCTTTTGATTCAACGTGAAAACGGCACAGGATTTTTTGACCGCTTTAGAGACCGTGTCATGTTTCCCATTCATGATCATCATGGAACGGTCGTCGCTTTTTCCGGAAGATCGCTTGGTCATCAACAGCCTAAATATATGAATAGTCCTGAAACGCCACTTTTTCATAAAAGTAAGCTGCTTTATCACTTTCATGACGCGCGTATGCATATTAGAAAACGCGAGCGGGTCGTCCTTTTCGAAGGATTTGCTGACGTCATCTCGGCCGTCACATCTGGTGTTGGCGAAAGTGTTGCAACAATGGGTACGTCTTTAACAGAAGAGCACGTAAAGCTTCTGAGGCGGAACGTAGAAGAGATCATCCTATGCTATGACTCTGACACAGCCGGATATGAAGCGACCATGAAAGCATCAGATTTGCTTGGAAAAAGAGGATGTAAAGTTCGCGTTGCCATGGTGCCAGATGGACTCGATCCAGATGATTATATTCGTAAATATGGCGGCGAAAAATTTAGGAATGACATCATAGATGCAAGTGTGACACTCATGACATTTAAGATGAATTTTTTCCGAAGAGGAAAGAATTTATCGGATGAAGGAGACCGCCTTGCTTATATGAAGCAGGTTCTCCGAGAAATCAGCCGGTTAAACGGCTCCTTGGAACAAGAGATTTACATGAAACAGCTTGCTGGAGAGTTCTCCATCTCACTTGACTCATTAAGGGAACAATTGGAGCTGTTTGAAAAGCAGCAGCGGCAAGAAGCCAAGAGCTCGCAAGCAGAAAACGGGCTTGAGAAAAGGCGCGCACACCTTTCAACACAGGTGAGAAGAAAGCGTCTAAGGCCGGCATATGAAAACGCAGAGAGAATGCTGCTAGCACATATGTTAAAAAGCGATGATGTGATTCGCAAAGTGCTTGATCGGGTAGGGATTGAATTTAATATAGATTCCCACAGGGCGCTGGCAACGTACATTTATGCGTTGTATGAAGAAGGCAAAGAACCGACTCCGCAGCACCTGATGAACCGTATTGAAGATGATGTGATGAATCAGCTTCTGACGGATATATTGATGATTCAAGTTGGAGACGAACTAAGTGAAGCTGAATTAAGTGATTATGTTAAAAAAGTGTTGAATCATCGGAATTTGTCAATGATAAAGGAAAAAGAACTAGAACGTGCAGAGGCGGAGAGGCAAAAAGATTTCTTCAAAGCGGCAACACTTGCAAAAGAAATTATTCAGTTGAACCGTTCGCTGAAGTAATACGTCTACTATTTATGACAAGACTTACGGCTGGCAATGAATCCTTTATGGGAGGAGCATAAGACCGCAAGCATCTTGCCTTCATCATTATTTATTTTATTCCTATTTGCTCATTCTGTTTGATAGAGAGAGAAAAGCAGAGCGGAAGCAAATCGCAAGTTACTTTAGAATTCGTTGCAAGCTTTGGAAGGAGGGATCCATAATGGCTGATAAACAAGCCCACGAAACCGAAACTGAATTAACCTTTGAACAGGTGAGAGATAAGCTCACTGAAACGGGTAAAAAACGGGGCGTTTTAACATACGAAGAAATTGCAGAGCGTATGTCTAGCTTTGAAATTGAATCAGACCAAATGGATGAATACTATGAATACTTAGGCGAACAGGGTGTCGAGCTCATCAGTGAAAACGAAGAGACGGAAGACCCAAATGTTCAGCAGCTGGCTAAAGCAGAAGAAGAATTTGACCTGAACGATTTAAGCGTACCACCAGGTGTCAAAATTAATGATCCTGTTCGTATGTACTTAAAAGAGATCGGTCGCGTCAATTTGTTATCTGCTAAAGAAGAGATTACGTATGCTCAAAAGATCGAAGAAGGCGATGAGGAATCAAAAAGAAGATTAGCGGAAGCGAACCTTCGTCTCGTTGTCAGCATTGCAAAACGCTACGTTGGTCGTGGTATGTTGTTCCTTGACTTGATTCAAGAAGGAAACATGGGTCTCATGAAGGCAGTTGAGAAGTTTGATTACCGCAAAGGATACAAATTCTCAACATATGCGACTTGGTGGATTAGACAGGCGATCACACGTGCTATTGCCGATCAGGCGAGAACGATTCGGATTCCAGTTCATATGGTGGAAACCATTAATAAATTGATCCGTGTTCAAAGACAGCTTCTGCAAGATCTAGGCAGAGAACCAACGCCAGAAGAAATTGCTGAAGACATGGATTTAACACCAGAGAAAGTAAGAGAAATTCTTAAAATTGCGCAAGAGCCTGTATCTTTAGAAACACCTATTGGTGAAGAAGATGACTCGCATCTTGGTGATTTTATTGAAGACCAAGAGGCGACTTCTCCATCTGACCATGCTGCATATGAGCTCTTAAAAGAGCAGCTGGAAGATGTATTAGATACGCTAACGGACCGTGAAGAAAATGTGCTGAGACTACGTTTCGGATTAGATGACGGAAGAACACGCACGTTAGAAGAGGTTGGAAAGGTGTTTGGCGTAACAAGAGAGCGTATTCGACAAATTGAAGCGAAAGCTCTTCGTAAATTAAGACACCCTAGCAGAAGTAAACGATTAAAAGACTTCTTAGAATAGAAACCGGACGGATCTTGAAAGAGATCCGTTCTTTCTTCATCAAAATGAAAACGCTTTTTTCAATCTGATTATATTTTACTGAATAACAAATGAATTTGCAACGTTCTTAGAGAAAAGATGTATAAAAAATACATCAAAATGTGCTGAAGGCTTCATTTCTCATCTTGATTCATTTTTGTCTAATCTGTGAACTTGGCCAAAGTTTTATATCATAATTCGTTTACTTTTTGTAAAATTAAAGTAGAATTAGAATTGTTTGCATAGTCTCAAAAGGGGTTTTTCACAAAGGGGAGGATGAAAGAAATGAAACGGAATCCACTTATACCATTCTTATTGATTGCCATTTTAGGAATTGGACTCACTTTTTTCTTATCAATGAAGGGGCTGAAAGATGAAGAAAAAATTGCCTCAGGGGGTAAAGAGCAACAGCAAGAAGAGACAGCAAATGCGACGCCGGAAGAATTGTATAAGCAGAACTGTATTAGCTGTCATGGGGAAAACTATGAAGGCGGCGCCGGTCCTGCATTAACAGGTGTTGGCGACAAGCTTGAAGTGGCAGACATTAAGAAGAAAATTCAAGAAGGCGGAAACGGAATGCCAGGCGGACTAATTCCGAATGAAAAGCTGGATGAAATGGCGGAATGGGTATCCAAAATTAAATAATAAAGCGCAAAAAGCTCTTTTTCATAAGAAGAGCTTTTTTCATTTGAAAACAACTTTTAAAAAGTCCATAATTTATATAAGATAGACAAGTATGAACATTAAAGAAAAGTAGTGATATGTATGAATGAAATGAATTTGTCAAAACGATTAAAAAGAGTCGCAGACTTTTTACCAAAAGAGGCTGTCTTTGCTGATATCGGCTCAGATCATGCTTATTTGCCATGCTATGCGATCTTGCATCATAAAGCCGTGAAAGCCATTGCTGGTGAGATTACAGATGGACCGCTTCAATCTGCGAAGCAGCAAGTACATAGACTTGAATTAGATGGACAGATTTCGGTCAGAAAAGGAAATGGCCTTGAAGTGATTGAAAAGGGCGAGGTGAATGCTGTAACGATTGCAGGGATGGGCGGGGCACTCATTGCAAGCATTCTAAACGAGGGCAAGCATAAGCTCACAGGGGAGGAGCGGCTCATTCTACAGCCTAATATCCACGCTCACCATATTCGTTTATGGCTCTATCAAGAGGAGTATGAACTGATGGATGAAGTGATCTTAGAAGAGGATGGCAAAATATACGAAATCATCATTGCAGAAAAAGGCGACAAAGATAAAGCCTATGAAGGCATGTCCATTGAAACAGGTATGCTAGTTGGCCCATTTCTTGCCAAAAAGCAAAATGACGTCTTCTGTCGCAAGTGGAGGCAAGAGCTTCAGCACATGGAGAATATAGAAAAGCAAATTCAAAAGGCCGCGCCAACGGAAGAGAACAAAGAGCGCCTGAAAGAGCTGAATGCGAAAATAAAGATATTAAAGGAGGTTTTGACTGTTGGCTAAAACAGTGAACGGACATGAAATCATCCAATTATTTGAGCAATTTTCACCAAAGGCATATGCGATGGAAGGGGATAAAATTGGGCTTCAGATTGGGACGTTGAATAAAAAAGTGACCAATGTCATGATCACCTTGGATGTATTAGAAAATGTGGTAGATGAGGCGATTGAACGGAATGTGGATCTCATCATTGCCCACCATCCGCCGATTTTCCGTCCATTAAAGCATGTGGCGACAGATCAGCCGGCTGGACGGATCATTGAAAAATGCATCAAACATGATATTGCGGTGTATGTGGCACATACAAATTTAGACGTGGCTGATGGAGGGGTCAATGACTTACTTGCTGAAGCTTTAGAGCTTGGGGACACACGAGTGCTCGTTCCAACATATGAAGACCCAATCAAGCAGCTAGCCTTGTATGTCCCAGTGGAATTTGAAGAGGCCGTCAGAACGGCTTTAGGAAATGCGGGAGCTGGCCATATTGGCAACTACAGTCATTGCGCTTTTTCAAATGAAGGGACAGGCAGTTTTCTGCCATCAGAAGAAGCTGCGCCATTTATTGGTGAGACGGGTAAACTGGAATTTGTGAAAGAAGTACGAATCGAAACCATTTTCCCTGCAAGTATTGAAAAACAAGTGATTCGTGAAATGATCAAAGCGCATCCTTATGAAGAAGTGGCTTACAGTGTACACACGACGGATCTACCTCCTATTCAAAAAGGTCTTGGTCGCATTGGAGAATTAAGAGAACCGATGACACTTAGAGACTTCACACAATTTGTGAAAACGAAACTAGATGTGAATGGAGCTCGTTTTGTAGGAGATCAAGAAGCCGTCGTAAAAAAAGTAGCTGTGCTTGGAGGAGACGGAAATAAATACATCCATCAAGCGAAAAGAATGGGTGCTGATGTGTATGTGACAGGAGATCTTTATTTCCATGTCGCTCACGATGCTATGATGCTCGGGCTAAATGTAGTGGACCCAGGTCATTACGCAGAAAAGATCATGAAAGAGGGCGTGAAGGCAAAGCTGCAATCTCTATGTGCAGATCAAAAGTATGATGTGCAGCTCTTTGTGTCTGAATCGAACACGAACCCATTTCAATTTGTATAAACAAAAAACGTCAGAGCATAGCAGCTCTGACGTTTTCTTATTTTTTCGTTTTCACGCGAGGTAATATTTTAGAAAGAGGAACAGCATGTTCGATCTTCCAAGTCGATTCATCATCCGGTTCATAGTTTTCTAAAAAGCGGATGACTTCTTTTGTAATAGGTGTCGGTGTGGAAGCACCAGCCGTAACGGCAACGGTTTTTACGCCTTTTAGCCATTCAAGCTTTAGTTCACTTAGGTCACCAATACGGTAAGCCTGCGTTCCTGCAATCTCCATTGACACTTGAGCCAGACGATTTGAGTTGTTACTTTTCGGGTCGCCTACCACAATGGTGAGATCGGCTTGACCGGCTTGCTGTGAAACAGCTTCCTGACGTACTTGTGTTGCAAGGCAAATTTCTTGATGGTACTCGACATGAGGATATTTTTCCTTAATCAGCTCCATCAAATCATGGACGTCCCACTGAGACATTGTTGTCTGATTGGTGATAAGCAGTTTATCTGACGTTAAATCGAGCGCTTCGATGTCGGCTTCTGTTTCAACAAGGTGGACTAGGTCAGGGGCGACACCGACAGCTCCTTCAGGCTCGGGGTGACCCTTTTTCCCGATATAAATAATGTCATAACCATCAGCTGTTTTTTCTGAAATAAGTTCGTGTGTTTTCGTAACATCTGGACAGGTCGCATCAATGGTAACAAGGCCTTTTTCTTCTGCGATTTGACGAACCTCAGGGGATACGCCATGAGCGGTGAAAATGACTGTTCCGCTTTCAACCTGCTTTAAAATGTCCAGACGGTTTGGTCCGTCTAATGTGTAGATCCCATCTTGTTCGAAGGCATCTGTGACATGTTTGTTGTGCACAATCATACCTAATATATAAATTGGGCGTGGCAAGTTTTTATCAAGTGCGGCATTTTTAGCAATGACCATTGCATCTACAACGCCATAGCAATAGCCACGCGGCGATATTTTAATTACATTCATCTATTCGTCCTCCTGTAGGGAAGTGCTGCTAGAGAAGAACAATATAAAAAGCCGTAAAAAACGGCTTTTGATCATTCTCTTTCTTCCATTATAGCCAAAGTAAGCGCATATATCAAAGATTGTTATACACGTTCAACACTTCACCTTTAAAAGACCGCTAGACATATAGTTTTGGTACTGAACTGCCCACTCTTTTTTTCGGTTTGATGACAGGAGCAGGTGAGTGTGAAGCTGTCTTTTTGACAAGAATGTCCTCTGGATCTTCTTCTTCTTCTTTTATATCATCTATTTCATTGACCTCTGCTGTTTCTTTATGCTGCACGTCTAGTTGTTCTCCAATTTCTTTTGGTTCTGCATTTGAATCATTGTCATTCGTCTCATCATCATCCGCGCTGCCGAGCTGGCTGTAGAGCTTAATCATGGCAGGCAGATTTCTAACTAAAGGGCCGTATTGCTGAATCATTGGCGTGAACTGCTGCGCCATACCGAGTACTTTTTGTACATTTCCTAACATACTTGAGAGGGTCGCAGGATTTGTGAAGCTCTGGATTCCTTGTAATCCCGCACCACCTCCAGAGATCCCTGCACCTCCAGCTCCAGGCAGAAATTTTGCGAGCATGCCCTTAATTCCCGCTCCGCCGCCAAGTGCGCGGCTTTCGCCTCCTGGAATCCCGCCCATCCCGCGCAAACCGCCGCCCTGTACAGACGGAGAGCGAGGCATCATTTGTTGAAATTGATTTCCCTGCCCTTGAAAAGGCTGTTCGATAGGAGCCTGCTGTCTCCTTTGAAATATCCCGGGCTGTCCGCCATTTCCAAGGTGCCGGCGTGAGGGACGATGCGGCTGAAAATCGCCCATAGGCCTTTGCCCTAACATACTTGTACCTCCCTTACTGCATTCTCTTTCTCTTCATAGGTTATGCAAGGAAGCATCAATTGGTTTCCTGTAAGAAAAGCGGACATGGTTTTTTTGCTGAAAATCAGCTATAATGAGGAGATGAGCAAAAAGGCATTGCCTTAAGGAGTGAAAACATGAAAGAAACGAAATTTACGACATATGAATTAAAGCCTTTTATTATAGATGCTATTCATGAACTGGGCTTTTATGAGCCGACTGATATTCAAAAAAGAATCATCCCTGCTGTTTTAAAAGGAGAAAGCGTGATTGGGCAGTCACAAACAGGAACGGGAAAAACCCATGCATACTTATTGCCCCTGATTCATTCAATTGATCCAAGCAAAGAGCAAGTGCAGGTGGTCATTACTGCACCTACACGAGAATTAGCGAATCAAATTTTTAAAGAAGCCCAAACCATCTTAAAAAATACATCTCCAGAAGAAGAAATCAAGGCAAAGCTTTACATTGGTGGAACGGACAAGCAGAAATCTATTCAAAAGCTAAAGAACCAGCCGCATTTAGTGGTCGGCACTCCTGGTCGGATTGCTGATCTTATTCATGAGCAAGCGCTGAATGTGTACAAAGCGACATCTCTTGTCATTGATGAAGCAGACCTCATGCTGGATATGGGCTTTTTAGAAGATGTAGACCGTATTGGGGCGCAAATGCCAGAACAGCTGCAAATGCTTGTGTTCTCAGCAACTATTCCAGAAAAGCTAAAGCCTTTCCTCAAAAAATATATGGATAATCCGAAATATGCTCACGTTGAACCGAGACGGATTACGGCTGAAAACATTCAGCATATTTTAGTCCCATCTAAACAGCGTGACAAATTAAAGCTGCTCCATGAAATGGTGACGAATGTACAGCCTTATTTAGGGATTATCTTTGCCAATACGAAAGCAACTGTTGATGAAATCGCCTCATTCCTACAGGAAAAAGGAATGAAAATTGGCGTGCTTCATGGCGGATTAACACCGCGTGAACGTAAAAAAGTGATGAAACAAATTGAAGATTTGGAGTTCACTTATATTGTAGCATCTGATCTTGCTGCCCGCGGAATTGATATTAAGGGTGTCAGCCACGTGATCAACTATGAGCTTCCATCTGATCTTGATTTTTATGTTCACCGTGTGGGAAGAACGGCTCGCGCTGGTTCATCTGGCATTGCGATGACCATCTATGATCTCGCTGATGAGGATGCACTCGTTCAAATTGAAAAAATGGGTGTTGTCTTTGAAAACAAAACAATTGTTCATGGCGAATGGCGAGATGCAGATGATCGTTTGAAGCGTCAAAGACGTAAAAAAGCACCAAATGAAATTGAAGAAAAAGCAAAGCGTCTTGTCAGAAAACCGAAAGCCGTCAAACCTGGATATAAAAAGAAAATGACACGTGAGATGGATAAGATCAAAAGACAAGAGCGTAGAAAGTCAAAGCGTAACGGAAAGTAGGGGGAAACATTGTTGAAGATTGGATCACACGTATCCATGAGTGGAAAACATATGCTTCTTGCAGCGAGTGAGGAAGCTGCCTCTTATGGTTCAAATACTTTTATGATTTATACGGGTGCACCGCAAAATACACGCCGTAAAAAAATTGAAGATCTCAATATTGAAGCTGGACAAGCTCATATGAAGGAGCATGGCATGACAGATATCGTCGTTCATGCCCCTTATATCATCAATATCGGCAATACCGTTAATCCCGCTACATTCGAGCTTGGAGTGGATTTCCTCCGTTCAGAAATTGAGCGTACGGAAGCACTTGGTTCGAAACAAATTGTTCTTCATCCGGGTGCACATGTGGGTGCAGGTGCAGAAGCTGGCATTCAAAAAATCATTGAAGGCTTAAATGAAGTCATTGTGAAAGGGCAGGAGGTTCAAATTGCACTTGAAACAATGGCAGGTAAAGGCTCAGAGTGCGGAAGAAGCTTTGAAGAGCTTGCCCAAATTATCGACGGTGTGACACATAACGAAGCACTTTCTGTCTGCTTTGATACGTGTCACACGCATGATGCGGGTTATTCCATTGTGAGTGACTTTGATGGTGTGCTAGAAGAATTTGATCGAATTGTCGGGATTGACCGAATCAAAGTTCTTCATATCAATGATAGTAAAAATGTACAAGGCGCAAGAAAAGACCGACATGAAAATATCGGTTTTGGCGAAATTGGTTTTGATGCCCTGAGCTATATTGTTCATCATCCACAGCTTCAAGATGTGCCGAAGATTCTAGAAACGCCTTATGTAGGTGAAGATAAAAAGAACAAAAAACCACCTTACAAATTCGAAATTGCGATGCTGAAAGAAAAGCAATTTGATGAAGGTCTACTAGATAAAATTACGGGTCAATAAAAAAGAATGCAACGTGATGGGGTGCCGCTAAATGCGGCCCTTTTTTGTCTAACTTGTAAACTGGTTAAACAGATCATTGACGGTCTGTGCTGTCTGTTTAGAAGTAATCGCTTCCACTTGCTTAAGCAGCCGGCTACGCTCTGCATCATTAAAAATATTGACGTTTTTCCCATTCATCAGTTTGGCAACCTCAGTGGCCTGACTGGATGTTAAGCTGACTCCGTACTGTTTTGCATACCTTAACAAATCATTTGCCGTGATCTGATTGAGCCGCTGCAGTACAATTTTCTGAATTAAAATCAATTCCATTCCTCCCCTCTGTAACAATGTATGGGCGAAAACGGAAAATGTGCAAAAAATTTTATTTTACTCTGTGAAATGATAAAATAGTAAAGTGAATAACATGTTCATTGAAAATTTAACAAGTGTAGAAGGGAGAACGTATGGCAAATAGTAAACAACATAGAAAGGAATCAGTGCCTCATTTTATTTTGAGAATTTTTCTGATTCTAGTAGGAGCTGCGTGTGCAGCAGTCAGTATTGAATTATTTTTAGTGCCAAACAATATTATTGATGGAGGCATCATCGGCATCTCGCTTATTTTGGATTACCTCTTTACAGATAACCCATTCATTAACTTTGCGACGATTGTTGTCATTTTGAATATTCCATTTATGATATCAGGATACAAACATATTGGGAAAACCTTTTTGATTTCCACTGTGATTGGAATTGTCAGCTTGGCCGTGATTGAATCTTCACTTCATCATGTAGAGGCATTTACAACACAGCCGATTTTAGCCACTGTATTTGGGGGGCTGTTACTTGGATTTGGTGTTGGACTTGTGATACGTAATGGGGGCTCAATGGACGGAACAGAGATCCTTGGAATTCTTTTAACGAAAAAAATTCCTTTTTCCGTCGGTGAGTTTGTCATGATCGTCAATGTGTTCATTTTTATTTGGGCGGGCTTTGTCTTCGGACCAGAGCAAGCTATGTATTCTGTCATGACATATTATTTGGCAATGAAAACAATTGATGCTGTTATTCAAGGGCTTGATGAAACAAAAGCTGTCATTATCGTATCGGATTATTATGATGAAATTTCAGATGCAATCCTTCATCGTCTTGGCAGGGGAACAACCAAGCTTAGAGGAAAAGGCGGCTATACAGATGAAGAAAAAGATGTCATCTACGCCGTTGTGACGAGACTTGAAATTACAAAGTTGAAATCTATCGTATTTGAAATAGATGGTCAAGCATTTATTACGATTATGGATACGCATGAAACAAAAGGCGGTAAATTCAAAACAGCCATTCATTAGCTTTTATTTTACTTTTTTATCTTTCTTTTATATAATGAAATGTATGTATGGACAAAGAAAATGGCTTTTGCCATTTTCTTTTTGTTGTATAAATCGTAATCATTCTTTTTATATTGGATTAAAGGTGGAAAGATTCATGGCAAAGCCAATTATTGAAATGAAGGACATCTCGTATTCTTATGGTCAGCGAAATGTCATAGATCACATTCATTTAACAGTAGAGGAAGGAAACTTTCTAGCACTTGTTGGACCGAATGGATCTGGTAAAACAACCTTATTAAAATGCCTGCTTGGGCTGATCAAACCACAGCAAGGTGAATTGAAGCTGTTTGGCACGCCTGCTCAAAAATTTAGAGACTGGGATCAAATTGGATTTGTTTCTCAAAAAGCGAATAGCTTTAATACAGGGTTTCCTGCTTCTGTATACGAGGTCGTTGCAAGTGGTTTAACGGCGAAGATTGGTTTATTTAAACGAATGAGTAAGCAGGATAAACTTCAAGTGGAAGAGGCCATTCGCTCAGTTGGTATACAAGATTTAAAGCATCAAAACATCGGGGAGCTTTCAGGCGGTCAGCAGCAGCGTGCATTTATTGCCCGTGCGCTCGTCAGTCAGCCGAAGCTGCTCATATTAGATGAACCGACAGTTGGAGTAGACCAAAAAACAGTAGAGGGCTTTTATCAGCTATTGGAAACATTGAATAAAGAAAAAGGCATGTCTTTAATTCTCGTCACACATGACGTGGGAACCGTTTCTGACAAAGTTACCCATGTGGCTTGTTTAAATCAGACACTTCATTTTCATGGAGATGCGAAAACGTTTGATTCAATGGATGACCAAGCGCTATCTCAATTTTACGGACATGACATTCAAGTGATTCATCACGATCATCACCATCATGGGGGACATGAATAATGCTATTTCCATTTTTTCATTATGAATTTTTACAAAATGCATTTATTGCAGGGATGCTGATTGGTTTTATTGCGCCCTTACTTGGTGTATTTATTGTTGTCAGGAGGCTCTCGCTTATTGCCGATGCCCTTAGTCACGTGTCACTTGCGGGGATTGCAGCGAGTTTATTTCTTGATAAAAAGTTTGGACTGCTGACAGGGGTGAGCCCGCTTTACTTAGGGATGGCGTTTTCTGTTGCCGGCTCATTGTTTATTGAACGTCTGCGCTCTGTGTATAAGCATTATCAGGAGCTGGCCATTCCAATTATCCTATCGGGGGGTATCGGAATTTCCGTCATTTTTATTTCACTTGCTAATGGCTTTAATACCGACCTGTTTAGTTATTTGTTCGGAAGCGTTAGTGCGGTTTCGAGACTGGATCTTTGGATCATTGTTGGGATCTCACTTGTTGTGGTGCTAGTGGTTGTGCTTTTATATAAAGAATTGTTTTTGCTTTCTTTTGATGAAGAACACGCAAAGGCTTCTGGTATTTCAGCAAAATGGATTCATTTCATTTTTATTTTAGTTGTTGCACTCGTCATTGCGGCATCGATGCGTATTGTAGGTACACTCCTTGTGTCTGCCCTCATGACGCTGCCTGTTGCGGCAAGTATTCGGATTGCTAAAGGGTTTAAACAGGCGATTTTTCTTTCGATCTTGTTTGGTGAATTGTCTGTCATGACCGGATTGATCTTAAGCTATTATCTTGATTTAGCGCCGGGCGGAACCATTGTGATGCTGTCCATTTTGATTTTAATCGGGTGTATCAGTATTGGAAAATTCAGAAGGGGGAATCATCTTGAACGTACAAGAAGCGCTTGATTTATTAAAGGAAAAAGGCTACAAATATACAAGCAAACGTGAGGATATGCTTCAATTGTTTTCTGATTCTGACAAATACTTGACCGCTAAAAATGTGTTAACGGCATTAAGTGAAGATTACCCAGGTCTTAGCTTTGATACCATTTATCGAAACCTGTCTTTATATGAAGATCTTGGGATATTAGAGACAACCGAATTATCAGGTGAGAAATTGTTCCGTTTTAAATGTTCGTTCTCTCATCACCATCATCACTTTATTTGCCTTGCATGCGGTAAAACAAAGGAAATTGATGCCTGTCCAATGGACAAGCTGGAGGCTGATCTAGAGGATTATCACATCAGCGGACATAAATTTGAAATATACGGAACGTGCCCTTCTTGTGAACCGAAGGAAGTTCACTCGTAGGAAAGCCAGCCAATGCGCTGGCTTTAGCGTGTAGACAAACCCTCGTATTCTTTGTC
>NZ_AMSH01000008.1 GCF_000300535.1 Bacillus xiamenensis
GTTTGTCTACACGCTGAAAGCTCCTATATGGGGCTTTTTTTCATGTGGGCATGGTGTCTTTGAAAAGATATGGTATGATGTCACAAGTATGAATGTACGAAAAGGAGAACACGATGCCATTACAACAATTTGATCAATATCCATTAAGTGATGAATTAAAACAAGCGCTAGAAGCGCTTCACTTCCATACACCTACACCCGTTCAGCATGAGACGTTGTCCGTTGCTTTTTCCAAGCAGGATTTAATCGTCAAATCTCAGACAGGCAGCGGCAAGACAGCGGCCTATGGTCTGCCCATTTGTGAAATGGTGGATTGGGCTGAAAATAAACCTCAAGCCCTTATTCTCGTCCCAACGAGAGAACTTGCGATGCAGGTCAAACAGGACCTTACCAGCATTGGACGATTTAAACGAATCAAAGCCGCAGCCATTTATGGAAAATCTTCTTTTCAAGCACAAAAAGTAGAGCTTGCACAAAAAAATCATATTGTATGCGGAACACCAGGGCGCATATTGGATCACCTTGAAAAAGGGACACTTTCTTTAGAAAATCTCAAATTCTTCGTGTTAGATGAAGCAGATGAAATGCTGAACATGGGGTTTATTGAGCAAGTTTCTTCTATTATTCAGCATCTGCCGGCAAAGCGTATGTCGATGCTGTTTTCAGCGACAATGTCTGATGAAATGAAGGATTTGAGCGAGCAGTTTTTACAATCGCCAAAAGTGATTGAGATTGCACGGGAGGAAACGACTGTACAGCACATCACCCACACGTTGATTGAAACAGAGGAAGAAGCCAAATTTTCATTGCTTCAACGAACGATCGTCATGGAAAATCCAGATAGCTGCATCATTTTCTGCAATACGCAGGAACGAGTGAATGAACTGACGATGAAGCTGGACGAGTGGGATGTTCCTTGCGACAAAATTCACGGCGGAATGAAGCAGGAAGACCGTTTTGCCGTCATGGATGAATTTAAAAACGGGGAGTTCCGTTATTTGATCGCAACAGATATTGCAGCCCGAGGAATTGATGTAAGTGATATGACACACGTCATTCATTACGACCTGCCTTATGAAAAAGAACGCTATATTCACCGAACTGGAAGAACCGGCAGAGCGGGCAAAAGCGGGAAAACGATTGCGTTTATGACAAGGCATGCGCAGCCGCTCATTGAAGAATTAAAGCAGGATGCCGGCATTGACTTTCAGACTCAGCCTTATCCTACAAAAGAAGAAGCAGAGCAGCATGTAGAAGCCTTTGAAGAGAAGATTGAAACGCCTATTCAAAAGGAAAATAAGCAGGCCGGTGTAGAGAAGGATATCATGAAGCTTTATTTTAACGGCGGGAAGAAAAAGAAACTCAGGGCCGTCGATTTCGTTGGGACCATTGCCAAAATAGAAGGCGTTGCATTTGATGACATTGGGATTATTACCATTCAGGAAACGAAAACGTATGTAGATATTTTAAATGGCAAAGGCCCTCTTGTGCTAAATGCGATGAGGCATACTACCATTAAAGGCAAGCAGTTAAAAGTACATGAAGCACGCTCATAACAAGTGAGGGCCTGGCGCCTTCACTTTTTTTTAATCAATATCACCACTTACAAACCCTTATACCGCAAGCTTTTTTCATGACCAACATGACAAATGTCATGTTGTATACATGATGGGTACTACTATGAGCATCACACCTTTCCTTCTATACTTTGAAGTAGAAAGAAACGGAAAGGACTTGAACCTTCATGACAAATTCAACAAACACACAGCAGCAAGCCACTTTAAGAAAACAAGTAGGTCAATTTTCTGGTGCTGACTCTAAAAAAAGTATCATGCAGCTTTTCAATACATTTATCCCATTTTTCGGACTTTGGTTTCTAGCCTATTATAGTCTGAACATCTCCTATGTTCTCACCCTCTTCATTGCGGTTATTGCAGCTGGATTTTTAGTGCGCGTCTTTATCATTTTTCACGACTGCTGCCACCAATCTTTTTTTAAACAGAAGCCGCTGAATCACCTGTTTGGTTTCTTAACGGGTGTCCTCACCCTTTTCCCTTATCTTCAATGGCAAAGAGATCATTCGATTCACCATGCCACAAGCAGTAATTTAGATAAACGAGGTACTGGTGACATTTGGCTTCTGACAGTCAAAGAATATCAAGAAGCATCTGTATGGACGAAAATTCGTTACAGAATTTATCGTAATCCCTTTGTGATGTTTATTTTAGGACCGATCTTTGTGTTTCTCATTCAAAACCGTTTCAATGTGAAAAGTGCTCGTAAAAAAGAGCGCTGGAATACGTATTTGACAAACGTGACGATTGTTTTATTAGCAGCAGCCACATGTCTACTCTTTGGCTGGCAGGGCTTCCTACTTGTTCAAGGTCCGATTTTCCTCATTTCTGGATCAATCGGTGTATGGTTATTTTATGTGCAGCATACATTTGAAGATTCTTACTTTGAAGCAGATGAACATTGGAATTATGTGCAGGCAGCTGTAGAAGGCAGTTCCTTTTACAAATTGCCAAAGCTCCTTCAATGGTTAACAGGTAATATCGGGTACCACCATGTCCATCATTTAAGCCCGAGGGTACCAAATTATCATTTAGAGCATGCCCATGAGCATAGTGAGCCGCTTCAAAATGTTCCAACCATCACGTTGAAAACTAGCATTGAGTCAATGAAGTTCAGGCTATGGGATGAAGATACGAAAGCATTTGTTACCTTTAAAGAAGCACGTCAGATTAGAAACACCCCTGTGATAAAAGGAGACATACTCAAGAAGAATGCATAATTGGCGCAAGCTCTTTCTTACAATAGAAGGAGCTTGTTGTATTTGCAGGATGCGGTAACGTGTTCAATTTGATAAAGTAGTGAAAAAGACTGAAAAAATGGAAAAGGTGAATCACGGATGAAAAAACAACTAAAAATTCAAAAACTGCATGGGATTTCCCCATATATATGGGCGATTTTTTTCATCCTGCCCTTTTACTTTATCTTTAAGACCCCTTCCACTTTAGGCATTGTGATCGGCATTATTTTAAACGTCGTCTTTTTTGCTGTCTACCGTTTCGCCTTTGTCGCAAAAGGGTGGTCTTTATATGTATTCGGCCTTCTATTAATCGCCATTTCGACTGGCTATGTGATGCTTTACAGCTACATTTATTTTGCTTTTTGTATCGCCTATTTCAATGGACATATCAAAAAAAAGGTTCCTTTCTATATCCTATACTATATTCATCTAGCGAGCGCCGCCGTGGCGGTGAACTTTAGTTTGATCTTAAAAAAAGGCTGGTTTCTCACACAAATTCCGTTTGTTGTGATCACACTTATTAGCGCCATCCTCCTCCCTCTGAGTATTCGAAGCAGGAAGGAACGTGAACGGCTCGAGGAGAAATTAGAATATGCAAACGAACGGATCGCCGATCTTGTGAAGCTTGAAGAAAGACAGCGCATTGCACGCGACCTGCATGACACACTTGGACAAAAGCTCTCTCTCATCGGTTTAAAGAGTGATCTTGCCCGTAAACTTGTGTATAAAGATCCTGAACAGGCCCGTGCCGAACTAAAAAGCGTGCAGCAGACAGCTAGAACGTCTCTTAATGAAGTGCGAAAAATTGTTTCCTCCATGAAAGGTATTCGGATCAAAGATGAAATATTGAACATTCGGCAAATTCTTGAAGCGGCCGATATTGAATTGATTTATGATGAAAAGGAAGCACCAAAACAGATCACTCTCCTCAACGAAAACATTGTGAGCATGTGCATCAAAGAAGCTGTAACGAATGTCGTCAAACATAGTGATGCCACTGTCTGTAAGCTCACCATTCATCAAAAATCAAAAGAAGCCGTCATTACCGTTGAGGATAATGGAACATTTAAAGGTGATCATCCATCCTCGCAAACGAAGGGACATGGCCTTTTAGGCATTAGAGAAAGATTGGAATTTGCAAATGGACGCCTGCGCATTGAGACAAAGGACGGGACAAAGCTGATCATGAGCATTCCAAATGATTCAGCAGCAAAACATAAGGAGGCAATAAAATGATTAATATCTTTATCGCAGAAGATCAGCAAATGCTGCTTGGTGCTCTTGGGTCGCTTCTCGATTTAGAAGACGATATGACCGTTGTTGGAAAAGGGACAAACGGCCAGGACGCCATTGATTTTGCTAAAAAACACCCCGTTGATATTTGTTTAATGGATATTGAAATGCCAGGAAAATCTGGGCTAGAGGCAGCTGAAGAACTCAAAGAATCTGATGTGAAAATCATTATTTTAACGACCTTTGCCCGCTCTGGATATTTCCAAAGAGCACTGAAAGCTGGCGTTAGCGGCTACATGCTGAAAGACAGTCCAAGTGAAGATCTGGCAAGTGCCATCCGCAGCGTGATGAAAGGGAAAAAGGTGTACGCCCCTGAATTAATGGAAGACTTATACAGTGACGAAAACCCTTTAACCGAACGAGAAAGATCTGTTCTTGAACTCGTCGCAGACGGCAAAAACACAAAAGAGATCGCAAAGGAACTAAGCATTAAAAGCGGCACTGTCCGAAACTATATATCCATTATTTTAGATAAACTAGAAGTCAAAAATCGAATTGAAGCCATCACACGCTCAAAAGAAAAAGGCTGGTTTAAATAAGAAAAAAGATCAGGTCACATGCTGCCTTGATCTTTTTTTCTTTCTATGAGAAATTCTCTGTTTTTTTTTTATCACCAACTATCAAAATGTAATTGACAACAGACCGCAATTCTGTGATATGATAATTTAGTGATAATAATTATCATTATCACTAATACAACCAAATATCCGGCTCATGTGCCGATTTCAAAGGAGTCTACATTCATGAAGAAAATATTGTTCCCTCTGATGCTCATTTTCGTACTTGCGTTGAGCGCATGTGGCAATAGCAGCAACTCTTCCTCAAATAAAGGAAATCAATCAACGTCATCTGACACGATTACATATCAATCTGAAAATGGACCTGTGAAGCTACCAGCGAATCCAAAACGTGTCGTGGTTCTCGGCTCTTATTCAGGAAATGTCATGTCACTTGGTGTGAACCTTGTAGGCGTTGACTCTTGGTCAAAAAAGAATCCACGTTTCCAAAAGAAATTAAAAAATGTAGCAGAAGTTTCGGATGAAAATGTAGAAAAAATCATGAAGCTAAAGCCTGATGTCATCATCGGTTTGAGCAATGCAAAAAATGTAGAAAAACTTAAAAAAATCGCCCCGACAGTCTTGTTCACGTACAACAAAGTCGATTACCTTCAGCAGCATATTGAAATTGGAAAAGTCTTAAACAAAGAAAAAGAAGCGAGAGCTTGGGTAAAAGATTTCAAAAAACGTGCAACTGAAGCTGGAAAAGAAATCAAAGCAAAAATTGGTAAAGATGCGACAGTATCTGTCTTTGAAAGCGGCACAAAAGATCTCTATGTATTTGGAGATGCATGGGGTCGTGGAACCGAAATTCTCTATCAAGCAATGAAACTGAAAATGCCTGAAAAAGTAAAAGAAAAAGCATTAAAAGCCGGTTATTATGCGGTGTCACAAGAGGTTATCCCTGAATTTGCCGGAGACTACATGATCATTAGTAAAAACAATGAAATGGACAATTCCTATCAAAACAGTGAAATCTATAAGTCCATCCCTGCTGTGAAAAAACATCGTGTGTACGTAGCAAATGCTGAAGAATTTTACTTTAATGACCCACTCACACTTGAATATCAACTATCATTCTTTAAAAAGCATTTTTTAGGTAAATAAGCTGAAGCAAGGGATCTTCTTCCCTTGCTTTTTTTGTCTGCTTCTAGCGGGAGTACTGGCCCTATGATGTGTATGAGATCAACGATTTTCATCAGGCGATATACAGCTGTCAAAGTACGACCACTGTCATTGGTGCCGGATGATTTCACATTTATTCAAACAAATGAATGAAAGCGAAGAAAAACAAAGCTTGTACACGATCCTGCGTAGGTTTCATTTTACGGAAAAAGATCTCTTAAAAGGTGTTCGGCTAAAGCAGCTATTTAACTTTGACATTCCGTTTCTCGCCGGGCTGCTGCACAGCTGCTTTGCTGTACAATCTGGCTGTTTTTTTATTCGGCGGTGAGCTGTGAATACAAATGCGGATGGTCGTATCAATTGATACCGTTTTTGTCATGTACTTCCCATAGGCAAAGGCCTATGGGGGATTGTGCTTTATTTTGTTGATTCAAACTGATGCGATAAGATGTGATCTCTTGCTGCATAAGCTTTTTGTTTGATCTCGTCTAGGTTCACTCCAACTAGCTTCCCATTTTGCTTCACTGCCTTTCCGGCAACATAGACGGAATCAACATTTGAAGGGTGTGCCGTTTGGACAACCGCTCCAGCTGGATCTGTCATTGGAAGTAGATTCATGCTTGTCCGATCAATCAAGATGAAATCAGCTTCTTTTCCAGGTGTGAGTGATCCAATTTTGTCATCAAGCTTCAATGCACGGGCTCCATTTATCGTTGCTGCTTCCAGCATTTGATGAGCAGACAGGCCAAGCTCAGGTCCTGGCATCGTCCCCTCCATCAATAAAGCTTGATTTTGGATCGCCCGCTCTGCCTGAAGTCCGAATTTCATTTGGGTAAACAAATCCCCTCCTGTGGCTGTCACCACATCTACACCGAGCGTTGGAAGAACTCCATTCTCAATGGCGAGCCCCGTTACAGGATAACCGTGCCCCATCATCATTTCAATCTCCGGTGTAATGGATATTGAGCTTCCACTGTCGGCGAGCATTTTCATTTGTTCTGCATCAATTGCATTGATATGCACCATATTCAGATCAGGCCCCAGCAGCCCTGCTTGATGAAGCCGCTCAATCGAACGATCCGCTGCCCCCCAATTTCCAAAGCCAATGTGCATACTACATAATGCATCTAGGGATCTTGCTGCTTCAATTTCATATACCGAGGTCTCCCATGAGGAAAACTCAGGGCCACGAATGGCAAGTCCCATCGTCAGCAGCTGGTCTGACGATTGAAAATGCGTTTTTTTCACGCGGGCTGCGTCTTCCATATTCGTCAGTGTACTCTCTCTATCCCAATACTCTGCATCTCCAGAGGTACCAAAACCAAAGACAGCACGAATGCCTGCATCTTTTAATCCTTCAATGAGCTCATCTGTATGATCTATTGAATTGATCATCGTCCAATCGAAAAATGTGGTTACCCCTGCATCTAAAGCCTCTAGTGCCCCTAAGTAATTAGAAATTCGATCATCTGATGGCCGTCTCATGGCTCCATAGTTGCCATAATAGATTTTGCTCAAATACGTCTGTAAAGACCAATCTGCTCCTATGCCCCTTATGACAGACTGCCACACATGACGATGGGTATCCACAAGCCCTGGCATGATGACCATGTCAGATGCATCGACAATGTCAGCACCACTTGCTTCAATCGAAGGTCCAACTTCTACAATGTGTGCCCCTTCAATTAAGAGATCTCCCTTTTCCAGAAAACCTAAAGATGGATCAAGTGTAATGAGCGCCGCATCTTTAAACAATGTTTTCTTCATTCATATCCCCCTTTTCAAATAACGAGGATGAGTCTCACCCTCTATGCCATTTTAAAACATAATAGGATCAAATTAGAAGAAAAGTGACTCAAGGAATGTGGTTTATGAGCTAATATTCCGAAAATAGTCGTATATCCGTTTTAATTTCACGTCATGCTTCCCTTTTGGACTTTCCATCATGCCAAATTCGAAGAACTTCACCGGTTTAATCCCGACATATTGTAAAAGAGCTCGTTTCATTAAGATTTTGTGGGCATTTTGCAAAAAGAAGAAAGGGTAGTGGGTCGGTCCTTGCATTGTCGATACACATACAGCCCTCTTTCCTTTTAACAAGCCTTCTGGAAGCAGCCCGCCTGTTTGACGGTAAGCAAAATTTGCTGCAAACATTCGATCAATAAAACCAAGCAGCATGGCTGGCGGCCGCCCCCACCAAATCGGATAAACAAACACGATATTGTCTGCCCATTTGATTTTCTCTTGATATTCTTGAATCTCAGGGTCCTTATGCATATCACGTCTTTTTTTCTCTTCATTAAAAATAAGTACAGGATCAAATTTGTCTTGGTATAAATCTATGATTCTCACTTCTTGAACGTTTGGATTTTCTTCACTGCCCTTTAGGATTTCTTTAAAAAAAGCACCATTTAAACTATTGTGATGGGGGTGAGTATAAATCATGAGTACATTCATGGCTTGTCTCCTTTAGTTATCATTTGATAACAAAAAGCATACACCCCTCTTTTTTGGTTGTCAAATGATAATTGTTTTTTGATAATAATTTTGGTATGGTACGTAGGAGGTGAAAAATGATGAAAAACCCACATTTTTTCAAAGAGTTTGTCACATTTGCTTCTACTTTTTCGGAGCTGAAACACGCTATGATGAGCAAGATCAAACCATCTGATCTAACCACTCTACAATATTTGATTCTGGAGCAGTTAGCCGTCAGTGAGCCGCTAACACCTAGTGAAATCGCCGAATGTCAGCACATGTCTCTTCCGAATGTCAGCAGAGAATTGAAAAAGCTTCACGAAAAACAATTCATTGATAGACAAGAAGATAAAGATGACAAGCGAAAACATGTCATTATGCTGTCTAAAAAAGGCCGTGCGTGTATGGACAAAGCATTTCAACAAATTGAATCCATGCTCATGGACAGCCTTTCTTCCTCTGACCAAAATCAAATGGATGATATCGTACAAGCTCTCCGTCTATTAAATCAAACCATCTTCAAAAAATGATCGAATGAAAAAAGCATGAGCGTATCGCTCATGCAAATGATTTTTGAACACATTAGTAAAGAGATGCCAAAAGATACGTGATGAAACCTACTATTGGAATAATCGGGATCATCAGCTTCAATGTTTTATTCGTATTCTTATATAAATTCCACAACAAGACTGGTACACCAAACGTCAATGTATCAAAGACAGCAAGCACTGCCCCTTTACGCTGTTCTTTATGAGCCATTTGAAAACCTCCAATTCACCAAACTTTTTTCACACAATAACCTGCTATCCCAGCCGATATTCCTGCATTAATGACTGTACATGCTATACAACCAACAGGTCCTGTTAAACAAACATAATAACAAGCCCCAAGAACCATTGAACGAAGCGGAAGAGATTCATTCGGGCCACTTTTCTTTTTTAAACAACTCCAAAATTTGTTCCAATTAAAGCTCGTTTGAATTTCCGAATCTTCAGCATTCATAATTTTTCTATTTAATTCCATCATATCTTTTTTCGCACCGTTTTCACCATAGGTAAAAGATCCTTTTAAAAACTCCCCATTTGGATTGATATGAAACTCATTCTTCAACTTTCCATTTAAATCCCATAAAAATTATACCTTTTTATGGAAAATGGCATAAGAGGCTTATTTACCAAAAAAAACCACTATAAATAATGTAGCATATCTCCTACTTGATATCATTTCCTTCAGGTAATTGAATCGTCAGTATGTCTGAGATAAATGAACGGGGTGTAACTGATGCTTGCCCCGAGACAGTAGACAACAAAAAAGCGCCGGATGTTTTCCATCCAACGCTTCTTCAAATGACATGTTCAACATCACGTCTCTTTTGCTCTATGTATCCTTTATCCAATAAGCTGATAGGCGATATATAATACAACTAGCCAGATCATGATCGCAGAGGCTTTATTGATCCGGTTCATCCACTTGCCGTTTGTATCTAGCTTTCCTAACATTTTCCCGAGAAGGGCAAGACCCATAAACCATAACCACGAGACAATGATACAGGCTGCGGTAAATGCCACCTTTTCCGCCCCATGATATTGCAGAGAGTTCGTTCCTATCACTCCTATTGTATCGAGAATCGCGTGAGGATTTAAAAGTGAAACGGAACAGGCAAATATGATTTGTTTTCTCACGGGCATCAAGTCCATCTTTTCTTGATTACCTGTTGCGGAGCTCGTGTTCCAAACTGACCACCCCATATAAAGTAAAAAGAAAAATCCAATGATAAAAAGAGCTATTTGCAAGATCGGAATGGTGAGAACAACAACCGAAACCCCAATGACAGCTAAAGTGATTAAAAGTGTGTCGCAGAGGGCGGCTGTGATGACCACAGGCAGCACGCGATATAATCGAGGCTGAAGGGCTCCTTGCTGAAATACAAATACATTTTGTGCGCCCAAAGGTAAAATAAGACCAAAGGCAAGCACAATGCCATGAATTATCGCAATCGACATTTTCAGAACATTCTCCTTTTCAAGTCATCCTTACACATTTTAACATAAAACATCATGAACGAATTTTACATATTTGATTTGTCCAATAAAAAAAGCGCTGGATGATTTTCCATCCAGACGCTTATTGTTTCTACTGTCATGATGATTTTCGCGCAAGCTCTCTTTCTCTCAGCTCGACACGACGAATTTTCGCTGACGGTGTTTTTGGCAGCTCGTCAATGAATTCGATTTCTCTTGGATATTTGTAAGGTGCTGTTGTATTTTTCACGTGTGTTTGCAGCTCTGTAATAAGCTCATCACTTTGTGCTGATGCATCGCGCAATACAACGTACGCTTTCACAATTGAGCCTCTGATTTCATCTGGACTCGCTACGACAGCACATTCTTTTACTGCTGGGTGTTTGATAAGCGCATCTTCTACTTCAAACGGCCCAATCGTATAGCCTGAGCTAACAATGATGTCATCTCTGCGGCTTTCAAACCAGAAGTATCCGTCCTCGTCTTTTTTCGCACGGTCACCGGTAATAAAGTAATCCCCGCGGCGCTGCGCTTTTGTACGCTCTGGATCTTTATAGTATTCCTTAAATAAAGCCGGTGTTTCAAGATGTACCGCAATGTCACCAATTTCTCCTGGTGCGCAAATGCTGCCATTCTCATCAATGATGTCCACATCGTTGCCAGGGGTTGGTTTTCCCATACTGCCCGGCTTGATGTCCATTCCTTTTAATACGCCTACTAGCAGTGTGCTTTCTGTTTGGCCGTATCCATCTCGTACTTCTACATTGAAATGTTTTTTGAATGTATCAATGACTTCACGGTTTAGCGGCTCTCCCGCAGAAACAGCACTATGCAATTTCGGCAGCTCGTACTGACTAAGGTCATCCACTTTTGCCATAAATCGATATTCTGTTGGTGTACAGCATAGAACATTGATTTCATTTTTTTGAAGCAGCTCTAAGTACGTATTCGGATTAAATTTCCCTCCATACACAAAGCCTTCCGCTCCGCTTCCTAAAACAGATAAGAGAGGACTCCACACCCATTTTTGCCAGCCTGGTCCTGCTGTTGCCCATACTTTATCTCCTTCATTGATAGACAGCCACGCTTTAGCAGCTGTGCGTAAATGTGCATAAGCCCAGCCGTGTGTATGCACAACCCCTTTTGGGTTACCTGTTGTGCCTGATGTATAAGATAGAAACGCCATGTCTGTGCGTGTTGTTTCTGCCAATTTCAGTTCGGTTGATTGGTGTTCCTTTTGCGCCAAAATGTTTGTCCAGCCATGATCGTTCTCACCAATCGAGAATGTTTTGAAATCTTTTGGCTGATTGGTCCCGTCGAACGATTGAATGAAGGATGCGTAAACAATCGCTCCCTTTGCTTCTGCATGTTCCATTCGGTAATCTAAATCTTTCGCACGGAGCATTTCTGAGCAAGGAATCACAACCATTCCTGTTTTTAAAATCGCTAAATAAATGCTGTATGCCTCTAGCATGCGCGGCACCATTACAATGATTTTATCGCCTTTTTTAAAGCCTGCATTTAATAATACATGACCGATTTTATTGGCTTCTTCTATTAATGTTGCATACGTCACATGCGCTTCATGGCCGTTTCCATCCTGCCAGTGCAGGGCCATTTTTTCCCGGTCATGACTGAATGCTTCAATCTCACTGACTAAGTTATATTGTTCTGGTGCAATTAAGTCTTCTCTTTTCATGGTACAGCTCCTTTTAGCCTCTTTCTATGAAACGAATCATGTTTCAATTTACCTATTCTAACACTCATATCTGAAAAATGCTTGAATTAGGACCTACTCCTAGTATTATGCCATAATTTTTTCGTTTCGTCTTCCTTTTTAGAAATATTCTAACAATTTATATGTACAAAAAGAAAAGAGCGGGAATGATCCCGCTCATAAGCCATAGCTTTTTAATTGTGTGTCTTAGAAAGATCCGCCACCCATATGTTGTTGAGCGTAAGATACAAGACGCTTAGTGATTTCTCCACCAACTGATCCGTTAGCGCGAGCTGTTGTTTCTGGTCCAAGGTTTACACCAAATTCTGAAGCGATTTCATACTTCATTTGGTCGATCGCTTGTGCAGCGCCTGGAACGACTAATTGATTAGAACTGCTTTGTCTGTTTTGTTGAGCCATGTGTTCTCACCTCCTTGTGAATATAGAATGTGTAGAAACACATGACTTCATGCGATTGTTTTTATGGTAATTATTATGAAATTTTTATTTAAAATAAATCAGCGAATTCATCTGCCGCTTTCTTTTCATTCGTGACAACAATCGTTTCGATCTGCTCCACTGCTTCATCAAGCATTGGCTCGAAATCAGCAAAACTTTCATAGCGCTCTACTTTTTCAAGCTTTGGTTTCGTTTTCGGAGACGGCGGCGTAAAAATTGTACAGCAGTCCTCAAAAGGCTGAATGCTTGTATCATATGTGCCAATTCGTCTCGCTTCTTCGATAATGTCATTTTTATCAACTGCAATCAGCGGACGAATGATGGGGGTATTTGTTACATGATTAATGGCATACATGCTTTCGAGTGTCTGACTGGCCACTTGGCCAAGGCTTTCACCGGTAATGATTGCAAGCGCATCACGCTTCGCTCTTATTTTATCTGCTATTTTCAGCATCATTCTTCTCGTTGATGTCATTGTATAGTTTTCCGGCACTTGTTTGTGTATGAGCTCTTGGATTTTCGTAAAAGGAACAATGTGGAGCTTCACTTCGCCTCCATAGGCAGCCAAGCATTCTGCAAGATCAATGACCTTTTGCTTGGCACGTTCACTTGTATAAGGCGGGCTAAAGAAATGAACGGCTTCAATTTGAATGCCGCGTTTCATTGCTTGATAGCCGGCAACTGGGCTGTCAAAACCGCCTGAGAGCATAAGCATCGCTCTTCCGCTTGAACCCACAGGTAAACCGCCGGCACCCTTTACATCTTTAAATGTAATGTACGTCGCATGTTCCCTGATTTCAATTCGCAAATGAACATCTGGGTGCTTCACATTAACTGTTAAGTTTTCCGTATTCCTTAGAACATGTCCGCCAATTTCCCGGTTCATTTCATTTGAATCAAGCTCAAATTGTTTGTATGAACGTTTTGTTGTGACTTTAAATGTATTCCCCTTTTCGTACACTTCTTGCACAGCTGTCAGTGCTGCTTCTTTGATAGCATCCAAATCCGTCTCACATTTCACTGCAAGGCTAAAGCTTTGAATACCAAAAACACTTTTGAGATGCTCTGAAATTGGTTCAGGGTCTTCTCCGTTCAGCATGATTGTAATGCGGTCTCTATCAGATGCGTACTTGAGTCCTGCAAAATCTTTTAAGACAAAACGAATATGCTGTCTTAATTTTTCAATGAATTTCTTTCTATTCTTCCCTTTTGTTGAGATCTCACCAAAACGGACTAAAATATGATCATACTTCATCTTGTTATCTCATTCCTTTTAATTTTTTCACACTTTGTGCGATGGATGTGATGATACGTGGCGCCAGCTCTGGTCCTTGTCCATATGTCAAGCTGATTCTCATGCTGCTTCTAGCTGCCTCTTCTGATTTCCCCATAGCCAGAAGGACATGGCTTGGTTCTTTTTTCTTAGCAGAGCAAGCGGACGTTGTCGAAACGAAAATCCCCTCTTTTTCAAGCATGTGGAGTAAGACTTCAATTTGAATGCCTGGCACTGAAAAATTCACAATATGCGGTGCACTGTTCGTAAGCGGTGTGTTGAGGACAACACCTTCTATTTCTCCAAGCTGCTTTTGAAGCTGCGTTTTTAACGACTGCATCTCATCAATATGCTTGTTCAAATGCTCAAATGAATGTTTCATGGCTTTTGCTAAGCTGACAGCTCCAGCCGGGTTTTCTGTGCCTGAACGGAGTCCAAGCTCCTGCTCTCCTCCTGTGATGAAAGGTGCGAGCACTGTCTCTTTCTTTAAAAAGAGTGCGCCTGTTCCCTTTAAGCCGTGAATCTTGTGGCCTGACATCGTCAAAAGATCAATATCCACCTCTTTAGGCAGGGGCACCTTGCCAATCCCCTGTACGCCATCAACATGAAAAAGCGCCTCTTTTGCATGCTCTCGAATGATGCTGGCCGCTTCTTCGATTGGCTGGACAGCGCCTGTTTCATTGTTTACATGCATCATACTGACCAGCACTGTATCAGGGCGAAGCACTTCTTTTAAATGAGTCATATCGGCATGTCCATGCTCATTTACTTGAACATAGGAGATATCAAAGCCAAATAACGTCCTCAGCTGCTCACATGACTCAATGACAGAAGGGTGCTCAATTGTGGTTGTGACAATGTGTCTGCCACGGTTCATCTTGGCGATAGCCGCCCCTTTAATGGCGATGTTGTTCGCTTCTGTTGCACCTGATGTAAAAATAATTTCATATTGCTTAAAGCCTGTATAGTGAAGCATTTGTTTGCGCGTTTCATTTAGCAGACGGCTTGCATCAATGCCAAGCTGATGAAGTGAGGACGGATTTCCAAAAAAACGCTCACTCACTTGCTGATACACCTTCAAAACTTCTGGGTAAGGCTTAGTTGTTGCACTATTATCAAGATAAATCATTGCGAAACTCCTTATCTTTCTCCATTTAAAGAACGTGAATCTCATTCCTTTTTTTTCAAAATAAAGCGGTGTATTGACAACTAGATCAATACACTATAACATGCATAGTGCCATTGTCATATTTCATTCTTAATTAACAGAATTTTTAAATATGACGGAAAAATAAAATAATAAGGGGGTCCTCTTATGAACAATAAGTTAAGTCAGTCAGACACATTAGCCATCGGCTTAATGCTGTTTGCACTCTTTTTCGGCGCAGGTAATATGATCTTTCCGCCTGTACTTGGACAATACGCAGGTGAAAACGTTTGGCTTGCGATTGGCGGTTTTTTACTGACAGGGGTAGGCCTGCCGCTCTTAGGCGTCATAGCCGTTGCCTTGACAGGAACAGGTGCCAAAGGACTTGCAGATAAAGCACATCCTACATTTGGTACAATTTTCACCGTCATTTTATATTTATCCATTGGGCCGTTTTTTGCGATCCCACGTACAGGAACTGTTTCTTATGAAATCGGACTGGCCCCGTTCCTTTCAGAAGCTCAGTCTGCATCATGGCTTCCGTTATTCTTGTTTTCGATTGCCTTTTTCGGAATTACCTATGCCCTTGCGTTAAATCCATCGAAACTTGTTGATCGAATCGGTAAAATTTTAACACCAATTTTACTCGCTGTCATTGCTTTAATTGTGATAAAAGCCATTGCAACACCGATGGGCGCAATTAGCAGTCCTCATCCTTCCTATGAAACAAGCCCGCTGTTTACAGGCTTCTTGGAAGGTTATAAAACAATGGACGCTCTTGCTTCAATCGTTTTTGGAATTGTCGTTGTCACGGCTGTTAAAGAACGCGGCATTACAGAGCGTAAGTCTCTTGCTGTGGCCTGTATTAAAGCTGGACTTGTGGCAGCTGCTGGACTCGCACTTGTGTACATATCACTTGCTTACGTTGGCGCATCAAGTCCTGATGCAACGGGTATGGTAGGATCAAATGATGGCGGGAAACTTCTTTCCCTAGCCGCTAACTTTTTATTTGGGTCTGCTGGAAATATTGTGCTGGGGGCGGCAATTTTATTTGCTTGTTTAACAACAAGTATTGGGCTCGTTTCTTCCTGCGGAGAATATTTCTCCACGCTATTTCCACGCCTTTCCTATCGAACGGTCATCTTCATCGTTTCTTTGTTTAGTACATTTGTAGCAAACCTTGGTCTGGCACAAATTATTTCACTATCTGTCCCAGTTCTTGTCGCAATTTATCCGTTAGCTATTGTGATCATTCTTTTATCGTTTCTCGATCGATGGATCAATGGAAGACGGATGATTTATATCATTTCCCTTATTTTCACTGGTATCTTTGCCGTCATCGACGGACTTGTGGAAGCAAAGATTCCGCTTGGTGGTTTACATGATTTGTTAGAAGATACTGTTCCTTTATACAGTCTTGGAATCGGCTGGGCCATTCCTGCCGTTATTGGAGCCATTGCCGGTCTTCTCATCTCCATATTCAAGAGTCCGCCTAAACAGCTTGCTTAACATCAGCGTCTCACATCCCCTTCCATCCTGTGAAGGGGATGTTTTTTATTGTTCTCCATATACTAAAATAGAAAAATTCATGACTTTTGTATGAAAACACATGTTGACATCAGGCGTACATCCTTTATAATTAGTGAATGTTAATGATGTAGGTTTACCTAGCAAACAATTAACAGAATATTTCAACATAATAATGGAGGCTTTACATTCAATGAAGGCAACTTTGTCGACGAAAGATACGGTTATCATAGGTTTTATGCTATTTGCTCTATTCTTCGGCGCCGGTAATATGATTTATCCACCAGAACTTGGGCAATATGCTGGACAAAATGTGTGGAGAGCAATGGGCGGATTTTTATTAACAGGTGTCGGTTTACCCCTTCTCGGGATTATTGCGATTGCTTTAACAGGACGCGATGCGAAAGGACTAGCTGATAAGGCTCACCCAGTGTTTGGAACAGCATTTACAGTCATTTTATATTTATCCATTGGACCGCTTTTCGCTATTCCTCGAACAGGAACCGTCTCTTATGAGATTGGGGCATTACCATTTTTATCAAGTGTGCCAGCTTGGCTTTCACTTCTTTTATTTACACTTGTCTTTTTTGGTATTACGTATTACCTTGCTTTAAACCCAACAAAGATTGTCGATCGAGTGGGGAAAGTTTTAACACCAATTAAATTTACCATCATTTTGATTATTATCGTCAAAGCGCTTTTAACGCCAATGGGTGTGATTGGCACACCAGATGTATCTTATAGCAATGGATCTTTCTTCAAAGGATTTCTTGAGGGCTATAAGACAATGGATGCTCTTGCTTCGATTGTCTTTGGAATTGTGGTCATCAATGCCATTAAAGGGCGCGGCGTGACAAGTAAAAAGGCACTTGCCTCTGCTTGTATCAAAGCTGGTCTGATTGCAGCATGCGGTTTAACATTTGTGTATTTATCACTTGCTTATTTAGGCGCTTCTAGTACACACGCGATTGGATTCGTTGGAGACGGCAGCAAAATCTTGGCTCAGTCTTCCCAATTCCTATTCGGCAGTCTAGGAAATATTGTGTTAGGTGCTGCCATTACAGTCGCATGTTTAACGACAAGTATCGGTCTTGTCACATCATGCGGGGAGTATTTCTCAAAGTTACTGCCTAAACTTTCATATAAAACGGTCGTAACGCTCGTCACATTATTTAGTTTCATCATTTCAAACTTTGGATTAGCTCATATTGTCGCTTTCTCTGTTCCTGTATTAACAGCGATTTATCCGCTTGCGATTGTGATTATTGTGTTATCACTTGCTGATAAATGGCTTGGACATAGAAGACCTGTCTATGTTCTCTCTTTAATCTTAACAGGCTGCGTCAGCTTATTTGACGGTTTAGCCGCAGCGAACCTCCCAATCGGTCCAGTGAAAGACATCTTTAAAGCCGTACTGCCATTTTATGACCTTGGCATTGGCTGGATTGTTCCTGCTTTACTTGGAGTCATCGCCGGGTTCGTCATTTCTCTTTTCACTTCTTCTGCTTCAGAAGAACAACAGAAACAAGCTTCATAATTTGAAAAAAGCTGAAGTCCTAAAAATGGACTTCAGCTTTTTTATTGGTGCTGGTATTCTTTTTCTTGCTTCGCTAAAAGTTTGTGGACGGCTCCAGGTGATGCTTTTTCAACAGCCGCTGCTGCCACATCAAATGAACCGTTATAATCATAGGCATAAAATCTTCGTTCTGCTTCTTTTAATTGCTCTGACAAGATATGATTTTGACTTCTGAACCGGTTGCCGTATTGAATGATCCGTTCAATTTGATCCACTTTACTGAGCATTTCTTGCGTCTCATGAGCGACACTTCTCACTGTTTCAGAGGCTTCTTTTAATTGTTGGTTCACTGCCGGCATATTCAAAGGCAGGTTCTCAAGCTGCTCATGCACTTGCTGAATCATCTCCTGCGCTTTTTCAGCACGTTCTTTGATGTCAGCAGGTACGCCTGGAATATTGCTTTTATGCAGCTGTCGTACTGTATCTGTCAGCAGTGTTTTAAGTTCAGTCAGTGTTTCTCTCGCCTGCAGTTCTTCTTTTCGTAACGATTGAAGATGATCTTTAAACGATTCATGCAAGGCTTTTGCTTCCTCGATAAAGGTCTCGAGCTGATTGATTTCAGTCATTAATAAAGAATATGCCACATGATCACGATCGAGTTTCTCACGTATTTGCTTCATGAGCTTTTCAATTTCTTCTAAGCGTTTCTCAAAAGCTTTCTGCTGATCAAGCTCTCCTGCTGTCAGCTTGTAGCTTTCTTTCACAAGGGCTGTTTCTGCCTTTGTTTGCGTATGATCCTGTTCAAGCTTTTGGAATGCTTCCTCAAGCTCAGGCATCTTGCTTTTTATTTCCTGACCTGCTTCTACTTCTGCTTCCAGCTGATCATACAATGTCTGAATCGCATCATCGATCAATTGCAGAATGCTGGATGCTTCATCTAAATTGAGTTCATCAATGAGTAATTTTTCTGCTCGAGTCAGCTGTTTATTTAAATTATCCAGTTCTTTTGTGATTTGGATGTGCTCCAGTTTGTAGCCTTTGTCTGTCATTTCTTTATAACCGTCTTTCAGCTTCGTCAGCTGACCTGGTACAGTTTGTTTGCAGTCTGCGATGAGCTTCGGTACATCATTGATATATAATTGCAGCTGATCGAGTCTGCGGTCTTGCTCAAGCAAAATTTTTCTTGCTGTCATGTAGTTTCCGTTTTCTGTCTCTTCTTCATACTGCTTGATCCCTTCCCAGGCCTCATCTAAGTCCTGCTCCATTTTGTCATAAAGGGTGCCATATAAATGGCTGTATGCAAGCAGATTTTTTCGAACGGTTTGGTATTGCTCTTTGACCTTTTCAATGTCTTTGCGGTTTTGCTCCTCGCTTGTGACAAGGTCTGCAATCTCTTTTAAAATGTCTTCAATGTTCGAATCAGCAGCTGCCAGCAAATCCCCAATATGTGCCAGGACTTGCTTAGCTTTGGAGAATCGATATTTATCAGAATACTCCTCTGCATCGTATAATAGCTCCTCTACCTTTGGAAGATGGGCTGTGACGATATCGTCCCACTCTGCACGCCATCTTTCAAAAAACTGCTCTGTTTCTCCGGTCATTTTTAAATGTTTGATTTTTGAAATTTCTTCTACAATTGATCTGTTTAAAATTTCAATTTTCCATGCTTCCAATCGGTCAATCTCTTTATATATATTTTTTCGAAGGAAGTAACCGACTGAAAACAAAGCAAGCAAAATGACAATTAAACCGATGATTAACTCCATAATGAGCCCCCTTGTTGTGATCTAAGTGATGTCAGGGTAAAAGTGTCCCGAATAGACCTGAGAACCCTTTCGTGTCCGCTTTGCATTTGCTTTTTATAAGCAGGATCGTATGTTTTCCAAGACGATCCATTCACGGTTTTATGTATGTTTTTTCAAGAAAGTCATTCAGCGCTTTCTATCATTTGATCACACGTCTCAATGTGACCTGCTTTTATGTATGCGGAAGCTGTCGTTTTCATTGTTATTATGATACCATGTAACCAACATTTTTGGTCATGATTTTTCATTATTTTCACTGATCAACATCACGTTTTTCAAAATATCGACAAGAGGTGACGACATGCTGAAACAAGATGCACATCTACATACTCCGTTTTGCCCGCACGGGACGCTTGATCCTTTTCATTCTTATATTGAAAAAGCAATGAAAAAGGGATTTGATTCCATCACCTTTACCGAGCATGCTCCGCTGCCACCTTCGTTTCGCGATCCAACACCTGAGCAGGATAGCGCCATGAAGCTTCAAGACCTTGAAGCGTATTTGACGAAGCTGGATCAGCTGAAACAGGAATACAAAGGACAATTAATAGTAAAAACTGGGCTTGAGGTCGACTATATCAGAGAGTATGAACAGGAAACAAGTGCCTTTTTAGACTGCTACGGTCCTGAACTAGACGATAGTATTTTGTCTGTTCACTTTCTTCCTGCTGGCGATGATTATATTTGTCTTGATTTTGACGAGCATGCCTTCAAGCAGCTGATCAGCATTTATGGCAGTATCGAGCAGGTCTACGAAAGCTACTATGACCAAATTCATTCTTCTATTCTATCATCTTTAGGTCACTATAAGCCAAAGAGAATCGGTCATATCACCCTTGTCCAGAAATTCAAACAGCTTTTTCCATATGAGATGCCGCCTGAACTACGTCAAAAGGTCACCCTTTGCCTTGAAGAAACGGCAAAAAAAGGCATGTCCTTAGATTTTAATACATCAGGTCTTCGTAAGACATATGCCAGAAGTATCTATTTGGAGCAATGGATGATTGATTTCGCAAAACAGAAAAAAATTCCGCTCATATTCGGGTCTGATGCCCATCAAGCGGAAGATCTCGGGTATGCGTATGATCAGTTTGAAGACATGATCAGTTTCAGGTGAGTATCCAGTGCCGGCTCTTTCGGCTCTAGTAAATGATGGAGTGAGCGGCTTAGTTCCTTAAAGTACGTTTGATAAAAATAAGGCTCACTTGGATTGATATAGAGCACCTCCGCTAAATATTGAGGCTGTAAATACGGCATCATCAGAAGTGATTTCAGCTGAATCATAAAAGAGGAGAGTGAAAGCTGCTCACAAATCACGTGGGTTTTTTTCCCTTTTTCAATGATCAGTTGAAACAAGTATTTTTCTTTTGTTAAATAGGTCGACATGATTTCCCTAATGAGCGTCGAATCAATGGTCACTTCTCGATAAACGAAACGGGTTAATTGACGGTTTTCATGCTGATAAGATAAAATATCAAAAACCACATGAAGTAAACATTCTTTTGCGTGACGGGTTTCCATGTGATGGATGTGCGATTCAATCATGTGAATATAGCCTTCATAAAAATCGGAGACGAGCTGCTCTAGCAGTCCTCCTTTTCCTTGAAAGTAATAAGATATATGGGCAACGTTGACGTTTGCTTCTTTCGCAATCTCACGGACAGAGGTACCAGAAAATCCTTTTTGGTTAAAAAGTCTGATGGCAGCTTCAATAATACGGTCTTTTGTTTGCACGTTTGTTGATGTTTTCATCCGCTCACCCCTCTTCATGTGTACTTACTTCAAGATGAAGGCAGAAGTTCCTTTTACAATTGCTCGACAAATCCCACATGCAAAACGCAAGTTATGTATTTTTGAGATAGAAAGTAGGAGATTTTCATGTTTCATGTCGAAAAACAGTCTGGCGATCCATCGAAAGACTATCAATTACTGATTAAACAAGTAGAAGCGATCACAGACGGCGAACCAGACCTGATTGCCAACTTAGCAAATGCTGCGGCATTATTGTATCACTCACTTCCTGAAGTGAACTGGGCAGGATTTTATTTGGCAAAGGGCGGCGAACTTGTACTTGGACCGTTTAACGGACTGCCTGCTTGTGTGCGCATTCCTTCTGGAAAAGGCGTTTGCGGCACCGCATTTGCGACAGGTGATGTGCAGCGTATCGCTGATGTGCATGCATTCCCTGGTCATATTGCATGTGATGCAGCATCGCAGTCTGAAATTGTGATCCCGCTTAAAGTAAATGGACAAATCATTGGGGTACTCGATATTGACAGTCCAGTGAAAGACCGCTTTAGTGAAGTAGATGAGACCTACTTAATTCAATTTACAGAGGTTCTCCAACAGGCGTTATCCGTCTCTAAGGATGCGGAATGATGCAGGAAAAGCAGGCAGATTGTCTGCTTTTTTGTTTTGCTTTCTTCCTCGATGAATGCCGACCAGGTTTGACATTCTCCTCTTTAAATAGGTTGACTTCTCCTATCCAGCATCATATAATAGAGTTTGTGTGAAATATGGCAGCCTTTTTGTTCGGCTTTTTTGTATCATTTTGTTCCTTCTATATGGAGGTGCATCTTGTAACTCCCTGCTGCTGGAGCGAGGATGCATGAAAACATAATGACAGAAAAGACAAAGAGCAGACGGTTTTTATTTTTCACAAATAAAAACAATAAGGAGGAGTCACATTATGGCTCGCTATACAGGTCCAAGTTGGAAGATTTCCCGCCGTTTAGGCATTTCATTAAGCGGAACAGGTAAGGAACTTGAAAAACGCCCTTACGCTCCAGGCCCACATGGTCCAGGACAACGCAAAAAACTATCTGAATACGGTTTACAATTACAGGAGAAGCAAAAGCTTCGTCACATGTACGGTGTCAACGAACGTCAATTCCGTACACTATTTGACAGAGCGGCTAAACTTCCTGGTAAACAAGGTGAAAACTTCATGATCCTTCTTGAAACTCGCCTTGACAACCTAGTATACCGTCTTGGCCTTGCTCGTACGCGCCGCCAAGCTCGTCAGCTAGTAAACCATGGCCACATCCTTGTTGATGGAAGCCGTGTAGACATCCCATCTTTCTCTGTGAAACCAGGTCAAACGATTTCTCTTCGTGAAAAATCTCAAAACCTTGCAGTTGTGAAAGAATCAGTTGAAGTAAACAACTTCGTTCCTGAATACCTTTCTTTCGATGCTGAAAAACTTGAAGGAACTTTCACTCGTCTTCCAGAGCGTTCTGAATTAGCGCCTGAAATCAGCGAACAACTAATCGTTGAGTTCTACTCTCGTTAATTTCATGACTCTCTCAAAGAGTGAGCAAACAAACCCTAGAGACCTTGATTGTTCAAGGATGTCTAGGGTTTTTTGTTTGCGTTCCACCATGACCTAACACCTACAAGATGAAAGCGAATGTATGACAGTGTGTAACAACATCCTTATCCAAAACCTTTCTTCGCAGCATCACCACCATCTCCGCTTCACTATGTGATGGTCATTCCCACATACAAATATTTAGCTGCAATTTGTCTATTGGTACAATGATGATAGATGAAATAAAAAAAGCACCGACGTCTTATCATCTTCTTCTATAGCACTTAGCTGGAGGAATGCATGTTTTTTATATTAGTCATGATTCTCATTCTCTTCGCCTTGTCTATTTTCGCTTATTCTCTTTTAAGAAAAAAACAGATCATAGATGCACCACCAAATGTATTGGCTGCGATGTTGTTCATCTTACTGATCTTTATTTCTCTCTGTTTTGTGATCACAGTTCCAAGTGTCATGCTGTGCATAGTGGCTTTAGGGGGAAACTTTCTTTTTGGAGAATATATAACATATGATTCATTTTTTTCATTGATCTCGTTCTCTTTGTTAGTAGGTGTGATAGTGGTTTTTTTGTCACCTTTTCTTCTATTCATAGGCAAAGGGCTGGCCTATTTATTCAAACTCCCTGCATGGCTGACTTCTGCTTTGGAGTGAATCATTTCTTGGATCGTTTTACATCTCTCTATCAAGTATGTCCTTCACATAAAACTAGTGAATGTATCCATATGGGGACACGGCACATTAATTTTATCTTTCTTTGTCAGCTTTTTATTTATTGGAATTGATCTCATATATTCAGGGATGAAACAGCGAAAACCACCGCTGGATGAACATGCTTAATGGCTTATAACAAAAAAGCGCCTAGATATGATTCTAGGTGCTTTCGCTTGTCCACTTTGTCATCAGCTGTTCTGCTGTCAGGACTGTCGCAAATTCCTCATGCAGTGTTGCAAGTGAGAGGCGATGGATCGTTTCTGGGTCATAATATGTACCAGTTTGATCTGTGAGTCCAAAGGCAGCTACTGCATCCGAAATGAGGTATGTATCAAAGCCTAGGTTTCCACTCATTCTTGTTGTGGTAGATACGCAGTGCGGTGTTGTGAGTCCAGCGATCACGACCGTATCAATCTGGTTTGATCTTAACTGTTCCTCTAAGTTTGTACCTATAAAGCTGCTGTTGACTTTCTTACGTATGACCATTTCTTCATCTAGCGGTTTGGCGATTTCTTTGAAGAGATGCCCTTCATTTGCCGGATGAAATACGGAGTTCGGCTTGTCAGATGTATGCTGAATATGAATGACTGTCCAGCCTTTTTTTCTCCAAAACGTCAATAGACGATTGATATTCTTCTCTGCATCTAGATTATTCCGTTCTCCCCATTTTTCGTGCTCGAACGCCTTCTGTACGTCCACAATAATCAAAGCCTTTTGATTCTTTTGCACAAACGCCCACCCCCGATGATTGTTATTCACTATATGTAGTGTAAAGAATGGTGGTTGATTTGTACATGTTTTTATTCGGCTATGTACGCTGTTTTGTCTGTTTTTGCAGCAAAAAGATAAATCACACACTGGCCATGATGTCATAGATGCTAATGAGCTTCAATCTTTCACATGCCCCGCAAAGCCTATCCCATGGCTTATCTCTAACGACATGAAAAAAGACAGCACATGACGGCTGTCTTTTTTCATTTTTTAATTCGTATTTTGTCCCCCGCCATTCAATCCTTCTTTCACATAGCCTTTGACTTGGCTTGAGGTTAATAGTCCGATATGTCCGACGCCATGGATCCGGACGTTTCTTGCGCCAATTAAGTGAGAGAGGCTGTTGACGACGATGAGATCGGCTGAGCTATAGATCGATGTATATAGGATTTTTTGATTTGGATCGGTGCCTGGTAATGCTCTGAGTGAAACGAGTCCGTTCGCTCCACCTAGTGTGACGACGTTTTCAATTTTATCTCCGCCGTCTAGGTTCTTAATGTAATATAATGTGTTGGCTCCACCCATGCTATGAGCCACAATATCTACTTTTTTAGCGCCCGTTTTGGCTAGTACATCTTTCACGTATCTAGAAAGACGCGGGCCATTGTTCAGGTTATTGCCTGTTTTGTCTATGAAATCGATTGCAAAAAGTTGGTTTTGATCCCATCCCTGTGATACCAAGTACCGTTTGATCGAAGCAAAGTTATAAGATGCACCGCCCATGCCATGTACCATCACAACCGGATTATGCTCAGCCGCTTTGACCTCTTTTGGCTGGATGAAGGCCATTGAACCAATCACTAATGCAAGCGCAATGAGAATTTGCAAACTCCTTTTCTTTAAAACAATCATGTTCATTCCCCCTTATTTTTCTAATACGTCTCTATTTTAAACAAGAAAAATATGACAGAAAAGTGAACAAGGTAATATTTATAAGATCTTTTTATATCACAATAAATAATGAAAAAGCACCTTGGCCTTTTTTAAATTAAAACAAAAAGACTACGAGACTTTCTTTCCTATATAATATGAATAGACAAAAGGAGGTTCTACTAGATGCTCTTCACTCAAACACCTGCACCACCCTACTATGCAGTGATTTTCACATCAAAACGAACAAATGTTGAATAGAAAGAGTACGCTGCTGCTGCTCAAAGAATGGAACAATTAGCGAAAGACTTGGGCGGGTTTCTTGGAATTGAAAGTGTACGAGATGAACACGGGACTGGGATTACTGTGTCGTATTGGGATTCATTAGCAGCAATCAAAGAATGGAAAGAACATACAGCGCACCAGCGTGTTCAAAAAAAGGGGGAAACAGATTGGTACGAATCCTATACGACCCGAATTTACAAGGTGGAGCATGATTACACAAACAAAAATTCACTCCTTGAAAAAGAAGCAAATGAATGAGGCCCTGCAAAATAGTTGGCTCTTTTTAACAGGCGCTTGAACTTGCAGCAGCCTTCATCTTCATTCCTGCTTCTAAAAAAGAAAAGCACCCACATATTAATATTTGAGGTGCATTTCAATGATATATTTGCTATTTATTTATACGTCACAAGGAAGTATTTCTTTTTCCCTCTTCTTAAGACAGTAAATTGGTTTTCAATGCGGTCTTCTGCTGAAAGGACGTAGTCTTTATCGGTTTGTCTCTCTCCGTTGATGTAGACGGCGCCATTTGTGATATCTTCACGTGCTTGACGCTTTGATGGAGACAGCTTTGATTCGACAAGGACATCCACAAGTGTTAATTCTTCTGTGCTGCTTTTCTCCATTGATGGAACATCCTTAAAGCCTACTTTGACTTCTTCCGCTGTAAGAGATTTGATCTCACCTTTAAATAGTGCATTTGAGATGTTAACAGCCTGTTCTAATGACTCGCGGCCATGTACAAGTGTTGTCACTTCTTCTGCTAAACGGCGCTGTGCTTCGCGCTTTTCAGGAGCTGTTTGCACTTTTTCTTCGTACGATGCGATCTCTTCTTTTGATAGGAACGTAAAGTATTTTAAGTATTTCACGACATCACGGTCATCTGTGTTGATCCAGAATTGGTAGAATTCATATGGTGATGTTTTTTCTTTATCTAACCAGATCGCGCCGCCTTCTGTTTTACCAAACTTCGTGCCGTCTGCTTTTGTGACAAGCGGCATTGTCAGACCGAATGCTTTCGCACCTTCTGCTTCAGACTTACGGATTAGCTCAAGTCCAGATGTGATATTTCCCCACTGGTCACTTCCGCCGATTTGCAGCTTACAGTTTTCATTTCTGTAAAGGTTTAAGAAGTCTAACGATTGCAAAATGACGTAGCTGAATTCTGTGTACGAAATCCCTGTTTCAATACGAGAGCTAACGATATCTTTTGCCAGCATGAAGTTTACACCGAAGTTCTTTCCAATATCACGAAGGAACGTGATGACATTCATTTGGCTGATCCAGTCATAGTTATTGACGATGACGGCTGGGTTTTCGCCGACTTCAAAATCAAGAAATTGAGAGAGCTGGCCTTTGATTTTCTCTGACCATTGTTCAACGATTTCTGCCGGGTTTAGTGAACGTTCTGCTTTTTTGAAGCTAGGGTCTCCGATCAGTCCAGTGGCGCCCCCAACAAGTGCAATTGGGTGATGACCTGCTTCTTGGAATCTGCGCAATGTTAAAATCGGCAGCAAGTGACCAATGTGCAGGCTGTCAGCTGTTGGATCGAAGCCTGAGTAAAGCTTGATTTTTTCTTCTGCTAATAATTTTGTCAAACCTTCTTCATCTGTTTGCTGCTGAATTAATCCTCTGAACGCTAAATCTTCCATCAATTGACTCATATCCAAATCTCCTTTATTTACAATTCAACATAAAAAACGCCCCTTCGAATGAACGAAGGGACGATATATATCGCGGTACCACCCTGCTTAAAAGACAAATATCACGTCTTTTCACTTACACTGATAACGGACAGATCCGTTCTTTCACTAATCAGGCAGCATGTATGCCCCTTTTCGTAAAAGCGGTTCGTGAGGGTAATTCGAATATCTCTTTGTACTGACTCGCACCAGCCGTCAGCTCTCTTGAACAGGGAAAGATGATTCTACTGAATCTCAGTCAAAACCTTTGCATATTCAACTAAAGTCATTTTTAACATACTTTTGATATCAAGTCAACTGACGAAGAAACTTAGTCTTCCATTGTGGAAAGGTCACCAGCAGGTAAATTCAGCTCCCACGCCTTTAGTACACGTCTCATAATTTTTCCGCTTCGGGTTTTTGGCAGTTTGTCTTTAAACTCGATTTCTCTTGGTGCCGCATGTGCAGCGAGTCCTTTTTTCACAAATGTACGAATTTCTTCTTTCAGGTCATCCGATGGCTCATATCCGCTTCTAAGCGCAATAAATGCTTTAATGATTTCGCCGCGCACTGGATCTGGTTTTCCAATGACCCCTGCCTCTGCAATGGCCGGATGTTCCACCAGTTTACTTTCCACCTCAAATGGACCGACCCGTTCTCCTGATGTCATAATGACATCATCCACACGTCCCTGGAACCAAAAGTATCCGTCTTCGTCCATATAAGCTGAATCTCCTGAAACATACCAATCTCCTGGCATAAAGTAAGATTCATATTTTTCAGGATTGTTCCAGATCGTATGCATCATGGACGGCCAGCCCTTTTTGATGGCAAGGTTGCCCATTCGATATGGTGGGAGTTCGTTACCGGCATTATCGACAATCGCAGCTTCAACGCCTGGAATTGGTTTGCCCATTGAACCTGGTTTGATATCCATGCATGGGTAGTTACAAATCAGCTGTGCACCGGTTTCTGTCATCCACCATGTATCGTGAATTCGTTTGCCAAATACAGCATCTCCCCAGCGGATAACCTCAGGATTAAGTGGTTCTCCTACACTTAAGACATGACGAAGCGAGCTAAGGTCATATTTTTGAATGAGATCGTCCCCTGCCCCCATCAGCATTCTGAACGCTGTCGGTGCGCTATACCAAACGGTCACCCCAAGTGATTCAATGGTTTCGTACCACGTATCAGGGTTGAACCTGCCCCCTAAAATGACATTTGTTGCTCCATTTAACCAAGGCGAAAAAATCCCGTATACTGTACCTGTTACCCAGCCTGGATCAGCTGTACACCAGTAGACGTCGTCTTCTTTCAGGTCAAGCACCCATTTACCGGTCTGATCTTGCTGCACCATCGCACCATGGACATGCAGCACACCTTTTGGCGTACCGGTTGACCCTGATGTGTAATGCAGCAGATAGCCATCTTTTTCATCCATCCATTCAATGTCGAGTTCCTTTGCTGCGTTTTTAAATGCATCCTCATAGTGAATCGTCCGCACGCCATCGACGTCTTTCTTTTCACCGCCGACTATGACGACTGATTCAAGCTTTGGAAGCTCTGCAAACGGAATCCGCTCAAGCAAATCAGGCGTTGTCACAATCACTTTTGCCTCACTATTTTCTAAACGATCTTTGACGGCACCTTCCATAAATGCCTCAAATAACGGGCCGACGATTGCACCAATTTTGACAGCACCAAGCAGAAGGAAATAGAGTTCAGGCGATCTTGGCATAAAGATAAAAACACGATCTCCTTTTTGCACATGTGCCTCTTCTCTTAATAGATTCCCTGCTTTGTTTGTGTTGATTTTCATATCCCTGAACGTATACTTTTCATCCCGCTGTGAATCTTTGTAGTGAAGCGCCACCTTGTTTTTACGAAACGAGTCCGCATGTCTGTCAATCGCTTCATAGGCTGCATTTATTTTTCCTGTTTCATACCAGGAGAAGTTTTTTCTCGCTTCCTCCCATGAAAAATTTTTGTATGCCTGCTCATAATCATTTAAATGATAGTCCCCTTTTACTGATGGTAGCGTTTCCACTTTCATCAAACAGTCCCCCTTTGCATACGTTTACAATGACTATTATAGTATAGATGACTTTTTTTCTCAATTTTTAAAAAACTTATAGTGAAACCGTTTTAATTCCTGCAAGATTTAAGATAAAATAGAGACGACTCACTAGAATTTGAGGCGGTGGATACGTGGAGCATCCTAAAACTTATTATTCAAAAACAATTGAGCACGAAACAGGCACCATCCTGATTGAAGGCCCGGTACCTGCATCAGAGCTTGCGAACTATACGTTTCATGAAGGACTAACGGCATTTCGCACGCCTGAGGAGCAGAAACAAGCACTTGTGGAAATAGCAGACCTTCCCGAAGGACGTATTATTATTGCAAGAGTGGATGAGCTTGTCATAGGCTATGTCACGTATTTGTACCCTGATCCGCTTGAGCGCTGGTCAGAGGGCAACATGGAGAATTTAATTGAGCTTGGTGCCATTGAAGTCGCTCCTCCATTCAGAGGCTGCTCACTTGGCAAGCATTTACTCGATGTGAGCATGATGGATGAGCAAATGGAGAATTACATCATCATTACAACTGAATATTACTGGCATTGGGATTTAAAGGGGACTAAGAAAAACGTTTGGGAGTACCGCAAAATGATGGAGAAAATGATGAACGCCGGCGGTCTTGTCTGGTTTGCAACAGACGAGCCAGAGATCAGCTCACATCCAGCCAATTGTTTGATGGCACGAATCGGAAAAAATGTGAGTCCTGATTCGATTGAGCGTTTTGATCGTCTTCGCTTCCATCAGCGCTTTATGTATTAGCATTCCATTCGTTTTTTTCGGCAAAGGGGATTGGTAAACATGATGATTGAACAAATTATGGAGCGTGATGTGATCACGCTGCGAAAAACCGATACGATTGAAGAAGCCATTCAAAAAATGAATGCGCATCACATTCGGCATATTCCCATCGTATCTAATCAAGGCTCTGTCATTGGGATGGTGACAGATCGGGATATTAAAAATGCCAGTCCAAGTATTTTCGAAACAGAAAAAAGGCAGCTTTTTATTCAGAGGCCAGTTGAAGAGATTATGGTGTTAGAGACGATTACCGCTCATCCGCTTGATTTCGTTGAGGAGATTTCGAGCGTCTTCTTTGAGCACGGCATTGGCTGTCTACCAGTTGTCAGACGCGGTAAGCTTGTAGGCATTATCACGAAAACAGATTTACTTCGTACGTTTGTCAGACTGACAGGTGCAGACCAGCCGGGGTCACATTTAGAGGTTGAAGTGGAGCAAGTGACAGAAGGTCTTGCAGACATTACGGCCATTTTAAAGGAGCAGCATATTCAATTGCTGAGTGTACTCGTGTACCCGCATGCCAATGAAGCCTCTAAAGTGCTCGTCTTTCGCCTTCAGACCATTCATGCAGATCATGTGACGAAGCTGATTCGTGCAAAAGGCTATCAGGTACTCTGGCCTATGGAGCAGACGATCAAATGAAGGAAGCGGCCTTTGTTTTTTCACCATCTTTTCAAACGTACCAGTTTCATCAAGACCATCCATTCAATCAGCTTCGTGTCTACTTAACATACGACCTTCTTCAAAAAATGAAGGCGTTATCGGATGATGAGATTGTCGCCCCTCGTATGGCGACGCTGGAGGAATTAAAGCTCGTCCATACAGCAGACTATATTCAAGCAGTACAGCGGGCAAGTGAAGGCAAACTGTCTACAAGAGACGGTGAACGATACGGTCTTGGCACTGAGGATACACCGATGTTTGAAGGGATGCATGAGGCGGCTTCTCTCCTTGTTGGCGGAACATTAACCGCGGTTGATCAAGTGATGCTTGGGCATTCACAGCACGCACTCAATCTTGGCGGCGGGCTTCACCACGGATTTAAAGGGCGTGCATCTGGATTTTGTATTTATAATGACAGCTCTGTGGCCATTCAATATATTCAAAAGAATTATGGCGCAAGGATTTTATATATTGATACGGATGCTCATCACGGTGATGGTGTACAGTTTAGCTTCTATGATGATCCAGAGGTATGTACTGTATCCATTCATGAAACGGGACGCTACTTATTCCCTGGAACTGGACAAGTACAGGAAAGAGGCCATGATAAAGGCTATGGCTATGCGTATAATATTCCGCTAGATGCATTTACAGAAGATGAATCGTTTCTAGAAGCATATCGAACAGCAGTGACTGAGATTGCTGCTTTTTTTAAACCAGATGTGATTTTGACGCAAAATGGAGCGGATGCTCACTATTATGATCCTTTAACTCATTTATCTGCCACGATGAAAATATATGAGGAAATTCCTAAACTTGCCCATGAGCTTGCACATCAATATTGTGATGGCAAATGGATTGCTGTGGGTGGAGGTGGATATGATATTTGGCGTGTTGTTCCAAGAGCGTGGAGTCGCATTTGGCTTGAGATGAAAGGCATCACACCGCCGGCTGAACTTCCTCAGGAGTGGATTCAGGCATGGAATAAGCAATCGCCTGTCCCCCTACCATCAACATGGGGAGATCCTGATGATTTGTATCCACCGATTCCAAGAAGAGCAGAAATCACAGAAAAAAATACACAAACGGTAGAAAAAGCACTCATGCCTGTTAGAAGAGAGAGGAAAAATGCATAAAAAAGAAGCAGGCTGTCACTGATGAGGTGAGCCTGCTTTCTTGTTTATTTCGTTGATTGTCTTTCTTCGATTCTGTGTGGCAGTTCGACAATTTGGTCTTCCACTTGTTCTTTGTTCATCAGCTTTGTCAACAGTCTCATTGCGACAGCACCAATATCATATGTCGGCTGAACAACCGTTGTCAGCTGAGGGCGCACCATGAGAGAAAGTCTGGTGTTATCAAAACCAATCACTTCTAAATCTTCAGGGATGGATACGCCTCTGTCCTGCGCCCCGTGAATCACACCTAGAGCCATCTCGTCAGTAGCTGCAATAACAGCTGTCGGCTTGTCAGATTGGTCAAGCAGATTATCCAAAGCGTCAATTCCAGAATCATAAGAGTAATCACCTTCAGCGACAAGCGCTTCGTCAAACGCAATGCCCGCTTCTTCAAGCGCACGCTTATAACCAGCAAGCTTTCTTACAGAGTTAATTGGTTCTGACAGTGGGCCAGATACGAAGGCAATTCGTTTATGTCCTTTTTCAACTAATAGCTGAACGGAATCATAAACGGCCTGTTCATAGTTAATGTTGACAGATGGTGTTTGTGCCTGCTCTTCAACAGATGCTGCAAGAACAATTGGTACAGGAGAGCGCTTAAATTCTTCCACATGCACATCTGTGATGTTTCCACCCATAAAGACAATTCCATCCACTTGTTTGCCAAGCATTGTATTTAACAAATGAAGCTCTTTATCAGTATTTTGGTCTGAGTTGCTCAAAATGATGTTGTACTTGTACATTGTCGCGATATCTTCAATTCCTCGTGCAAGCTCAGAATAGAAGATACTAGAAATATCAGGGATGATGACCCCAACAGTCGTTGTCTTTTTACTTGCGAGACCTCGCGCGACTGCATTCGGACGGTAGCCAAGACGATCAATCGCTTCAAGCACCTTTTTTCTTGTTGTTGGTTTTACGTTCGGATTACCATTCACAACGCGTGATACCGTTGCCATACTTACATTTGCTTCTCTTGCTACATCATATATTGTAACATTATTCACATAAATCACTCCTTCAAATACACTTCATATCTATAGCATTCACCAATTGGGTAGAGACATATCAGATACGAGGAAAATAATATCCTATTTGTCATTAAAACGATGAAAAGAGACACATAATTTTTCAATCTACATCAAAATGACATTCTTTTATGAAATTATACACGTTTTTTCATCATATGAAAACGTTCCCTTTCTTTTTATAACTAAATTAAACAAACTTTCATGCGTTTGTTATCTGTAAATTGAATCATATTTCATCAAAAGTCATCGTGAATGTCAGCTATGACAATGATCTTAGCAGATTTTGCCGAATTTTAAAAATGAAAACATTGTGAACAAGCGATGTTTAAGCTTGCAATGTGCTTTCTTCCTTTCATTCCCAATCTCCACCGTATTTTCTCCATAAAAAAACCGCCGGGCTGTCATCCGGCGGTATTTCTACCTATGATTATGCGTGAATGTTGACAAGTGGTCTTAACGCATCTAACCATTTTTCGAATTGAGGGATATCCATTTGCTGCGCTGAATCAGATAGGGCAACAGATGGATCAGGATGTACTTCTGCCATCACACCGTCTGCTCCAATTGCAAGCGCTGCTTTAGCTGTTGGAAGAAGTAGATCTCTACGTCCAGTTGAGTGCGTCACATCAACAAAGACTGGTAAATGTGTCTCTTGTTTCAAGATTGGCACAGCAGAGATATCTAGTGTATTTCTTGTCGCAGTTTCGTATGTGCGGATTCCGCGCTCGCAAAGGATGATTTGGTCATTTCCTTGTGCGATGATGTATTCAGCTGCATTGATGAATTCTGAAATTGTTGCTGCTAGACCGCGCTTTAAAAGAACTGGCTTTTTCACAGATCCGGCTTCTTTTAATAGCTCGAAGTTTTGCATATTACGGGCACCAATTTGAATCACATCAATATGCTCGATGGCTTCTTCAATATGAGCTGGGTTGACGATTTCACTAATCACAGCAAGACCGTATTCATCCGCTACACGCTTTAGAATCTTTAGACCGTCTACGCCAAGCCCTTGGAAGTCGTATGGACTTGTGCGAGGCTTAAATGCGCCGCCGCGAAGAAGTTTTAGTCCCTGTTGTTTAGCTGCTGCCGCTACTTCTGCGACTTGTTCGTAGCTTTCAACAGCACATGGGCCAACGATGAAGCGTTGTTTTCCATCACCGATCGCTTCTCCATTGATGTTCACGATTGTATTTTCTGGTTTTTTCTTACGAGAAACAAGAAGTGCTTTGCTGTGGTCATCTTCTTGAAGCTCTAGACCTGCTTTGAAAATTTCTTTGAAAATATGCTGGATGGTTGAATTTTCAAATGGGCCATCATTTTCTTCAATAATTTGGTTCAGCATTGTGCGCTCTCTGACAGGATCATAACGGTTGACACCTTGCGCTTCTTTTGCCTTTCCAATTTCTTTTACAATATTTCCTCTTTCATTGATCAATTTTAAGATTTGAAGATTCAGTTTATCTGCTTGCTGTCTCAATTGTTCCAATTCATTGTTGCTCATTTTTGTCATCCTTTCCTCTGCCCGCTCTCGCTTTTTATTTTTGATCTCTTATAATAGGGTTTATTATAAACAAAGATTTCGGAATTGTCACGAAAAAATTCTTTATTACCCAAACGCTTTTAAGTGATAAAGTATTATGTGTAAGATTATAGCATACTTTTGATGCAAGTAAACCTTTTTTATAAAAAAAACGTCAGCGGTTGCTGACGTTTTAGCGTGTAGACAAACCCTCGCATTCGGTGTCAGTCCTGCGTACCGGTAATCAAGAATGTAAAATTTGATAAGAGCAGGTAATAATCTTTATTTTATTCGTCAGCGGTTGCTGACGTTTTAGCGTGTAGACAAACCCTCGCATTCGGTGTCAGTCCTGCGTGCCGGTGCTCACGAATGTCACATTTGCTCCGCGCCGGTACTCCTCCTTCCTAGACTGCAAAGGTTTTCTATCACACTAAAAAGAAGACAAAGGGCTAAAATAAAGATCATTTTAGCCCTTTGTCAACAATCTGAAACGTCAGCGGTTGCTGACGTTTTTCTTTACATATTATGTTCAAGCGCTTCTTGTGTAATGCTTGAGTGAGATGCATGCCATTTTACTTTTCCACCGCTAAAGATAAGTGCCTGCGGGCTTTCGTGCTTAACGCCTGACTTTTCAGCCACATAAGACGAAAGCTCTCTTGTGTTTTGAATTTGCAAGTAATACGTCGGCACGTCTTCATGAGCAGACGCAAATGCTTCAAACTCTTGAAAAGCAGCTTGGCTGATTGGGCATGTCAAACTGTGCTTAAAAAAGACAAAGGTTCCGTCTTGATTCGTTAGTTGATCAAATTGTTCTTCTGTTTCGATAAGTTGCTTTGACATGATGTGCTCCTTCCTCACTTCAAACAGCGAGTTAGCTTTTAGTCGATTGTTCTACTTTTTCTTTGACATCTTTGATGCCTTCTTCAATGTCTGATTTTGCTTCTTGTGCTTTTTCTTTTGCTTCGTCTGCTGCTTCTGACGCTTCACTTGCAATTTGAGCTGCAGCATCTTCTGTTTCACTTTTCACTTGATTAGCTTTTCCAGCTGCACGCTCTTTTATGTCTTTCACTTTGTCTAAAATCTGGTTCGACTGCTCCGCCACCAGCTGAGAGAATTCAGATGTTTTATCTTTCGCAATCGTCACATATTCCGTGCCTTTTTCCTTCGCATCTGTTGTGAGTCGATCTGTTTTTTCTTTTAAAGCATTCGCTTGGGTGTTCAAATCATCGCGAAGCTCTTTCCCTGACTTCGGTGCTAAAAATAATGCGGTTGTTGCACCAATAATGCCACCGATAAGTGTTCCGATCAAAAAGTCTTTGCTATTGATTCCGTCTTTGCTCATGATTATTCCTCCTATGCGAATATGATTTATTTTTGGTGTTTACGCTGTTTCCATTTTTTATAAATTTCAAGTGCTGCGTTACTCCAGTTTACCACATCCGTGACTTTCTCTTGATTCCTTTCAACGGACGAAGAAACCGCTCCAGCTGCCTGCTTTATGCTTGTATTAAATTGGTTGATCGAGCCGCCAATTCCCTGCACCGCATCCACAACTGTGCTTAGTTTTGCTGATTTGTCTTGAATATCTTCTGCGAGCTGATTCGTCTTATGTAGCAGCTGTGTTGTCTCTGTGGTGATGCCTTGCATCTGTCCTTCAAGACCTTCTAAAGTTGATGCGACATTCTTTAATGTCAGCTGTAAGGATTTCAATGTTTTGGACAAGTAGATGACAAGAATGAAGAACGCAATTGCAATGAGTGCAACGCTTAAATAAAGAATAATAATCATCTGATACCTCCTTTGCTGCGGGCATATTCAGTTCAATACCCTCTCGTTGTATCATTCAAACATCGCCTAGAATGACCGATTGAATAATAATTCTACACTTATTCGCCGATTCCTGTCCACAGCGATCGAAAAAAAGCGGCACATCTTGACACATTTAGCCCCTTTGTCACATTTTATTCAAAATAAAAAAAGTGCCGATTGAAACGGCACTTTGATGTCGATACATTTATACAGCAACTTTCTCATAAGCACGCAGATATTTTTGAATATCTCCTGCTCCCATAAAAATCAAAATCGCATTTTCATGCGCTTTCAGCACAGTTGTATCGTCTTCTTCGATCAATTGAGCTTGCGGAATTTTTTCTCTTAAATCTTCAATGCTGAGTTTCCCAATGTTTTCACGAGCTGAACCGAAAATATCACACAGATATACATAGTCCGCTTTCTTTAGGCTGTCAGCGAATTCAGTTAAGAATTGCTGTGTACGTGTGAACGTATGCGGCTGGAAGACAGCGACAATATCACGGTCTGGATATTTCTGACGAGCTGCTTCAATCGTGACCTCAATTTCAGTTGGGTGATGCGCATAATCGTCAATTAAGACCTGCTCACCGACTACTTTTTCATTAAAGCGTCGTTTCACACCGCCAAATGTCGTTAAAGCACCTTTAATGAGTTCTGCATCAATGGCTTCATAGTGACATAATGCAATCACAGCTAACGAGTTGAGAACGTTATGATTTCCATAGGCAGGAATGTAGAAGGTATCGTAAAACGTATTACGTACAAATACATCAAATGTGGTGCCTTCTGTATTTTTCACAACATTACGTGCTTGGAAATCATTTTCTTCATTGAATCCGTAGTACACAACAGGTACTTTTGCTTGAATCTTGAGCAGATGCTCATCGTCTCCGCAAGCGATAATGGCTTTTTTCACTTGAAGCGCCATGTTTTGAAACGCATCAAACACATCATCGATATCCGAGAAATAATCAGGATGATCAAAATCAATATTTGTCATGATTGCATAGTCTGGGTGGTAGCTGAGGAAATGTCTGCGGTATTCGCATGCTTCAAATACAAAATACTCGCTGTTTTCTTTCCCCATTCCAGATCCATCACCGATTAAGTACGAGGTTGGCTTTGCCGATTGCATCACATGTGCCAGCAGGCCTGTTGTCGATGTTTTACCATGAGCACCTGTAATCGCAACGTTTGTGAATGAATCCATGTATTCTCCAAGAAATTTATGATAACGAATGACAGGTATCCCTTTAGAAAGGGCACGCTCGATTTCAGGGTGTGTATCTGGGAATGCATTACCTGCAATCACCGTCATCCCCGGCTGGATATTATCTGGGTTAAATGGAAGAATTTTGATATTTCGTTCTTCTAATGCTTTTTGAGTAAAGATGTATTTTTCGATATCCGATCCTTGGACAGTATATCCAGTATCATGAAGAATTTGGGCCAGCGGACTCATACCTGTCCCTTTTATTCCAACAAAATGATAAACAGTCATAATTGTACCTCCAACAAACGTCTATCTGACTTACAGTATATGACGCTCATTTCAATTTGCAACTTGTGATTTTTGTCTCTAGCTGATCACAGATCGCAGCTCCAAATAAAGATTTTTTCCGATCTTCCTATTCTAATCAATATTAACTATGATTAGTATCCGACAACTTTCCCATTTCTAACACCTGTTTTCGCTTATTTCACTTGAAAAGCGGTTAGACAGGCATGCAAAAAGCGTCCAATTCCAAAATTGCACCTATGTGCTATCATACCATGTTTATCAAAAAAATGAAGTGGTTTGTTTAGATCAATTGTTCTAAGTCACTTAGTGTCATGAGGACTTCTCTTGGCTTACTGCCTTTTGCGCCAGAGATCATTCCTTCACGTTCCATCATGTCAATCAATCTCGCTGCACGATTGTAGCCAATTCTAAATCTTCTTTGCAAACTGGATGTACTGGCACTATTTTGCTCGATGGCAAACCGGCACGCATCCATAAACAATTCGTCTTCGTCTGTAATGGCAGAGCCTTGGAGCATTAATTCCTCCTGTTCAAAAAGGAACACGGGCTTGCGCTGTTTTCTTACATGCGCTACAACTTCATCAATCTCTCGGTCTGATACAAAGTTCCCTTGCAGCCTCGTCGGCTTGCCTGAGCCATTTTCTAAGAAGAGCATGTCTCCTTTGCCGAGAAGCTTTTCTGCACCTGCCATGTCAATAATGGTTCTTGAATCGACTTGACTAGAAACAGAAAACGCAATTCTTGTTGGGATGTTCGCTTTAATGAGTCCAGTGATGACATCAACTGACGGTCTTTGGGTCGCAATGAGTAAATGGATGCCGCAGGCTCTTGCTTTTTGTGCAATCCGGCAAATGCTTTCTTCGACTTCATTTGGTGCAACCATCATTAAATCAGCCAGCTCATCAATGACAACGACGAGATACGGCAGCTTTTCACCCATTTGTTTTTCTTTTACCAGTTCATTAAATCGTTTGATTTCTCTCACACCGGAGTGTGCAAACAGTTCGTAGCGTCTTTCCATTTCATCTACTACCCATTTCAGAGCAGCTGTCGCTGTCTTGGCATCGGTAATGACTGGGCTCACAAGATGCGGAATGTGATTATAAGGCGCTAGTTCAACCATTTTAGGGTCGATTAAGAGCATTTTCACTTCATCTGGTGAGGCTTTAAACATTAAGCTCACTAAAATGGTATTTATACAGACACTTTTTCCAGAACCTGTTGCTCCCGCAATTAAGCCGTGCGGCATTTTTTGCAAATCAACGACAACTGGCTGACCTGAAATATCTAATCCGAGCGCTGCTGTTAATGGAGATGGATTGTCTCTAAATGCACTGCTTCTGATCATTTCTCTTAGGAAGACCATTTTGCTGTGCAGGTTCGGCACTTCGATACCGATCGTGTTCTTTCCTGGAATCGGTGCTTCGATTCGAATATCCTTTGCAGACAAACTAAGTTTAATATCATCTGACAGGTTTGTAATTTTGTTTACTTTCACACCTGGTTCAGGATGCACTTCAAATCTTGTGACAGACGGGCCTTGTGTGACATGAACCACACTTGCTCTGACATTGAAATTTTTCAGCGTTGCATTGAGCAGTTCTGCCCGTTCTTTTACCCATGTTCCGTCCTCTTCTTTTTGAGCTGGCGGTACGTCTAGAAGGGCTAGGCTTGGAAAAACATATCCATGTGCATCTGCGGTTTTCTTCTGCCCTTGCACGCGCTGGTCACTTTTTAGCATCATGACGTTAAAAGGAACAGTGGAGGTTTGACCGCTTGAGCGCCTTGGTTCTGGTGATGATTGCTTTGGTACTTCACGCTTATCTTCATGCGTTTGTTCCTGCTGCTCTCTTTGATTTATGGCGATGCCAGCCTGTTCAGAGGCAGTCAGTTCATCTGTTACTTGTTCTGCCGGCAGGATTTCATCCTCATCTGCGATCTCATCTTCTGCCATAGCATGACCTTCTTGCACATCCTGTATGATCATTGGCTCAGCTTCTTCAAATTCTGCTGCTATAGCGTCTTCTTGTTTATCTTCTAGTGAAGATGTCTCTGCATCCTCCATAGCTATATCTTCTACTACCGCAGTTTCTTCTACTGGGCTGTCTATTTCCATTTCAATCGCTGACGGTGTGTTTTCAGCTGTTTCAAATGTGAATGTTTCTTTTCCCTCCGCATCACCTTCAAGCGGATTCAGCTCGTCTTTTTCTTCTTGTTTGACGGTGACGAACTGTTCTTGCCCCATCTCTACCGACTCTTCGTATGCTTCAGCTTGCTCCATATGTAAGAATGCTTCCTGATCGTCTTCGGCCTGTGACAAAGCTTGCTCTTGATCCTCTGTCTCACTAAAAGGCTCGTCATATAAACGTTCCATCGTTGATTGAACGTGATCTTGATAAGCGAGTTCCTCTTGCAAAGTATGCGGCGTCGTGACAGATTGTTTCTCTACTTTTTCTTCTGTTGGAGCTGACACCAAGTCTTCCATACGTTGTTCTTTTCGTATAGACGGGATGTTCATTTGCTGTCTCACATTCCGCTCACGCTCTGCCTCTTCTGACAGCAGTGTGACACGCTGTGACGTTTCTTCTGCTGACTTCATTTGAACAGAGGCAGCTTCTCCTTTGGCTTCTGTGCGTTTTGGACGCATATCCTGATGGTAGCCATAGATGGGTGAAGGGATTTGCTCTGGTTTAAATGGCTTTTTGTTGAGATCAGGCTGCACCGTTTGTTTTGGCTGATTGGTCGTCTGCTTTGCCTTTGGCCGGCTCTGACGCGGGCGCCTTCTTTCCTGCTGCTTCGCTCCCTCACGCGCAGGTTCATCTGGAACAAGAGGAAAGCGGAAGTTCCCTTTTGGATATTCATAATACACTTTTGTATCTTCAATTTTTTTATATTCTTTATTTTGTTCAAAAGCTGACTGCTTTGGCGCAGCCGGACCTGCTTCCGGTCTCTCAGCTTTTTCTTCTTTTTTTTCTTCTCCTAAAAACACACTGAAAAATTTATCTAACCAACTCATCATTTATCACTCACTTTAACTCCCCTTACGTTTTCTTGGGCGATTTTTAGTATACCATTGCTTTTTCATGCAGAAAAGCAAGAAAAGTGCCACTCCTTGCTGTTCGTGCTGTATGGAGATGAAAAAAAGTCACTAAGTACGTACTTAGTGACTTTTGGTATAACACATTCTTCGCTCATATGTGCCCGTTTATGGGAGTTAAACTTCAAAGGGTTCGCCGGCTTGGCGGCTGCCTTCTAGTACAAGAATTCCTTTTTCAGCAGGCGCATTTGGAATGTCTAATTCTTTTGCTGAACAAATCATTCCGCTTGAAGGGACACCTCTTAGTTCAGCATCTTTGATGACCAAACCGCTAGGCATCACTGCGCCGACCTTTGCAACCACGACATATTGACCTTGGTCGACGTTTGGTGCACCGCAAACGATTTGTAATGTTTCATCGCCAACATCGACTTGGCAAATATTTAATTTATCTGCATTCGGATGTTTTTCCTTTTCCTTCACATAGCCCACAACAAACTTTGGTGATAGATCGACAGTTAATGTTTCACTGACACCGTTGCGGTTTAAAATTTCATTGATATCTTGAACAAGTGTTTCAGAAAGCGGAACAGATCCGTTTTCTTCAATTTTCATGTAAGTAGATGCGTTGAAGATATTAAAGCCTGTTGTTTCTTTTGTTTCTTGATTGAAAATTCTTACGACATCTCCAAACGTCTCATGACCTACTTCTTCTCTTGTGACATCTTTCAATGAAATAAGGAGTGTGTCGCCTACACCTTCTGCATTATAAAAAACATTCATTCGTCAAAATTCCCTTCTACTGCTGTTTTGGTCTGCTTTTTGCAAGAATAAAGATCGGTTCAAGCTTGCCCTCGTCATATAAAAATGACAATGCGGTAATTGGGACTGTGCCGCTAGCGAAGAAGCTCATCGACATTTGTCCTAAAATATCATAGCCTGATTCGTTGCGAACATCTGCAATGATGAACACATCCTGATGGGGAACAGAAATGGCCATCTGCCCCTCTATTTTTTGCGCATATTCTTGTAAAATTGATTCATTTAGTATTCTGCTTGCATCGTACCCGTCATTTGCACGGAAGAAATAAAAACGGTTGCCAGCAACTTCATCCATTTTCACTACCGTTTCAAGCGAGCGGACGTTGAAGCTTGCGGTTTCCCTGATTCGCTCTTTTGTCCAGTTTTCCTTTTGAAGCATCTTCTCGTCAATTAATCTGTAGGTGCTCCCAAGGTCAAGTGCATAGTAGATTCTTGTTTCAGCTGTATGCTCATCAAAAACGAGCGGCGTCTCATCACTTGATGTCTCTGGAAAGGAGGTTGAACGAATGACCGGATAAATCTGCTTCTCTTTGCCTGTTATGTGCTGCGCTTCGCCTTTCATTGCACTTAGTGCCTCTTTCACATAATAGACGATCTCATCCAGGGTTTCATCAGGCTTTACTTCCCACTTCGCAATAATCGGCGGAAGCTCAAGTGTGATGCCTTTCCCTGTTTGTTTATCTTCAATACGAAGCGTATCTTTTTCCCGGTCAAACTGGTGTGTCCAGCTGTCACTCGTCAGACGGCTTTTCAATTGATTGGCAAGCTGTCTGGATGTCATTTTTGCCATAATAAGACTCTCCTTTTGTTATTTAGAAAGAGAATCTGTTAAAAATGCTTCAATCTCTTCCTTTGTCTTACGATCTTTGCTGACAAAACGGTTGATCTCTTTTCCGTTTTTAAAAACTAAAAAGCTTGGAATGCCGTAAATGTCCCACTCTGCACAAGTGTCGATGAACTGATCTCTATCCACATAGAAGTATTCAAATTCTGGATAGTTTGCTTCAAGCTCTGGCAAAAACGGCTCAATAAATGTGCAGTCCGGGCACCAGTCAGCTGAAAATAGTAATACGGTTAAGTCTTCTTGAATCACTTTTTGTAATTCTTCGTTTGATTCAATTTTTTTCATGTTTGATTCCTCCAGTTTGTATGGTTAAATCTCCAAATTGTATATAGCCTTTCTTTCTCATCCATTCTGATACTACCAAACTAATCACTGCCGGGCCAACGATATGCAAGAGTGCAATCGCGAGGAAAACGGATGGATGAAACCCCATGACTGTCAGTGTCATGAGCTGACCGACAAGACCGCTCGTTCCCATCCCCGCTCCTGCCGCATTATTGACCATCCCAAAGCCAATAATACCAATTGGCGCAAGAATCAGGCCCGCAATGGTCGGCGGAATGAGAATGAGGGGATTTTTCACAATGTTCGGCAGCTGTAGTTTTGACGTCCCAATACCAACAGCAACAAGACCGCCAAAGCGATTTTCTCTAAAACCTGCAGCGGCAAAACCGACCATCTGCGCGCAGCAGCCAATCGTTGCAGCACCGGCCGCTGTCCCGGTCAAATCAAGCATCAGCGCAAGCGCAGCACTTGAAATCGGTGAGCTGAGCGCAAGTCCAACAATGGTTGCGACCAGCATGCCCATCATCAGTGGACTTTGGTCAGTCCCCCATACGATGAGCCTGCCTAGCCCTGTCATCACCGCCTGAATCCCAGGGCCGATGAAAGCAGCGGTGAGAAAGCCTGTCATAATGGTCACAAGCGGCGTTAAAATAATATCAATTCTCGTCTCACCACTAACAAGTTTGCCTAATTCTACACCAATGAGAGCAGCCACAAAACTTCCAGCAGGTCCCCCAAGCTCTGCTCCAGCGGCACCTGAGACAACACTTGCAAAAATGATCAAAGGAGACGCATTTAAGCGATAGGCAACGGCTACACCGATTGCCGGTCCCATGAGCCCCATGGCAAGCGTTCCCATTTTGATGATAAGCGGCAGTGATAACAGACCGCCTGCTGTTTTTAAGATCAGCCCTACCACTAATGTAGCAAATAGACCTAAAGCCATATAAGAGAGTGCATCAATAAAATACACCTTTGGCGAAAGGGAAAGACCCTTTCTTTTCAAATAAGTCATCAATGTCGTCTTCCTGCCTTCTCATAGGAAAGACGAAGATGCCTGTCCTTCCTATTATATGTAGTATTCTTACGATGAAAAATAGTCTCTACCATGAATATCATAATCATATTTTTTTTGCTTTATCAAGCACTTCTTGTGTAACATGAAAAGAAACAGGGCAAACCTTTACTAAGTTTGTGCACAAGGAGGAGATCGTTATGCAATTAACGGTTTATTTAGCTGGAGAAATACATAGCCAGTGGCGTGATGAAATCAAGGAGAAAAGCCAATCGTTAAAGTTACCAGTGACATTTGTGGGCCCAATGGAGAATCATGACCGCTCGGATCACATCGGGGAAGATATTTTAGGTGAGCAGCCAGATGCCATTTTTAAAGACGATGCGGCTTCTGATTTGAACAATTTCCGGACCGAAATTTTATTGAATAAAGCGGACGTCGTCATTGCGCGGTTTGGTGAGAAATATAAACAGTGGAACACTGCAATGGATGCTTCTTCCGCCATCGCTAAAGGAAAACCTCTTATTTTGATTCGCCCTAAGGAATTACACCATCCATTAAAAGAACTATCCAACAAAGCAAATGTTACTGTGGAAACAGTCAATCAAGCCATTAAGGCGTTATCATACGTGTTTGAACAGGAATAGGAAAAAAGGCCGCTCTCATGAAAAGGGCAGCCTTTTCTTATTTTTTACACCTGTTGATAAATCGAATCCACCGTGCTTTGATCACAGTTTTTGACAAGTTGGACAATTAATTCTTTTGCGGCAGCATAATCATCTACATGCAAGACAGAATGACTTGTATGAATGTAACGCGCGCACACACCAATCACAGCAGACGGTACACCTTGGTTCGAAATGTGAACACGTCCAGCATCCGTTCCGCCCGGCGATACAAAGTATTGATATGGGATATTGTTTGTTTCAGCTGTATCGAGAACAAAGTCTTTCATGCCCCGGTGCGTAATCATCGTTCGATCAACAATACGAAGAAGTGCACCTTTTCCAAGCTGGCCGAATTGTGTGTGATCACCCGTCACATCATTTGCAGGGCTTGCATCTAAAGCAAAAAATAGATCAGGCTGAATCATATTCGCTGCTACCGCTGCCCCTCTTAGCCCTACTTCCTCTTGAACTGTTGCACCTGAATACAGCTGACATGAAAGGGTTTCGTCTTTTAATTCTTTTAATAATTCAATGGCAAGTCCGCACCCGTAGCGGTTATCCCAAGCCTTGGCTAAAATCTTTTTAGGATTGGCCATTGGGGTAAAGACCGTCGCAGGAACGATTTGCTGTCCTGGGCGAACGCCAAGCTCTTTCGCCTCTTCCTCACTATCTGCACCAATATCAATCAGCATATCTGACGGCTTCACTGGTCTATTTTTTTGTTCTGGTGTCAGAAGGTGGGGAGGTGTGCTTGACACGACACCAGGGATTGGTCCGTGATCGGTATGTACATCCACACGCTGCGCGAGCATCACTTGACTCCACCAGCCGCCAAGTGTTTGAAAACGAATCATCCCGTTTTTCGTAATTGATGAGACCATGAAGCCGACTTCATCCATATGACCAGCCACCATGATTTTCGGTCCCTTTTCCGAACCCTTACGTACGCCAAACACCCCGCCAAGGCGGTCCTGTATGAGCTCATCGGAATATTTCTCAAGTTCTTTTTTCATAAAAGCACGCACATGGTGCTCATTACCTGGAGTTCCCTGTAATTCTGTTAAATTTCGGAAAAGCGACAATGTTTCGTTGTTCATTCGACAGTTACCCTCGTTTCTATGTAATGACCATATAAATTCCTATAAACATACACTCCCTTTATACTATAAGAATTCTTTCGGTTTTCCAAGTATCTCTCCAGAAATTTTGAATATGCTTTCAAGTATTCGGATTTCTTAACATCACAGGACAAGTTTTGTATAATGGAAAAAACAGCAATACGGAGGTGCAGCACGTTGAAGTTAAAACATGTTCTGATTGGTGCAAGTATTGGCGTAGCCGCTGCAATTGTTGCCAAAAAAATCTTTTTCCCTGCGTACATCTCGTCTGAAAAAGCATTGAAAATTGTAAAATCTGCTTTTAAACAACGCGGCCCGATTGATGGCTCTTGGATTTACACTGTACCAGAACCTTATACCGTAAACGGTGAAACAATTGATGTGTACAAATCTGGCATTACACGCTCTGCCTTTGGCGAGCTTGAACAGTACGAAGTCATGATTGATGCAAAAACAGGTATGATTGTTGATGTCATTGATTCTGTTGCTTAAATAAGAAAGCTTCGCAAAGACGTGTCCTTGCGAAGCCTTTTTTATACGGCTTTGATTTTTTTGTACACAGGGTGCCACATGGCATCTTGCACGGCCTGTATGAGATCATCAGGCGTTTCTTCAGCAACCCCTTCGTCAATCGCCGCTTGTGCCACGCGGACAGCCACTGTCGCTGAAACCGTTCGGAGCTGATCGACACTTGGAAGCATCGCCGCACCCGGTTTTCCGACATTGACCATGCTCGCAATGGCTTCAGCACTTGCTACAAACATGCTGTCTGTCATCAGCCGGGCTTTAGACACAATCGTTCCAAGACCAAGACCAGGAAAGACGAGGGCGTTATTTGCCTGCCCAATTTCATAGGTCACCCCATTGTATTCCACAGGATCAAATGGGCTTCCTGTTGTCACAAGCGCACGTCCTTCTGTCCACTCGATCAGATCCTCCGGTTTTGCCTCTGAAAGAGGTGTTGGGTTAGACATCGGTAAAATCGCTGGGCGCTCTACATGTGACGCCATTTCTTTGACAATTTCCTCAGTAAATGCGCCTCCTACGGTCGACGTACCAATTAAAATTGTTGGTTTGGCCTGCTTCACGACCTCTAATAAATCAATGGAGTGCTTTGGGCCATTACGAGCATAATCCTTTACTTCATCAGAACGTCTTTCATATGGCTTTTGAAATGGCTGAATGTCTGGTGAATCATCTGTAAGCAATCCCGTTTTATCAATACACCAGAACTGGTCATATGATGCTTCTTCTTTGACTCCATCTCTTACAATGGCATCACGAATTTGCTCAGCTATTCCAATACCTGCTGTACCTGCTCCAAAGATGACGATTCGGTGGTCTTTCAGCGGAACCTTTGATGCTTTTGCACATGCCAAAACCGCAGCAAGTGAAACCGCTCCTGTTCCTTGAATATCATCATTGAACGTACAAATACGGTCCTTATACTTTTCCAAAATGGCGCGGGCATTTTTTGTACCAAAGTCTTCCCAGTGAAGGAGTGCATTTGGAAAGGTGGCGCGGGCAAGCTCAACATATTGATCAATGAACTGATCATACCGCTCTCCTCGAACGCGGGAGTGCTGATTGCCGACATAAAGCGGATCATTTAAGAGGCTTTCTTGGTTCGTCCCGGCATCAAGCACCACTGCCAGCACACGGCTAGGGTCAATACCTGCCGCCGCTGTATAAACAGCCAGCTTCCCGACTGAAATGGCAATTCCGCCAACGCCCCAGTCTCCGATGCCTAAAATACCTTCTGCATCCGTCGCAACGATTAAATCAATTGATTCATCGACACCGTAAGAGGCAAAAATCTCTTCCATGCCTTCTAAGTCATCAATGGATAAATAAAGTCCTCTTGGTTTTCTATACTCGTGGCTGTAACGTTGAATCGCCGTTCCTACGGTCGGGGTGTATACAATCGGCAGCATTTCCGCCAAATGCTCATTTAATAATTTGTAAAAGAGCACTTCGTTTCTGTCATGAAGCGCTGTTAAATACACATTTTTTCCAAGGGCGTCCGGCTGTGCTTGAAACTGCTCATATGCACGCTTTGCCTGATCTTCTAATGTTAAGACCTTAGGTGGGAGAAATCCCTTTAAACCAAGCTCTTCCCGCTCTTCCTTCGTAAATGCAACCCCTTTGTTTAAATAAGGGATAGACATGACTTCTATCCCTCTTAATGGTGTCTCGATGACATCACCGTGTACACGATAAAATTGGTTCACCTGCACTCTTCCTTTCACAAGTTCATTTTGTCGTTATTTTGTGTGAAAGGCGAAAAAACATACTATCTTCCGGTTTCTCTTTTGACTTCATGCGTGATTGTCCCGTCTGGGTCCCACTTCACAGCTCGGTAAATGGCATCATGATAAAACAAGTACCATGCATTTTTTTCTTCTGCGAATGCCTGCCATTTTTGCTTAGCTGGGATCGAGGTCATTGGATAATCATCATATGCCAGAACCCAAAGTGGATTTTTATGAGCGTGTGTCGGCATGATATCAGCTAAATGAATTGCTGTTTCGCCCTGACTTGTGAGTGTTAAGATGCTGTGCCCTTCGCTATGGCCGCCTGTATGATGCAGCTGAATGCCCTCTGTGACTTCAATGCTTTCTTCAAATGTGACCACTTGATCAACTACTGGCTCCCAGTTTTCTTGCCAATATGTATTTCGTGAGCGAATGTTCGGATGTCTCATTTCGTCCCATTCAATTTTGGACGTGATGATTTTTGCCTGTTGAAAAACAGACACGAGCTCATCGCCTTCACGTTTTGTCAGCCCGCTTGCATGATCAAAGTGCAGATGAGTCATTAATACGTAATCTATATCGGCTGGGCGTAGACCGAGAGCGGCAAGTGATTCTTCTATTTTCGTTTCCTCAGTGACGCCATAATTGCGTTTTTGTTTCTCTGTCAGCTTCCCTGAACCGATACCGGAATCTACTAACAGATGAAGACCGTTCCACCGTATGAGAATTGGATCACACCGTAATTCAATTTGATTGCGATCATTCACAGGGTATTTTTTTGACCATAATGGCTTTGGCACCACTCCAAACATTGCACCGCCGTCCATGTGGGTATCTCCCCCGTTTAACCAAAATAGTTCCATGTCACCTATTTTCATTGTCTCCATGCTGTCATCCCTCCTTTTTCTATCGTAGCAAATACAGCCGAAAATCGCATGTGCTAATCTTTTCATCAAAAAAAGCTGTCCGCAATCGTTCGTTGCAGCCAGCTTTTTCTTCACTTGTTATTCTGGGAATTTCACTTCTGATCGATAGATGGGCTGTCCCATAGAAGAGAATTTCTCTTCATATTCTGTCATCACATTTCCTTCTAGACCATCCTCATGTAAATCAAGGCTCACATACGTTAAAAGGAGTCCGTAGGCAGAAAAGCTCTTTAAAGAATATTCAAATAACCCGCGGTTATCTGTTTTAAAATGTAATTCACCGCCTGGGCGGAGGATTTGTTCATATCGCTCTAAAAAAGCTTTAAATGTCAATCTGCGTTTTTCATGCCTTGATTTTGGCCACGGATCAGAGAAATTCAAATACACCCGGTCAATCTCATTTTCCTCAAACACATCTGTCAATGTCTCAGCGTTGATGTTCAAAAGCTTTACGTTCTCAACATCTGTTTCTTTGATTTTATCAACTGCCGTCACAATGACACTTTTAAATAATTCAATACCAATATAGTTGATATCAGGATGAAGCTTGCCCATTCCAGCAATAAAGCTCCCTTTTCCTGTACCGACTTCAATATGGATTGGATGATCATTTCCAAACAGCTCATGCCATTTCCCTTTATACTGCTCGGGGTTTGCTAAAGCAATATGAGCATTTTCAGCTAAGTAATCATCCGCCCACGGTTTATGTCGCATTCTCAATTTGATACACCTCTATTTTCTTTACATTTTATCAAGATACCACGAAACATAAAGACCCGCAAGACAGCATCTCATATGCCCATATGAAAAAGACCAGTTCCTATTTGGGCTGGTCTTTTTCATGTATAAAATCAATGCTGAATGCACAGTTTAACCACATAAATGACATGCTTGAAAGGAGCATTCACATGGGATTAAACAGCCAACATCAGCTTCAATTAATCAAAGATATTTTAACTGATCACCAGCTGGATTGCTGCGGGACTATTGCAGAATATGAACAGGTGGGACGCGTGATTCAATTAATGCTGGCAAAAGAAGATCTTGATCCTGATATTCGCCAGCTGCTGACAGATATTTATGATTACAGCCAAAAGGGCACTTCTGTCAGTTCAATTGATGCACATATCGAGGAGCATCAATCTCATCTGTCGGAGTGGGTCGAGAACATTCCACTGTCTTAATGGATGTTTAACCGTTTTAACAATGCGCTTAGCTCCGCTTGCACTTCTTTTTGCGCCTTTTCATTGCCTTTTCTTTTATGCCAAACGACAAACGATACGGTTTCTGCGAGCACATACCATGCCATGCGTTTTCGCAGGTTGTCTGTCAGCGGGGCACCATACATCGAGAGCCAGCTTTCCCAGTTCTCTTCTTCAACATAATGATAGAGGAGCGGTCCAAGATCAATCGCTGGATCCGCAATCATCGCCCCATCCCAATCAATCAAATAGAGCTGATTTTCATCTGTGAGCAGCCAATTATTATGATTGAGGTCACAATGACATACGACCTTGTCCTCGAATTGGACTGCCTCCACATGCTGCTCTAAATACTGGATAGCACGCGCGATATCATGTGATTCAATCTGCTCTTTTAAGATGGACTGCTTGAGATGCATCAGAATGGATTCAGGGTCAAGCGAGTGCTTTTCTAATCGTTTCAGCATATCAAGCAGCTCTTTCGATGTATGAATTTTTCTAAGCTGCTCCGCAACAGGACGGTCATTCATGTCCTTTGGCTTCAGCTCTCGGCCGCTCAGCCAGTGCTGCGCAGTGATCACATCCCCATTTTCCATCCGTTTTGTCCAGACAAGCTTCGGCACAATGCCTTCAGCTGACAAAACCGCAAGAAACGGTGACGTATTGCGTTTTAAAAATAGCTTTTGGTCATTGTGTGTTGCGAAGTACGCATCTCCCGTAGCGCCTCCAGCAGGAGAGATGTGCCATTCGCTACCTAATATTTGTCCCAACCAGTTCATATCAATTTTCAACCCATCATTTCTTAAAATATTTTAAATCGTGCTTTTTTAGTCGACAAAATTCAGCCGATTGAGATCAATTGGCTGTTTTTTTTTATTTATATGATCATAAAAACAAAAAGGACAGCTATTGAGAATGAGATGCTAAACAATAGCCGTCCCTATAGATTTTATCGCTACCTTCTTATACTCGTCAAGCAAAACTAAAAAATCAGGACAAGAACCTGATGAAAAAGAAGGCTTTTTTCATGGTCTATTTGCCTGCGCATACAGCGGCAGTAGTTTAAGCACGTAATTTTAAGGAGTGTTCACTCGTCTTGACAAAAACAGGCGTTGCGCCTATCACTTCTCCATCTGCATGAAATAAGATTTTTTCATCTGCCTCCAAATAGGCTTCCTCATGCTGAAAAAGGGTGACTCCCTCCATTCCAAGGTGCTTTCGAAAAACCATTGCACTTAAAAACAAGAGGACCTTGAATGGATTCAAATCCGTCACAACAATTGTTTGAAAGCCGGGCTGCCTTGCGCTCGCTTCTGGCGCTGCTTCCAGCCCTCCGCCATAATACGGATGATTGCAGACCATCACAAACCACACTTGGTGAAAAACCTTTCTCTCATTTTCAATAAAAAGAGCAAGGTCAAACGGTTTGAATGACCATAAAGAATGAAGGAATGACAGCGGGTACATGATAAACCCCAGCTTGAGCCGCTTCAGCCACTTTCTCCCTCTGAAATGCACCGTTTTCCTCAAAACATGCGCGTCAAACCCAACACCAATATGATTGAGAAAAAGAACGGATTGCGGACTTTCTGCATGCTCTTGAAAGGAACCGAGAGCAAATGTTTTTGTGAGCATTCTCTTTTGCTTTCTCACTTCTTTGATCACATCGTGACGCTGGATACCAAGCCCCTTCGCAGCGTCATTCCAATGACCCGCCGGGACAAAGCTCAGCTGCACATGTTCGATTTCTTTTAAGCCATTCAGCACTTCATGAATGGTGCCGTCACCGCCAATAACGATTAGACGTTTCAATCTATCGTCTTGCATGGCGCTGATCTGTCTTGCCAAAACTTCAGCATGTCCTTCATGCTGGGTGAGAAACGATCGGTATGAGATCTCCATCTTTTGTAATTCTTTCTCTATGCTCCTCCATGTGCGGAGTCCTTTTCCATGTCCTGCTTCTGGATTGACGATAAAGTACCATTCATTCATATATTAGCTCCACTCAGGTCTCGTTTTTGGTGACCTTCATCTGCCTTTAATCGAGCCATTCCTGCCTTCTTTTGCTGTCTGATTCACCATAGGCGAGCAATGCCTTTGTCGCCTTAAATTGCTGGTGTTTTGTCGGCGCCGTGTTTTTCCGCTGCTTGTCAAACCATTCCTCAGCCTTCTTCTTATCGACAACCTCCATCCCATATGGAACTTCAGGTAAGTCAATATAAGAGGTACGGCTGATGAGGATTTTTTTCACAGGAAGCTCTACACCGCTTTGCTGTAAAATTTTTGACACGACGGTTCCAGAACGAAGAAGGCTTGCGCAAGGGTTCAAGACGGACTGAACAGCTTTTCCAGTCGCGCGCTTTTCCCAAAAACGTTCCTTCGATCCGATATATACGCTGTCTGGCTCTGCCTCTAGAAAAGATAAACAGATCACTTCAAGCGGCGTAATGATCACTGGACATAATTCCATCTCTGCTTTTTGAATGAGCAGCACCGGCTTGTACATGACAAAATAAGAATCGGGCAGCTGCCTTGCAAGCATTCGCAGTTTTTCATCATATCGAATGTGATGGGAGACAGTTGAAATGTGAGAGATCGTCGAGCTGGCCCACTTTAATTGTACATCGTAAAGATGATCCTTAAAAAAGTGAATCAGCTTCGTTTCATCGGTCGGAACGTTTGTAAAGACACCTTGCTCTATATCTGTCGGCTCGTTAAAGAGACTCAGGTCCTGTTCCTTTTTCATATCGGCTTCTTTTTGCTTTCTCTTTAAGGAGAATTTCTTTCTCTTTTCTTCCTCTTGTTCAGGTGCTTGTTTAAGGAACTGGTCAACTTGCTGCTGCGCCTCTTCTTTTGAAGCTCTTTTTAACTCGTCCCATCTTTGCTTTTTCAATCGAATAAACTGATTGATGTAATGATGCGGGTCTTGTTCATATCGTGATATATAATCTTGGATTTTAATGATTTGCGCCATCTGCTGATCACTCCAACTTCTAGAATCATTTATGTAGGGTAAATTGTTTAATTACGTGATAACGCGGGGTTTCTTTGAGACGAATTTCAAATAAAGCGATACTAGAAACCTCCATCGAATATGGCTCTTTACGTAAGGGCGCTTGTTCTATATAGGGCTGATCCGCATTCCATTTTCGCGCAATCGTCATATGCGGATGAAATGGTCTTTTTTCTACAGGGTGATCTGCTGACAATACGGCTTCTTTCACCTTTTCTCTTACATCCATCAAAGGTTTACTTTCACTAGGCTTTGCAAAAAAGACTCTCGGTCGCTCAATTTGACCAAATACCCCTATCTCATTCAGCTTCAGCGGGAAAGCAGACATCTCATGAGACAGCTGTTCAAGCAGCTCAGATATCTTGTTTAAACGGTCCTCTGGAATTGCGCCTAAAAACACAAGGGTGACATGATAATCAATGGGTGCTGTCCATTTTTGAAAAGACAGTTCGCTCCTCTTGTCTATATCCGCTTTTATTTGATGCGCAAGTTGTTCAGGGATTTGAATCCCGATAAAATAATGACGGCTTTCTGCCATATCATCACCTGTCCTTTTTTAACAAACTTTACGAATCCCCATTGATGATAGTATAACTAAAGTAATGCGTAATGAGAAGAAAGGGTGTCATATAATGAAGGTTGCACACAATATCGCTGAGCTGATCGGCGACACTCCGCTTGTAAAATTACAGCGGCTTCAGCCAGACAATGCGGCGGCTGTTTATTTAAAGCTGGAATCATTTAATCCGAGTGGAAGTGTAAAAGATCGTGCTGCTTACAATATGATCGTTGAGGCAGAGAAGCAAGGGAAGCTCACAAAAGGGGCTACAATTATTGAACCAACAAGCGGGAATACAGGAATTGGTTTAGCGATGAACGCTGCTGCAAGAGGCTACAAAGCCATTCTTGTTATGCCTGATACGATGACACAGGAAAGAATCAATATTTTAAAGGCATATGGTGCACAGGTCGTCTTAACCCCAGGGGAGGAAAAAATGCCGGGCTGTATTCAGAAGGCAGAGGAACTAGCTGCTCAAATTCCTCACAGCTTTATTCCCATGCAATTTGACAACGGAGCGAACCCTGATGCTCACAGAAGGACGACCGCTCTAGAAATAATGGATGCGGTGAAACAGCTCGGTCAACCGCTAGGCGCTTTTGTCGCAACTGCTGGAACTGGCGGTACCATTACAGGCACTGGAGAGGAATTAAAGAAAGCATTTCCTGAATTGACCATACGTGTGGCAGAGCCGAAGGGATCGCCTGTTTTATCAGGCGGGAAACCTGGCAAGCATAAGCTCGTTGGCACAAGTCCAGGATTTATCCCAAATATTTTAAACGAACAGGTCTATGATGACATTGTGCAAGTAAGCGATGAAGATGCGTATCACATCACGCGGCAGCTTGCCCGCCTTGAAGGCATTTTAGTCGGTCCATCGTCTGGGGCGGCGTGCTATGCAGCCATTGAAACAGCCAAACAGCTCCCAAAGGATCACATGGTCGTCTGTATGACAGCAGATACGGGTGAACGCTATTTATCAAGTGATGTTTTTCAGGATTAGGATTAAAAAAGGAACAGGGGGATGAGCCCCTGTTCCTTTTTCTTTATTTCACATTGAGTGAACCCTATCAAACCGACTTCACCTCAGCCTGCTCCCCTGTAATGAGTAAAACCTGTTCATCTGTCAGCGGGAACAAAGAGAGCGTTTCTTGATATTTCTTAATGATTTGCTGTGCGGCTTCACCTAAATAGGCATGATGCATGTGCGGAACAGGATAGCTGCTCATGTCATTGAATCCTTCAAACGAAAGTAATTCTGGCGCTTTCTCCTGATCATCCATCAGTGATATATATTCAATGTTTGGCGCCATGATGATACTCCCTGCGGATTCTCCGATGTACAGCTTGCCTTTGCTCATTTCTTCCTTCAACACGTGATCAAGTCCATGCTTTCTTAATTCCTGTAACAAATAAAAGCTATTGCCGCCCGACACATAGATGACATCATTTTTTTCGATCATACGTGTCATTTCTTCAGCCGTATGCTCAGCCATCTGCACAGTCTCTATGTGCATGTCTAATTGATGAAAGGCCTCTTTTGCTGCCTCCACATAGTGCGTGACCTCCTCCACCTCACTGGCTGTTGGAATGAATGTCACGCTTTTTCCTTTTAATGATTCACCCGCAAAGTCAGACAAGAGAGAATAGGTATCTTTAAACGAAGAGCATAAGAACATTTTTTTCACTGCGAAATCCCCTCTTCTCTTTCCTTTTTCTATTTTGCCAATTCATACATGGCTTGTGCATATAGAGCTGTTGCTCTTAGTAAGTCATCAATTTCGATATATTCATCTTTTTGGTGTGCACAATCTGGTCTTCCTGGGAATAGCGGGCCAAAGGCAACTCCTGCCTCTAATGACCTCGCATACGTTCCTCCCCCAATCGCAATGAGGGTCGCAGGATCTCCAGTTTGTTCTTCATATACCCGCTGCAATGTTTTCACAAGTGGATGATCTTTTGAGACGTGATGCGGAGGGCTGTCGTCAAATTTCTCAATGACTGCTCCTTTGATACGTTCCATTCCTTTTCTGACTTCCTTCCCGTCCGCTGTCACTGGATACCGGACATTTAGCCCAAGCTTTGCTTCCTCGTTTTGCGTATAGCGGATCGTCCCCACATTCAAGGTCAAGTCGCCGCTAATGTCATCCTTACAAGCAATGCCCAGCTTTTGTCCTCGTGTGTCTTGATCAAATAACGCATTTATTTGTGATGTAAAAGCAAGCCCTTGTTCATCTAATTCATGCTCACATAAGAAATTTGCCATATGAATGCCCGCATTTGTACCATGCGCCGGCTCCATTGCATGAACCGATACACCTTTTAATGTGAAGGTCAGTCCATCCGCTGTCATCTTTACCTCACCGGTTAATTGATTTTCTGCGAGATAGGCTTCAAAAGCTGTTTTCAATGCTTCAGCATCGTGTTCGTTTGTTGCTGCCACAATCGCTTTGGCTTCATCTGGCACCATATTGAGTCTCATGCCTGATGTGAATTGCTTGAGGGTATAACGCTTATTTTCTTCTGATTGTTCGTATGTAAAGGAGACGATGGCATCAATGATCCCTTTTTCAGCATGAATGATGGGGAAATCTGCATCTGGCGCAAAGCCAATTTGCGGCATTGCCTCATGCTTGAAATAGTGATCCACACAGCGCCAATCGCTTTCTTCATCTGTTCCGATGATCATTCGAATTTTTTTAGACAGCTTCAGCCCTGCGTCTTTTAATATCTTCAGTGCGTAAAAAGCCGCCATGGTTGGCCCTTTATCATCAATGGCCCCTCTTGCAAATAGTTTATTTTCTCTTATGTCGGCTGAAAATGGCGGGGTTGTCCAGCCTTCACCAGCAGGCACGACATCCACATGACATAACACACCGACGATGTCTTCGCCTTCTCCATATTCAATATGACCGGCATAGCCATCAACATTTTTCACTGTAAAGCCTTCGTCTTGCCCTTTTTTCAGCATATACTGAAGGGCCTGATCTACTTTTTCTCCAAATGGCTTCCCTTCTGTTCCACCTTCTTCATCAAGAACACTTTCAATTTGTAAAAAAGATTGTGTGTCCTTTATCAAGTCTTCCTTCTTTCGTATGACTTCAGCTTCCCAATTCATTTTCCATTCCTCCTTGAAAAAAGGTTGCAATCCACCCTTAAAACGAATATTATATTAAGTGTTTTGTAATAATGTTCGTAAATGGAGGATTTTATGTTTCACTTAAAAGAAAATCAAACCAACATAAAGAAAGAATTGCTCGCGGGTATGACGACATTCTTTACTATGGTATATATTGTTGCCGTCAATCCAGGAATTCTTTCAGATACAGGCATTCCTTTTGACCAAGTCTTTACTGCAACAATTATCGCTGCTGTTGTCGGCACGCTCTGGATGGCACTCTTTGCCAACTATCCGATTGCCATTGCACCGGGTATGGGGCTGAATGTCTATTTCACCGTCACTGTTGTCGGCGGCGGCGGTCTCAGCTATCAAACAGCGTTCAGTGCGGTATTTGTTGCTGGTATACTCTTTATTATTTTATCGTTAACATCCCTTAGAAAACAACTGATTGAAGCCATTCCAGATAATTTAAAGTACGGCATTACAGCAGGAATCGGCCTTTTCATTGCATTCATTGGTCTAAGACAGTCTGGCATCATTGCCGCTGATCCGCAAAATCTTGTGAAACTCGGTCATTTAAGCTCACCAGTTGTGATTTTGACACTCGTTGGCTTAATGATTTCGGTTATTTTAATGGTTCTTCAAGTCAATGGAGCGCTGTTTATCGGCATGTTAGCGACCACTTTAATTGCACTTGCAACTGGTCAGCTTCACTTGCCTAAAGTGCCGGTAGACATTCCTGCATTGCCTGAAGGGATGCTAATTACAAATCCATTCGCTGCGTTTGGTGATGTATTCACACATCATTTGTATGCCGTCGTATTCTCATTCTTACTTGTGACGATTTTTGATACAACAGGAACGATGATCGGAGTTGCGGAACAAGCAGGATTAATGAAAAATGGCCAGCTGCCAAAGGTCCGCAGAGCCTTGCTTGCTGACTCTGCTGCGACGACGATTGGTTCTATGTTTGGAACAAGCCCAACCACAGCTTATATTGAATCATCATCAGGGGTTGCTGCTGGCGGAAGAACTGGACTGACCTCTTTAACGGTTGCTGCTTTGTTTATTGTCGCATTGTTTTTTGGCCCACTCGTTCAAGCCATTTCTTCCTTACCATCCATCACATCACCTGTTTTAATTATTGTCGGCTGCTTGATGATGAACTCAGTGTCACGCATTCGCTGGAACGAGCTTGACGAAGCATTTCCTGCTTTTCTTGTGATCCTTTCCATGCCGCTGACATCTAGTATTTCTACTGGAATTTCACTTGGATTTATTTCATATCCACTAGTGAAATTGGCAAAAGGGAAATGGAAAGAAGTGCATATTCTTGTTCTCATTTTTGCCATCTTATTTTTCATACAGCTCTTTTTCTTAGAAGGATAAATTGAAAAAAGGGACATTCCCCGTTTGAATGTCCCTTTTTTCATTTGATTGATTTTTTTATTTTGTAAATTTTCAATGTTTATTTTTATTCTTTTCTCAGGTGACAATTCACTTCTTACCCCTTGTGTTTATTGGGTTGTAACCGAATTCAATTCATGATATATAACACATGTCCATTCATGAAGACAAGTTTAAAAACACGTAAAGTTGACTTTTTGGTGGAACTAGATGCATAATAACGTGTATAATAGAATAAAACATTAAGAAACACGAACATTTACCATTGTTGCATGTCCTTATTTCGCAGTTTTAGTGTAGTAAGTTGTGGTTAGTCAAGTCCATCCGATCTTATTGATAGGGAGTGGTTTTTTGAAACCTTCAACAAACCGTATGATGACTCGAATAAAATCAGTCTATATGTTCATTCAAGAGAAAGGTCTTGTGACGACACAAGAGCTGGTTGATGAATTCGGGATCACACCTAGAACCATTCAAAGAGACTTAAACGTGCTTGCCTATAACGATCTTGTTCATAGTCCAAGCCGAGGCAAATGGGAAACAACGAGAAAAAAAGTAAAAATATCATCTTAGGCGAATAATGAATTGTCCATATAACAAAAAGAACCGGCGAGATGTCGGTTCTTTTCTTTTGCTCTATTTTAATCACGATGGATTAAGCTGTCTAACTCCTCGTCTGTCAATTCACGGTACTCCCCGGGTGCTAACTCCTCGTCTAATGAGACAGGGCCCATTGACAGTCGTTTTAGAAATATCACTTCATTGCCCACGGCTTGTGCCATCAGCTTCACTTGATGGTATTTCCCTTCAGTAATCGTTAAACGAATTCGTGTATCCGCCTCTTGATTCGCATCCACTTCAACCTTTGCCGGCTTCGTTTGGTAGTCGTCTAAAATCACAACCCCCTCTTCAAGACGTTTCATGTCTTGATCTCCGAGCGGATATTTCAGATGAACTTCATACGTTTTCGGGACATGCTTTTTTGGAGAAAGTAATTGATGTGCGAGCTGTCCATCATTTGTCAGGAGGAGAAGACCAACTGTGTCCTTATCCAGTCTCCCCACAGGGAACGGCTCCCTTGCGATATCCTCCGGCTCCAGTAGATCGACAACCGTCTCATCTCGCAGATCCTCTGTTGCTGAAATGACGCCATCCGGCTTGTTCATCATTAAATAAATGAATTCTTTATACTCTACACGCTCTCCGTGCACGAGCACTTCATCATTTGATGGATCGACATGATCTTTCACCTGCTTCGCCACTTCTCCATTCACTGTGACAGCCCTTGCCTTGACCAGCTTCTTCACATCTTTTCTTGAACCAAAGCCGCTATTGGCAAGCAATTTATCCAGCCTCATGATGATCCACCTCTTCTTAACTCTTTTGTTTTAAAAATGACGGCATACGTCTGCCAAGTACACGCTCTAATAATCCAACTTTGTAAGATAGGAACATGTACACACCACCGCCAGTGATCATTGAAATCAAAATGACAATACCAGCTTGTACAATTCCGCCTTCATAAGAGATCACTTGACTCACAAGCTGACTCGTCACATAAGCCACTACAGCCATGATCGCCGTTAAAATACTAATGAGAATAAAACGTTTAAAAATCCTGCGGAACGAATAGCCTGCATGGCGCTTGATCATGATGAACATATACAAGATCGATGCACTGTAGCCTAGTGCAGTTGCGAGCACAGAACCGTTTCCTTGCAGCCAGCTAATCAGCGGGATATTCAGAACCGTTTTAATGATAATCCCTAACATAAGACTGACAATCGCAAATTTTTGTTTGTTAATCCCCTGCAAAATTGCTGCGTTAATCGTGAATAAAGAAAACAATAACGCAACTGGTGCATACCAGAACAAAATAGAAATCCCAATCTCAGGATGCACAGACGGATAGAAAAACCAATAAACCGGTCCAGCCAATGCCGAGATTCCAAATGACGCAGGCAGAACGAAGAATAAAATCACCTGCATCGTTTGATCAATTTGCCGATTCAGCAGCTTGTAATTACGTGAGGTAAAGGATTCGGTAATCGTCGGAATCAGTGTTAAGCCAAATGCGGTTGCAAGTGACACAGGGATCATGACGAGCTTTGGTAAATAAAGCGTCACAATAGACAGAACCGCTGTACTAATGTCCTGATGCCCTGATGCAATCATGGCTCTGTTAATTGTATTTGTATCAATATAAGAATAGATTGGAATCGCAAGTCCAACAAACACATATGGTGCTGCATAGCTGAACAGCTCTGTAAACATTTGCTTATAAGATAAATTAGAATAAGCGCCTGTATTCGGCTGCATAGCCAAAAGCCGATCCTTCCGCTTCAGCCAATATACATACAGCGTAAATAGTCCGCCAAACGCACCGATGAGTGCCGCAAATGTGGCATAACCGACCGCAATGACAAGCCCGCCGTCAAGCACCTTTAAAATAATAAACGTCGCTGTTAATAGGAAGATGATTCTGACAAGTTGTTCGATGACTTGGGAAACAGCTGTCGGTCCCATCATCGAGTGCCCTTGGAAGAACCCCCGCACAAGACTCATAATTGGTACAACCAAAAGACCTAAACTGACCATTCGAATCACATAGACCACTTGATCGACCGTCAAACCGCCTGTTTCATTCGATCCGCCAAGCTGAATTTTGGCAAAAATCGGGGCGGTCAAATATAAAATAGAAAAGGCGATAATACCGGTGACAAGCATGACCGACATACCCGCCCTGAACATTTTTCTTGTTGTCTCATAATCGCCGATTGCATTATATTTGGAGACAAATTTCGATACCGCTGTTGGAAAACCAAGTGTAGCAATACTTAAAAAGATCGTATACTGATTGTATCCATATTGGAATAGCGCACCACCAGTCGCTCCGACCATTGCGCTAAATGGAATTAAGTAAATCATACCGAGAATACGAGAGAGATAAGTCCCAATCGTTAAAACCAACGTACCACGAAGCAGTTTATTAGACATGCGCTTAACCACCATTTTTCTAATGAATATTCAACTTAACTATTTTACCACATCATTTCATCGCACAGGTAACAATTCCAATACAGAAGTCACAAAACCAATCAATTCATATTTCAGCCTTCCCTGATCTTCGTTATAATAGAGAAATGACTGAAAGTAGAAAGAGGAATGTAACATGAAACATTATGATGTCATTGTCATTGGCGGCGGACCTTCTGGACTGATGGCCGCGATTGCATCAGCAGAGCACGGTGCAACTGTTCTGTTAATTGACAAAGGAAACAAACTTGGCAGAAAGCTGGCCATTTCTGGCGGCGGACGCTGCAATGTGACCAATCGTCTTCCAGTAGAAGAAATCATCAAGCATATCCCCGGAAACGGCCGTTTTCTATATAGTGCATTTTCTGAGTTCAATAACGAAGATATCATTTCATTCTTTGAACAGCTAGGTATTGAACTAAAAGAAGAAGACCATGGACGTATGTTCCCTGTCTCAAACAAGGCACAATCTGTTGTGGATGCCCTATTAGACAGGCTCCGTGCGCTCAATGTCACCATTCGAACGAATGAAAAGATTAAAACAGTTCTGTATCAAGACGGACAAGCGGCGGGAATTGTTACAAATAATGATGAAAAAATTTCAAGTGACGCCGTTGTCATTGCCGTAGGAGGAAAAAGTGTGCCGCATACAGGCTCTACCGGCGATGGCTATGCATGGGCACAAGCCGCTGGTCATACCATTACAGAGCTCTTTCCAACAGAAGTACCCGTTACATCAGATGAACGTTTTATTAAGGAGAAAGTGCTTCAAGGTCTTTCGTTGCGAAGTGTGGCGGTGAGTGTATTAAATAAAAAAGGAAAACCTGTTGTCACCCATGTCATGGATATGATCTTTACGCACTTCGGGTTATCAGGCCCAGCAGTTCTCAGATGCAGCGGATTTGTTGTAAAGGAGCTGAAAAAACAGCCGACCGTCCGTCTGCAAATTGACTTATATCCGAAGCTCAATGACGAGGAGCTGTTCCAAAAGCTTCATCGCGATTTAAAAGATGAACCAAAAAAAGCCATTAAAAATGTACTAAAGTCTTGGATGCAAGAACGCTACTTATTATTCCTTTTAGAGCGGAATGGCATTGATCCGCAAGATACGTTCTCTGGCCTCGCCAAAGATAAACTGCGTGCGTTTGCCCATGATTGCAAACATTTCATCGTTCATGCGAATGGAACGTTATCTCTGGATAAAGCATTTGTCACAGGTGGCGGCGTTTCTGTCAAAGAGATTGAACCGAAGAAAATGGCATCTAAAAAAATGCGTGGTCTTTATTTCTGCGGAGAGATTTTAGATATTCACGGTTACACAGGCGGCTACAATATTACGTCAGCACTTGTGACAGGCAGGCTGGCTGGTATGAATGCGGCACTAGAAGTAAAGGAGAGATTTCAATGATTAGACGCGCACTTCCAATTGTCATTGCAGTCGTCATTAGCTTGACAGCGGCTGTCATCATGAAGCTGTCGATTTCCCCGTTAAAATTCGCGATTGTTTTGGCGTTTACCATTTTCGCTGTTTGCTTAAAAGAATATGTCTACCGTCTTCGTAAACGAATTGAGGAAAAATCGTCATCACATATCAATGATCGTTAAACGGAAGGAAACATGTGAACGTAAAAAGGAGGTCGAGTGAGAAACTCGCCTCCTTTTTGTTTGAAAATAGTGGAGAGAGGGGAATTAAAATAAAATCCTCTGCTTAAACGTGTAGAACAACAGGAGAGTGAGATGATGTGAAAAACGTATCAAGTGTATTTTGGATTGTGATTGCTATCACATTTGTTGCTGTTCTATGGGGAGCCTTTTCTCCAGAAACATTGCAAAATGTGACAGATCAAATTCAAACATATATTACAAATGACTTTGGCTGGTATTATTTATTAGTGGTATCACTGCTTGTCGGCTTTTGTCTATTCTTTATCTTTAGCCCTATCGGAAAAATAACGCTCGGAAAACCGGGAGAATAGCCTGAATTTGGTCTGTAAATGGATTAATGGATGGACCATCTTCTATTGGGCATGGTGGATCTCTTGGTCTCCATTTGTTGGCATTTTCATTGCACGTGTATCACGCGGACGAACCATTCGAGAATTTTTAGCAGCGGCGGAAATGTCACAAAAGGGAACCTTAAACAATGGCTCGTTAACGGAGGAGACTTACAAGGCTACCTCTTTCAATGTGTTCACTGTAAGAAGCATCGGCTGCATATTGACGCTAGTTAAACGAAAAGGACCTTCCAAATAGGTCCTTTTTGGATGCCGTCTATTTTTTATATAAAATGAGCGCAGAAAAACAGTAGAGCTGTTCTCCCCCTTGCTCACAGATCACCGCTACATTGTATTTGATGTCAATAATTTGGTCGTCGTCCATTCCTCTTAAAAAGAGATTGATTTCGCTTTGTAAATCTTTCTCGTGTTCTTCATCAAATACAGCTACCTTCAGCACATATGCCACTCTCCCTTCTCTTGCTACTCTATCTCTATGCATATAAGGGCGGGCATATGAACAAAAAAAGCCTTCCATCTCGTCGATGAAAGGACTTCATTTTACAGCTTCGGTTTTGTTTCTCCTGTCCATGCAAGCATGCCACCAACGACATTGGTTGCTTGATAGCCTTGGTCTTCTAAGAAATAGCAGACATTCTCACTGCGTTTTCCCGAACGGCAAATAATGTAATACTCTTGCGATTTATCGAACGCATCCAGTTTCTCTGGGATATCGCCCATGCGAATGTGGACTGCTTCTGGAATCATACCTTCTGCTACCTCTTCATCCTCACGCACATCAATTAGCTGAATGGCTTCTTCTTGCTCTAGCTTTTGCTGTAATTCTTCTATTGAAATTTCTTTTACTGCCACGATGCTCATCTCTCCTTTTATTCACAGTGACACCATTATAACAAATCATTCACATCACTGCGTATTCACCCGCTTTGATTGCAGGAAAGACGGCAATCGCTTCTTCACATCTACTGCCTGCTGCTCACTTTCAAACTCTATCTTTTTAAATACTTGATAGGCTAGCCACATGTGTCCATATGCAAGAATACTGATGCTAAAAAACGGCACGATGCCCGGCAAATAAGCAAATAGGATAAAGAGAACCGCCGAGAAAACGAGCATAGAGAGCGTATATTGTAAATACGAGATACCGAGTAGAAGGGAAAACTTTAAATAAAATCGTTTTTTCCAATCATAATGAGCCAGCAGCGGAAAAATATAAAACAGGCTGACAATAAACAGAAAACCAAAGATATAGATTGCAAAACGAAGTACATGTAATAACCAGCTCGTTGGATAAATATAAGCAAGGTCCACATAAATAATTGTCCCAATGATGACTAGCACCGCTCCAATGACATTAGAGCGTACAAATTCTTCGCGGTATACCTTCCAAAAAGTGCGGAATACCTTGACTTGATCGTGCCCTTGTATCCACTTTCTCATCACTGAAAATAACGCTGTTGTTGCAGGCATAAAGCCAAAGATTCCAAGCCCTAATAAGGTGAACAAAAGCCATAGCAAATTCGTATAGGCGAGTCTCATTACCCACTCACACATCCGCAGCATTCTGCTCATTGATCCATCATGATCCATCTCTGTTCCCTCCTCTCTTTCTCGTTACACCGTCTCTTTTTGAAACAATTCTTCTATTTCAATTGGGCGTTTTTCTGCTACTGAGCGCCACATGCCTTCTCCAAGTGCAATCGAATAAGCACCCGCCTCTGCTCCTGCCGAAATGTCATAAGGAATGAGCGGGTCTTTTCCTAAAAATAAATCTGCTAATAACAGCGGATCTCCTCCGCCATGTCCACCTGACTGTTTCACGACTTCAATTGTCTCTTTTCCACCAAACATCGGGTAGTAGAAAATCGTCTGTTCCGGAAATTGAAAAGGAATTCTCGATGGCACATGAAACTCATTTGTTTCAATACGTCCCTTTGTCCCGTTAATCGCAAGCCGGTAGCCTTCATATGGTGCTGAGAATTGAATCGAATAGCTTAACAGAGCCCCTTGGTCATAAGCGACTGACGCCACATATGTATCCTCAATATCAATTTCCTGATCAAAAATACAGGCATCAGGGCGGTAATTTGAGTACAGCTCTGACTGCTCCTGACCTGATTCAATATGGTCGTCCTCCACCTTCGAACGCTCTAACCGCGGATTCCACCTTGCTTCATAATGACATGCATCTTTCACATGGCATGTTCCGCAATATCTATTTTCTTCACTCTGCATAGGATTCCAAGGACTTTCATCCCCATAATAGTTCAGGGCGCCATAGGCAAAGACTTGCTTCGGCTTTTGATCAATCCACCAGTTGACCAAATCAAAATGATGGGTTGATTTATGAATAGAAAGTCCGCCAGAAAATTGACGCGCGCGGTTCCACCTTTTGAAATAACTCGCTCCGTGATACGTATCAATGAGCCAGCTCAACTCAACAGATGTGACCCTTCCAATCTTTCCGTCTAAAATAAGCTCTTTTATCTTCCGATGAAATGGATTGTAGCGATAATTAAAGGTGACTATGACCTTCCCTTTGCTCTCTGCCTCTTTATCCATCACTTTTTTGGCATCTTTTGCTGTTGTGACCATTGGCTTTTCAGTGATGACATCGAGATCATGGTCAAGTGCCTGCATAATATACGTGACATGCGTATCATCCCGTCCCGCTACAATAACGATATCTGGCTGTGCTTCCTTCACCATCTCATCAAAGGCATCCTCATGAAAAAATGAGACACCCCTTAGTGCTGGAAAACGTTCCTGACAAAGTGTATACCGCTTCACATCTACATCTAAGAGCCCTGTAATTCTATAGTGCTCATTGAAATCCTCGGTGAGCGGTTTGATAAACATATTGAAAGCACGGTGACTAAGCCCGCAAACGACGACCCTTTTCACATTCCCCACCCCTTTGACTAACGATTTTCACGAAGCTGTTTCATAAGAGACAGCGCCTCTTCTGATTTCTCCGCATATATAGGAATGAAGGCGACCATATCTCGATGTAATCGAAAGGTATAGCCATTTAGCTGCTTCGTTCCTTTATTGATTTGGACCGCATAATCGATTGTATGCCCCGTCTTTGGATCTTCAACCGTGTACGGTCCCGCCCCTTCACCATCTATCCCCATCTCTTCGAGCAGCTGAAAGCTTTCAGGATCATCATACGTTCTAAACATTTCTTCTGGGACAAGCATCACGTCCCCCTCTTTTGCGGTAATTTCAACAAGAAGCTTCTCAGGAATTGCCGGGAAGATGTGAACGTCATATGTCTCCTGATTCGGCTGAAAAGCCTTTTTCACTAATTGATCTTTCATTCCCTTTGACATGTCAGAAAAAATCAGGACATCGATCCCTTCTGTTTTCCCCTGACAGGCTGACAAACAAAAGGCAGCGATGAAACTCAAAAGCCATGCAGCAGCCCTTTGACGCCGCCTCATGCCTTTTGAAACACAGACAGCTTTTCTAGCTCAGTTAACGCCATAATAAAAGCGCCTGCTCCATGCAAATCATTTGTACTCCGCTCTCTTCCAACGTAATAATCATAGAATCCCGCAGATGTTCCAATGCAGATATCGTTTACAACAAAATCACCGTTCTCTTTTTCCGCCGTCTTATACTGAATCAAGCCTTGATACGCTTTGACAACGTGATCAACATATCGAAGACTGACATATCCCTCATTCATCGCTTTAGCCATTGCATACATAAATAGACAAGACCCTGAGCTTTCAAGCCAATTGTCGCTCTGGTTGCCTTTATCAATGATTTGATACCAGAGACCAGTCTCATCATCCTGATACTTAGCCACACTTTCCAGCATATCTGTCAGTGTATCCTTCCACACCTTTCGCCCTTCATGTCCCTCTGGCAGATCCTCGATCATATCGGCTAATGCAAGGACATACCAGCCAAAGGATCTTGCCCAAAATTCCGGGGAACAGCCGGTTTTTTCATCTGCCCATGGCATCACTTTCCGTTCATCCCATGCGTGATAGTAAAGGCCGGTTTTTTCATCTTTTGTATGCTTTCTCATGAGGTGCTCCTGGTGGATGACCATCTCCACAAGCTCCTCCTCTCCTTTCAACTGAGCATACTTTAAAGCAAAAGGACCACCCATATAGAGACCATCAAGCCACATTTGATAGGCATAATGGTCTTTATGCCAAAATCCGCCCTCAGACGTGCGATTGAGCGTGTGATAAAGACCGCGCAGCTTTTCTGCTGCCCGCACATACCGCTGCTCTCCTGTTCTTTCAATTAACGGAAATAAAATGAGCCCTGCTTGGATCGCATCAAGTTCATCTCTGCGAAATAACAGATTTCCATGATCATCAATGAGTGCGTCCGCATAGTTTTTCACATAATCGACATACGCCTCGTTCCCGGTTACTTCGTAAAGCTTCATCACACCGCAAAGGAACACCCCTTGGTGATAGTGCCATCTTCCCGCTGGCGGAAGTTCAATCGGTGTATACGCTTTCATTATTGTCTGTGCTAATTTCTCTGCTTGCTCAAGCGGTGATAGCTGTTCAGTCGATACTGTCATTGATCTTCATCTCCCTTTTTAGTAAATACCTTCTTCCCCAAACTTCTTCGCTAAACGATTCGCCATCATGACCAAAATAAGTCCAACGGCTGCTTTAAATAAACCAACAGCGGTACTATAGCTGAATTGTCCTTGCTTAAGACCAGCTGTATAGACGTACGTATCAAAAATCTCTGCTACTTCCCGGTTCGTTGCATTCAGCAATAGATAAACATGCTCAAAGCCAAGCTCTAATGTATCACCGATTTTTAAAATCAGCAGAACGACAATGACGCTCTTAATCGCAGGAAGGGTAATATGCCACATTTGTCTCAGCCTGCCGGCTCCATCCATTTTCGCTGCTTCATATAACTGTGGATCTACCGCCGTAATCGCCGCAAGATAAATGATTGTCGACCAACCTGCTTCTCTCCAAATCACCTGTAAAATGTACATCGGTCTAAACCATTCTTGACTAAGGAGAAAGTTAATCTTCTCTCCTCCAAAGAACGCAATCAATTCATTAATTAACCCACCATCTACCGTTAACAAAACAAAAGATAAGGACACAACAATGACCCATGACATGAAGTGAGGGATATAAATCATCGTCTGAACAAATTTCTTAAACAATGCCAATCTCACTTCGTTTAACAAAAGAGCTAATAAAATCGGAATTGGAAAAAAAATCACGACATTCATGGCGAATAGAATTAACGTATTTTTTAATAAGATGAAAAATGTTGGTTCTGTAAACAATCGAATAAAGTGTTTGAATCCAACCCACTCACTCCCAAGAATGCCGAGAAACGGCTGATAATCTTGAAAGGCAATAATCAGTCCCCACATCGGTACATATTTAAAGACAATAAAATAGATGAACCCCGGCAAAATCATTAAATACAAAAACTTTTGACTAAGTAATTGATTAAGTAAGCGCTTTCTCTTTTCTTTTTTCAAAGCTGCCGCAGGCACACCCTTGGCAGTGACATCCTGTGTTTTCATTGATAAAGCCTCCCCCTCATGCTGATGCATGTGTTAACTGTATCTTAAGGATGAAAAATCCGTCTACAATCATATCATCAGATCATATTTCCTTAGGGGGTGCTACTCAAAACGTTACATAAAACATGAGAAAATGATCCTAATCTCAGAAAATGATTATTGACAAACCTACCAGATTTTTGGATTAATAAATTAAGGGGAAAAGTTGCTTCGTTTGAAATGGGGGGTTTTATGAAAAGAAGGCAATATAAATTTTATTACAAGCTTGTGACGTTTTTTTTCATGCTTAGTACAATTCCTGTAATCATTGTCGGTATTTTCTCTTATCAGCATTCGCAAAAAACTGCACTTGAAAATATCTCAAATGAAAAGCTGGACAGCATTAAACAAACACAATCCAATATTGAGCATATTTTAAAGACAGTAGATCATTCTCTCACTCACTATGTCAGTTCGCCGCCTCTCCTTCAAACACTGGCTGAACCTTTACATCCAGACCAATTCCAGCTTTATAATCAAGTACAGCAAGAACTAAATTACCTGCAAACCTTCGATACCGACCTCTCCAATATTACACTTGTTAGTAAGATGGAGGATTGGTACATGAACAATTCCGGTCTTTATCATCTAACGAATGGAGACCAAGAAAAAGCGTTAACTTCTTACCTCAATATTCCGAGTCACTCTAGCTGGGCACTTGAAGAAAATAATCCACTTGTCGCAACAAAAGAAGGAAAAACGTCCTTTTGCAAATACAATGTGAACTTAATTAAACAACTTCCTATGAACAGTGTTCAAAAAAAGGGAGTCGCCGTCGCCAGCATTCCAAGCTGCACGATTGCTGACAACATGCCTGACTTCTCTCAATCTGATAGTATGATGGTCATTGATACAAACGGAAAAGTGCTGCTACATAATCGCAAAGAACAAATCGGTGAATCTTTGAAAAACCAGGATTTCGTCAAGCGTGTGCTGTCACTTGAAGAACGATCAGGACAATTTGATACGAAGATTGATGAACTCAACTATCAAATTACATTTCAAAAATCAGACTATAACGAATGGACGTACCTATCCTTTGTCTCCATTCCAGAACTCAAACAGCAAACGAAATCAATTGGATGGATTACCTTTATTATTTGCTCTATTTTGTTAGCGCTTTCATTACTATTTTCATGGTTTGGTTCCAGACACTTTTATAAACCGATCCGCTTATTATACGAATCCTTTGCACGCAATGAATCCTTTTTGCATAAGCAGCCTTTCCAAAATGAGTTTGAATTAATCGAGTCGAGCATTAAACAAATGAAAGATCAAAACAATGATTTAGAGGAACGCATTGAGCAGCAAGTGACCCATTTACAGCAATACTTTATGGTGCGGCTTTTGCTCGGAAAGCTGACGGAAGAAGAGATTAACAATCGATTCCAAAGTTTAGGCTTCCCTCGTGAATGGTCCCATTTATCCATGCTTGTGACCCAAATTGATACGCTGAAAGGAACGCCGTATGAAAAAAAGGATGCTGACTTGCTCTTGTTTGCGATCAATGGACTGATCGAGCAAATTATTCCGCAAGATGAGCACCTTCAGCCAACCGTTGTCAATCAGCATCAAACAACGATCATCCTCAACCAATCAAAGTCAGAGGAAGAATTTACTGAATATTTAAACCAATTAGCTGAAATCATTCAGCAGCGTATCGAGGAAGAGCTTGGTTTGTCAATCAGCATCGGTATTAGCCGCCAGTTTAAAGAGCTCACCATGGCAAAACATGCGTATATTGAAGGGAAAGAAGCCTTAAAATATAGACTCAAAGCAGAGAAAAAGTCCATTATCTTATATGAGCATATCCAGCCAGGAAAGACCTTTAAAACCCACTTTCCCAAGCAGCTACAGCATGATTTATTTGATGCGATCAAAGCTGGCGATCAAGGCAAGGCGGATCACTATTTACATGTGCTCCTGCAATCCATTTTTTCTAAAAATGCTGGACCGCACGAATACCATATCGCCCTCGCCCGCTTTTTAAATAATTTGATCGAGCTGATGCATTTGCTTGGCATTGAATTATTTGAGGTGGAAGACAATAAAATGCTCTATGATACGATCTTTGAATTTAAAACCTTTGAAGACACAGAGGCATGGCTGAAGCATGAGATCATTCGGCCGATCATTGATCAGCTTGGTGCACGTGAAGACTCGCAGTACAAAAATATTTCAGAGAAAATCATCCATATCATTCATCAAGAATTTGACTCAGATCTCACCTTGGATGAAATCGCCACACGCCTGCATTACAATCCAAATTATTTAAGCAGTATTTTCAGAAAGGAAATGGATATCTCCTTTAGTGAATATCTTTCGTCCTACAGACATCATGTCGCCAAAAACTGGCTTGTCGAAACGGATATGTCCGTGAAAGAAATTTCCGAAAAGCTAAAATATAAAAACCCGCAAAATTTCATTCGCTCCTTTAAAAAGCTGGAAGGAACGACACCTGGTAAATATCGCGATCAGAAAAAAGGCATATAAAGCAAAGTCCCGCTCTCACAAGAAGCGGGACTTTATTTATTTAAACTGTTCATTGAGAATACTGTCTTCCAGCACTGAAAGCGGCTCTCCATACACTCGTTCAATATGGGCTGCTCCCCAATCACATAATGCATTCAAAATTCTTTCGAGTGACTGTCCGTATTCACTTAATTCATATTCCACTTTAGGCGGCACTTGTTCATACACAATGCGGTTAATCACCCCGTCACTTTCAAGCTCTCTGAGCTGCTGTGTGAGCATTTTCTGTGTGATGTTTGGCATGAGCCGCTTTAATTCACTCGTCCGCTTTTTCCCATGTGTCAAATGGCATAAAATGACGCACTTCCATTTCCCGCCAATGACCTCAAGCGTTGCCTCCACAGAAATATTATATTTCTTCTTTTCCATCGTTTCTTCACTCCTTATTGTTCTGAACAGGCACTTTAACGAATTGGTCCTGATCCAGATAACTTTGACTTTTAAAGAAAACACCCCGCTTTTTTGCTAAGCGGGGCGTTTTGTTTATGATTTTTTAAAGGACGCTTCATATTCCTCGATGATTTTATTTCCACCATTTGATTTCCACTTCTCTATATCTTTCTTAAATTGCTCTTCGTTTATATCTCCAAGAATGAACTTATAGGTGGCATCATCAATGATTTTTTTCAATTCGTTTCCACGCTCTGATGCTGTTTCTGAATACAGGCTTTCAGCAGGGTTGGCGACGATGATTTTTTTATTGTCTTCTTCCAGCTCTTCGTATTTTGTTCGAACTGGGTCTCCTTTATTTTTCAAGTAACGTTTATCAATCCCTACAAGGCTGACAAGCGGCTGTACATCTGTCTGCCAGCTTTTCACTTGGCTTTCTTCTCTCACAAATGTATTTCCATCTTGCTTGTTATAATGCTTTCCATCAATCCCGTAAGTCATGAGACCATACACATCTTCTTCAGCAATGCGGTCAAAGAAGGCCAAAATTCGCTTTAACTCCGCCTCTGTTTTGACGCTTGTTTTAGGGAATGCGAAGATACCATTATGACCGCCTGATGCCCATACACGTTCTTTGCCATCTGGGCCTTTGATTCGGTTGATAATGTCCACTTCCATGTTTTTATCGGTAGCGTCATCTCTTAGGTTCACCGCATCGACCATATTTCCAACATAAATGCCCGCTTTTCCTTGTGAGAACAATTCCTGCTGCTGTGTTTTACTTGTGACAGGGAAATCTTTGTTAATATAGCCATTGTCACGCAGCTTTTTCATGTATTTCATTGTATTCATATACTCATCTGTCATAAAGTCTGGTGTGAATTTGCCGTTTTCTTCTTTCCAATCTGTCGGCATTCCTTCATACGAACCAAGTGTTTTAAATGCCCCATAAATCAAATCGTTTCGATCTGTAAAGCCAATTGTATCGGCTTTTCCATTTTGATTTGGGTCTTTTTCAGTAAATGCCTTGGCTACTTCATAAAGATCATCCAACGTTTTTGGTGTATCCAAATTTAAATTTTCAAGCCAATCCTTTCGAATGACAATCCCTTGTCTTGAAAGCGGTCTCTCTCTATAAATACCATAAAGCTTACCGTCTATAGAGGCGTTTTTATTAATCAGTTCGTTCATCTTACTTAAATTTGGATAATCCTTTAAGTACGGACCGATTTCCCAGAACATGCCTGATCTGAACGCATTAATCGCCGACGAATTCTTAATGTCTTGAATCGTCACAATTTGTGGGAGATTCCCGGCGGCAAGTGCTGAATTTAAACGGTCTTCCTTCACCGCATCAGGCACCCATGTAATATCAAGCTCTGTATTTGTGAGCTTCTCAATCTCTTTTAATACCGTATCTTTCGGCGGCTGCTGGTGATACAAAATGGCCATCCATGTCAGCTTCACCTTTTTGTCTAAATCAACCTTTTCATCTGATGAGCTTGCTCCCTTACTTGAACATGCTGACAAAATGCCGCTTGCAGCAAATAACAAAACAAACGCAATCAGCCATAATTTCTTTCTCCCCATATGATCCCTCCGTTGTTCCATCTTTTTAACCCTTTACAGAACCGAGTAATGCCCCTTTGTTGAAATGCTTTTGAATAAATGGATAGACAAGCAGCACCGGAATGGTCGCCACAACAATAACAGCCATTTTAATGGTTTGGTCTGGCGGCGGCGTAGATGATCCCATATCCGACATATCTCCCTGCATTCCGCTTGATACAATGACGATTTGTCTCAGGAGTACCTGAATCGGCCATTTCACTGAATCATTTAAATACAGGATGGCAGTCATGTACGTGTTCCAATACGTCACGGCATAAAAAAGTGAAATCGTCGCAATTGCTGGCAAAGAAAGTGGCAGCACAATTTTAAAGAAAATCCCTAAATCATTACAGCCATCCATCTTCGCTGATTCTTCAAGGCTTGCCGGAATGTTTTGAAAGAAGTTTTTCAGAATGATCAAATTGAACGCATTGATGGCTACTGGTAGAATAAGTGACCAGTAAGTATCAAGCAGACCAAGTGTTTTCACGACAATAAACGTCGGGATCATTCCCCCGCTAAACAGCATCGTGAAGACAACGAGAAACATGAGTGTTCTCCGGCCTTTTAGCTCCTGACGAGACAGCCCGTATGCCATGAGTGAGGACAAAAACATGCTGACAGCTGTTCCAACGACCGTGACAAGAATGGAAACGATGAGGCTGCGATATACAATATCTGTAGAAAAAATATAGCGATAGGCCTCAAGAGAAAACGTCGTCGGAAACAAAATAAACTTCTTTGAGATGACCTCTTCTACTGTAGCAAAAGAAGCGGCAATGACATGGATGAACGGGAGCACACATATTAATGCGAACGTGAGTAGAAAAGAGTAATTAAATAAATTGAACAATCGGCCTTTAATAGAACGATCTATGTTCATCACGCCCTTTCTTTGTAAGCGTTATCATTTCGTCTGGAAATAAGCTGCAGCCTTTGACGATATCGTGATTAAAATGTACCAAACGAAGGAAGAAAGCGTCTATAATCATCTTGACAGACCCCGCAGGTGATCATGCCATTCGTGCTTTTGTGCTTAGGAAACAAAAGAATAAGTTCATGAGCTAATGTCATGATTATGCCCTATGCCTGATCATCTTCTTCAAGGATTTCTGTTGTATTCACATCTGGCCTGTAGCCTAGCTCCTCCCTCGTTTTATGAGTAGACCAAGGCTTTTCTTCATTCTCTGATACAGCATAATATGTCCCAAACGGAATATCCGTTTCAATGGCTGCCTTCGTCATGCCAAAGAGATCTTCATGTGAAAGCAGTGTTCTTTTCGTTCTTTTTTTCTTGTGTAATTCCTCCTTCTCATCTGCTGCGACAGTTCCAATACGCAAATTAATGACAGATATCCCAGTTTGATCATGAAACAAACGTCCTAGCTGTTCGGAGGCAAATTTTAATATGCCATACACATTTTTTGTTGAAGGTACATCATCCGTCGTAATCTCTCGCCCTAATAAAGAGCGCCCATCCTTTTCATATCGATCTGTCACATGGTTACTGCTTGCAAAAATGACTTTTGGAATGCTTAACCGGGCCGCTGAACGAAACATATGATAGGTGCTTCTCCAAAAAACATCATTCATTTTTGCAAATTCCTCTGCATTCATCACATCATGCGTCATATCCATGTTCAGAAGGTGAATGATGGCATCTGTATCTTGGGGAATGGCTTGATACAACTCCTCTTCATCATTCGCATCTGCTAAAAGAACTTTTTCTGCACATCTTGTTTGATCAATGATGGTCACGTCATACTCAGAAGAGAGCTCTTTTGTTAATAGACGTCCGATGATACCACATCCGCCAATCATGGTGATTTTTTTCATCTGTCTCCTCCTTCTTTTGACGTAGTATGTCCAAGCCTTCTATTGATTACAGCCACTTTTTCAAAAAACGTGTCGCCTCGTGCCGCATGGTAGCGGTTTCAAAATGACCTGCATGAAGACCAACAAGCTGATACCGTTCCTTTAATGAGGCCGCTTGATAGATTTGACTTAATGTCTGCTGAATCCGCCCAACACCCGCAGCGGGTGTGAGCTGATCGTGTTTCCCGACTAAGCTTAAATGAGGTCTTGGAAAGATCATTTCCTGGATGTCAGCTGCTGTAAAATGTTTGGCTAAGCTCGGTACATAGTAGTAAAAGCCATGTCTGTCTAAATTGTTCGTTTCAATCAATGTGTGATGATCAACCTGCGCGCAAAGATCAATACACACACTGACCCTCTCATCAAGTGCAGCCGTCCACCATGAAAGAAGGCCACCCATTGACATCCCAAAAACTGCTAATCTCTCTGAGAGCACATCGGAACGAGACAGCAAATAATCAATCGCACACATGCTTTCATACAGCATCATGCCCCACATCACTTTTCCTGTTAACAGCATTTCCTTGAAAATTTCACTTTCCGTTCTGCCCCTTCTTTCCCCAAAGCCTGCATGATCTATTGCCAGTACACTATATCCTTTTGAAGTAAATTCTTTCGCATAAGAAGGCGCCTGCAAATAATGAGCACCCTTTAATAACTCATCTTTTCCATCCGTATAATTCCCACCATGGGAGTGCTGGAACAATACCACAGGTCTTTTTTTGACTGTATCCTTTGGCTTCACAAAATAAGCCGGAACTTCCTCCACTCCATGAATAGAGAGAATGAGTGTTTCAACCAAGTACGATTCACGTTCCTCAATTTTTAACGTATACGCCTCTACACGATGGCGCTCTGGCATTTCTCCTAATAAGTTGAGCAGTTGTTCACGTTTGCTTTCCTTTTCCATTGACGTCACTCCTCATTTTCTTGATCAACTTTTTAAATACGAGATCGATGGGGAAATCACCTTGTTTTCGACAAAATTATGTCCCGGGAAATAAAGAACACCCACCGGTTGATACCGATGGGTGTAATCATTAGTTCGCAACAATATTGACAAGCTTTCCAGGAACCGCAATCACTTTACGGATTGTTTTCCCTTCAAGCTGTTCTTTGACTCGTGCATCATTTTTCGCAAGTTCTTCTAGCTGCTCTCTTGTTGCATCAGCAGGAACGGTTAATTTCGCCTTTACTTTACCATTCAGCTGTACGACAATTTCCACTTCGTCATCGACAAGCTTCGACTCGTCATATTGTGGCCATGCTTCATAAGAAATGGACCCTTCATGACCAAGTTTATTCCAAAGCTCTTCCGCTAAGTGAGGGGCAATTGGAGAAAGAAGTTTCACAAAGCCTTCAGCATATTCTTTCGGTAATGTGTCAGCCTTATACGCATCATTGATAAACACCATGAGCTGTGAAATTCCTGTATTGAAGCGTAAACCTTCATAATGATCCGTCACTTTCATCACTGTTTCATGATAGCTGCGTTCTAATTCGCCGCCTGATTGCTCTGTCACTTTATCACTAAGTGAGCCATCTTCATTTGTGAATAGACGCCATACACGATCAAGGAAACGACGAGCACCATCAAGTCCTGTTTCAGACCAGGCGATTGACGCATCTAAAGGCCCCATGAACATTTCATAAAGTCTTAATGTATCCGCTCCATGAGATTCTACGATGTCATCTGGATTGACAACATTTCCTTTGGATTTACTCATTTTTTCATTATTTTCACCAAGAATCATCCCTTGGTTGAACAACTTCATGAAAGGTTCTTTTGTTGGGACAACGCCGATATCATACAAGAATTTATGCCAGAAGCGCGCATATAACAGATGCAGTACGGCATGTTCCGCTCCACCAATATACACATCAACTGGAAGCCATTTTTTTAGCTTTTCAGGAGAAGCAAGCTCTTCTGTGTTATGTGGATCAATGTAACGTAAGAAGTACCAGCAGCTTCCTGCCCATTGTGGCATTGTATTGGTTTCACGGCGGCCTTTTTTACCTGTAACCGGATCTACAACTTCAACCCACTCTTTGATATTGGCTAAAGGTGATTCACCTGTTCCGCTTGGCTTAATTTCAGTCGTCTTAGGCAAAATCAGTGGAAGCTCCTCCTCTGAAACAGCTGAAGATGTTCCGTCCTCCCAATGAATGATTGGAATCGGCTCACCCCAGTAGCGCTGACGGCTGAACAGCCAGTCTCTTAAACGGTACGTGACCTTCTTTTCACCTTTCTGATGTTCTTCAAGCCATGCAATGGCTTTTTCAATCGCTTCTTCTTTCCCTAAGCCATTTAAGAAATCAGAGTTAATGTGTGTTCCATCACCTGTGTAGGCTTCTTTTTCAATGTCTCCGCCTTCTACAACCTCTTTGATTGGAAGATCAAATGTTTTGGCGAATTCATAATCACGCTCATCATGGGCAGGTACTGCCATAATCGCTCCTGTGCCATATGTAGCTAACACGTAATCTGCAATCCAAATCGGCATCTTTTCACCATTTATAGGATTGATCGCATACGCACCTGTGAAAATGCCCGTTTTCGTTTTAGCAAGATCTGTCCGCTCTAAGTCACTCTTAGATTGAATCTCTTTGATATATGCTTCCACTACTTCTTTTTGAGCAGCTGTTGTTATTTTTTCAACAAGGGCATGCTCTGGTGCAAGAACCGCATATGTTGCACCAAAAAGTGTATCAGGACGCGTTGTAAAAACGGTAAATTGTTCGTCATGTCCTTCGACTTCGAAGTGAACATGTGCACCTTCAGAACGTCCGATCCAGTTACGCTGCATATCTTTGATGCTTTCAGGCCAATCAATGTCTTCTAAATCTTCTAACAGCCTGTCCGCATATGCTGTAATCTTTAGCATCCATTGCTTCATTGGACGTCTTTCAACAGGATGTCCTCCGCGTTCACTTTTCCCGTCAATGACTTCTTCATTTGCAAGAACTGTACCGAGTGCTGGGCACCAGTTCACTGGTACTTCATCAATATACGCCAGCCCTTTTTCGTACAATTTCAAGAAAATCCACTGTGTCCATTTGTAATAATTCGGATCTGTCGTGTTGATTTCCCGATCCCAATCATACGAGAACCCTAGTGATTGAATTTGGCGGCGGAAATTATTGATGTTCTCTTCTGTAAATGCAGCCGGGTCATTTCCTGTATCCAGTGCATATTGTTCTGCTGGAAGACCAAATGCGTCCCATCCCATTGGATGAAGAACATCATACCCCTGCATACGTTTCATACGTGATAAAATATCCGTTGCTGTGTAGCCCTCAGGATGCCCAACATGAAGCCCTGCTCCTGATGGATATGGAAACATATCAAGCGCATAAAACTTTGGTTTATCTTCCGAGTCAGATGTGGCGAATGTTTTATGTGTCAGCCAATAATCCTGCCACTTCTTTTCAATTTCCCGATGCTGAAAACTCAATGTGAAAACCTCCTTTAATATGTACGGCTTTATCTGCTTAGATGACCACTGCAAGAATTCAGATTTTTCTAAAATCAACAAAAAACCCTCATCCCTGAAAAGGGACGAGAGATTTTTTGTTTCCCGCGGTACCACCCTTGTTAGCGTAACTTACTGTTCATACGCTCACTTAATATCTTTAACGCAGACATGCGACAGAAGCTTTAACGCAACTGCAACTCTGAGGCGAGTTCAGAAGCAGATTTGATTGACTTTCACCAGCCGTCAATTCTCTAAAGACAAATACTGCTTTCCTACTACTCCTCTTCACTGTTCTTATCGTAACCGTCATCTAAGTAGTATTTTATAGAATTATGATCATAAGTGCAAGCAGGTTTGTATACAATGGGAATGTACCCTAGACTAGGGTAAAGTAGAGGATATTATTCGTGTGGAGATCGGTTATGACGGTTGGAGTCTGCATCCTGTGAACGCTGTTCTCTGACAAAATCGAAGCTTCGCAGAACTGCTTCTCCTCCGTAACCTGAAATAATTGATAAGATGACCAAGTGCAGACTAGAATCGGGATTTGAGGATAAGACAAGCAGCGTAGCGGCAATCATCCCAACGAGCCAATCTTCAATAAACCCTAGATAAATAAACTTTTTTGTCATTCTGGGCTTCTCTAGCCTGCCTTTTTTCTTTACGTGACCGAGAATGCCCATGACCCCTCCAATGGCGCAAGCAATAATGACTTGTTGCAGCATTTTCATCACCTTCCTAAAGCCCTTAGAATAGTAAAGCGACTTCAGGCTGTCCAGCCCCCTGTAATGCCATTCTGCTGTTCCGTCATAATCCATGTAAAAGGTCTATTCTCTCTAACGAAGAAAAAAAGCTTGTTTCTTCCATTATATGTGAATGACCCAAAAACAACTTGATGCATTGGAATCATTTTTACCTAATCCATATTAACTATTTCTGTCATTTTATGAATTATGAGTAATTGATCCCTTCTTTTTCTAATGAAAAGTCTCCTTACTTATTCTATTCTAATGGAGGACAAACTATGATGACAAATTTAACAAAGCGTTTGCAATCATTGAAACAGAACATATGTTATGTTACGTTTATAAGGAATTGGTTTGGTTGAAAAAACCATTCTACATGTCTGATAGTAGCAGCAAAGGAGGGTAATATGGTCAGCTCGAACATCTTCGGCTTGCAAAAACAGCTTGAACTCATAAAGAAAGCGCTAGATCATGCGCGGATTGGTGTTGTCATTACAGACCCTTCTTTAGAGGATAACCCTATCGTTTATGTGAATCATGGCTTTACACAAATGACTGGATACAAACCAGATGAGATTCTTGGGCGTAATTGTCGATTCCTCCAAGGGAAAGACACAGATCAAGAGCAGCTTGCTCTAATACGTCATGGAATACAACACAAAACACCTATTACCACACAGCTCAAAAATTATAAAAAAGACGGCACTTTTTTCTGGAATGAACTCAATATAGATCCTCTATACATTGAACAAGATGACAAAACATTTTTCGTTGGCTTTCAAAAGGATATTACGAAACAGAAAGAATATGAACAGCTCCTAGAAAATTCGTTAAAGGAAGTCACCTCTCTTTCGACGCCAATCGTCCCAATCAAAAATGGTGTGTCCGCCCTCCCACTCATCGGAACATTATCTGAAGAACGCTTTGATGCCATTGTCGCGAAGTTAACTTGTATATTAGATGATTCAAAGGATGATTATTTAATTGTCGATCTTTCTGGTTTAATCGATGTCGATGATTCCGTTGCAGCACGAATTTTCAAGCTGCATCACCTTCTGAACTTAACTGGAACGGAACTGATCATCACTGGGATCAAACCACAGCTCGCAATGAAAATGAAAGACTTGGATACAAATTTACAGAATACAATTACTTATTTGACAGTCAAAGAAGCAATTAAAGAATTGCCATTAGCTGAAAACCTTTGCAGTCTAGGAAGGACGAGTACCGGCGCGGAGCGAATTTGACATTAGTGACCACCGGC
>NZ_AMSH01000009.1 GCF_000300535.1 Bacillus xiamenensis
ACGCCGCCAAGCTTTTCTAAGGATCAGTTCCGTCTGGAACTGGTCTTTTTTGTGTTTTTGGAAGGTTTGGCACCAGATAAATGTGGAAATAATATTGTTAGTTGAGCGATTATCTTGAAAAATCGACCGAAAAAATTTATAGTAAGATTAAAGTCAAATATAGTCAAAGTCAATGGAGGAGGAGGCGGAGTGGCACAAAATATTTCTGATATCATCGAACAGTATTTGAAGGAAGTCTTGGATCAGAATGGTCGAGAAATATTAGAAATTAAACGCAATGAGATTGCAGATAAGTTTCAATGCGTACCTTCACAAATTAACTATGTTATCAATACACGCTTTACGAGCGAAAGAGGTTATATCGTCGAAAGTAAGCGTGGCGGCGGTGGCTATATCCGAATCATTAAAGTCAAAATGAATGATGAAATCGATTTATTGAACAACATCATTTCCCAAATACGTCATCGTTTATCACAGGCTGCATCTGATCATATCATCATGCGTCTTGTTGAAAACAACATTTTATCCGAAAGAGAAGCAAAGATGATGATTAGTGTCATGGACCGTTCTGTTCTACACATTGATTTACCTGAACGAGATGAACTGCGGGCTAGGATGATGAAAGCGATGTTAAATGCTTTAAAATTAAAGTAAAGCGGGTGAAAAGATTGATTTGTCAAGAATGCAATGAGAGACCAGCCACTTTTCACTTTACGAAAGTTATAAATGGAGAAAAACAAGAAATGCACATATGTGAACAATGTGCAAAAGAAAACAGTGATTCATATGCTATGAGTGGAAACCAAGGTTTCTCGATTCACAACTTATTATCGGGCTTATTGAATATTGATCCTAGCTTTACCACAAGTGCTAATAAAGGATCATCTATTTTTCAAGAAGCGAGAGAAGTGGATCAATGTCCTAAGTGTGGCTTAACCTTTCAGCAGTTCAGAAAAACAGGCCGTTTTGGCTGTTCAGAATGTTATGGAACATTTGATCAGTATTTAAATCCTGTTCTGCGAAAAGTCCATAGTGGAAATACAGTCCATAATGGAAAAATCCCTAAACGGATTGCCGGCAGTCTGCATGTTCGCCGGAAACTTGAGTTAATGCAGCAAGAGCTGAAGCAGCTGATTGAACAGGAAGAGTTCGAAAAAGCAGCGGAAGTTCGAGATCAAATTCGTGCATTAGAGCATGAGCAATCTCAGCAGAGGGAGGGAGAATAACGACATGTCGCTCCAACATTTTATTCAAGACGCATTAAGTCAGTGGATGAAACAAAAAGGACCAGAAAGTGACATTGTTCTAAGCAGTCGTATTCGGCTGGCACGCAATCTAGAGCATGTTCGTTTCCCAACTCAGTTTTCTCAGGAGGAGGCTGAAGCTGTTCTCCAGCAATTCGAGCAAAAGTTTGCGAGCCAGAAAGTAAAGGACATTGGACATTTTGTTCTGATTCGAATGAATGAAACGCAGCCTTTGGCCAAGAGGGTACTTGTTGAAAAGCATTTGATTAGCCCCCATTTAGCTGAATCAAGATTTGGCGGCTGTTTGCTTTCAGAAAATGAAGAAATCAGTGTGATGCTGAATGAAGAAGACCATATTCGTATTCAATGCTTGTTCCCAGGATTCCAGCTGGCTAATGCACTAAAAGTGGCTAATCAGATAGACGACTGGATTGAAGAGCAAGTCGATTATGCGTTTTCTGAGAAGCGAGGATACTTAACGAGCTGTCCGACCAATGTAGGTACAGGTATTAGGGCTTCAGTCATGATGCACCTGCCGGCATTGGCTCTGACAAGACAAATGAATCGTATTATTCCTGCAATTAATCAATTAGGTCTTGTGGTCAGAGGAATTTATGGTGAGGGTAGCGAAGCAATAGGGAACATCTTTCAAATTTCAAATCAGATGACACTTGGTCAATCAGAAGAAGATATTGTCGATGATTTGAATAGTGTGACGGCACAGCTTATTGAGCAAGAGCGATCTGCACGAAAAGCATTATATCAAACGTCTAAAATTGAACTTGAGGACAGAGTGTACCGTTCCTTGGGGATTTTGGCCAATTGCCGCATGATTGAATCCAAGGAAACGGCGAAGTGTTTGTCAGATGTGCGGCTTGGAATAGATTTAGGTATCATTAAGGGGCTTTCAAGTAATATACTGAATGAACTCATGATTTTGACACAGCCTGGCTTCCTGCAGCAATATTCAGGGGGAGCCTTGGAACCAAATGAAAGAGATATAAAACGAGCAGCCATTATTAGAGAAAGGCTGCGCCTAGAAATGCATAGGAATGGACAGGAGGATGAAACGATATGATGTTTGGAAGATTCACTGAAAGAGCTCAAAAGGTATTAGCACTTGCACAAGAAGAAGCCATTCGCCTTGGCCATAAGAATATTGGAACAGAGCACATTTTACTTGGTCTTGTACGTGAAGGTGAGGGCATCGCCGCAAAAGCATTAGAAGCACTGGGCCTTGTTTCAGATAAAATCCAAAAAGAAGTCGAGAGCTTGATTGGAAGAGGGCAAGAGGTGTCTCAAGCGATTCCTCATTATACGCCTAGAGCGAAGAAGGTCACTGAGCTTTCTATGGATGAAGCAAGAAAGCTTGGTCATTCCTATGTAGGGACAGAACATATTCTTTTAGGTCTTATTCGCGAGGGAGAGGGTGTAGCTGCCCGTGTCTTAAATAACCTCGGAGTGAGCTTAAATAAAGCACGCCAGCAAGTATTGCAGCTTCTTGGCAGCAATGAAACGGGTGCATCTGCGGCAGGATCTAATAGCAATGCAAATACACCAACTTTAGATAGTCTTGCAAGAGACTTAACGGCTATTGCGAAAGAGGACAGCTTGGACCCTGTCATTGGACGAAGCAAAGAAATTCAACGTGTTATTGAGGTCTTAAGTAGAAGAACAAAGAATAACCCTGTGCTGATTGGGGAGCCTGGTGTTGGTAAAACAGCCATTGCAGAAGGTCTGGCGCAGCAAATTATTCACAACGAAGTGCCTGAAATCCTTCGTGATAAACGAGTGATGACACTTGATATGGGAACCGTAGTTGCGGGAACGAAATATCGCGGGGAATTCGAGGATCGTTTGAAAAAAGTCATGGACGAAATTCGTCAGGCTGGAAATATCATTCTCTTCATTGATGAGCTTCATACACTGATCGGTGCAGGTGGAGCAGAGGGTGCGATTGACGCGTCTAATATTCTGAAACCATCCTTGGCACGTGGTGAGCTTCAATGTATCGGGGCTACAACGTTAGATGAGTACCGTAAATACATTGAGAAGGATGCTGCGCTTGAACGCCGATTCCAGCCAATTCAAGTCGATCAACCGTCTGTTGAAGAAAGTATTCAAATCTTAAGAGGGCTTAGAGACCGTTATGAAGCACATCACCGTGTGTCGATTACAGATGAAGCCATTGAAGCGGCGGTAAAGCTTTCTGACCGTTATATCTCTGATCGTTTCCTTCCAGATAAGGCGATTGATTTAATTGATGAGGCAGGTTCGAAAGTCCGTTTGCGTTCTTTCACAACACCGCCGAACCTAAAGGAACTTGAGCAAAAGCTGGATGAAGTTCGTAAGGAAAAGGATGCGGCTGTTCAAAGTCAGGAATTTGAAAAAGCAGCTTCTCTTCGTGATACAGAGCAGCGCTTGCGTGAAAAAGTAGAAGTGACAAAGAAATCGTGGAAAGAAAAGCAGGGACAAGAGAATTCAGAGGTATCTGTAGATGATATTGCGATGGTTGTCTCTAGCTGGACGGGAGTGCCTGTTTCAAAAATTGCCCAAACGGAAACAGATAAGCTTCTAAATATGGAACAATTGCTCCACTCCCGCGTCATTGGACAGGATGAAGCGGTTGTCGCTGTAGCAAAAGCAGTGAGACGTGCCCGTGCTGGTCTAAAAGATCCGAAGCGTCCGATTGGCTCCTTTATTTTCTTAGGTCCAACAGGTGTTGGTAAGACTGAGCTTGCAAGAGCACTCGCCGAGTCTATTTTCGGTGATGAAGAAGCGATGATCCGTATTGATATGTCTGAATACATGGAAAAACACTCTACTTCAAGACTTGTTGGATCACCTCCAGGCTATGTTGGCTATGATGAGGGCGGCCAGCTGACTGAAAAAGTGAGAAGAAAGCCGTATTCTGTCGTGCTGTTAGATGAGATTGAAAAGGCGCATCCTGATGTGTTTAATATCTTACTGCAAGTGTTAGAAGATGGCCGTCTCACTGATTCTAAAGGACGTACTGTTGACTTTAGAAATACAATTTTGATCATGACTTCAAACGTTGGAGCTAGTGAATTGAAGCGCAATAAATATGTTGGCTTTAACGTGCAGGATGAAGGTCAAAATTACAAAGATATGAAAGGCAAAGTGATGGGCGAGTTGAAACGTGCGTTTAGACCAGAGTTCATCAACCGTATTGATGAAATCATTGTCTTCCACTCACTTGAAAAGAAACATCTAAAAGAGATTGTGTCTCTCATGTCTGATCAATTAACAAAACGATTAAAAGAGCAAGACCTTTCAATCGAATTGACGGAAGCAGCAAAAGCGAAGATTGCTGAGGAAGGCGTAGACCTTGAGTATGGTGCTCGTCCGTTAAGAAGAGCGATTCAAAAGCACGTTGAGGATCGACTTTCTGAGGAATTGCTGAAGGGCAATATTGAAAAGGGTCAACATATTGTATTAGATGTAGAAGATGGGGAAATTGTCGTAAAAGCTACGGCTGCTACGAACTAATATAGTAAGAAAAAAGCGTGAGGCATACCAGTAAATTGTATGCCTCCCTTTACTTATTTTCTGACCAGTATAAGGAGTTGTATTCTTCAATCTATGGCTAAGACAAAATCAAAATTTATATGCCAATCGTGCGGTTATGAGTCAGCCAAATGGATGGGGAAATGTCCAGGCTGCGGCACGTGGAACAGTATGACAGAAGAGGTCGTTCGTAAAGAGCCGGCAAACCGTCGAAGTGCTTTTAATCATTCTGTTCAAACCATTCAAAAACCTTCACCTTTATCTGCCATTGAAACATCCGAAGAACCCCGAATTAAAACGAATTTAGAAGAATTTAACCGAGTATTAGGAAGTGGAATTGTCAAAGGCTCTCTCGTTCTTATTGGCGGTGATCCTGGGATTGGAAAGTCCACACTATTATTACAAGTTTCAGCACAGCTCTCAGACAAGAATCAGAATGTGTTATACATATCTGGTGAGGAATCGATTAAACAAACGAAGCTTAGAGCGGACCGCCTTGGCATTGAAAGTGCCTCTTTACATGTTTTGGCTGAAACCGATATGGAGTATATAACGTCTGCTATACAAGAGATGAAACCCGCTTTTGTGGTGGTGGATTCAATTCAAACCGTTTATCAAAGCGATATTACGTCAGCACCTGGATCTGTTTCTCAGGTGAGGGAATGCACAGCACAGCTGATGAAAATTGCTAAGACGAATGGTATTCCGATTTTTATCGTTGGTCACGTGACCAAAGAAGGCTCGATTGCAGGCCCGCGCCTGTTAGAGCATATGGTGGATACGGTTCTTTATTTTGAAGGGGAGCGGCACCATACGTTTCGCATTTTACGAGCGGTAAAAAACCGTTTTGGTTCAACGAATGAATTAGGGATTTTTGAAATGAGAGAGGAAGGGCTCTCAGAAGTTTTAAACCCATCAGAAATCTTCTTAGAAGAGCGGTCAGCAGGTGTATCTGGATCGTGTGTTGTTGCCTCAATGGAAGGAACAAGACCCGTTCTTGTGGAAATACAAGCATTAATTTCGCCGACAAGCTTTGGAAACCCGCGGAGAATGGCCACAGGCCTTGATCATAATCGTGTGTCATTGCTCATGGCTGTGTTAGAAAAACGTGTAGGGCTGCTTCTGCAAAATCAAGATGCATATTTAAAGGTCGCAGGTGGTGTAAAGCTTGACGAACCAGCGATTGATTTGGCCATTGCCGTCAGTATTGCATCAAGCTTTAAAGACGCAGCGCTGCACCAAGCGGATTGCTTTATAGGAGAAGTTGGTCTGACGGGAGAAGTCAGAAGAGTTTCAAGAATTGAACAGCGTGTGCAGGAAGCTGCTAAACTAGGATTTAAGCGAATGTTTATTCCTCAGGCGAATATAGATGGATGGAAAAAGCCGAGAGGGATTGAGTTAGTCGGTGTAGAAAATGTAGCGGAGGCACTTCGTATTTCACTAGGGGGAGCATAGAAATGGAAAAAGAGAAAAAAGGAGCGAAAGAAGTCGATCTCTTAGATATCGTACAGTTTGTGGCACCAGGGACACCTTTGCGAGCAGGGATTGAAAACGTCCTGAGAGCCAATACTGGCGGACTGATTGTTGTTGGTTATAACGACAAAGTAAAAAGTGTGGTAGATGGCGGATTTCATATTAATTCCGCATTCTCCCCAGCACATTTATATGAATTGGCGAAGATGGATGGGGCCATTATTTTAAGCGATTCTGGTCAAAAAATCTTGTATGCGAATACACAGCTAATGCCAGATGCAACCATTCATTCATCAGAAACCGGCATGAGGCACCGAACAGCTGAGCGTGTAGCCAAGCAGACAGGCTGCTTAATCATTGCCATTTCTGAACGGAGAAACGTCATTACCTTATACCAAGGGAATCGTCGTTATACGCTGAAAGATATTGGTTTTATTTTAACAAAGGCCAATCAAGCCATACAAACGCTTGAAAAATATAAAACCATTTTAGATCACGCCATTTCTGCGTTAAGTGCCCTTGAATTTGAAGAGCTTGTGACCTTTGGTGATGTATTATCTGTATTGCATCGCTATGAAATGGTGCTTAGAATCAAAAATGAAATCAATATGTATATCAAAGAGCTCGGAACAGAAGGACACTTGATTCGTCTGCAGGTCAATGAGCTGATTACAGATATGGAGCAGGAAGCGGCCTTATTTATTAAAGATTACGTGAAAGAAAAAATCAAAGATCCATATGTTTTGCTTAAACAGCTCCAAGATATGTCTAGCTTTGAACTTTTAGATGATGCCATTTTGTACAAGTTACTCGGCTATCCAGCATCTACAAATATTGACGATTATGTGTACACAAGAGGGTACAGATTACTTCACAAAATCCCTAGACTGCCTATGCCAATCGTTGAAAACGTGGTTGAAGCGTTTGGTGTGTTAGATCGAATTATGGAAGCAGATGTGCAAGAATTGGATGAAGTAGAAGGAATTGGAGAAGTAAGAGCGAAAAAGATAAAAAAAGGATTAAAAAGACTGCAAGAAAAACATTATATCGACCGTCAGCTATAAAACGAGAAATTTTTCTCAATCACGGTTAAAAATGGATGAATATGGGTATATTAATGATGCTTTTTGTTTTCTGTTTATCATAATAGGAAACTTAAACATATATCAATGTCAGGTGAAGGTGGATTGACAGATGGAAAATAAAGGAGGTGAAGGTATGTTAAAAAGAATCGTTCAGGCGTTTTTTATCATTTTCGGTGCAGTTGTGGGGATTTTTATTATTCCAGAGTTATTTCTACTGTTAAATGTAAAGGACATACCTTTCGTAACAAATGCTTACTCTTCAGCACTAATAGGAGCCGCTGTGTTTTTTATCATCGGTAAATGGTGCACAGACTATGTTGTTAATTGGGTGAAATGGATCGAGGATTCTCTATTGAAGGCGCCTCTTCCTGATCTTATATCTGGAAGTTTCGGTTTAGTATTTGGACTTATTCTAGCATATCTTATTGTAAACGTGATCCCGCTAAACAATATCCCATATCATATTTTTGGTACCATTATTCCGATTTTCCTGGCTTTCTTTTTAGGATACCTTGGATTTCAGGTAGGGTTTAAGAAGAAGGATGAAATGATGGGGCTGTTCTCTCGATCTGCAAAGGTCAGCAAGAAAAAAGGAGCGGCTGATGACGAACCTGAAATAGAAGATAAAAAGCTGAAAATTTTAGACACAAGTGTTATTATTGATGGAAGAATCGCAGATATTTGCCAAACTGGATTCTTAGAAGGAGTCATGGTCATTCCTCAATTTGTGCTAGAGGAATTGCAGCATATTGCAGACTCATCTGATGTATTAAAGAGAAATAGAGGCCGAAGAGGGCTTGATATTTTAAATCGTATTCAAAAAGAATTGGATATCAAAGTTGAAATTTACGAGGGTGACTTCGAAGACATTCAAGAGGTTGACAGCAAGCTTGTGAAGCTCGCTAAGTTAACTTCAGGTGTTGTTGTGACAAATGATTTTAATTTAAATAAAGTATGCGAACTTCAAAAAGTAGCAGTGTTAAACATCAATGATCTAGCCAATGCGGTCAAACCGGTTGTGTTGCCTGGGGAAGAAATGAAGGTACAGGTCATTAAAGATGGAAAAGAGCATAACCAAGGTGTTGCTTACTTAGATGACGGTACGATGATTGTGGTTGAAGAAGGGCGCAATTACATTGGGAAAGACATTGATGTGCTGGTCACAAGTGTGCTGCAAACTGCTGCTGGAAGAATGATTTTTGCGAAGCCAAAACTTCTGGAGAAGGCGCTCTAAAGGGAGAACGAACATGTATTATGAAGTAGTTATTCCGGCTGCGGGGCAGGGGAAGCGAATGAAGGCCGGCCGCAATAAGCTTTTTATTGAATTGAAAAGAATGCCGGTCATCATCCACACACTGAAGGTGTTTGACGCTCACGCGCAATGCAAACGCATGATCTTAGCGATCAATGAAGAGGAGCGTCGTGACTTTGAAAGGCTACTAAAGGTACACGCTTTTCAAACGCCTGTTTCACTTGTCACTGGCGGTGAAGAACGGCAACAAAGTGTATATGAAGGATTGAAGGCTGTGCAAGATGCGGACATCGTGCTTGTTCATGATGGTGCAAGGCCTTTTATTAAGCATACACAGATTGATTTGCTCGTTAAAGCAGCGATTGAAAAAGGATCCGCAGTCGTAGCGGTACCAGTGAAAGACACAATCAAACGCGTTCAAGAAGGCAGAGTGGAACAAACCATTGAACGTCAGAGCTTGTGGGCAGTCCAGACCCCACAAGCTTTTCGTCATTCTATTTTAAAAGAGGCGCATGAATATGCGGAGCGGACAGGCTTTCTTGGAACAGATGACGCCAGCCTTGTTGAACAATTACACGGTGAGGATGTGTATATTGTCCAAGGAGACTATACCAATATTAAACTGACAACACCGGATGATTTATTGGTTGCCAAGGCAATTATGGATGCGGAAAGAGGGTACTAGATCATGTTTAGAATAGGACAAGGCTTTGATGTACATCAATTAACAGAGGGAAGGCCTCTTATTATCGGCGGTGTGACCATTCCTTATGAAAAGGGACTGTTTGGGCATTCAGACGCTGATGTACTGCTTCATACTGTGGCAGATGCCTGCCTTGGTGCGATTGCTGAAGGAGATATCGGTAGACATTTCCCAGACACGGATCCAGAGTTTAAGGATGCAGATTCTTTTAAGTTACTTCAGCATGTATGGGCACTTGTGAAAGAAAAAGGCTATACACTTGTGAATATCGATTGTACCATTATGGCGCAAAAGCCAAAGATGGCACCATACATTCAGCCAATGTGTGAGAAAATCGCGGAAGCCCTTGAGGCGGATGTCACACAGGTGAATGTCAAAGCAACAACGACAGAGAAACTTGGATTTACAGGAAGAGGCGAAGGAATTGCCTCTCAGGCAACAGTGCTTCTTCAGAAAAAGTAAAATCCATTTTGATGAGAATGGGTTTTGATGATAAAATACGTTTATAAAAAAATGGTGTCAGGCAACATGATGCAGATGAAAGGAAGTTAAACTCATGGGAAATGAAGTGCGTGTTCGTTATGCACCGAGTCCAACTGGTCATTTACATATTGGGAATGCTAGAACGGCTCTTTTCAACTATTTGTTCGCACGCAGCCAAGGCGGCAAATTTATTATTCGAATTGAAGATACAGATCAAAAGCGTAATGTAGAAGGCGGAGAAGAAAGCCAGCTTCGTCATTTGCAGTGGCTCGGTATTGATTGGGATGAAAGCATTGATAAAGATGGCGGCTACGGTCCTTATAGACAATCAGAGCGTAATGACATTTACAAAAAATATTATGATGAGCTGCTAGAGAAGGATTTGGCGTATAAGTGCTATTGTACGGCTGAAGAACTAGAAGAAGAGCGTGAAGCACAAATCGCCCGCAGTGAAATGCCTCGATATTCTGGTAAATGCAGTCATTTATCAAAAGAAGAAGAGGACAAGCTCATTGCTGAAGGAAGAGAGCCAAGCATTCGCTTCCGTGTTCCAAAAGGAGAAATGATCAAATTTAACGACATGGTCAAAGGTGATATTTCGTTTGAAACTGACGGCATTGGTGACTTTGTCATTGTGAAGAAAGATGGTACACCGACTTATAACTTCGCTGTAGCAGTGGATGATCATTTGATGAAAATGACTCACATTCTTCGCGGAGAGGATCATATTTCGAATACACCTAAACAAATCATGGTCTTCAATGCATTTGGCTGGGATGTTCCGCTGTTCGGACATATGACGCTGATTGTAAACGAGAACCGCAAGAAATTAAGTAAGCGTGATGAATCCATTATTCAATTCATCGAGCAATATAAGAACTTGGGCTATTTACCAGAAGCTCTGTTTAACTTCATTGCATTACTTGGATGGTCTCCAGTCGGCGAAGAAGAATTATTTACAAAAGAGCAATTCATCGATATTTTTGATGTCAATCGACTTTCTAAGTCACCAGCTCTATTCGATATGCATAAACTAAAATGGGTGAATAACCAATATGTGAAAGCACTTGATCTCGATCAAGTTGTGGCATTAACACTTCCACATCTTCAAAAGGCAGGCAAAGTAAGCGAGCAGCTGACAGAAGAAGAAAACACATGGGTACGCAAACTCATTTCTCTATATCATGAGCAATTGAGCTACGGAGCAGAAATTGTTGAGTTAACAGAGTTGTTCTTTAAGGAGCAAATTGAGTATAATCAAGAGGCAAAGGAAGTTCTTGCAGAGGAGCAGGTGCCAGAAGTGATGGCCTCGTTTGCAGGTCAGCTTGAACGTCTTGAGTCTTTCACATCTGATGAAATCAAAGCGGCCATTAAAGCGGTACAAAAAGAAACCGGGCATAAAGGCAAGAAACTATTCATGCCAATTCGTGTGGCTGTCACAGGACAAACGCATGGCCCAGAGCTTCCACAAAGTATTGAACTGCTAGGTAAAGAAACGGTATTAAACCGTATTAAACAAATATAAGGAAAATCGTTGCGAGGGAGAAGTACAATGTTTTCGCTCATCACAGAAAGAGTCTTCATCGGCTGAAAGAGACTTATGGGCAGACGTTGGAAATGCACCCTCAAGACCCTTGAGGAACACGCAGGTTAGTATGCAAGGGCGGTACCCTCCGTTATGGGATTGAGTTGAGAAAGCTTGTGATAAGAGGCTTTCTAAACAGAGTGGAACCGCGTTTTCAAAACGTCTCTGTCATATGGCAGAGGCGTTTTTTTATTTGTCCAAAAAAAGAGAGCAAGTCCTAAGAGAGATTGATGGGGAAGAACGGGGGGAGCATGTGTTTTTCAAAATGCTGAAAGAAGATATTGATACTGTGTTTGATCAAGATCCTGCTGCTAGAAGCTATATTGAAGTAGTGCTAACCTATTCAGGGCTTCATGCGATTTGGGCTCATCGTATCGCGCACGCATTTTATAAGCGTAAGCTCTATTTTATTGCGCGGGTCATTTCTCAGGTCAGCCGGTTTTTCACAGGGGTTGAAATTCATCCAGCAGCGACAATCGGCAGACGGTTCTTCATTGATCACGGCATGGGCGTCGTGATTGGAGAAACATGTGAAATTGGCGATAACGTCACCGTTTTCCAAGGCGTGACCTTAGGGGGAACAGGGAAAGAAAAGGGAAAGCGTCATCCGACCATTTTAGACGATGCCCTGATTGCGACTGGTGCTAAGGTGCTTGGTTCCATTACCGTTGGAAAAGGGTCCAAGATTGGTGCGGGGTCTGTTGTGTTAAAAGACGTCCCAGACCATTCCACCGTTGTAGGTATACCTGGGCGAGTGGTCGTTCAAAATGGAAAGAAAATCAATCGTGATCTCAATCATCAAGATTTGCCAGATCCAGTTTCTGATCGTTTCAAAGAATTGGAGCGAGAAATGGAAAAGCTAAAACGTGAGCTGGCTTCATTGAGCAGAAAGGAAGAACAATCATGACAATCAATATTTATAATACATTGACACGTAAGAAGGAAGCGTTTGTCCCGCTTGAACCAGGAAAGGTCAAAATGTATGTGTGCGGACCAACCGTCTACAACTACATTCATATCGGGAATGCCAGACCGGCCATTGTATATGACACAGTACGTAAGTATTTAGAATACAGCGGCTATGATGTGCACTTTGTATCAAACTTTACGGATGTGGATGATAAACTCATCAAAGCAGCCAATGAATTAGGAGAAGATGTTCCAACGATTGCTGATCGATTTATTCAAGCATACTTTGAGGACGTCAGTGCACTCGGCTGCAAAAAGGCAGACCTTCACCCGCGAGTGACGGAAAATATGGATGATATCATTGCGTTTATCGCTACGTTGATCGAAAAAGGATACGCCTATGAAGCGGATGGTGACGTATATTACAGCACACGTTCTTTTGAAGGCTACGGAAAGCTTTCTCACCAATCAATTGATGAACTGAAGACGGGTGCTCGCATTCGTGTAGGTGAAAAGAAAAAAGATGCACTGGACTTTGCTTTATGGAAGGCTGCAAAGGATCAGGAAATCTCGTGGGATAGCCCATGGGGCAAAGGACGTCCAGGCTGGCACATTGAGTGCTCGGCCATGGTCAAAAAATATTTGGGCGATACGATTGACATTCATGCGGGCGGACAGGATTTAACGTTCCCTCACCACGAGAATGAGATTGCGCAATCCGAGGCTTTGACAGGGAAACCTTTTGCGAAGTATTGGATGCATAACGGGTATATTAATATTGAGAATGAAAAAATGTCAAAATCGCTTGGTAACTTTGTGCTGGTGCATGACATTATTAAAGAACAGGATCCAGATGTGCTTCGCTTCTTTATGTTATCTGTTCACTATCGTCATCCCATTAATTACTCAATTGATTTATTAGAAAGTACAAAGAGTGCGTTTAACAGACTGAAAACATCCTATGCTAATCTGCATCACCGCCTTGAGAGCAGTACCAATTTAACAGAGGATAACGCCGAATGGCTGACAAAGATTGAAGAACAGCGTGCGACATTTATTTCTGAAATGAATGATGACTTCAATACGGCAAATGCCATCTCTGTTTTATTTGAACTAGCGAAGCAGGCGAATTACTACATGGAACATGATCATACTTCTGAAGAAGTGATCAAAGCATTTATTGGCTTGTTCCAAGAAATCACATCCGTCCTTGGATTTTCATTAGAAGAAAAGCACACGCTTGACGAAGATGTAGAAGCGTTAATCGAGAAGCGGAATGAAGCTAGAAGAAATCGTGACTTCGCATTGTCTGATCAAATTCGTGACCAGTTAAAGAGCATGAATATTGTATTGGAGGATACTCCTCAAGGTACGCGCTGGAAAAGAGGAGAGTAGGTCATGTTGAATTTTGAAAAGCTGAAAGACGGAAAACAGTTGAACGGACTGGCGCTTGCTTATATGGGTGATGCCATTTTTGAAGTATATGTGAGGCATCACCTCCTCCAAACGGGGGCGACCAAACCAAATGAACTTCATAAACGAGCAAGTAAGATCGTTTCAGCTAAATCTCAGGCCGCCATTTTATTTGAGCTGCAGCAGAAGGGCTTTTTCACAGAAGCGGAAGAAGCGGTGCTGAAAAGAGGAAGAAATGCAAAATCAGGCACAGTGCCTAAAAACACAGACGTTCAAACGTATCGTTATAGTACATCGTTTGAAGCGCTCATGGGTTATTTGTTTATTGAAAAGCAGGACGAACGCTTAGAAGAGCTGATTAGTCAGGCGATTGAAATCGGAACGTCAGGGAGGAAGACAAATGAGTCAGCAACATGATTATGTGATTGGGAAAAATGCAGTGATTGAAACACTGAAGTCAGATCGAGAGTTGTACAAGCTCTGGATGGCAGAAAACACTGTAAAAGGACAAGCCCAGCAGGTCATTGAACTCGCTAAAAAGCAAAATATCACCATTCAGTATGTTCCGAGGAAAAAGCTTGATCAGATGGTATCAGGACAGCACCAGGGAATCGTTGCACAAGTAGCAGCATATGAATATGCGGAATTGGACGAACTGTATCAAATTGCCGAACAGCGTAACGAACAGCCATTTTTCATTATTTTAGATGAAATTGAAGATCCGCATAATTTAGGGTCGATTATGCGTACGGCAGATGCTGTTGGTGCACATGGGATTGTCATTCCAAAACGACGAGCGGTTGGCTTGACGACAACTGTTGCGAAGGCATCCACTGGGGCCATTGAACATATCCCTGTCGCGAAAGTAACCAATCTTTCAAGAGCTCTTGATGAGATGAAAGAAAGAGGAATCTGGGTCGCAGGAACAGATGCTTCTGCTAAGCAGGACTACAGACAATTTGATGGCACCATGCCTCTCGCCCTTGTGATTGGCAGTGAAGGAAAAGGAATTGGCCGATTGATCAAGGAAAAATGTGATTTTCTGATTAAATTGCCAATGGCCGGGAAGGTCACTTCATTAAACGCATCCGTTGCCGCTAGTTTATTGATGTATGAAGTTTATCGAAAACGTTATCCGTTAGGAGAATAGAGATGGACATCCTCTTAGTCGATGGGTACAACATGATAGGTGCATGGCCTCGTTTGCAGCACTTAAAAGAAAACAGCTTTGAAGAAGCCAGAGACGTGCTGATTCAACATTTAGCAGAATATCAAGCATATACAGGGTATCGAGTCATTGTTGTATTCGATGCCCATATGGTCAAAGGAATCGAAAAAAAGCGGACAAACCACCGAGTAGAGGTCATCTTTACGAGAGAGAATGAAACGGCTGATGAGCGGATTGAAAAGCTGGCCCAAGATTTGAATAATATTCGGACGCAAATTCATGTGGCGACCTCTGATTATACAGAACAATGGGCCATTTTTGGACAGGGTGCACTTCGTAAGTCGGCTCGAGAGCTTTTAAGAGAGATAGAAGTGATTGAACGAAAAATTGAAACGCGTGTCAAAAAGATTATGTCGGATAAACCTTCATCCAAAATTGAATTGTCAGAAGATGTATTGAAAACGTTTGAAAAATGGCGGCGGGGGAATTTGGAATAGCTTGACGATATTTCAACCATTATTGTATAATATTGCTATCTAGGTGCGGTCGGGGGGATCGAAGTGAATCTAAACAACAGCAAGGGTAAGTCCATCAGAGAGCAATTTTGCCAGTTGGAAGATGAACAAGTCATTGAAAGGGTTCATGTCGGAGATAGTGATGCGCTAGATTATTTAATAACGAAATACCGCAACTTTGTACGTGCGAAAGCAAGATCTTATTTCTTGATTGGAGCGGATCGAGAGGACATTGTCCAAGAGGGCATGATCGGACTTTATAAGTCTATCCGCGATTTCAGGGAGGACAAGCTTACTTCATTTAAGGCTTTTGCAGAATTATGTATTACCCGCCAAATTATCACCGCAATTAAAACAGCTACTCGCCAAAAACATATCCCGTTAAATTCCTATGTATCATTAGACAAGCCGATATACGATGAAGAATCGGACAGAACATTATTGGACGTCATTTCCGGCGCTAAAGCGCTTAACCCAGAAGATTTAATCATTAGCAAAGAAGAATTTGATGATATTGAAATGAAAATGGGTGAATTACTAAGCGAGCTGGAAAGAAAGGTACTTGTGCTTTATCTTGATGGCAGATCTTATCAGGAGATTTCTGAAGATTTAAACCGTCATGTGAAATCAATTGATAACGCACTTCAAAGAGTAAAGAGAAAATTAGAGAAATATTTAGAACTGCGCGAGATCAGTCTCTAATCAAACCTATATTGACAGCTTTTTCGACACTGTGATAAGGTACTAAGGAAATGATGTCGAGAAAATAGGTGTAAATATGAGGAAAAAGATTACTCTAGCCTGTAAAGACTGCGGAAGCCGCAATTATACGACAATGAAAAGTGTTGCTTCAGCAGCTGAAAGATTAGAAGTGAAGAAATATTGCAAGACTTGTAATTCACATAAAACACATTTAGAAACGAAGTAAGATTTGCGTTCTTTAATCTGTGGAGGTCTTTTAATGCGTATTATCAGTTTCTTAAAAAGTGTCGGGAAAGAAATGAAAAAGGTCAGCTGGCCAAAGAAAAATGAAATGGTCCGCTACACGATCACTGTTATCCTAACAGTTGTATTTTTTGCCATCTTTTTCTCTTTTCTTGACATAGGAATCTCACAATTAATCGAATTAATTCATTAATACTTGAATAATGGTCTGCTGAACGTGCTATAATAGATCATAATATGACTTGCCAAAAAACCCGTTTTACGGGTTTTTTCAATTGCTTGAAAATATTTACCGGTACTCGAGATTCGTCAAATAGACATTACGAAATGTGGGGAGGGAAGGACTGAATAGTCCTGAACGAAAATGGAAAAGAATTGGTATGTTGTGCATACGTACTCTGGCTATGAAAACAAAGTGAAAGCGAACCTGGAAAAGCGTGTTGAATCAATGGGCATGCAGGATAAAATCTTCCGCGTCGTCGTACCAGAAGAAGAAGAAACGGATATTAAAAATGGTAAGAAAAAAGTGGTTAAAAAGAAAGTATTCCCTGGATATGTGCTAGTAGAAATCGTCATGACTGACGACTCTTGGTATGTCGTTCGTAATACACCAGGTGTGACAGGATTCGTTGGATCAGCTGGATCAGGCTCAAAGCCGACTGCGCTGCTGCCAGGCGAAGCTGAAACCATTCTGAAGAGAATGGGTCTAGAAGAACGCAAAACAGAAATCGACTTCGAACTGAAAGAAACAGTTAAGGTGATCGATGGACCATTTGCTAACTTCACAGGCTCTATCGAAGAGATTGATTACGATAAAAGCAAAGTCAAAGTATTCGTTAATATGTTTGGTAGAGAAACACCTGTTGAACTTGAGTTCACACAGATCGATAAATTGTAATTCAAAAGAGCTTGAAATGAGTGTATAGAAGTGGTAATATAGCAAAGGTACGTCTTGAGTTCACTCAAGATCGCTAGCTAGTTATTTCGTCATTCATATAAAGAATGAAGTTGTTGAGTGGGAGGGGGATTCCCCTATTACCACATCACGGACTTTAAGGAGGTGTGTCTCGTGGCTAAAAAAGTAGTAAAAGTTGTTAAATTGCAAATTCCTGCTGGAAAAGCTAACCCAGCTCCACCAGTTGGACCTGCACTAGGTCAAGCCGGTGTTAATATCATGGGATTCTGTAAGGAGTTTAACGCTCGTACAGCTGACCAAGCTGGTCTTATCATTCCTGTTGAAATTTCGGTTTTTGAAGACCGTTCATTTACATTTATTACTAAAACTCCACCTGCTGCAGTATTACTTAAAAAAGCAGCTGGTATTGAGTCTGGTTCTGGTGAACCTAACCGTAATAAAGTGGCAACTGTTAAGCGTGATAAAGTACGCGAAATCGCGGAAACAAAAATGCCTGACTTAAACGCTGCTAGCGTTGAATCAGCTATGCGCATGGTTGAAGGTACTGCACGCAGTATGGGTATTGTCATCGAAGATTAATTTTTTGTCTTGTTGGGTTGCGAGTTTGGTTTTGACAAGTTCGCAACCCTTATTCGTGGGAGGTTATTCCGCTAAAACCACATAAGGAGGATTTTTATAATGGCTAAAAAAGGTAAAAAGTATGTAGAAGCTGCTAAGCTAATCGATCGTACAAAAGCGTATGATGTAGCTGAAGCCGTTTCTCTTACAAAAAAAGCAAATACAGCGAAATTTGATGCGACTGTAGAAGTTGCTTTTCGTTTGGGCGTAGACCCTCGTAAAAACGATCAACAAATCCGCGGTGCAGTTGTACTTCCTAACGGAACTGGTAAAACTCAACGTGTTCTTGTGTTCGCTAAAGGCGAAAAAGCAAAAGAAGCAGAAGCTGCTGGAGCAGACTACGTTGGAGATTCTGATTACATCACTAAAATCCAACAAGGTTGGTTCGATTTCGATGTCATCGTTGCGACACCTGACATGATGGGTGAAGTTGGTAAGATCGGTCGTGTACTTGGACCAAAAGGTCTTATGCCAAACCCTAAAACAGGAACTGTAACATTCGAAGTAGAAAAAGCAATCAATGAAATCAAAGCTGGTAAAGTTGAATACCGCGTTGATAAAGCTGGTAACATCCACGCGCCAATCGGAAAGGTTTCTTTCGAGGACGAAAAGCTTGTTGAGAACTTTGCAACAATCTATGACACAATCCTTAAAGCAAAACCTGCAGCGGCTAAAGGTGTATACGTGAAAAACGTTTCTGTTACATCTACTATGGGCCCTGGCGTGAAAGTGGACCCATCTTCTTTCTCTGCTAAATAATTCTTGACTTATCACAACCATTTTGATAATATCAAAATGTTGTAAAATAAAATAATGTCCATTTATACCGTAGACAGCAGGGGCCTTATGGCTTAAATAACCCGCCGAGGTGTATATGTCACAGTCTTACGTTAACGTATGCTTGTATATACAGCCTCCATGTCTTAATGGAGGCTTTTTATATGGAGAACCGTTCGTTAGGAACGTGATGGCCTGATCGGTATAAGTGTTACACAAAGAATGTACAGGAGGTGTAACCATGAGCAATGCAATCGATACTAAAAAAGTTGTCGTTGATGAAATTACTTCTAAATTTAAAGACAGTGTGTCTACTGTAATCGTAGATTACCGCGGTCTTTCAGTTTCTGAAGTGACTGAACTTCGTAAACAGCTTCGTGAAGCTGGCGTAGAATTCAAAGTTTACAAAAACACTATGACTCGCCGTGCAGTTGAACAAGTTGAACTAACGGGTTTAAACGATTTCTTAACAGGTCCAAACGCTATCGCATTCAGTAACGAAGATGTTATCGCACCTGCGAAAATCATCAACGATTTTGCGAAAAGCCACGAAGCTTTAGAAATCAAAGCTGGTGTTATCGAAGGAAACGTAGCGACTGTAGAAGAAGTGAAGGCTCTTGCGGAACTTCCGTCTCGCGAAGGCTTACTTTCTATGTTGCTTAGCGTTCTTCAAGCTCCAGTTCGTAACCTTGCTCTTGCTACTAAAGCAGTTGCAGAACAAAAAGAAGAACAAGGCGCTTAATGCGTACTTGACGTAAAAAAACTTAAAATGGAGGAATTACAAATGGCTTTAAATATCGAAGAAATCATTGCTTCAGTTAAAGAAGCAACTGTACTTGAGTTAAACGACTTAGTAAAAGCAATCGAAGAAGAATTTGGCGTAACTGCTGCTGCTCCTGTAGCTGTAGCTGCTGGTGGCGGTGCTGCTGCTGAAGAAAAAACTGATTTTGATCTAGTACTTGCTGGTGCTGGAGACCAAAAAATCAAAGTTATCAAAGTGGTTCGTGAAATCACTGGTCTTGGCTTGAAAGAAGCTAAAGAACTTGTTGACAACACTCCAAAACCACTTAAAGAAGGTATTGCTAAAGAAGAAGCTGAAGAACTTAAAGCTAAGCTTGAAGAAGTTGGCGCTTCTGTAGAAGTTAAGTAATCTTCGCCTAATCTTTTGGGAAAGCTCGCTTTTACTGGCGGGCTTTTTCTTTTCTAATCTCCTGAAACGATTGAATCCAGAGGAGGTCCATTCACCATGAGTGACCACTATTATACGGAAAAGCCATCAGTGAAAAGCGATAAACAGACATGGGACTTCACCTTGAGAAACCGTACCTTTACTTTTACAAGTGACAGTGGAGTGTTTTCTAAGAAAGAAGTCGACTATGGTTCAAGGCTTTTAATTGAAGCTTTTGAAGAACCTGACTTGGATGGCGATGTCTTAGATGTCGGTTGCGGTTATGGACCGATCGGGCTATCGTTAGCAAACGAAATGACAGGCCGCACCATTCATATGATTGATGTGAACGAAAGAGCAGTCGAACTTTCAAAGGAAAACGCTAAACATAATCGCATTGATAATGTCCGCATCTATCAAAGTGATTTGTTCTCGAATGTTCATTCATCAGCTGCTTTTGCCTCTATACTGACCAATCCCCCAATACGGGCAGGGAAGAAAGTTGTACATGCGATCTTTGAAAAAAGTGCTGATCATTTATTGCCGGAAGGTGAGTTGTGGGTGGTTATTCAAAAAAAGCAAGGTGGACCATCTGCGATTGAGAAATTAGAACAGCTTTTTGGAGAAGTCGAAATTGTATTGAAAAAAAAGGGCTACTATATTATCAAAGCTAAAAAAGTTTGACGCAGTTTCCTAGCTGTGTTAATATTATAAAATGCCAATGTGTATATTTTGCTTGATAGGCTTAAAAAATAACTATTTTGTATAAATTATGCATACTTGGGAAAACTAATAAAATCGGTATTTGTTTTTGGATGTGGTTTTCTTATTTTAGAAACCCTTTTTTCTTTTGTCTTGTAAAAGTATTTCTTTACTGACATTTGAAAGACAGAAATACTTTTTACACATATAATACGCATGATTTGAGGGGTGAATCAGTTGACAGGTCAACTAGTTCAGTATGGACGACACCGCCAGCGCAGAAGCTACGCACGCATAAGCGAAGTGTTAGAATTACCAAATCTCATTGAAATTCAAACCTCTTCTTATCAGTGGTTTCTTGATGAGGGTCTTAGAGAGATGTTTCAAGATATATCCCCAATTGAGGATTTTACTGGTAACCTTTCTCTTGAATTCATTGATTACAGCCTAGGGGAACCTAAGTATCCTGTAGCAGAATCAAAAGAACGTGATGTAACTTACTCTGCTCCACTAAGAGTAAAAGTTCGTTTAATTAACAAAGAAACTGGAGAAGTAAAAGACCAAGATGTGTTTATGGGTGATTTCCCAATCATGACAGACACAGGTACTTTTATCATTAACGGTGCGGAACGTGTAATCGTTTCTCAGCTAGTACGTTCTCCAAGTGTATATTTCAGTGGTAAAGTAGACAAAAACGGTAAAAAAGGTTTTACTGCGACTGTCATTCCAAACCGTGGCGCATGGTTAGAATACGAAACTGATGCGAAGGATGTAGTCTATGTACGCATCGATCGCACACGTAAGTTGCCGGTTACGGTTCTTTTGCGTGCTCTCGGCTTTAGCTCTGATCAAGAGATTCTTGACCTCATTGGCGAGAATGAATACTTACGCAACACGTTGGAAAAAGACAATACAGAGAATGCCGATAAAGCACTTCTCGAAATCTACGAGCGTCTTCGTCCTGGAGAGCCGCCAACTGTTGAAAATGCGAAAAGCTTGCTAGACTCTCGCTTCTTTGATCCGAAGAGATATGACCTAGCAAATGTTGGACGCTACAAGATTAATAAGAAGCTTCATATTAAAAATAGACTATTCAATCAAAAATTGGCTGAAACGCTAGTTGATCCTGAAACAGGTGAAATCCTAGCAGAAAAAGGTCAAATTTTAGATAGAAGAGTGCTTGATAAAGTTCTTCCATACTTAGAAAACGGCATCGGATTTAGAAAGCTATATCCGAATGGCGGCGTAGTAGAGGATGAAGTAGAACTTCAATCTATCAAGATTTATGCACCGACTGATCAAGAAGGCGAACAAGTGATCAACGTGATCGGAAATGCATATGTAGAGGAAACTGTGAAAAATATCACGCCTTCTGACATCATTGCATCGATCAGCTACTTCTTTAACCTTCTTCATGGAGTAGGTGACACAGATGATATCGATCACCTTGGTAATCGTCGTCTGCGTTCTGTAGGTGAGCTTCTGCAAAACCAATTCCGTATTGGTTTAAGCAGAATGGAGCGTGTTGTTCGTGAAAGAATGTCAATTCAAGACACAAACACGATCACGCCTCAGCAGCTGATCAACATTCGTCCTGTGATCGCTTCTATCAAAGAGTTCTTTGGTAGCTCTCAGCTTTCTCAGTTCATGGATCAAACAAACCCGCTTGCTGAATTGACGCACAAACGTCGTCTGTCAGCGCTTGGACCGGGTGGTTTGACACGTGAGCGTGCAGGAATGGAAGTTCGTGACGTTCACTATTCTCACTATGGCCGTATGTGTCCAATTGAAACACCAGAGGGTCCAAACATTGGTTTGATCAACTCTCTATCTTCATTTGCGAAAGTGAATCGTTTTGGCTTTATTGAAACACCTTACCGCCGGGTTGACCCTGAAACAGGTAAAGTGACACCGAGAATTGATTACTTAACTGCTGATGAAGAGGATAACTACGTTGTAGCACAAGCGAACGCTCAGTTAGCTGAAGATGGTTCGTTTATCGATGATAACATTATCGCTCGTTTCAGAGGGGAAAACACCGTTGTGCCTCGAAACCGCGTTGACTACATGGACGTTTCGCCTAAGCAGGTTGTTTCTGCAGCGACAGCATGTATCCCATTCTTAGAAAACGATGACTCTAACCGTGCTCTAATGGGAGCGAACATGCAACGTCAGGCTGTGCCTTTGATGCAGCCGGAATCACCGATTGTTGGTACAGGTATGGAGTATGTATCAGGTAAAGACTCTGGTGCTGCTGTTATCTGCCGTTACCCAGGTGTTGTAGAACGTGTTGAAGCGAAGAATATTTGGGTTCGCCGCTATGAAGATGTTGACGGACAAAAAGTCAAAGGAAACCTAGACAAATACAGCTTGCTGAAATTTGTCCGCTCTAACCAAGGGACTTGCTACAACCAGCGTCCAATCGTAAGTGTTGGAGATGAAGTCGTGAAAGGAGAAATCCTTGCAGACGGTCCTTCTATGGAAAAAGGTGAATTGGCTCTAGGGCGTAATGTCATGGTCGGCTTCATGACTTGGGACGGTTATAACTATGAGGATGCGATCATTATGAGTGAGCGCCTTGTAAAAGATGACGTCTACACGTCTATTCATATTGAAGAATATGAATCAGAAGCTCGTGATACAAAGCTTGGACCAGAAGAAATTACGCGTGATATTCCAAACGTTGGGGAAGATGCTTTACGCAACCTTGACGAACGTGGAATTATCCGTATTGGTGCAGAAGTAAAAGACGGAGACCTTCTTGTAGGGAAAGTAACGCCTAAAGGTGTAACAGAACTGACAGCTGAAGAACGTCTATTACATGCAATCTTCGGTGAAAAGGCTCGTGAAGTGCGTGATACGTCTCTACGTGTACCACACGGCGGCGGCGGAATCATTCATGATGTCAAAGTCTTTAACCGTGAAGATGGAGATGAATTACCTCCAGGTGTAAACCAGTTAGTCCGCGTATACATCGTTCAGAAGCGTAAAATTTCTGAAGGTGACAAAATGGCCGGACGACATGGTAACAAAGGGGTTATCTCTAAAATCCTTCCAGAAGAAGATATGCCGTATCTTCCAGATGGAACACCGATTGATATCATGTTAAACCCTCTAGGGGTACCATCTCGTATGAATATCGGTCAGGTACTTGAGCTTCATATGGGTATGGCTGCACGTTACCTAGGCATCCACATTGCGTCACCAGTATTTGATGGTGCTCGTGAGGAAGATGTGTGGGAAACGCTTGAAGAAGCAGGTATGTCCCGTGATGCGAAAACAGTCCTTTATGATGGTCGAACTGGTGAACCATTCGACAACCGTGTATCTGTTGGAATCATGTATATGATTAAACTGGCTCACATGGTTGACGATAAACTTCACGCACGTTCAACTGGACCATACTCACTTGTTACGCAGCAACCACTTGGCGGTAAAGCACAGTTTGGTGGACAGCGTTTCGGAGAGATGGAAGTATGGGCACTTGAAGCTTACGGTGCAGCATACACACTTCAAGAGATCTTAACTGTTAAATCGGATGACGTTGTGGGTCGTGTGAAAACATACGAAGCCATCGTCAAAGGGGATAACGTACCTGAACCAGGTGTCCCTGAATCATTCAAAGTATTAATTAAAGAACTTCAAAGTTTAGGTATGGATGTGAAAATCCTATCTGGCGATGAAGAAGAGATAGAAATGAGAGATTTAGAAGACGATGAGGAAACGAAGAAAGCAGACGGATTAGCGTTATCTAATGACGAAGATGCTGCAGACCTCGCACCTGTCGATCTTGAACGTGACGCAGTCACAAAAGAATAGCAGAAACGATTAGAGCAAGTGACTAGGGTATAACCCGAAGATTAAAAGGGAGGTAGGCCCCTTGCTAGATGTGAACAATTTTGAGTATATGAACATCGGTCTCGCATCACCTGATAAAATCCGTTCTTGGTCTTTTGGTGAAGTGAAAAAGCCTGAAACGATTAACTATCGTACACTGAAACCTGAAAAAGATGGTCTCTTTTGTGAACGTATCTTCGGACCGCAAAAAGACTGGGAATGTCATTGTGGAAAGTATAAACGCGTTCGTTATAAGGGTGTTGTATGTGACCGTTGTGGTGTAGAAGTAACACGGGCAAAAGTCCGTCGTGAGAGAATGGGGCATATTGAACTGGCTGCCCCAGTTTCCCATATTTGGTATTTCAAAGGTATCCCAAGCCGTATGGGTCTTGTTCTTGATATGTCACCACGTGCGTTAGAAGAAGTGATTTACTTCGCTTCTTACGTCGTGACAGATCCGGGCAACACTCCGCTTGAGAAGAAACAACTTCTTTCTGAGAAAGAATTCCGTGCTTATTTAGATAAATACGGTAATACGTTCCAAGCAGCTATGGGCGCAGAAGCGATTAACAAACTTCTTCAAGACATTGATCTTGTGAAAGAAGTAGATACACTCAAAGAAGAGCTGAAAACAGCTCAAGGACAGCGTCGTACACGTGCGATCAAACGCCTTGAAGTGTTGGAAGCCTTCCGTAACTCAGGAAATAAGCCATCTTGGATGATCCTTGATGTACTTCCGGTGATTCCACCAGAATTACGTCCAATGGTTCAGCTTGATGGTGGACGTTTTGCTACTTCTGACCTGAACGACCTTTATCGTCGTGTCATTAACCGTAACAATCGTCTGAAGCGTTTATTAGATCTTGGCGCGCCAAGCATCATCGTACAGAACGAGAAGCGTATGCTTCAAGAAGCTGTCGATGCCTTGATTGATAATGGACGTAGAGGCCGACCAGTAACAGGACCAGGAAATAGACCATTGAAATCTCTTTCTCACATGCTGAAAGGGAAACAAGGACGTTTCCGTCAAAACTTGCTTGGTAAACGTGTTGACTATTCTGGACGTTCCGTTATCGTCGTAGGACCACATTTGAAAATGTATCAGTGTGGACTTCCGAAAGAAATGGCTCTTGAATTATTTAAACCATTCGTGATGAAGGAGCTTGTTGAAAAAGGATTAGCTCACAACATTAAGAGTGCGAAGCGTAAGATTGAGCGTGTGCAGCCGGAAGTTTGGGATGTTTTAGAATCAGTGATTCGTGAGCATCCAGTCTTACTAAACCGCGCACCAACTCTTCACAGACTTGGTATTCAAGCGTTTGAACCTACACTTGTGGAAGGCCGCGCAATTCGTCTGCATCCACTTGTATGTACAGCCTACAACGCTGACTTTGACGGTGACCAAATGGCGGTTCACGTACCATTATCTGCTGAAGCTCAAGCTGAAGCTCGTATCTTAATGCTTGCTGCTCAAAACATTTTGAACCCGAAAGATGGAAAACCTGTTGTTACGCCATCTCAGGATATGGTGCTTGGTAACTACTACCTCACACTTGAGCGTAAAGGTGCTATCGGAGAAGGTATGGTCTTCAAAGATACTGACGAAGCCCTTCTAGCCTATCAAAATGGATATGTACATCTTCATACACGTGTAGCTGTTGCAGCTAGCTCGTTGAAGAATGTCACATTCACTGATGAACAGCGTTCTAAATTGTTGATTACAACAGTTGGAAAACTGATCTTTAACGAAATTTTACCGGAATCATTCCCATACATGAATGAGCCGACTAAGAGCAATATTGAAGAAAAAACGCCTGATCGTTTCTTCCTTGAAAAAGGTGAGGATGTCAAAGCTGCGATCGAGAAGCAAGAAATCAATGCGCCGTTCAAAAAAGGTATTTTAGGAAAAATCATTGCGGAAATCTTTAAGAGATTCCATATCACTGAGACATCTAAAATGCTTGACCGCATGAAAAATCTCGGTTTCAAATATTCTACTAAAGCCGGTATTACGGTTGGTGTATCTGATATCGTCGTATTAGATGATAAACAGCAAATCCTTGAAGAAGCACAAGCGAAAGTAGATAACGTCATGAAGCAATTCAGACGTGGTTTGATTACAGAAGAAGAGCGTTATGAGAGAGTGATTTCAATCTGGAGTTCTTCTAAAGATGTCATCCAAGGTAAACTGATGAAGTCCCTTGATGAAGTCAACCCGATCTACATGATGAGTGACTCTGGAGCGCGTGGTAACGCATCTAACTTCACTCAGCTGGCTGGTATGCGTGGTCTGATGGCCAACCCGGCTGGACGTATCATTGAACTTCCGATTAAATCTAGTTTCCGTGAAGGTTTAACCGTATTGGAATACTTTATTTCCACTCACGGAGCGCGTAAAGGTCTTGCCGATACAGCCCTTAAAACAGCTGACTCAGGTTACCTCACGCGTCGTCTCGTTGACGTTGCACAGGATGTCATTATCCGTGAAACAGATTGCGGTACAGACCGCGGAATCTTGGCGAAGTCCATTAAAGAAGGAAATGAAATTATTGAGAAACTTGAAGAACGTCTCATCGGACGATTTGCAAGAAAACCAATTGTTCATCCTGAAACGGGCGAAGTCATTGTTGGCGAAAACGAACTAATTGATGAAGATAAAGCACTTGAAATAGTCGAAGCAGGTATTGAGGAAGTATGGATTCGTTCTGCATTTACATGTAACACGCCTCATGGTGTATGTAAACGATGCTACGGCCGTAACCTTGCAACTGGTACTGACGTTGAAGTTGGTGAAGCAGTTGGAATCATCGCTGCACAATCAATCGGTGAACCTGGAACACAGCTTACAATGCGTACGTTCCATACTGGTGGGGTAGCAGGAGACGATATCACACAAGGTTTACCTCGTATCCAAGAGCTATTTGAAGCGCGTAATCCGAAAGGGCAGGCAACCATCTCTGAAATTGATGGTGTCGTTGCTGAAATTAACGATGTTCGTGACAAGCAGCAGGAAATTGTGGTTCAAGGCGAAGTTGAAACTCGTTCTTACACAGCTCCTTACAATGCACGTCTGAAAGTTGTTGAAGGTGACAAAGTCACTCGTGGTCAAGTACTGACAGAAGGCTCAATCGATCCGAAAGAACTTCTTAAAGTGACTGACATGACAGCTGTTCAAGAATATCTGCTTCATGAAGTACAAAAGGTATACCGTATGCAAGGGGTAGAAATTGGAGATAAGCACGTAGAGGTAATGGTTCGCCAAATGCTTCGTAAAGTGCGTGTCGCTGATGCAGGGGATACAGACGTATTGCCAGGCACACTTCTTGATGTACACCAATTCACTGAAGCGAACAAAAAGGTACTATTTGAAGGCAAACGTCCTGCAACAGGCCGTCCAGTTCTTCTTGGTATTACAAAAGCATCGCTTGAAACAGACTCATTCTTGTCTGCGGCATCCTTCCAAGAAACGACTCGTGTCCTAACAGATGCGGCGATTAAAGGAAAACGTGATGAACTGCTTGGCTTGAAAGAGAATGTTATCATCGGTAAACTTGTTCCTGCTGGAACGGGAATGCCAAACTACCGTAAAGTTAAGCCGGTTTCGCAAGTGCAACCGTCTGACGACATGGTTCCTGTAGAGTAATCTTTCTCTTAAGATTTCTATAAAAATCATCAAAAAATGGTGAAGGATGTCAAGATTATCTGTTATACGATATTGACATCCTTCTGCCATGATGATAATATAACCAAGGTGCTCAAAATAAAACCTGTTACTTTGGAGGATATTCGATGTCTTATGATAAAGTATCACAGGCTCAATCCATTATTATTGGTACGAAGCAAACAGTAAAAGCTCTAAAACGAGATTCGGTGAAGGAAATTGTCGTAGCGAAAGATGCTGATCCTGCTTTAACAGCTGGTGTAATAAAACTAGCGCAAGAGAAGGGTGTAGACATTTTAGTGGTAGATTCCATGAAAAAGCTCGGCAAAGCCTGCGGAATTGAAGTTGGGGCAGCAGCTGTTGCCATTATGTTATAACGTACTTGTTTTGTTTTTGCATGCCTAAAATGCAAAAGCATTGTTTTTTGCCTTTTGATGAACCACCTGGGTATGTGGGTTATAAAAAAAGTGATGAAGGGAGGAATAACAACATGCCTACAATTAATCAGCTAGTACGCAAAGGACGCGTGAGTAAAGTTGAAAACTCAAAGTCTCCTGCACTTAACAAAGGATACAACAGTTTCAAAAAAGAGCACACTAACGTAACATCTCCACAGAAGCGCGGGGTTTGTACTCGTGTCGGTACAATGACACCGAAGAAACCAAACTCAGCACTACGTAAATATGCTCGTGTACGTTTATCTAACCTGATTGAAGTAACAGCTTACATTCCTGGTATCGGACACAACCTACAAGAGCACAGTGTAGTACTTATCCGTGGCGGACGTGTAAAAGACTTACCGGGTGTACGTTACCACATCGTTCGTGGTGCGCTTGATACTGCCGGAGTTGACGGTCGTATGCAAGGACGTTCTAAATACGGAACAAAACGCCCTAAACAAAGCAAATAATATAAACAAACATAAGGGTTTTTAGAAGTTGATGTCAGATCAGTGGAGTCTATTAACTGACAATGAAACTGAGATGAAAGACAGATAGAAATCCTTTTAAAAGAGAAGGGAGGCTATTCAGATGCCACGTAAAGGTCCTGTAGCAAAAAGAGACGTTTTGCCAGATCCAATTTACAATTCTAAACTTGTATCTCGTTTGATCAACAAAATGATGATCGACGGTAAAAGAGGAAAAGCTCAAACAATCCTCTACAAGTCATTTGATATCATCAAAGAACGTACTGGTAATGAAGCGATGGAGGTTTTCGAACAAGCCTTGAAAAACATCATGCCAGTTCTTGAAGTTAAAGCACGTCGTGTAGGTGGAGCTAACTACCAAGTTCCTGTAGAAGTTCGCCCAGACCGTCGTACAACTTTAGGTCTTCGTTGGTTAGTAAACTACGCTCGTCTTCGTGGAGAAAAAACGATGGAAGAGCGTCTTGCTAACGAAATCCTTGACGCAGCTAACAACACTGGTGCTGCTGTTAAGAAACGTGAAGATACACACAAAATGGCAGAAGCGAACAAAGCATTCGCTCACTACCGCTGGTAGGATTTATACCAAACTAAAAAAACTATTCCCTAATAAGGAAGGAGAAATTACCCAATGGCAAGAGAGTTCTCCTTAGACAAAACTCGTAATATTGGTATCATGGCGCACATTGATGCCGGTAAAACGACAACGACTGAGCGTATCTTGTACTACACTGGTCGTATCCATAAAATTGGTGAAACTCACGAAGGAGCTTCACAAATGGACTGGATGGAGCAGGAGCAAGAACGTGGTATTACAATCACTTCTGCTGCTACTACAGCACAATGGAAAGGTTACCGTGTAAACATCATTGATACACCAGGACACGTAGACTTCACTGTTGAAGTTGAACGTTCTTTACGTGTACTTGATGGTGCGGTTGCTGTTCTTGATGCACAATCAGGTGTAGAGCCACAAACTGAAACAGTTTGGCGCCAAGCAACAACTTACGGAGTACCTCGTATCGTATTCGTTAACAAAATGGATAAAACAGGTGCGGACTTCCTTTACTCTGTAGGTACATTAAGAGATCGTCTTCAAGCGAACGCTCATGCAATTCAATTGCCGATCGGTGCTGAAGATCAATTCGAAGGAATCATCGACCTTGTAGAAAACGTAGCATACTTCTACGAAGATGACCTTGGAACTCGCTCTGATGCGAAAGAAATCCCTGCTGAGTATAAAGACAAAGCTGAAGAGCTTCGCAACAGCCTAATTGAAGCTGTCGCTGAGCTTGATGAAGAGCTTATGGAAAAATACCTTGAGGGTGAAGAAATTACAATTCCTGAATTGAAAGCTGCCATCCGTAAAGGAACGTTGAATGTTGAATTCTTCCCAGTTCTTGTTGGATCTGCTTTCAAAAACAAAGGTGTTCAGCTTGTACTTGACGCTGTGCTTGACTACCTTCCTGCACCAACTGATGTTGCTGCAATCAAAGGTATCCTGCCAGATACAAATGAAGAGGTAGTACGTGAGTCTTCTGACGACGCACCATTCTCTGCACTTGCATTTAAAGTTATGACTGACCCTTATGTTGGGAAACTAACATTCTTCCGCGTATACTCTGGAACACTTGATTCTGGTTCTTACGTGAAGAACTCTTCTAAGAACAAGCGTGAGCGTGTTGGACGTATCCTTCAAATGCACGCAAACAGCCGTGAAGAAATCTCTACTGTATACGCAGGGGATATCGCAGCAGCTGTAGGTCTTAAAGATACATCTACTGGTGATACTCTTTGTGACGAGAAAAATCTCGTTATCCTTGAGTCTATGGAATTCCCAGAGCCAGTTATCGATGTAGCAATCGAGCCTAAATCTAAGGCTGACCAAGATAAAATGAGTATCGCTTTAGCTAAACTAGCTGAAGAGGATCCAACATTCCGTACACAAACAAACCCTGAAACTGGTCAAACGATCATCTCTGGTATGGGTGAGCTTCACCTTGATATCATTGTTGACCGTATGAAGCGTGAGTTCAAGGTTGAAGCTAACGTAGGAGCTCCTCAAGTTGCGTACCGTGAAACATTCCGTACTGGTGCAAAAGTTGAAGGTAAATTCGTACGTCAGTCTGGTGGACGCGGTCAGTTCGGACACGTTTGGATCGAATTCGAACCAAACGAAGAAGGCGCAGGCTTTGAATTTGAAAATGCAATCGTCGGTGGGGTTGTTCCTCGTGAATACATCCCAGCTATTCAAGCAGGTCTTGAAGATTCACTTGAAAATGGTGTATTAGCTGGATTCCCATTAATCGACATCAAAGCAAAATTATTTGATGGATCTTACCACGATGTTGACTCTAACGAAATGGCGTTCAAAATTGCTGCATCTATGGCATTGAAAAATGCTGCCAGCAAATGTAACCCAGTTCTACTTGAGCCAATGATGAAAGTAGAAGTCGTTATCCCAGAAGAATACATGGGAGACATCATGGGTGATATCACATCTCGTCGTGGACGTGTAGAAGGTATGGAAGCACGCGGTAACGCTCAAGTTGTTCGCGCGATGGTTCCACTTTCTGAAATGTTCGGATATGCAACTGCACTCCGTTCTAACACACAAGGACGCGGTACTTTCACTATGCACATGGATCACTACGAAGAAGTGCCTAAGAGCATCAGTGAAGAAATCATCAAAAAAAATAAAGGTGAATAATTGATTTTGCCTTTAAACTAAAGTATAACTACTATTGAAGATCAGAAAGTGAGAGGTAACTTTTCACTTTCTATCACTTATACCAAATACAATGAACCTTTAAGGAGGATTTTTAGAATGGCTAAAGAAAAATTCGACCGTTCCAAATCGCATGCTAACATTGGTACAATTGGACACGTTGACCATGGTAAAACAACTCTAACTGCTGCTATCTCAACAGTTCTTCATAAGAAATCTGGTAAAGGTACGGCTATGGCTTATGACCAAATCGATGGTGCTCCAGAAGAGCGCGAGCGTGGAATCACAATCTCAACTGCACACGTTGAGTATGAAACTGATTCTCGTCACTATGCACACGTAGACTGCCCGGGACACGCTGACTACGTTAAAAACATGATCACTGGTGCTGCTCAAATGGACGGCGCGATCTTAGTAGTATCTGCTGCTGACGGTCCAATGCCACAAACTCGTGAGCACATCCTACTTTCTCGTAACGTAGGTGTTCCTTACATCGTAGTATTCCTTAACAAATGTGACATGGTTGACGATGAAGAACTACTTGAACTTGTTGAAATGGAAGTTCGTGACCTTCTTTCTGACTATGACTTCCCTGGTGACGATGTACCAGTTATCAAAGGTTCTGCTCTTAAAGCTCTTGAAGGAGATGCTGAGTACGAAGCGAAAATCCTCGAACTTATGGATGCGGTTGATGAGTACATCCCAACTCCAGAGCGTGACACTGATAAGCCATTCATGATGCCAGTTGAGGACGTATTCTCAATCACTGGTCGTGGAACAGTTGCTACTGGTCGTGTTGAGCGTGGACAAGTTAAAGTCGGTGACGAAGTTGAAATCATCGGTCTTCAAGAAGAAAACGGTAAAACAACTGTTACAGGTGTTGAAATGTTCCGTAAGCTTCTTGACTATGCTGAAGCTGGTGACAACATTGGTGCACTACTTCGTGGTGTATCTCGTGAAGAAATCCAACGTGGTCAAGTACTTGCTAAACCAGGTACAATCACTCCACATAGCCGTTTCAAAGCTGAAGTTTATGTACTTTCTAAAGAAGAAGGTGGACGTCATACTCCATTCTTCACTAACTACCGTCCGCAGTTCTACTTCCGTACAACTGACGTAACTGGTATCGTACATCTTCCAGAAGGTACTGAAATGGTAATGCCTGGCGATAACACTGAGATGGAAGTTGAACTTATCTCTACTATCGCTATCGAAGAAGGAACTCGTTTCTCTATCCGTGAGGGTGGACGTACTGTAGGTTCTGGCGTCGTTTCTACTATCATTAAGTAATAAACTTATAAAAGAGACTCCTTGCAAAAGGGTCTCTTTTTTTGCTTTTCCAGAGCAGAACGGCTACTATAAGCTATAGAATCTAAATGGAACCGAGAGGATCACTGGAATGGCGAAGACAAATTTAAAAAAATGGATGATTGGCGGGCTTGAGCAATGGATTATGATAAAAGAGGATCATTCAAAAACAAAGCCCGTTCTATTATTTTTACACGGTGGGCCCGGCTCAGCTCAAATCAGTTATATTGATTCCTTTCATGAGGAACTTGATCAAGATTTTACCGTCGTGCATTGGGATCAACGTGGTGCAGGACTGTCTTATCAAAAAAATATTTCTGATTCGTCGATGACCATACAGCAATTTGTAGAGGATACGATTGAGCTCACAGAAAAACTGCTCTCCTATACTGGCAAAACGAAGGTATACATTGCAGGTTATTCATGGGGATCATTAATAGGCATACAAGCAGTACATAAACGTCCTGACCTGTATCATGCGTACTATGGAATTAGTCAGGTGGTCGATGTATTAAAAGAAGATATTGTGTCGTATGAACTTCTTCTCAAAAAATACCATCGCAATCGACTCTTCACTCGTTGTCTGCAATTACTTACACCACCTCCATGGAAAAGAACCTCTGCTCATGCTTTGTTCTCTCTATATAAAGAGATCGCAAAAGTAGGACTCACGCATAGGTGGAAGCCGCTTTTTCAAATGGCGCATGCTTTTCTCCGTAGTAAGCATTATCAGCTGAAAGACAAGTGGAAATTCCTTAAAGGGCAGAAGTATAGCCAAGTCAAACTGTGGGATGAGCTGATGAATGAGAGGATTCAATACCGAGTTTCTTCTATATTAATACCGTGCTACTTTATCATTGGGGAACATGACATGATTACACCAGCTGCTGTATCAAAACCATATGTTGATCAATTAAAAGCTCCAATAAAAGAATGGTTCATCTTTAAAGAATCTGCTCATTCCCCGCATATTGAAGAGCCGGATGAATTTATTCGTATCGTTAGAAAGACTGCTATACATCATCTTCAGGGAAGGCTTGATTTATAGGCTCAATCCCTGTATAATATGAAAAGTGTGCAAATCATAAATTTATCCGATTTATTATTGCAACACACAGGCCAATTTGGTACAATAGTGCATGTTGGTCTTTGACTGCGATGAAGTGAGAGGTTGCTGACACACCCGGCCGCTTTGCCATGGCAAGGTGATCAGGTTTTTCTCACGGAGAACTGTCTAACGTAAGTAGGCGAAAAGGAGGGAAAATAATGGCAAAACAAAAAATTCGTATTCGTTTAAAAGCATATGATCATAGAATTCTTGATCAATCTGCTGAGAAGATTGTTGAAACGGCTAAGCGTTCTGGTGCTAGTGTATCTGGTCCGATCCCGCTTCCAACTGAAAAATCAGTTTACACAATCCTTCGTGCGGTGCATAAGTACAAAGATTCTCGTGAGCAATTTGAGATGCGTACTCACAAACGTCTAATCGACATTGTGAATCCAACTCCGCAAACAGTTGATGCACTTATGCGTTTAGATTTACCATCTGGTGTAGATATCGAAATCAAACTTTAATTCAAATAGAAAACACATATTATAGGAGGTGTGACGAATGACCAAAGGAATCTTAGGTAGAAAAATTGGTATGACGCAAGTATTCGCAGAAAACGGTGATCTTATCCCTGTAACTGTTGTTGAGGCTGCTGCAAACGTTGTTCTTCAAAAGAAGACTGCTGAAACGGATGGCTATGAAGCAATCCAAATCGGCTTTGACGACAAACGTGAAAAGCTTTCTAACAAACCAGAGAAGGGCCACGTTGCTAAAGCGGAAACTGCTCCTAAGCGCTTCGTAAAAGAATTACGCGGTGTGGAGTTAGATGCGTATGAAGTTGGTCAGGAAGTCAAAGTTGATATTTTCGCAAATGGAGATATCGTAGATGTAACAGGAACATCAAAAGGTAAAGGATTCCAAGGGGCTATCAAACGCCACGGACAATCACGCGGACCAATGACTCACGGTTCACGTTACCACCGTCGTCCTGGTTCAATGGGACCTGTTGATCCAAACCGTGTATTCAAAGGTAAACTTCTTCCAGGTCGTATGGGCGGAGAGCAAATCACTGTCCAAAACCTTGAGATCGTTAAAGTGGATGCAGAACGCAACCTTCTTTTGATCAAAGGTAACGTACCAGGAGCTAAAAAATCTCTAGTAACTGTAAAGAGTGCAGTTAAATCTAAATAACTCTCTTAGGAAAGGAGGAAACAAGTCATGCCAAAAGTAGCATTATTTAACCAAAACGGTTCTACTAACGGTGAAATCGAATTAAACGCTTCTGTGTTTGGGATCGAGCCAAACGAAAGCGTAGTATTCGATGCTATTCTTATGCAAAGAGCTTCCTTACGTCAAGGAACTCACAAAGTAAAAACTCGTTCTGAAGTACGTGGCGGAGGTCGTAAGCCTTGGAGACAGAAGGGTACTGGTCGTGCTCGTCAAGGTTCTATCCGTTCACCACAATGGCGCGGAGGCGGTATCGTATTCGGTCCAACACCACGCAGCTATTCTTATAAATTACCTAAAAAAGTTCGCCGCTTGGCTATCAAGTCAGTATTGTCATCTAAAGTAATCGACAACAACATCATCGTTCTTGAAGATCTTACTCTTGATGCAGTGAAAACGAAAGAATTCGCAGGCATCCTTAAGGGATTATCTGTTGAGAAGAAAGCGTTGATCGTCACTGCGGATGCAAACGAAACAATTGCTTTATCTGCTCGTAACATCCCTGGAGTAACAGTTGTTGAAGCTAAAGGTATCAACGTTCTTGACGTTGTCAACCACGACAAACTTCTGATCACTAAAGCAGCGGTTGAAAAAGTAGAGGAGGGACTTGCATAATGAAAGATCCTCGTGATGTTCTAAAGCGCCCTATCATTACTGAACGTTCTGCTGATCTAATGACAGAGAAGAAGTACACGTTCGAAGTTGATATCAGAGCTAACAAAACAGAAGTGAAAGACGCTGTTGAAGAAATCTTTGGAGTGAAAGTTGAGAAAGTCAACGTTCAAAACTACAAAGGAAAATCTAAACGCGTTGGACGCTACACTGGTATGACTAGCCGTCGCAGAAAAGCGATCGTGAAATTAACTGCTGACAGCAAAGAAATCGAAATTTTTGAAGCATAAATCTTAAAAAGAAGGAGGGAAATTCAAAATGGCGATTAAAAAGTATAAACCAACCAGTAATGGTCGTCGTGGCATGACTACTTCAGATTTTGCTGAAATCACGACTGACAAACCAGAAAAATCGTTGCTTGCGCCGCTTCACAAAAAAGGCGGACGTAACAACCAAGGTAAATTAACTGTTCGTCATCAAGGTGGCGGACACAAACGTCAATACCGTATCATCGACTTTAAGCGTGATAAAGACGGTATACCTGGACGCGTTGCTACAATCGAGTATGATCCAAACCGTTCAGCGAACATCGCTCTTGTAAACTATGCAGATGGTGAGAAGCGTTACATTCTTGCTCCAAAAGGAGTTCAAGTTGGTACTGAAGTCACTTCTGGACCAGAATCTGACATCAAACCAGGTAATGCTCTTCCACTTATCAACATCCCAGTTGGTACAGTTGTGCATAACATTGAATTAAAACCAGGTAAAGGTGGACAATTAGTTCGTTCTGCTGGTACTTCTGCTCAAGTTCTTGGTAAAGAAGGTAAATACGTTCTTGTACGCTTGAACTCAGGTGAAGTTCGCATGATCCTTTCTGCTTGCCGTGCGACTATCGGTCAAGTTGGAAACGAACAACACGAACTAATCAACATCGGTAAAGCTGGACGTTCTCGCTGGAAAGGCGTTCGCCCAACAGTTCGTGGTTCTGTAATGAACCCTAACGATCACCCACACGGCGGTGGTGAAGGACGCGCTCCAATCGGACGTAAATCACCAATGTCTCCATGGGGTAAACCGACTCTTGGATTCAAGACTCGTAAGAAAACCAACAAGTCTGATAAATTCATTGTACGTCGTCGTAAAAATAAGTAACGGGGTTGTCTACGGTTCATTTAGGACCGTAGTTCAATCACGAAGGGAGGTTCCACAATGGCTCGCAGCTTAAAAAAAGGACCATTTGTTGATGATCATTTGATGGCTAAAGTCGAGAAATTGAATGAAACTGACAAAAAGCAAGTCGTAAAAACTTGGTCTCGTCGTTCTACAATTTTCCCACAATTCATCGGTCACACAATCGCTGTCTATGACGGACGCAAACATGTACCTGTTTTCATTTCTGAAGATATGGTAGGTCACAAATTGGGCGAATTCGCACCAAGCCGTACTTACAAAGGTCATGCTAGTGACGATAAAAAAACAAGACGCTAATGAGAGGAGGCTTTTAAATGCAAGCTAAAGCTGTCGCAAGAACAGTCCGTATTGCTCCTCGTAAAGCACGTCTAGTAATGGACCTGATCCGAGGTAAGCAAGTAGGAGAAGCAGTTTCTATCTTAAACCTTACACCTAAGGCTGCTTCACCAATTATTGAAAAAGTATTAAAATCTGCTATCGCAAACGCTGAGCACAACTACGAGTTGGACGCTAACAGCCTAGTGATTACTCAAGCATTCGTTGACGAAGGTCCAACACTTAAGAGATTCCGTCCACGTGCTATGGGTCGTGCGAGCGCAATTAACAAACGTACTAGCCACATTACAATCGTTGTATCAGAAAAGAAGGAGGGATAATCCGTGGGTCAAAAGGTAAATCCAGTAGGTCTTCGTATTGGCGTCATTCGTGATTGGGAATCTAAATGGTTCGCAGGAAAAGATTACGCTGACTTCTTACATGAAGACTTGAAAATCCGTGAATTCATCAGCAAGCGTTTGTCTGACGCGTCTGTTTCTAAAGTAGAAATCGAACGTGCTGCAAACCGCGTAAATATCACAATCCACACGGCTAAACCAGGTATGGTCATTGGTAAAGGCGGATCTGAAGTTGAAGCACTTCGTAAAGCTCTTAACAGCCTAACTGGCAAACGTGTACACATCAACATTCTTGAAATCAAGAGAGCAGATCTTGATGCTCAGCTAGTTGCTGAAAACATCGCTCGTCAACTTGAAAATCGTATTTCATTCCGTCGTGCACAAAAACAAACAATCCAACGCACAATGCGTGCTGGAGCACAAGGAATCAAAACAATGGTTTCTGGTCGTCTTGGCGGTGCAGATATTGCTCGTTCTGAATATTACAGTGAAGGTACTGTTCCATTGCACACACTTCGTGCTGACATCGACTATGCTACTGCTGAAGCTGATACTACTTATGGTAAGCTTGGCGTAAAAGTATGGATCTATCGTGGAGAAGTCCTTCCAACTAAGAAGAATACTGCGGAAGGAGGAAAATAATATGTTATTGCCAAAACGCGTGAAGTATCGCAGAGAACATCGTGGAAAAATGCGTGGTCGTGCAAAAGGCGGCACTGAAGTACATTTCGGTGAGTTCGGTATCCAAGCCCTTGAAGCTTCATGGATCACTAACCGTCAAATCGAAGCTGCTCGTATTGCTATGACTCGTTACATGAAACGTGGCGGTAAAGTTTGGATCAAAATTTTCCCTTCTAAGCCATACACAGCTAAACCTCTAGAGGTCCGCATGGGTTCCGGTAAAGGTGCTCCAGAAGGCTGGGTAGCTGTAGTAAAACCGGGCAAAGTTTTATTTGAAATTTCTGGTGTGTCTGAAGAAGTGGCTCGTGAGGCTCTTCGTCTTGCATCTCACAAATTGCCAATTAAAACGAAGTTCGTAAAACGTGAAGAAATTGGTGGTGAATCAAATGAAAGCTAATGAAATTCGTGACCTTACCACTGCTGAAATTGAACAAAAAGTAAAGTCTCTTAAAGAAGAACTTTTCAATCTTCGTTTCCAATTAGCGACTGGGCAGCTTGAAAACACTGCTCGCATTCGTGAAGTGCGTAAATCAATCGCACGCATGAAAACTGTGATTCGTCAAAGAGAAATCGCTGCTAATAAATAATAATTAGAGGGGAGGCCCCGCAAACATGAGCGAACGTAACCAACGTAAAGTGTATCAAGGTCGTGTTGTTTCTGACAAAATGGATAAAACCATCACTGTTGTTGTTGAAACATACAAAAAGCATTCACTTTATGGCAAACGTGTAAGATACTCTAAAAAGTTCAAAGCACATGATGAAAACAACCAAGCAAAAATCGGAGACATCGTAAAGGTCATGGAAACTCGTCCATTATCTGCGACTAAACGCTTTCGTCTAGTTGAAGTTGTCGAAGAAGCTGTTATTATCTAATAAAGTTCGGATTTCTTTTTCCGAAGGGAGGTAACATTAATGATTCAACAGGAGACTCGTTTAAAAGTAGCTGACAACTCTGGCGCACGCGAAGTACTAACGATTAAAGTTCTTGGTGGCTCTGGACGTAAAACGGCTAACATCGGTGATGTCATTGTTTGTACGGTTAAACAAGCAACACCAGGAGGCGTTGTCAAAAAAGGTGAAGTTGTGAAAGCAGTTATCGTTCGTACAAAGAGCGGAGCTCGCAGAAACGATGGATCTTACATCAGTTTTGATGAAAATGCATGTGTCATCATCCGTGACGACAAGAGCCCGCGTGGAACTCGTATCTTCGGACCAGTAGCACGTGAACTTCGTGAAAACAACTATATGAAAATTGTTTCTCTAGCACCAGAAGTACTTTAATGAATACAATCCGCGACTCAAGGAGGTGCGATTAAATGCATGTTAAAAAGGGCGATAAAGTAGTGGTTATCTCTGGTAAAGATAAAGGTAAACAAGGTGTCATCCTTGCTGCTTTCCCTAAAAAGGAACGTGTTTTAGTAGAAGGTATTAACCTTGTGAAAAAACACTCTAAACCAACCCAAGCTAACCCTCAAGGCGGAATTTCTGAACAAGAAGCGCCGATCCACGTATCAAACGTAATGCCGCTTGATCCTAAAACGGGTGAAGTGACACGTGTTGGGTATAAAGTTGAGGACGGAAAGAAAGTCCGTGTAGCGAAAAAATCTGGGCAAGTTCTAGATAAATAGTAAATAAGGAAGGGAGGTCTTTCTCATGAACCGCCTTAAAGAAAAGTATATAAAAGAAATTACACCTGCATTAGTTTCTAAGTTTGAATACACTTCAGTAATGCAAGTGCCAAAAATCGAAAAAATCGTGATCAACATGGGTGTTGGTGACGCAGTTCAAAACGCTAAAGCAATCGATACTGCTGTTGAAGAATTAACGTTTATCGCTGGTCAAAAACCTGTCGTTACTCGTGCGAAGAAGTCTATTGCTGGATTCCGTCTACGTGAAGGAATGCCAATCGGTGCGAAAGTAACACTTCGCGGAGAGCGCATGTATGATTTCCTTGATAAACTTATTTCTGTATCTTTACCACGTGTACGTGACTTCCGCGGGATTTCTAAGAAATCTTTCGACGGACGTGGAAACTACACGCTTGGTATTAAAGAACAGTTAATCTTCCCAGAAATTGATTACGATAAAGTAACAAAGGTCCGCGGTATGGATATCGTTATCGTTACGACTGCCAATACGGACGAAGAAGCACGTGAGTTATTAACTCAAGTAGGTATGCCGTTCCAGAAATAATCAATGAAAGGGAGGCGAAATCGTGGCTAAAAAGTCTATGATTGCGAAACAACAACGCAAACAAAAGTTTAAAGTTCAAGAGTATACGCGCTGCGAACGTTGTGGACGTCCACATTCAGTTATTCGTAAGTTTAAACTTTGCCGTATTTGTTTCCGCGAACTTGCATATAAAGGACAAATTCCTGGCGTTAAAAAAGCCAGCTGGTAATCCCCATAAATGGGAAGGAGGTTATTAAATAATGGTTATGACAGATCCGATTGCAGATTTGCTGACTCGTATTCGCAATGCGAACATGGTACGTCATGAGAAGCTAGAAGTACCGGCTTCAAAAATCAAAAGAGAAATTGCTGAAATCTTAAAGCGTGAAGGTTTTATCCGTGACGTTGAGTACGTCGAAGACAGCAAACAAGGTATTATCCGTTTGTTCCTTAAATACGGTCAAAACAACGAACGTGTTATCACTGGTCTTAAAAGAATCAGTAAACCTGGTTTACGCGTATATGCGAAATCAAATGAAGTACCACGTGTACTTAACGGACTTGGAATCGCAATTATTTCTACATCACAAGGCGTTTTATCGGACAAAGAAGCCCGTGCTAAACAAGCTGGTGGAGAAGTACTTGCTTACGTATGGTAAAAAAAGTTTAAGATGAATGGAGGTGCTTGGTATGTCTCGTATAGGTAAAAAACTAATCGAGATCCCTTCAGGAGTAACTGTGACAAACAACGACAACACAGTGACAGTAAAGGGACCAAAAGGTGAACTAACTCGTACATTTCACCCTGATATGGAAATTAAAATTGAGGACAACGTCTTAACTGTAAGCCGTCCGTCTGAAAATAAAGAACACCGTGCATTACATGGTACAACACGTAGCTTGATTGCTAACATGGTTGAAGGTGTATCTAAAGGTTTCGAAAGAGGTTTAGAACTTATCGGTGTCGGTTACCGTGCAGCTAAATCTGGAAACAAACTTGTTCTTAACGTTGGATACTCTCACCCAGTTGAAATCGTACCTGAGGCTGGAGTTGAAATCGAAGTTCCATCTCAAACGAAAGTAATCATTAAAGGTATCGATAAAGAGCGTGTAGGAGCTCTAGCTTCTAACATCCGCGCTGTCCGTGCTCCAGAGCCTTACAAAGGTAAAGGAATTCGTTACGAAGGTGAATTCGTTCGCCGTAAAGAAGGAAAAACTGGTAAGTAAGATCGCTTAAAGTGAAGAAAGGAGTGACTCGGATGATTACGAAAACTAGCAAAAACGCTACTCGTCTTAAAAGACATGCTCGTGTTCGTGCGAAACTTTCAGGTACTGCTGAAAGACCTCGCCTTAACGTTTTCCGTTCTAACAAGAATATCTACGCTCAAGTAATTGATGATGTTAACGGTGTAACACTTGTAAGTGCTTCTACTCTTGATAAAGAGTTAAAGATCGAGAATAGTTCTGACACTGCAGCTGCTACGAAAGTTGGCGAACTTGTTGCAAAACGTGCTGTTGAAAAAGGCATCTCTAACGTGGTATTTGACCGCGGAGGATACTTATATCATGGACGTGTAAAAGCTCTAGCTGAAGCTGCTCGTGAGGCTGGACTGAAATTTTAATAAAAGAAGGAGGGACACATCCGAATGAGTCGTATTGACCCAAGCAAATTAGAGTTAGAAGAACGCTTAGTTACGGTTAACCGCGTAGCGAAAGTTGTTAAAGGTGGACGTCGTTTCCGTTTTGCAGCTTTAGTTGTTGTCGGTGACAAAAACGGTCATGTAGGATTCGGTACTGGTAAAGCACAAGAAGTACCAGAAGCGATCCGTAAAGCTGTTGAAGACGCGAAAAAGAATTTAATTGAAGTACCAATGGTTGGAACTACAATTCCACATGAAATCATCGGTCGATTCGGTGCAGGAAACGTTCTATTGAAGCCTGCTTCAGAAGGTACAGGAGTTATCGCTGGAGGCCCAGTGCGTGCGGTACTTGAGCTTGCTGGTCTAGCTGATATCCTTTCTAAATCTCTAGGTTCTAATACACCGATCAACATGATCCGCGCAACACTTCAAGGTTTAAGTGAACTTAAACGTGCTGAAGATGTAGCGAAGCTTCGTGGAAAATCTGTAGAAGACCTGTTAGGATAAGGAGGGAACAATAATGGCAAATAAATTAGAAATTACCCTCAAACGCAGTGTAATCGGTCGCCCAGAAGATCAGCGTGTCACTGTTCGTACTCTTGGTCTTAAGAAAACAAACCAAACAGTCGTACATGAAGACAATGCAGCGATCCGCGGCATGATTAACAAGGTGTCTCATTTAGTTTCTGTTAAAGAACAATAATACATTTTTAATCGATAAGGAGGTGCCCAAATGAAACTTCATGAATTGAAGCCTTCAGAAGGTTCACGTAAAGTACGCAACCGTGTTGGTCGTGGTATTGGATCAGGTAACGGTAAAACTTCTGGTAAAGGTCATAAAGGTCAAAACGCTCGTTCTGGAGGCGGTGTACGCCCTGGATTCGAAGGTGGTCAAATGCCTTTATTCCAACGCCTTCCAAAACGTGGTTTTACAAACATTAACCGTAAAGATTATGCGGTAATCAACTTAGACAGATTAAACAGTTTTGACGAAGGAACGGAAGTCACTCCTGAACTTCTTCTAGAGACTGGTACAATAAGCAAGTTAAAAGCAGGAGTAAAAATTCTTGGCAACGGTAAATTAGAGAAAAAATTAACTGTAAAAGCCAATAAATTCTCTGCTTCTGCTAAAGAAGCGATTGAAGCTGCTGGCGGTACAGCCGAGGTGATCTAACTTGTTTAAGACAATCTCCAATTTTATGCGCGTGAAAGATATACGGAATAAGATTATATTCACTCTATTAATGTTAGTCGTCTTTCGTATAGGTGCTTTCATCCCTGTGCCTAATGTGAACGCAGAAGTTCTCCAGGCACAGGATCAAATGAGTGTTTTCGGAATCCTCAACACGTTTGGGGGCGGGGCACTTTTCCAATTCTCCATTCTTGCAATGGGGATTATGCCGTATATCACGGCTTCGATCATCATCCAGCTCTTGCAGATGGATGTTGTTCCGAAGTTTACTGAGTGGTCAAAGCAAGGAGAGGTTGGCCGCCGAAAATTAGCACAATTCACAAGGTATTTTACAATTGTTCTAGGATTTATCCAGGCGATAGGAATGTCATATGGATTCAACAATATGGCAGGAGGCTTGCTGATTGAAAACCCAGGTGTTTCAACGTATCTCTTAATTGCGGTCGTACTCACTGCGGGTACAGCATTTTTAATGTGGCTGGGAGAGCAGATTACTGCTCACGGTGTTGGTAACGGTATTTCGATTATTATCTTTGCCGGAATCATCGCAGGTATCCCTCAAACATTAAAACAAGTGTACGCTCAGCAATTTGTAGGTGGAGATGGACAGCTGTTCATGCAAATCCTTAAAATTGCCCTTATTGTAATTGCTATTCTTGTCATTGTTATCGGTGTTATTTACATTCAAATGGCAGTGAGAAAGATTGCAATTCAATATTCAAAAGGAAATGGCCGTGCACAAATGTCTGCTAGTCAAGCAACGCATCTTCCGTTGAAAGTGAATCCAGCAGGGGTGATTCCAGTCATCTTTGCCGTTTCTTTCATTATTACTCCGCAGACGGTCGCATCGTTCTTCGGAACAAATAATGTGACAACCTGGATAACTAACAACTTTGACTATACTAAGCCAATCGGTATGACGATTTATGTAGCACTGATTGTTGCTTTCACATATTTTTATGCCTTTGTCCAAGTAAACCCTGAACAAATGGCTGAAAATCTGCAAAAGCAGGGTGGCTATATCCCGGGAGTTCGTCCAGGGAAAATGACTCAAGATAGAATTACGAGCATTTTGTACCGACTCACGTTTGTGGGCGCCATTTTCTTAGCCGTGATTTCAATACTTCCTATCTTTTTCATTCAATTCGCTGGATTACCTTCCGCTGCACAAATTGGCGGCACAAGTCTTCTCATTGTTGTAGGTGTTGCACTTGAAACGATGAAACAGCTTGAAAGCCAATTAGTGAAACGAAACTACCGTGGATTTATGAAATAAAACAGAGGGCTGGGCTTCTGCCCAACTCCTCTAAGTAAGGAAGGGGAAATCCGAAATGAACTTAGTCTTAATGGGGCTTCCGGGTGCTGGTAAAGGCACTCAGGCAGAACGAATTGTTGATGATTATGGGATCCCTCATATCTCAACAGGAGATATGTTCCGTGCTGCTATGAAAGAGGAGACACAACTTGGGCTCGAAGCAAAATCCTTTATCGATAAAGGAGAGCTTGTTCCTGATGAGGTCACAATCGGTATTGTTAGAGAAAGACTTGGCAAGAATGATTGTGAACAAGGTTTTCTTCTGGACGGATTTCCGCGAACAGTCGCTCAGGCTGAAGCTTTAGAAGACATTCTAAAGGACCTTGGCAGAACGATTGATTATGTCATTAATATTAAAGTCGATAAAGATGCTTTGATGGAGCGTCTGACTGGCCGAAGAATTTGCAAAAATTGCGGAGCAACTTATCATTTAGTATTCAATCCACCTGCGAAAGAAAATGTTTGCGACAAGTGTGGAGGCGAGCTTTATCAACGTGCAGATGATAATGCAGAAACCGTTTCGACTAGACTTGAAGTAAACTTAAAGCAGACTGAACCTTTACTGAACTTCTATTCAGAAAAAGGATATCTTGTAAACATTGATGGTGCGAAGCACATTAACGATGTTTACGCTGATATCAAGGACCTGCTTGGGGGATTAAATAAATGATTATCTGTAAAACTCCTCGCGAGCTTGAAATTATGAGAGAAGCTGGACGCATTGTCGCACTGACTCATGAAGAGCTGAAGAAACACATAAAACCAGGTATTTCGACAAAAGAATTGGATCAAATTGCCGAACGTTTTATTACAAAGCAGGGTGCAATCCCATCTTTTAAAGGGTATAATGGTTTTCGCGGGAGCATTTGCGTTTCGGTGAATGAAGAACTCGTTCACGGTATTCCTGGTAAACGGGTTTTACGTGATGGAGACATCATTAGTATCGATATCGGCGCAAAGTTAAATGGCTATCATGGTGACTCTGCTTGGACTTATCCAGTTGGGGTAATCAGTGATGAGGACCGCAAACTACTGGAAGTCACAGAGGAATCTCTATATAAGGGCTTACAGGAAGCAAAGCCAGGTGAACGTCTGTCAAACATTTCCCATGCCATACAAACGTATGTTGAAGGTGAGAATTTCTCAGTTGTTAGAGAATATGTTGGACATGGGGTCGGACAGGATCTTCATGAGGACCCTCAAATTCCTCATTATGGTCCGCCGAACAAAGGCCCACGGCTAAAACCTGGAATGGTGTTGGCCATCGAACCGATGGTGAACGCAGGCAGCCGATATGTGAAAACACTGGCTGATAACTGGACGGTTGTAACGGTTGATGGGAAAAAGTGTGCTCACTTTGAGCATACGATTGCGATTACAGATACAGGTTTTGATATACTGACTAAGATTTAGGTCTTCACTGAAGCCTTTCAGGCCCAAATCGGGCAGGTTGTCTGTATAGTCCAAAGAAAGAACAAGATCAGTATACAGTTGTCATCGGCATGTTCGATGCCTGCCATGTACTAATCGCAGACGGAGAAAAGCGTAAATTCATTCTCCTAAGAAAAAATATCAATCATTTAACCTTTTATGATTGCGTATCTCCGGAAGTTCAGAACAGTATATTCAAAACAGGTCGGGTGATAGATGAACAATTGAGATGATCTCATTTGGACATTTATCAGAGAGCAAGTTACTGATTTGAAGAAGGGAGAACACTTGAATGGCGAAAGACGATGTAATTGAAGTGGAAGGTACTGTAGCAGAAACTTTGCCAAATGCAATGTTCAAAGTCGAACTAGAGAATGGTCATACAGTTTTGGCTCATGTATCAGGAAAAATCCGTATGCACTTCATTCGCATTTTACCTGGAGACAAAGTTACGGTAGAATTATCTCCATATGACTTAACTCGTGGTAGAATTACGTACCGTTACAAATAAAGCAACTCCGGAAGAAGGAGGTTGGAAACACATGAAAGTGAGACCATCTGTTAAACCTATCTGTGAAAAATGTAAAGTGATTCGCAGAAAAGGAAAAGTAATGGTGATCTGTGAAAACCCAAAACATAAACAAAAACAAGGCTAATAACAAGGAGGTGCCCAAATCATGGCTCGTATTGCTGGTGTAGATATTCCACGTGATAAGCGTGTTGTCATTTCTTTAACATATGTTTTTGGAATTGGTCGTACGACTGCGCAACAAGTCCTTAAAGAAGCAGGTGTTTCTGAAGACACTCGCGTTCGCGATCTAACTGAAGACGAACTTGGTAAAATCCGTGATATCATTGACAAACTTAAAGTAGAAGGTGACCTTCGTCGTGAAGTTTCACTTAACATTAAGCGTCTAATTGAAATCGGAAGCTACCGCGGAATCCGTCATCGTAGAGGACTTCCTGTTCGTGGACAAAACACAAAAAACAACGCGCGTACTCGTAAAGGTCCGCGTCGTACTGTAGCTAACAAGAAAAAATAAGTAAAGGAGGTAGTTAAAGAATGGCTGCTGCTCGTAAATCAAATACGCGTAAACGTCGCGTGAAAAAGAATATTGAAGCTGGAATCGCTCATATCCGTTCCACTTTCAACAACACGATTGTAACGATTACTGATGTTCATGGAAACGCAATTTCTTGGTCAAGTGCTGGTGCATTAGGATTCAGAGGTTCTCGTAAATCTACTCCTTTCGCTGCACAAATGGCTGCTGAAACTGCTGCTAAAGGTTCTATTGAACATGGTCTTAAAACACTTGAAGTAACTGTTAAAGGTCCTGGTTCTGGTCGTGAAGCTGCAATCCGTGCGCTTCAAGCTGCAGGTCTTGAAGTTACAGCAATCAGAGACGTAACTCCAGTTCCTCATAACGGATGCCGTCCACCAAAACGTCGCCGCGTGTAATTTGTTTGTATAGATTTTGTGTCCCTGTCAATAATGGGTTATGATACAGTTATTTATGAGACGAATACACGACTCGTTGCCTGAGCACATACGGGACTAAACAATGAGGAATTTCGGATGGAATCTCATATGATTCTATTCGAGGTTTCGACGTTTTGAAGGAGGGTTTTATTAGATGATCGAAATTGAAAAACCAAAAATCGAAACGGTTGAAATCAGCGACGATGCCAAGTATGGCAAGTTTGTCGTAGAGCCACTTGAGCGTGGATATGGTACCACTTTAGGGAACTCCCTTCGTCGTATCCTTTTATCCTCACTTCCTGGTGCAGCTGTAACATCGATCCAGATAGATGGTGTCTTACACGAATTCTCAACGATCGAAGGCGTGGTTGAAGATGTTACAACGATTATCTTAAACATTAAAAAGCTTGCACTCAAAATCTACTCTGAAGAAGAGAAGACGCTTGAAATTGATGTACAAGATGAAGGAACTGTAACAGCTGCTGATATTACACACGACAGCGATATTGAAATCTTAAATCCAGATCTTCACATCGCAACTCTTGGCAAAAATGCGAGCTTCCGTGTTCGTTTGACTGCACAAAGAGGTCGCGGGTATAATCCTGCTGATGCAAACAAAAGAGACGATCAGCCTATCGGCGTGATTCCGATCGACTCAATCTATACACCTGTATCCCGTGTGACTTATCAAGTGGAGAACACCCGTGTTGGGCAAATCACAAACTATGATAAACTAACACTAGATGTATGGACTGATGGAAGCACAGGACCGAAAGAAGCGATCGCTCTAGGTTCTAAGATTTTAACTGAACACTTGAATATTTTCGTTGGGTTAACTGACGAAGCTCAGCATGCAGAAATCATGGTTGAAAAAGAAGAAGACCAAAAAGAAAAAGTGCTTGAAATGACAATTGAAGAGCTTGATCTTTCTGTTCGTTCTTACAACTGTTTGAAGCGTGCGGGTATTAATACTGTTCAAGAGCTTGCTAACAAGACAGAAGAGGATATGATGAAAGTTCGTAACCTTGGACGTAAATCTCTTGAAGAAGTGAAAGCGAAACTAGAAGAACTTGGACTGGGTCTTCGTAAAGACGATTGACTAGTTTCATTGTGAACTAGGATTTTCGTGTGTTTTTTATTCATACAGTATCTCTAATTAAGGAGGGGACATCACATGGCATACAGAAAGCTAGGACGCACTAGTGCACAACGTAAAGCAATGCTTCGTGACCTAACGACTGATTTGATCATCAACGAACGCATCGAAACAACTGAAACACGTGCGAAAGAACTTCGCTCTGTAGTTGAAAAAATGATCACTCTTGGCAAACGCGGAGATCTTCATGCTCGCCGTCAAGCTGCAGCTTACATTCGTAATGAAGTAGCTAACGCTGAAACAAACCAAGATGCACTTCAAAAATTATTCGCTGACGTTGCAACTCGCTACGAAGATCGCCAAGGTGGATACACTCGTATCATGAAGCTTGGACCTCGTCGCGGCGATGGCGCACCAATGGCTGTCATTGAATTAGTTTAATCACATATCGTGTATCTAAGAAAGGGCGGGACAGTTCATAACTGGATCTATGCCCTTTTTTAGATACTACGGCTTTTTAGGAATAAGCAAAGTAGAGGTTGAGCTGAGAGGAGGTCCGGTAGAGATGGGGAAGACACTAATTGACGTAAAAGACATTGTATTTCGTTATCACAAAGATGCGGACAAGCCCGCTTTAGATCAAGTGTCATTGCATGTGAATCAAAATGAATGGCTTGCCATTGTTGGCCATAACGGTTCTGGTAAATCCACACTTGCCCGTGTACTGAATGGGCTCATTTTACCGGATGCTGGAACGGTCAAGGTTGGTGAGATTGAGCTGAAGGAAGAAAGTGTTTGGGATATTCGTAAAAAGGTAGGCATGGTCTTTCAAAACCCAGATAACCAATTCGTTGGCTCAACGGTTCGTGATGATGTGGCTTTTGGTTTAGAAAATAACGGGGTTGAGCGGGAATTGATGATAGAACGTGTAGATTGGGCTGTTAAACAGGTCAATATGCAGGAGTTTCTTGATCAAGAGCCGCACCATCTATCAGGCGGGCAAAAGCAGAGAGTAGCCATTGCAGGAGTGCTTGCCGCAAGCCCTGACATCATGATCTTGGATGAAGCAACATCAATGCTTGATCCGATTGGCCGTGAAGAAGTGTTAGAGACTGTTAGACTACTGAAGGAACAAGGAACAGTCACAGTCATTTCCATCACACATGATTTAGACGAGGCTGCGAAGGCAGACCGCGTTATTGTGATGAATGGTGGGAAGAAATTTGCTGAGGGAACACCAGAGGAAGTATTTGAACTAGATGAACAGCTGGTTCAGATTGGACTTGATCTGCCATTTTCCTATCGGTTGAGCAAGCAATTGAAGCAGCAAGGTGTGCCACTTGCAAATGCCCATTTGACACAAGAAGGATTGGTGAAAGAGCTATGGACATTACGATCAAAGAATTAGAGCATCGTTATCAAATGAAAACGCCGTTTGAGCGTCTCGCTTTGTATGATGTCAATGCTTCCATCAAAGAAGGCAGCTATGTCGCTGTCATTGGTCATACGGGTTCTGGCAAGTCTACATTGCTGCAGCACTTAAATGGATTGCTCAAACCAACGAAAGGGAGCATTGCGCTTGGAAATACCGTCTTACAAGCCAATAAAAAGCAGAAGGATTTGAAATCTCTTCGAAAAAAAGTAGGCATCGTGTTTCAGTTTCCTGAACACCAGCTCTTTGAGGAGACGATTCTGAAGGATATCTGCTTTGGTCCGATGAATTTCGGCGTTCCCCAGGAGAAGGCAGAGGCCAAGGCAAAGGAAATGCTAAAACTTGTAGGCCTTCCTGAATCCTTACTATCTCGATCACCGTTTGAATTAAGTGGGGGACAAATGAGACGTGTAGCGATTGCAGGTGTTCTAGCGATGGAGCCGGAAGTGCTTGTGCTTGATGAGCCGACTGCAGGATTAGATCCACGCGGGCGGAAAGAAATCATGGACATGTTCTATGAGCTTCATCAAAAAGCAAACCTGACCACGATCCTTGTGACACACAGTATGGAGGATGCTGCCCATTATGCGGATCAAATGATTGTCATGCATAAAGGAACAGTGAAGGCGACAGGTACGCCGAGAGAGCTATTTGCCAATCGTACAGATATGTCTTCTTTCGGTCTCGATCTCCCTGAAACGATTAAATTCCAGCAGGCTATCGAAGAAAAGCTAGGTATCACGTTTCCAAGGCCGCTTCTGACTATGGATGAAATGGCAGAAGCCTTAACAGCTCTTTATCAGGAGGAAACGACATCATGATGGATAGTATGATTATCGGCAAATATGTGCCAGGTTCATCCTTTGTCCATCGTCTTGATCCAAGGACAAAGCTGTTATCAATTTTCTTTTTCGTCTTTATTGTCTTTTTTGCTAATAATTACATCACTTACGGGCTTTTAGGTGTCTTTACGATCCTTGTGGTGATGGTGTCTCAGGTGCCGCTGTACTTTATTCTCAAAGGAATGAAACCGATCCTATGGATTGTCCTGTTTACCTTTATTCTGCACATCTTCATGACAAAGGATGGCGCTTTGCTGTTTCACTTTGGTTTCTTGAATATTTATGAAGAAGGTCTAAAGCAGGGGATATTCATTTCACTCCGTTTTGTCTATCTCATCATGATGACAACACTTCTTACGCTGACCACAACGCCTATTGAAGTGACAGACGGTATGGAGAAGCTGCTACATCCTTTCCGTAAAATCAAGCTACCTGTTCATGAGCTTGCTCTTATGATGTCTATCTCCCTTCGATTTATTCCGACTTTACTCGAAGAAACAGACAAAATCATGAAAGCACAAATGGCAAGAGGTGTTGATTTTACAAGCGGACCAGTGAAAGATCGTCTAAAAGCGATTGTTCCGTTGCTTGTTCCGCTTTTCGTCAGTGCGTTTAAACGTGCGGAGGAATTGGCGACTGCGATGGAAGCGAGAGGCTACCGCGGAGGAGAAGGACGGACGAAATACCGTCAGCTTGTCTGGGGTATGAAGGACACGTTCACGTTGCTTCTATTCATCCTGTTAACAGCACTCCTTGTGCTGCTTAGAAATTAGGTGATGCCTAGATGAAAGTAAAATGCACTGTATCATACGATGGAACCCATTTTAAAGGCTATCAGGTGCAGCCAGGGCAGCGAACTGTTCAGACGGAGATAGAGTCTGCCCTTGCAAAAATGCATAAACAGGACGAACTGATTCCGATTGTGGCTTCTGGCCGGACGGACAGTGGTGTTCATGCAAAGGGACAGGTCATCCATTTCGATACCCCGCTCGCTATCCCGATGGAGAGGTGGCCTTTTGCCCTCAATAGCTTGCTGCCAGATGACATTCGTGTTCTAAAGGCTGAGGAAGTGGATGAGTCGTTTCATGCCAGGTTTGGTGTTGCTTCAAAGGAGTACCGTTACAAGGTCTCAACGGAAACGCACCAAAATGTGTTCACGCGACAGTATGCCTGCCACTATCCTTATCCACTGGATGTCGACAAAATGAGAGAAGCAGCTGAGTATCTGATTGGCTCACATGACTTCACAAGCTTTTGTGCGGCCAATACAGAGGTTCAGGACAAGGTGAGGGTTATTTACGCCCTCGAGTGGAAAAACGTCTCAGACGGGCTAGAAATGCGTGTGAGAGGAAGTGGCTTTTTATACAACATGGTGCGAATTATGGCCGGCACGTTACTTGAAATCGGTGCTGGTAAATTTCACCCTGAGGAGATAAAAGCCATGCTTGCCGCCCGAAATCGCGAAGCGGCAGGCAAGACTGCGCCCAGTCACGGACTGTATTTATGGGAAGTTTTCTATGACAACTAAACCAGGTGTAACATGTTCTTGACACAGGAAGCAGAAAGTTATAAGATATCATATGGTATGTATTTCAACCCCACAAATAAGCCCCGGAAGACTTATCTGTGTTTTGAAATAGAACGTAGCATTTGATTCAGGAAAATTCATTGATTTATTTAGGAGGGAAACTCATGCGTACAACACCAATGGCGAACGCAAGCACAATTGAGCGCAAATGGCTAGTGGTTGATGCGGCAGGCAAGACTCTAGGACGTCTTTCTACTGAAGTAGCATCACTTTTGCGCGGTAAGCACAAACCAACTTATACACCACACGTTGATACAGGTGATCACGTCATCATCATCAATGCTGAGAAAATCGAATTAACTGGTAAGAAATTGACGGACAAAATTTACTACCGTCACACAATGCACCCAGGTGGTTTGAAACAAAGAACTGCTCTTGAGATGCGTACAAACTACCCTGAAAAAATGTTGGAGCTTGCTATCAAAGGTATGCTTCCAAAGGGTCCACTAGGTCGTCAAATGTTCAAAAAATTAAATGTGTATCGTGGTTCTGAGCATCCACATCAAGCACAACAACCTGAAGTTTACGAACTTCGCGGTTAATTATAAGGGAGGTTAACAATTTGGCACAGGTTCAATATTACGGTACAGGTCGTCGTAAAAGTTCTGTAGCGCGCGTTCGCTTAGTTCCAGGTGAAGGCCGTATCGTCGTTAATAATCGTGAAATTACTGAATACATTCCATTCGCTGCTTTAATCGAAGACGTGAAACAGCCTTTGAACATCACAGAAACAGCTAACAGCTACGATGTTCTTGTAAATGTTCACGGTGGTGGATTCTCTGGTCAAGCTGGAGCAATTCGTCACGGTATCTCTCGTGCTCTTCTAGAAGTAGATCCTGAGTTCCGTACACCACTTAAACGTGCTGGACTTCTTACTCGTGACTCTCGTATGAAAGAGCGTAAGAAATACGGTCTTAAAGGCGCACGTAGAGCTCCTCAGTTCTCGAAACGTTAATCACTTGGTATATCAATTTTCAACCTCTTTGCTCATATTGAGCAAAGAGGTTTTTTATGTCCAAATATGAAATTGAATACTCCTTGATTATTCCAAGTTATCATTTGGATCATCTTGGCTGTTTTTCTGTCACTTCAACGGTCATATGAGTGATAAAATCCTTTGTAATTTTATCGAACTGGGTTTGTATATCTTTAATGGGAGCATTGGCTGCAAACAAAAAATAGCATATGTATACCGAATGCATGGGTATTTTTTGTGATGCTCAGAATTATTTAGATAAATTCGCTTGACCTTTCCATTTAAGTATGCAGTCGACAATAATCCATTTAATGCTTTGACTAATAATAGACTGAAAAGAATGGTTGTTTATTATCAGGTTGAAAAGGAGTAGCTAAGTTGTAACGTCAATAGCGTTGTAGTTGCTTTCCACGCCATTTTTTTAAAATTTCTAGGTTTTTCAAATTACGCTAACAATACGTTGAGAAGCCTCTTTTTTGATGTCTGAATCTGCTTTTTTCGTTCACGTGAATCAGTGTCTTTTTAAACTGATTTTTTATGAACAAAACCAATGCCCTTTCAATGCAAGGTATGCCTTAACCCCATGTTCAATACTGTGAAGGTGAGTATTCGAAAGTACAAGCCTGTCATCGTCCTGAATCGTTTTCTGAAAGCATCTTAATTCTCCTCTTCTGCATTATATTCATTTTCACTTTTTAGTTCAGGTGACATGATTCATTGAATTCTACTTAATAATTTTCATTCTTATAGAATGCCTAAAGATCAGCTTTCCTATTGCTCTAATCTATAATGACATTCATATAAAGAAATGAGTAAGACTGTAGGCAACAGAAGGTTATTATTAGAATTTTTAGAAAAGCGTTAACTCATCTAATACCTACTTTTAACATTTTCAGTCGAAACTTAAAGAAAGAAAAAATCTTGAGTATGTACTTGTTAAAAAAATCAGTATCTAGTTAGCTTAGATGTTGAAAAATTTTACAAGAAGTTTTAAAATAATTTAACAACACACTCTTGATATTGGAGGTATTGGTGAAAAATGAAAAAAGAAGTGGAAAAAAAATATATCGTCAGTGAAATTCCAGAATATTTATCAATAGGGGATTCAAGGGAGATACACCAAACATATTTGGCAATAGGTAAAGAAGAAGTACGACTAAGAAAGATTATTAATCCAGATTTTGAGCAGTTTGTTTTGACTATAAAAAAGGGGAGTGGCTTAACAAGGAATGAGTTCGAAATTGAAATATCTAAAGAAAGTTATCAACAATTATTAATAGATAAAAAAGTAACTCCTTTAATTAAGAAAAGAACAAGATTTGAAATTGAAAATCAATGTTATGATTTGGATGTTTATTTAAATTATCCTGTGTCTAATTTAATGACTGTAGAAATTGAATTTGAATCAGAAATAGAAGCAAGTAAATATCATGGACTTGAATGGTTTGGACAGGATATAACTTACAATAAAAAATTTAAAAATCAAAATCTTTGGCAGGATATACAACAGCAAAGAGAAGATGGTAAAATTCATGAAAGTCATAGATGAATTATACGGGGAGTTTATTCTGGAAGATATTTTTATTGATTTATTAAATACAAAGGAGATTAAAAGATTAAAAGGTGTACACCAAGGTGGGGCCGGTTACCTTATAAATAAGAGCTGGAATGTAAATAGATATGAACATTCATTAGGTGTAATGCTTTTAGTAAAAAAATTAGGGGGACAAAAAGAAGAACAAATCGCAGCCTTACTTCATGATATATCTCATACGACTTTTTCGCATGTAATTGATTATGTGTTTAATAATGAAAATGAAGATATACACGAATTAATATATAAGTATGTAATTGAAAATTCAGAAATATCTAATATTTTAAATAAAGATGGTTACTTGTATAAGGAATTATTATTGGATAATCGTGAATACAGTTTATTGGAAAGAAAAGCCCCTCATCTATGTGCCGATAGAATTGATTACACTTTAAGGGATATGTATCGCCATGGAAATATAACTTCGTTTGAAGTGGATAACTTCATTAATAGTTTAAGAGTTAAAAATGGTATAATTTACATAAACGATATTGATCAAGCAGAGTGGTTTGTAGAATTATATTACAAAGAAGTAATAGACTACTTTTTAAATCCACTAAATGTATATATAAACGATATAATAAAGAGAATTTTGAAATATACAATAAAAAATAAGATTGTTCGTCTGGAACAATTGTTAACTACTGATGATGAGATTATGGAATGTTTTAAAGAGAGTAATGATTCATATGTGCAAAGTTTATTAAATGAAATTAGTAACAACAAATCCTTAAAAAGTAGTTTCAAGGATGATTATGATATTTTTCATAGAAATAAACTAAGGATAATAGATCCTTTAGTACAATCAGAAGCTGGATTATTAAAAGCTTCTAAGCTCTCTCCCAAAGTTCATCAAAAAAACAAAGAAGCAAAATATAGAGCGGAGAAAGGAATATATATAAAAGTTAAAAATTAGAATAATATAACAAAAAGCCCTGAATTTAGTTTTCGGGCTCTTTGTTATGAATTCATAGCTCTTATCTTTTAGTTGATTTCCATTATAACTGCACAAAAAATAATAATAGATGTAAAATTTCCTAAAGTTTAAATTTTTTGATAATTTTAATAATTAGATATTGACAAAAAGTGGTGAACTATTATACTTTTAATATGTGGGTCGGGAGGGATTAAAATGAATATATGGAAAAGTAAAGAATCTATGCTTTTAATTTTCTCTTCAGGGATAACCTTTATTGGGAATGGAATGCATTTTATTGCAGTATCCTGGTTAATTTATCAGTATACGGGGAATCCAATGTCAGTAGCATTGTTAGTAATATTAACAACACTTCCTACGTTGTTGACTTTTCCTTTTACAGGGGTAATTGCAGATAGATTTGATAGGAAAAAAATAGTCATTAGTATGGATGTCTTAAGATGTGTTTTTGTGTTGATAATACCTTTAATGTACTTACTGAATGAAATGAATATATATGTTATATATTTATTGACTATACTGATATCTATATCTAATAACTTTTTTTATCCGGCTTTTTCAGGTGTTGTAAAAAGTGTGGTACAAGAAAGACTGTTTTTAAAAGTAATAAGTGCAAATAGTTCAATGTTACAATTAGGAACTATTGTTGGTGCCGGTGTAGCAGGATTATTAATAGCCAACTACTCTATCATGATTGTTTTTTTAATAGATGGAGCAACATTTTTAGTCTCTGCTTTAATTCTATTGAATGTGAAATACATCCATAACAAGCCAGAATCCATTAAAGGATCAAAATTAGTTATAGATTACTTTTTAAAAGATTTTCTCTCAGGTTTGAAATACATATTTAACAAAAAAGTTCTAGTATACTTATTTTTAATAGGAATTCTACCTGCTGCTATTATACAAATAATCAATTCTCTACTAAGTGTTTATACGAATCAATCATTGGGATTAGGTGTAGATGCATATGGAATGTTAGATGCAATTTTTGCGATAGGGGCTCTGTTTATAGGTGTGTTGATGACGTTTGTAAATAATGTAAATCCGCAAAAATTAATCACATTTAGTTTTTTTATAATGGGAATAGGGTTTCTAATAATTTCTATCGCAGGTTCATTTTTCATTGCTGCAATTGGCCTATTTTTGTTAGGAGTATCTATTTTAATGGAGAGTGCGTGTAGAAAAAGCCTGATAATGCAATTGGTGGATGAGAACTATATTGGAAGAGTAGAAAGTTTTAATTGGGCGATTTATTCTGTGATAGCTCCATTATGTACAATTGCCGCCACATTATTCAATGGTCAAATAGGAACTACATCTTTGTTTTTTTATATCTCTGTAATTTTGATAGCAATATCTATTTTTTCAGTCCCTTTTTTTAATAAAAATGATTTGCAAATAAACTCTGAAACTGCAATGGATATAGAATAGATAATATTAAATACAATAAAGGAGATGTGAGAATGAAAATGACAATAAATGATATATCTCCAGTAACTTTAAAAAGTATGGCTCACTATAACAGAACAGTTAACGGAATAAAAACAACCAGTAGAGAAAAAGTAAATGAAGCTTTAAGAAATGGATGTGGAATTCAGGAAATTAATTATATATTAAGATATCCGGAAGTTATGTTATGTGATTTAAGTAATCCAGAATATCCATTGAATCTCTGCGATAACGAGACTATTATAGAATGCTTTGATCTGATTAATTCTTTACTAGGAGAGAAAATAAAGAATACAAACTTCACTAGAATCTATGGTGATAATTTAAAGAGTGAAATAGCTATTAACGGTCCAACAAAAGAAGAGTTAATTAATTTTAAAACAGAAGTTCTCAATGAAGTGTATGAAAGAATGAATATTTATTCGAAAGTGTGTTTAGATTTATATAATGCCAGAGGTATACATCAAATTAGGAGTATTGATAGTGCTTCTAGTGTTGCAAGGGCACAATATGAGAACCTTATTAATAAATATAAAGAAATTATAATATCAGAGAACTCTTACTCGAATATAAAATTATTTAATTTAAATAAGATATATCAAAATCATAGAGTTTGGTCAGATATTTCTCAAATTGCTGAATCTAAGTTATTTATTCTAACTGCTGGTCTTCCCTTATCCTTGGGATATATCAATTCTACGCAAGATGCGAATATATATTTTACCGAAATTCATCGCCAGAATGATCCTAATCAAATTTATAAGAAGTGTGAATTCAATATTATTTATCCTACTTTAACAAAAACTAATTCTATAGTTATCATAGATAAAATATATACAGGTGGAAGTATAAAGTTAGCAGAAGCACGCATAAAAGAATCAATGAATGTTAATGTGTTGAAAATTGGGTTATTTCCAAAGGCTTATGAATCACTTAAACATGTAGACTACGTTGTATATGCGGGTAGATTAATAAAAACTATTGATATATTAAATAATTTTAATGAACATAATTGGCACTATAAAACCTTATTTTTTGAGAAGGAGGGGGTTTAGATTAGTTTTGAAAAAGTGGATTTTTATAAAAAAGAATTAAGAAATTTTTTCAAAGCTTTAAGTGAGGAGTTTGCATGGAGATGGCCTGAAATTGAGACTATAAAACACGGTTTCAGAGAAAAGATAGGAGCAGATGGTGAAAGAACTGCAAATATTGACTATGCATGTGAACAGATAATATTACATCAATTAAATAAGTTGGAATTCCCATGGATAGCCTTTTCAGAAGAAATCGGCATGTTTTCAAGTGAACATAATAATAAACTTAGAAATATTGTTTTTTTAATAGATCCATTGGATGCGACACACAACTTTTTAATAGGATTTCCTTTTTTTTCGATTTCAATATCAGTTTTCATAGATGGGGAGATTAGCCATGGATGGGTTTATGATCCTATTCGCAGAATAACATATTTAGGTATATCTCATGAAGGTTCCTTTTTGATTAATGAAAAAGGACAATGTAGGAGGCTTACTACTAATAATACGAGAAAATTAAATCAAAGCATTATTGGTTTAATAAGACCTAAAGATGATAGTGAATATTCTAAGTATAAGGACTTATTTCTTCATAGTAATAAGATCCGATGTCTCTCTTGTTCATCTCTGGAAATAATTTATATCGCTGTTGGAATATATGATGGATTCGTTGATCTATCAACTGAAGGTTGGCAAAAACAGTGTGATATAGAAGCTTCCTTATTAATATTAAGAGAGGCAGGGGGGATAGCCGTTGATAAAAATGGACGCCCATATAAATCAAGTGTGCCTACGCTTGATTCATTAAAAAAAAGAGTAAATATTGTTGCAGGAAGTAACGATACGATAGTGAATGAGATATTGAAAAGTACTGAAAAGGAGGAAAAATATAATGCTAGATACTAAAGATAATCTTAAAGTTTATGGAGAATATAAACTTCAACTTTTAGCAAATGGTATTAACTACGACAAGTTATTTTTAGAAGAATATTCTAGAAGGGGGAAATTTATAGAAAAAAGAAGGGCATATGGAAATAGTGATGAGCAGATGTTTTCAAAAGATATTAAAGTACCTCAAGAAATTATTCTTCCAGAAGGGTTAGTTGTAGCTGTTAATCAAAGGAATAATTCGAAGTGGAGACTATATTTTGAAAATGAAAAATTCTATGTGGGTGATGGCATAGAAAAATTAGAAATTAGCTTTCCAGAAAGACCAACATTTTATAATGAGTTACTTGAAGATGGAAGAGGCATTTCAAGGATAGTTACTTTATATGGTAATGCTACTCTTGGCATTTTCAGTCCAGGACATTGTTATTACTGGAATAGTGGGGATGAGTGTAAATTTTGTTCTTTACAGCCTACCCGTAATAATCAGGCTGATCATGAAATGTTTATTAAACCTAGTATTGCTAAAGAAGCTATTTCTATCGCTTTGAATAAGGAGAAAAATAGGGTTAAGCATATTTTGATAAATGGTGGAACTATTAAAGATTATGATTTAGGTTTCAAAAAGCATATAGAAGTTTTAGAAGGCATAAGAAAACTAGAACTTCCAGATAGTGTGCAAACTCATTTAATTTCTATGCCACCTATGGATTTTAATCTTTTTGATAGACTTGCAAAAACAAATTCAACTATTGCAATGGATATAGAAATCTTTGATGAAAAATTATTTGATGAAATCTGTCCTGGTAAATCTAACGAATATGGAAGAGATAGATTTATTAATGCGTTTAAAGCAGCTGTGCATAGTTTGGGTAAAGGCAATGTATATTGTGGTTTTGTCGCAGGGCTTGAACCGTTAGAATCACTAATTGAAGGTATGTATTTTGTAGCAAGTTTAGGAGTAGTTCCTGCAGTAAATGTCTTTCATAATGATCCAGGTTCTCATTTTGCTAATCATGAAAGGCCATCTTTAGATTTTATAAGAGAGGTTGGAAAGCATATGTCAATTATATATAGAGATAATGACTTTACTCCTTTCATTAAGGACACAGGTAGAAATTCATTAGATACCGAAGCATATTTAGGGTGCTACTTATAGAAAATAAATTTATAAAGGTAGTGAAAATATTGGGAAAATTTATTTGTTTTGAAGGGCTAGACGGTTCAGGTAAGTCTACAATTGCTAATAAAGTTGTAGACAAACTTATATATGATAAAGAAGGGAAAATTTTATTTATTGATAAAAAAAAACCAGAATTCTCCAGCGGCTATGTAAATATGCATATGAGTAAGATAAAAGAGATATTGTGGGATTATTATCCGGATGATCCTCTTTATGAATTGGGTGATTATCATTGGCTTTACTTAAATGCCTCATGGTTTGCTACAGTTGACAAATGTCGAATTACACCGTTATTAGAGAGTGGCTCAACTATTATAATGGATAATTGGTACTTTAAATTTCTAGCGAGATTCAAAATAAAAAAGAATTTTAATTATTCTGTAGCACAAATGTGTTTCTCGCCTTTAATAAAACCTGATATTACAATTTTTCTAGATGTTGATCCGTCTATATCCGTAAAAAGACGTACTAATTATTCCATTACAGAGACTGGGAATATGGATGGGTATTCAGGTCGTACTCAAGATAATTATATAAAATATCAGAATGAAGTAAGAAATGTGTTGAAAAAAATGAGTGAAGATCATAATTGGATTGTAGTTCCAGTTGAAGACGAGAGTGAAGAAGAAATTGCAGATAAAGTGTACAAAATAATAAAAAGTAAATTGAGATCGGTAGTATGAATCCAAGATTTTCTAAAACGTGGGATGGTTTACCTGTGAGCAAAGTGCCGCCTTTTGGAGCTGCGATTATTATATATAAATTAGAAAAGAATATACCATATTTTCTGATATTACATAGGAAACACAAAGGTATTGATTACGAAGGAAGATGGGCCTGGGGCCCCCCAGCTGGAGCCAGATTTCCAGGTGAAGAGATTGAAGTATGCATGAAACGGGAATTATTTGAAGAAACTGGTTTACAAGTAGACTGTAAAGAATTGATTATTGCTGAAAAAAGTTGGAGTCTTTACTATGGGGAAGTGGATAATGATGTAACAATTTCTCTTTCCGAAGAACATGACAGATTTCTATGGGTGGATTTTGACGAAGCAATTTCCAGATGTTCCCCTGAAATTGTAAAAGATCAAATAAGATATATATATAAACTAATTTCTGTGAGGTAATATATGAATTCAACATTAATGAAAAATAGAATAAATACAAACGCAATTAAAGAAGCTTTAAAAGGAAAATCAAGAGAAAATTGGATTGTTTATACTGCGGGTTCCATTATGGAAGGGTTCGGAAATGAAAATTCTGATGTTGATGTATATATAATTTGTGATTTGGAAGCAATAAGTAATGAGTTTGCTGGAGGCTATAAAGAAGGTGAGATATCAATAATAGAGGAGAACACTATAGTCTACAACACTATTATTGGTGATACTAGATATGATTTTGAATATTGGGATTGGAAAGAAGTTAATAAGATTGTAGAAAAATTAAATAATTTTAATTTTGGAACAGATCAGTATAAAGACAGGTTAAGTAAAAGTGAAATCGATTTTATCCACAGACTTAAATATGGAAATCCTGTAATTAACAAGAATTCTTTTGCATCCTTTATAAAAAATATTGTATTTGATAATTTAGGGTATATACAGGTAATCGTTCATTCAGAACAATATGATGGTTACTTAGAGGATATTGAAGGAGCATTATTATCAAATGATTTTGGAACATCATATGTTATATCAAAATTATTACTTGAGACTTCTGTGACATCTTTTCTCAGTGTTCATGGTGAAACTAATCCTAGTAGAAAGTGGTTATACAGAAAATTAGAAAGATTTCAAAATAACAATAATAATGAAATCAATTTATTGAAGAAGTATTTAACTTTAGACTCTTATTGTTTTGATGAAAGAAATATTGAATCTCATATTGAAACAGTAATAGAATTTTGCCAGGAATTAAACTTAAAAACGCAATATATAATAGGAAAAAAACAAATTATTTCAAGAGGAGAATAAAAATGATTCCAAAAAAACATATGTTTGTTAAGCACAGATCTGTGATGGGAAAGGAATATTTGGTTAATAAAAGAGAGGCTTTTCAATTAGATGATGTAGGTGCAGTTATTTGGAGAAATATTAACGGTAAAGATTCACCTGAAGTTATTGCTAAAAATGTAGCAGAGCACTTCAGTTGTGATGAAATTGTGGTTAAAGATGACGTTAATGAATATATAAATGAATTAGTTGAAAATAATTTGGTGAAATTTTTATAATAAAGCCTATACTTCTTAAATTAAAGGAGTATAGGAGAAGGGTATCTAGTCTGGGAGGGTGTGAAAATATGTATAAAAAACCAAAATTAGTAAAGGTGAAATTACCTACAGCTTTAGTAAATGTTTAAATGCTATTTCAAATTGGTAAAATATTAACAAACTAATTAATAGAGAGGAGGGTGTGAAAATATGTATAAAAAACCAAAAGTAGTAAAGGTGAAATTACATACAGCTTTAGTAAATGTTTAAATGATATTTCAAATTGGTAAAATATTAACAAACTAATTAATCGAGAGGAGGGTGTGAAAATATCTATAAAAAACCAAAATTAGTAAAGGTGAAATTACCTACAGCTTTAGTAAACGTATAATCTTATAAATGTATGGCTAGATACCCTTCTCCTATACTATATCTGGAGGATAACCCTTTGATTGAAAGTTATTTTATTTTTATATTGTTTTTCGTATTAACTATGTATTTGACGACCTTAATTAGGGAAAGAGTGAGGAGCTTTCCATTTTCAGATGTAATTAGGCCAATTATCTTTTTTGTGCCTTTTATTATGCCTGTCTTCTTCTTTACTCTCCCGAATTTTATTTTAAATGCAGGATTTAAAGCCTATTTAATTGCAATTTTATCATCCTTGATCGGCCTAAGTCTACATTATAAAGATTTCCAACCTTACTTTTATAAGGATTTTTATACATTACTACCCGTTTTACCTTTAAAGTGGTTTATAATTACTGAAATTTCACTTATTGGTAGTGCTGTGTTTGAGGAGATTTTTTATAGAGGGTTTGTACCTAAGTCTTCTTTATTAATTGAAATTTTATTCAGTTGTGGCTTATTTACTGTGGCTCACTTTATTCAGAAACCTACAAGGCAAGAATTTACTTTAAAATCATACATAGTTTTATTTATAGTTTCTATTGGTTGGTATTTTTCATATAAAATTAGTGATTCTTTGGTTCCTTCGATTATTGGGCATTTATTATTTAATGCTCCAAAAATAATCGCTAGTTTTATCCAATATATTATCACAAGAAAAATAGATCACATGTAGCCTTATCCATTAAAATTTTAGTCAAGGGAGTTTTTTTCTTTAAAATAGAAAGAAGAGTTCAAGTTCTAACCAGTCCTCTGTTTATTATTCATATTTTTTTCTAATGTTGTTAATTCAATCTATCAGAAGTTATCAGGGAACGTCTAAACAATGCCCACTTCATAGCAAGAAAGGTAAAATTTTTTGTGGTTTTACACCCAATTCTTTAAGAATTACTTGTTTTAAACGCTATACACTTTTGAAGAAGAAACTAATGAATGCAATGATATAATCAGGTCAAATAAGCAGAAGAGGGGCATGGCCATGAGGATCTTTGATGCACATTTTCATATTATTGATTTTGATTTTCCCATTCAAGAAAACCAAGGGTACATACCTCCGAGTTATGTGGTGATTGATTTAGGAGAGAGACGGCTGATTTCGGGATTTTAGGTGGAGCGATTGTGTCGGGGTCATTTCAGGGTTTTGATCAAGGCTATTTGTTGAAGGCACTGTATGAAATGGGGCCAGCTTTTTACGGTGTGACTCAATTACCTTTTACGGCAACTGATGATGAAATTGTTCATTTGGATCAACTTGGGGTAAAAGCTTTACGGTTTAATGTGATGAGAGGCGGTTCGGAAGATATATCAAAGCTCGATTATTTTGCGAGAAGGGTGTATGAGCTGGCTGGGTGGCATAGTGAGCTTTACATAGATGCTAAGCACCTCTCTGACATCTCATCTACGCTTGAACAGCTGCCGGCCGTTTCTATTGATCATTTAGGCTTATCGGAAGAAGGCTTGCCGCATTTGCTCAAGCTGGTTGAAAAAGGAGTACGTGTGAAAGCAACAGGCTTTGGACGTGTCTGCATTGACCTCTATTTATCAAACGAATGCTGAAGCACTGATGTTCGGAACAGACCTTCCATCCACAAGAGCGAAGCGTCCATTTGAATACGGTGATGTTGAATTGATTCAACAGCTGTTTGATGAAAAAGCAGCTGATCAAATCTTATATAAGAACGGTTGCAATTGGTATTTTGGTAAGTGAAGATAGTTTCCGTCCATCCTAGGAGGTGCTTTCATTGAATTTAAATCAATTGACATTTAGAGAAGCTGTGAAATCGTTTTCATGCTTTCAGATGATAAGTTAGGTCAAAAGAGAGAGCGTTACACTCGCCCATTATTAGAAAGTTATATCAAAGCCTTTCGTTCAATCGATGCTGATCCAAATATTGAACTCATTGTTGCGTGTGACCAGAAAGAAGCAGTTGGTGTTCTTCAGTTAACCATGACGCCATTTCTTACACATCAAGGGGGATGGAGAGCATCCATCGAAGAGTTCGTACGGCTTCGAGTCATAGAGGGAAAGGAGTCGGTTCGCTGCTTATAAATGCTTATAAAGTGGGCCATTCAACGCGCAAGCGACCGCGGCTGTCATATGATTCAGCTGACAACAGATAAACAGAGGCCAGAAGCACGCCATTTTTATGAGAAATTAGGATTTGAAGCCACTCATGAAGGAATGAAGCTGCATTTGTCCCATGAATAAGGATATCAAGAAGCGGAGGATTCACGTACCTCTGCCTTTTTTGTGCCTTTATTAGAAATATTTGCTATATTCAATATATAAATTCTCTGTTATTTGGAAAGGAGAAACATGTTACTCAAAATCGGTCTAGTTGTTATAGGTGTGGTCGTACTTTACGTAGGGGTTCAAGTCTTGTTGTATAAAAGAGATATGAAAAAAACGAAGGAAGATCTTTTGACATTTGTCGCAAAAAACAAAAAGGACGTTTCAGTGACAATCATTGAAAATGATGATGTGATGTTAGAGTGGAATGCTGATCAAAAAACGCCACTTGCAAGTACGGTGAAATTAGTGGTTTTATTTCATTTTGTTAAAGCTGTATCGAGCGGCGCCATCAAGCTAGAGGAAAAAGTGGCATTGCCTGATATAGAGCGGTTTTATATTGATAGAACAGACGGTGGTGCGCACGCGTACTGGCTGGAGGTCAATGATTTTTCTGAGCATGCGACTTTATTAGATGTTGCCAAAGGGATGATGCAATTCAGTTCGAATGCTTGTACGGATTATTTGATTGACCGGCTGGGCTTAGAAAAGATCAATGATCAGATGAAACAAGCGGGTCTTACAGAACCTGATGAACTCATGCCGCTGACGCCAATGATTTTGTGGTCCGCTTATGTATCTGATCGTAGGCGGGATGCATTCAAGAAAATGAGCGGTGTATCCGAAGAACAATACAAATCTCTAATGAATGAGATTTTTAATATCATGAAAAATGACCCAGAGCATAAAAAGGCGTTAGAAGAAAAAATGAAAAAAAAGAACTTATTAGGCTGGCGTATTCAATCATTACTGACACAAAAGTTGACAAAGTCTACAACCAATCAATATGCACATTTTATGAAACGTCTCCAGGATGAGCTGTTAACAATAGAAGAAAAGAGTCTTTTTAGCCAAATCGTACTGGGAGAAACATTGAAAAAGGAAACAGATCAATATCTTTGGTATAAAGGCGGAGCAACATTGTTCGTTTTCACAGGTGCTTTATATCGAAGAACAGATACATCCTCTATATCCATTTCTCTTTTTATCAATGATCCGAAAGCGAACAATTCTCACTGGATTGGGGGAGTATTCAACGAATTTATGCTTACTGCAGCAGTGGATCAAAACTTTCGACAACGATTGATACAGGCTTTCACTACATAAACATCAAAAAACAGAGGGAAACACCCCTCTGTTTTATTATTTCTGCATTGGAAACGCTCTGTATACATCTTGGCGTTTCTCTTTTGACCTCACAACCCCATCAACCAGTTCCTTTTGCCAAAGCGCTGTATCGTCTTTGTACTCTTTAAAAGAGTGAGGGAGCTTTTTTTCAAGCTGTTTCCTTTTAAACGTGACGGACGGCTCGTCGTTTGAGTTCATTTTGAGGGTCACCTGTTCTACGTTATTGATAAGAATAAAAAGTGCGATTGCGTTGTATAAATACGTTTTTTCAATCGTGTCCTTTTCGTCAAACCAAAATGCATCAAATTGTTCTTCTGAGTAGTTGGCATCTTCTTTTATCCCATACGTGACATCTAATGCTTTTCCATCGATGATTTCAAATTCGCGAATGGCGCCTCCTGGCAGGTCTAATAAAATCTGATGCACGGCTGAGTTGTCACCAAGATACGTACCTTTATGCTTGGAAAGCTGTTTTAAAGATATGTCCTCTATCCTTTTAATGCCGCTCTCATTTTGAGTGGCTTGACTGCTGCATGCGGATAGAATGACTGTCAATAGCAGCAGGATATACATCCATTTCTTCATTGATTTTTCCCCTTTACCCTTCTTTTTATATTCAAGAATCCATTTTATCACAATTTTCCATTTCGTTAGATCGCTAATTTGTCATTTCCATTTACTGAACAGCATGTTTTGTTCAAACCAACGAACAATACAAAGAAAAAAGGAGTTCAGTCCATGGCAGAAGTGCTTTCATTTTATCAATTGAAAACAAAACGCGATGTCGCGCTTGAAAAGAAGCTGTTGCGTACCTTGTCTCTTCAGCGGGTGACAGCCGCCTCGGAGAAATTCACGAAGAAGCTGTTTCCGTTTGCTGATGATCCAGCCGGTATCATGAGTGATGGCTGTATAGATTTTGCCATTGAAGCGTTTTTAGCTGGTGGGAGATACGGTGAGTCGAGTCGATATGGCGAATCGTTCGATAATATGAAGAAGCGGTCATCTCAGGAAGAGGATGAGCTGATCGAAGAGCTGGCAGGGTGTTTGCAATCGTGGGGCACTATGTTCCGAATGGAGCAAAAGACATCAGCTCTCTATCCATTTGCGAAAGATTTTTTAAACATATGGTGGCAGGAAGGCTATCGAGAATCAGAAAAAAGACACAAGCTTCGACTGCACTAAGCATATTTCCAGCCCTTGTCCCATATCTATAAAATAATGGTGTATGGGAGGGACAGGGATGAAAAGAAAGCTGAAGTGGACAGGGTTTTTAATTGGGTTTATTGTCCTCTTATTCTTATTCAGATTTCAATTTCTAAATGATGATTCATGGAAATCGTGGAATTTGCCTCTAAGTGGGAAGATCATCTATCTAGATCCGGGTCATGGTGGTCCAGATGGCGGAGCTGTTGGCGGCGAGCTGCTTGAAAAAGAGATTGCACTGGATGTGTCCATGAAGATACGGGACTATTTGCAGGAGCAGGGTGCGCTTGTGCTCATGACCCGAGAGGATGATTCTGATTTATCATCAAAGAATACAAGGGGATATGCCCGAAAGAAAGCGGAGGATTTAAGGAACCGCGTAAAAGTCATCAATGAGTCTGAAGCGGATCTCTATTTAAGCATTCATTTAAATGCCATTCCTTCGAATAAATGGAGCGGAGCACAGACGTTCTTTTACGGAAAGTATGAAGAGAATGAAAAAGCAGCGAAGTTCATTCAAGATGAATTGCGCAAAAACCTTGAAAACACGGACCGTAAAGCGAAGCGAATCAATGGGATTTATTTAATGCAAAATGTCACGAAGCCAGGAGCTCTTGTAGAAATCGGTTTTCTTTCTAATCCAAAAGAGGCGGGTCAGCTGGCAACACCTAAGTATCAGGATCAAATTGCTGCCTCCATTTATAAAGGCATTCTCAGATATTTAACAGAGCAAAAAGAGCCGCCTGAATAAGGGGCTTTTTCCTTTTGATCGCAGGCAAACAGGACAGACATTGTAAGGATATGTATGATATACTTGGTTTGTAAACGAATTCAATAAAGGGTGAGGTTCTGCTATGATCGGACAAGATGATGTGAGAAAACTAGTTGGGAAGATGGACGAACCTTTCCTTCATATACCGCTTGGTGAGCTGGATGCCATCAAGGAAATCAGCCTAAAGCCTGAAAAAGAGCATGTGAGCTTAAAGGTGGCCATTGCCAAAACAGGTACCGCTGAGCAAATGAAGCTGCAGCAAGACATCGTGCAGGCCTTGAAAGCAGCGGGCGCTAACACAGTAGGACTTCGTTTTGAAGAACTGCCTCAGGAAACGCTTGAAAAATTTATGCCGTCACAGGATGAGGAAGAAAACCTGCTCAACTCTAAAAATCCACCAGTGTTCTTAGCCATTGCAAGTGGAAAGGGTGGCGTTGGTAAATCAACCGTTTCTGTTAACCTTGCTGTGGCACTGGCTCGTTTAGGGAAAAAAGTTGGGCTGATTGATGCTGATATTTACGGATTTAGTGTACCGGATATGATGGGAATTACCGTCAGGCCGACAGTAAAAGGGGAAAAAATTATTCCTGTGGAACGCTTTGGTGTCAAAGTGATTTCAATGGGCTTTTTTGTTGAAGAAAATGCACCGGTCATTTGGAGAGGACCGATGCTTGGTAAAATGTTAAATAACTTCTTCCACGAAGTAGAGTGGGGAGAATTAGATTACTTACTATTAGACCTTCCGCCGGGAACAGGTGATGTGGCGCTTGATATTCATACAATGCTGCCTAGCTGTAAAGAAATCATTGTGACAACACCGCATCCAACAGCTGCTTTTGTTGCTGCCAGAGCAGGTGCAATGGCACTGCAGACAGATCACGAGGTGCTTGGGGTCGTTGAGAATATGAGCTATTACGAAAGCAAGAAAACAGGTGAAAAAGAATATGTCTTTGGAAAAGGTGGCGGGGACAAGCTGGCTGAAGAGCTGCGAGTATCGGTTCTTGGTCAAATTCCTTTAAGACAGCCTGATTGGAATGAAGATGATTTTGCGCCTTCCGTCTATGATGCGAGTCATCCGACAGGAGAAGTCTATCAACAGATTGCGATTAAAGTCATTGAACAATTAGCAGTGAAAGCATAATAAAAGCCCGAGTGGACTTTATACCACTCGGGTCATGTTTAACTACCGCTTCCTTCGTTTCCTTGTGATCCTGAATCACTGCTGCTTTCAGATGCTGCTTTTTTTAGCTCATCTTCGAATTTCTTCTTATAGAGAGGGCTGCTTAATGTTTCTGTAATGACTTTTTCTAAGTGTTTTCTGAACTCTTTGCTTTTCACGAGTTCACCGTATTTCTTTTCCATTTCAGGATCCTTGAGAATATCCATCATCATTTGTTGATAGTCAGGATCCTTCATTAATTGTTTTAACATCTTTTCGTGCTGTTGCTGCATGGATTTTGCAAAAGTCTCGGCAAATTTAGAATCCTCAAAGACCTTCTTCCAGAACTCTTTGCCTTTATCAGAAGTCAGTGTTTTCTCTATTGTTTTTTTCACAGTTTGTTCATCCATTACCAAAGCTTCATTCATTGCCTCGTCATTTAATAACTGTTGAATGGCCTTTTTACCGTCATCTGTTTTCAAAATATCGACGACCATTTTTTTCGTTTCGTCATAGTCCATATTAGATGAAGATTGGGTTTTGGGAGCACAAGCTGTTAGAGATAAAAGAAGAAAACAGCTCATTATACGCAAGATGCCTTTTGACATACTGTGGCTCCTTTCGTTACATGTCTTACTTTTAATATGAATGTTTCACGTAAATTTATACATAACAAAAATAGGGGTTGGATCAATTCAATGAAAAGTCGGGATTTAGTTCGTTTTTTCTTCTCTGTGCTGGCTGTTGGAGCGGTCATTACAAGCGTGGTAGGTTTTGCGCTGGAGTGGGGGAAGTATCAGAAGCTGTTTGTATCGTTTGAGATTTTAGAGATCGCATCTGTGTTATTTTGGTTCATTGGTGTGGGAATGATCTTTAGTGTGATTAGTCAGATGGGGTTTGTCGTTTTCTTAACAGTGCACCGGTTTGCACTTGAGATTTTCCGGTCACATTCTTTATGGAATACCATTCAGTTGTTTCTTGTGATTTTTGTGCTGTTTGATTTAGCGTATTTGCGATTTTTGTTTTTCGGGGAAAATGAATCGTTTCTTCCGTACTTGTGGCTGCCTGTTTTTATCGGTGTGTTTGCATTGATCGTCGCTTATTTTAAACAGCAGCAGTCCTCTAAGAAAACATTTATTTCTGCCATGTTTCTTATGGTCGTCATCACATCGTTAGAATGGTTTCCTGCGCTTAGAGTCAATGAAGAGGACTGGCTGTATTTAATGCTTTTCCCGCTATTGGGCTGTAATGCGTTTCAGCTTTTAGCTATGCCCCGGTTTTCAAAGGCGAAAGCTACTTAACTTCAGCTGATTTCGTTTTTGTATTTGAAATCAGTTCGCCAACGGTCACATTTTTTAAATTCTTATCTTTTAAGTGTTTTAAGATCGCTGGTAAGGCTTGAGCGGTTTGGGTGGCTGAATCTGAGGCGTGGAGGAGAATGATGTCTCCACTTTTCATTCGATCATTTACATTTTGAACAATCTGATCGACGCCTGGGTTCAGCCAATCCTGAGAGTTGATGCTGTAATGTACAACGGTATAGCCGTACTGTGTTGCAATTTTCAATACTTTTTCATTGAATTGCCCCGTTGGCGGTCTTAATAGTTGAATATCATCTAGTCCAAGCTTTTGAAATGTATTTTGTGCACGGACAAGATCACGCTTGATTTCGTTTTCTTCAAGCTGGCTATAATTTTTATACGCATAGCCAAGACTGCCAATTTGGTGGCCGTCCTCTCTAATCCTTTTCACAATATCAGGGTGACGCTCAGCCCAAGAAGCCGACAGAAAGAAAGTAGCGTTCTTTATATCGTGCTCTCGGAGGACATTTAAAATAGGAACGGCCTTTTCATCTCCCCAGCCAATATTAAAAGTAAGGGAAGCATGTTTTGATGAGGTTTCTCCTTTATAAATCGCCCGGGGTCCTTGTTCTGTTTTGAATACTGACAGCGGCGGTGCCTTTTGTACATAAAAAAAGGTTGCGGCTGCAAGGGCTGCTACAAGAATAATGACAACTTGTTTCAGCCGTTTAATAGGCAACACATATAATCGACTCAATTCAAACACTCCTGCCTTGTCCAAGATTGTTACTTGATTGTATGCAGGACAAGGGTTTGACATGCACAATAAAACTATTTCAAAAAAAGTTTCGAAAAGACGTTGACCGGCAGAATATTTTTGTGATATATTATTAATCGTCGCTGAAACACAGTGACAAACATGAAACGCTTCGGGAAATAAACTTGAAAAAAGTTGTTGACATAAGATGAAGCGAAATGTTATATTATTAAAGCCGCTAAGAACGGCGGAGATGATCTTTGAAAACTAAACAAGACAAAACG
>NZ_AMSH01000010.1 GCF_000300535.1 Bacillus xiamenensis
TTCATTTTAGCCCTTTGTCCAACAATCTGGGGCAGAGAAAAGCTTCTCTGCCTTTTTTCTATGATTTTCCCTTTGACAGATGTGAGAATGTTTGATAACCTTCGTGTAGTAAAAAATGAATAGAAATCCTCACGCTATGTCTCAGTGAGGTAGAGGTTGCGCGGATGATGAGTCACTCATGGGAGAGATGGAATCGTAGATCATGAGAAAAAAGGCATCAGCGCCGAAGTGTAGAGAAAGCTCCAACTTTCTTTATGCTGGGTCTGCATTGAATAAATGCAGGACTGCCACGTCTTTGAAGCGTGGAGGGCTATCCGGAGATCAAGGTGTATGTTTTGAAAAGCATGGACTTTTGTTCAGGCTTTTTTTTATGTTCTGATTGTCTAAGAAAAGGGGATACTGTACAACAAGTGACCCCACATGAACATAAAGAATGCGAGTCATTGCTTCACAAATATATCAATGAAGATACTGCCGGGTCTGGTCCGAAGTGAATATAACGGAGGTACGAAAATGGAACAGACAAAAAAATGGGGTTTTTGGTTATTGACGGCTTTTGTCGTCGGAAATATGGTAGGGTCAGGCATCTTTATGCTGCCAAGTACACTTGCCCAGCACGCAAGTCCTTTAGGCGTGACGATGGCTTGGCTTGTCACAGGTGGCGGTGTGCTGATGATTGCATTTGTATTTGGACATTTGTCCATCCATAAGCCGCAGCTGACAGCTGGGCCACAAAGCTATGCGAGAGCGCTTTTTAAAGACCCGAAAAAAGGAAAAGCAGCCGGTTTTACAATGGTTTGGGGCTACTGGGTAGCGAGCTGGATTAGTAATGTCGCCATCATTACAAGTCTTGCCGGGTATTTAACAACCTTTTTCCCTATTCTAACCGTTAAGACGGAAATTTTGACCTTTGGGAAAGAAGCGATCACACTTGGTCAGCTCATGACTTTTATCGTATGTACCATCCTTCTATGGGGAACTCATACCATTTTAATCACAAGTTTAAGTGCAGCAAGTAAACTTAATTTTATTACGACCTTTTCAAAGGTGCTTGGATTTGTGCTTTTTATTGTAGCGGGCTTATTCGCATTCCAAACCGCATTATTTGAACATTATTACTTCCCTGTTGCAGCATCAGATGGAGAAGGAGTGCTCGGACTTGGAGGCCAAATTCACCATGCGGCTATTTCCACGCTTTGGGCATTTATCGGCATCGAATCTGCTGTGATTTTATCAGGAAGAGCGTCCTCGCAGCGTGATGTCAAACGTGCGACGATTACAGGACTTTTAATTGCACTGTCTATCTACATGATTATTACGCTGATTACGATGGGCGTCTTGCCGCATGATCAATTGCAAGGCTCAGACAAACCATTCGTAGATGTACTTCAGCTGATTATTGGGCCAGCTGGCGGGATTGTCATGGCACTTCTTGCAATCATTTGTTTATTTGGTTCGATGCTTGGCTGGATTTTACTAGGCTCTGAAGTACCGTATCAAGCAGCAAAGGCTGGCGATTTCCCAGCGGTATTTGCAAAAACAAACAAAAAGGGAAGCCCTGCCTTCGCTTTGACTGTCACAAATATCATGTCACAGCTGTTTATTTTTTCAGTCATGTCACGTACGATCAATGAAGCTTTTACCTTCTTAACAACATCAGCGACACTTGCGTATCTCATTCCGTATATCGTGTCGTCGATCTACAGCTTTAAGGTCATTATGCAAGGCGACACATATGATCTCCAAAAAGGCAATCGAGCAAGAGACGGGATCATCGCGCTTGCTGCTATGGGGTATTCAGCTTGGGTCATTATTTCAGGAACAGCTGATTTGAAAACATTTGGTCTTGGAATTGGTCTCTTCTTAGTAGGGATTTTACTGTATCCATTCATGTCAAAGAAATTTGCTAAAGAAGCAGAATAAGCAAGACGTTTCTCCGCTGTTGGAGAAACGTCTTTTTTTTATGATGCTGATGTTAATCGATCCACAATAAATTCAAGCTGACCTTCCAGTGATACAGGGTCATTAAAGAAGTAACCGATCGGATCAGTTTCGAATACGCGTTTGTTTTGGACAGCAGGAAGTGATGCCCAGATGCTGCTTTTATATACCTGCTCACCATTACTTTTTGAGCCGCTCCACGGACTGGTGAAAATATAGTCGCCTGCAAACTCTGGAAGTTTCTCAAGAGAAATGTTTGCATAACCGACACCGCTGTCGATGGCTTCTTTTTGGACGGCCTTCGGTGCTTTTAATTTCAACTCGTCATAAATAATTTCCCCGCCGCGTGCAAAGGTGTTTCCGAAAATATAAATGCCTTTATCAAATGGTGATACGATGGATACTGTTTTGTTTCCAACAGCTTTTGTTACCTTTGGTTTCACTTCTGCAATTTTGGCATCCCATTTTGTGATCCAATCTGCAGCTTTTTTTGATGTGCCTGTCATTTTACTGAATTCTTTTAGTTGATCCTTAAAAGAATATTGATTGTATTTAATTGCGACGGTTGGTGCAATTTTTTTGTATTGGTCAAATTTCTGATCTTCATCCCAAGCAATAATCATATCCGGCTTAAGTGCGGCTACCTTCTCAACAGAGGGGGCTTTCCCTAGATTTTGAACCCCATCCGTTTTTCCTTTATAGAAAGGGTTTTTAAAGATGGGCGCAGTTGCAGCAATTGGGGTTTTGCCAAGTGTTACGAGGTCCCCGTAGTAGCTTTCTGCAAGAAGCACAATTCGCTTCGGATTTTGGGGGAGTTCGACCTCACCCTTTACATCTTGATAGGTGATCGTGGCATCTTTTTTGGCGCCAGATTCTTTATTTGAAGTGCTGCCGCAAGCAGCGGTAAAAAGCATAAGGGTGATGAAGGAAATCAAAAGAAGTCCAGTTCGTTTATTCACAAAAGTTCTCTCCTATTCAGTTGTTTTTGATAATGATTCTCAATTTCGATTATATCGTAACATGATGGAAGCAAAAATGCATCGTCTATTTTAGGACCGAAATGAAAATGGTGAAATTCTCCCGGTTTTTTGGTGAAAATAAAGAAAATTATCAGAACAATGATTTCAAAAAGAAAAGAAAGTGATATACTAGACTTCGAGATTGATAATCATTATCAGTAATGAGAAATAGATATGAATGGAAAGGAAGAGACTGGTTTTGGGCTCACAATCGAATAAACAGCTGCCAGCCAAAGACGATGCAATCGATATTGTCACGAAGCCCTTTGGAACAGCAGTTGTTGTCATCATAGGAATCATTGCTTTAGCATTTGGTCTTTTTTTATCAGTATCGTTAGGAGCGGCAAACATTCATTTACACACCGTATGGGAAGCCGTCTTTTATTTTGATCCACAACAAACTTCACATCAAATCATTCGGGAATTAAGGCTGCCGCGTACAGTTGGGGCAGCACTCGTCGGTGCCTTTTTAGCCGTATCGGGTGCCATTATGCAAGGCATGACAAGAAATGCGCTTGCGTCTCCTGAAATCATGGGTGTGACAAATGGATCAGCATTTGCGATTGCCATTGCGTTTGCTTTTTTCCCAGGCCAATCTTCTTTCACATTAATTCTTTGGTCATTTGTAGGTGCGGCACTTGGTGCTTCTATTGTATTTGGTGTTGGGACTCTTTCAAAAGGGGGACTGACTCCTGTGAAGCTCGCACTAGCTGGTACGGCTGTTGGAGCACTTTTAAGCTCCATCTCCTCAGCGATTGCCATCCGCTTTGACGTCGCCCAAGATATGAGCTTTTGGTACGCTGGCGGCGTGGCTGGTGTGAATTGGAGCAATATTAAGATCATCATTCCAGTTGCGGTTGCAGGGCTAATTATCGCGATGATTCTTGCCCGCTCGATTACTGTTCTGAGCTTAGGTGATGAATTGGCCAAAGGACTTGGACAGTATACGCGAACTGTCAAGGTACTTGGAATATTGGTCGTGATTCTTTTAACAGGTGCTGCTGTGTCAGTTGCCGGTTCTATTGGCTTTATCGGGCTGGTGATTCCTCATGTTACTCGATTCTTGGTCGGAGTGGACTATCGCTGGATTATCCCATGCTCAGCTATTTTAGGAGCTGTTTTGCTCATTTATGCAGATATTGCTGCAAGGCTGGTCAATGCTCCTTTTGAAACGCCAGTTGGTGCCATTACAGCCATTATAGGCGTTCCTTTCTTCTTATATTTGGCTAGACGTGAAAGGAGCGGAATTTAAATGGAAATGGTACAGCAAGCAAAGAGAAAGAAATACAAACGAACGATGCTTATGATCTTTTTAGCGATCATGGCTGTGTTCCTGATCAGTTTAAATACCGGAGAAATTCGGATTTCTCCGATGGATACATTAAAAACATTTTTTGGATTCGGTAGTGAAATGGATGAGCTAGTGCTATTCGAGTTTAGACTTCCAAGGATGGTCATTGCTTTACTTGTTGGCGCTTCTATCGCTGTATCAGGTGCCATCTGGCAAGGTGTTTCTCAAAACGGTTTAGCTGATCCCGGCATTCTAGGTGTAAATGCGGGTGCAGGCTTTGCAGTTGTTTTGTTTATTTTTGCATTTCAAGGCTCGATGTCGAACTTAGGTGATTTCACGATATTTGTATTGCCGCTTTTCGCTTTTGCAGGTGCAGGCTTTGCTGCATTTCTCATTTATGTGCTGGCGTGGAAAAAGGGGATCACACCTGTTCGATTGATTTTAACTGGGATTGGTGTCAATGCTGCATTTTCAGCAGCCATTGTAGTGATTCAATTAAAAATGAACCCAAATGATTTTAACCAAGCCATTGTGTGGCTGTCGGGAAGCATTTGGGGCTCAAGCTGGACGTATGTCCTGTCTGTGCTGCCATGGATGCTGATTTTCTTAGTACTAGCGCTTGTAAGGGCACGCTACTTAAATATCATGAATTTAGGTGATCAACTGTCCTATGGCTTAGGGATTTCCGTTCATAAAGAAAGAAGTTTTCTCATGCTGATTGCAGTAGCATTAGCAGGTGCAAGTGTCGCTGTGGCAGGCAGTATTTCTTTCTTAGGATTAGCCGCACCACACCTTGCGAGAAAGCTTGTTGGACCGAAGCATCAAGGAATGATACCAGCTTCCGCTATGATCGGCGCACTACTATTATTACTCGCAGATACACTTGGCCGCGTCATACTTGCTCCATCAGAGGTGCCAGTAGGACTTGTCGTTTCTGCTTTAGGCGCACCGTACTTCATTTACTTATTGATGAAAACAAACTAATGAGGAAGGAGAGTACAACAGATGAAATCACTCGAAACAGAAAAGCTTTGTATTGGCTATCATGACCGTTTGATTGTCGACGATCTAAATATCAGTATCCCAAAAGGAAAGGTGACCACATTAATTGGACCGAATGGGTGCGGCAAATCAACGATTTTAAAAACCATGTCCCGTATCATGAAATCCCATCAAGGCGCTGTTTACTTAAATGGTCAGGCCATCCATCAAACGCCAACAAAAGACATTTCAAAACAAATGGCGATTTTACCGCAGACTCCTGAAGCACCAAGTGGGCTGACAGTCTATGAGCTTGTATCATATGGGCGTTTTCCGCATCAAAATGGATTTGGACGTCTAACGAATGAGGATAAACGAATCATCAGATGGGCGCTTGAGGAGACGGGAATGATTGCCTTTCATGACCGTCCAATTGAAGCACTATCTGGTGGACAGCGTCAGCGTGTATGGATTGCAATGGCGCTCGCTCAGGAAACAGAGCTGCTGCTATTAGACGAACCAACGACGTATTTGGATCTTGCTCATCAGCTCGAAATTCTTCAGTTATTAGAACGCTTAAATAAAGAGCAGGGACGAACCGTACTGATGGTGATTCATGACCTGAATCATGCAGCGCGCTTTTCACATTACATGATTGCCCTCAATCAAGGGAAAGTCATTAAAGACGGTACGCCTCATGAGGTCATGACCAAAGAGGTACTTAGTCAGGTGTTCCACATTGATGCAGAAATCGTTCTTGATCCTAGAACGAATAAGCCGATTTGTTTAACATATGATTTAATGAATCATGAAAGAAAGCTAGAAGCTGTGAACGGGTAATAGGTGGACAAAAAACTCGGTAGGGATACCGGGTTTTTTTCGTCTTCTGAAAATATGGTGCTGCTTTTTTTCAAGTCGATCTTTTTTCGCTTTTATGCAGAAAAGAGGTATTTTTTTACTTTAGACAATGGTAATATACGGTTAGAGATCATAGCTAGAAAGGAAAGAGATGCGTGGAAACAGCAAAAATATTGATTGCAGATGACGAAGAAGCAATTGTAAAAATGGTTGAACGCGTATTAAAAAAAGAAGGATTTCAACATATTTATAAAGCCTACCATGCAGATGAAGCATTAGATATTGTGAAGAACGAGGACATTCACCTTTTACTTCTAGATGTGATGATGCCCGGTAAGTCTGGCTTTGATGTTTTGCCTGAAATAAGGAAATATACGAAATCACCCATTTTCTATTTAACAGCTAGAACGTCTGATGTAGATAAATTGACTGGATTTGCACAAGGTGCAGATGATTACATCACAAAGCCTTTTAATCCGCTAGAGCTAGTGGCAAGAATTAAGGCGCACTTAAACCGAACATATATCTCCTTACAGGAGGAGCAGGAAGAGGCTCAAAGCCAATATGAATATGCCCATTTCTCCTATCATCCTCATGCAGCTGAATTGAAAGTAAGAGGAGAGGTGACGGCATGCTCTGCTCAGCTTTTGTCCTTGTTGAAGTATTTTTGTGATCATCCGAATGTGGTACTTTCAAAAGATCAAATCTATGAGAAAGTATGGGGCGTACCATCGTATGGTGATAACAACACCGTCATGGTTCATATCCGAAAGCTGAGAGAAAAGATAGAATTAGATCCAAGTCATCCCGAATATATTGTGACGATTCGTGGTATGGGCTATAAATTCATTCCGCAGCCTGTGAAGGTTCTTCATTAGTTTATGAATTTACGAACAAAACTTTTCTTTCACTTTGTCGGGCAAATGTTTATTGTCATTGCCATTTTGCTGATTGGAAATACATTCTCTGAAAATCTTTATTATAAGAAACACTATGAGAATATGACTGAAACCGGTTTAACAAAGGCAGATGGAGATACACTCATGAGCTGGCTCTATTTTAACGAGGATGGAAAAATGGAAGCCGATGATCAGCTCAAACAAGCAGTAAAAAAGCGGGACGGCTGGCTGCAAGTAATTGATTCAAAAAAACACAACGTCTATAGCTATCACCTCCCTAAAAACATTCCAACATCCTATGAAAAGGATGAAATGATCAAGATCTTTGAAAAAAGACAATTTAAAGATTATAAGATGTACTTCTGGCCAATTGAGATTGATCAAGAAAGCTTTATAGTATTATATGGATTTAAGACGAACAGTACAAAGGTAGCCAATTATCTTAAGAAGCACGAGAAAAACCTGGCTGCACTATCTCAATATTCAGTTGAAACGAAAGAATTTTTGAAAAGAATGAATGGATCGGTGCACCTGTTTAATGAAGAAGGAAAATATTTAAAAGGCATTCGAGCGAAAAGTGATTTGAAAAATAATGTAACGGATGTTGAACTGCTCAAGTATCAATCAAAGCCTTGGGAGTTTAGAAGTGACCTGTCTTACATCAAAGTGAATAAGGGTCTGTATATGATTGTTTCGGTGCCAAACAAAGTATACAGCCCAGATGAGCTTTATGATAAAGAGACAGAGGCATTAAACCAATATACAACGTTCTTGATTGCAGGTCTTGCACTCACTATTATTGTTGTGATGACATTATGGTACTCGTATCGCTACGGACTGCCGATCTATCACATTATTCGCTGGCTGATTTTCCTATCAAGAAATAAATTGCAGGAGCCAACAAACAGAAAAGGCATCCCAGTTAGTAAAAATAAAAAAGGCCGTATTAAGCGGGAGTACCGGCTGTTTGAGGATATTCTCAAAGCAATGGATCAGCTCACAAATACGTTAAAAGAGAATGAAGCAAACCGAAGAAAAATTCAAACCACAAGGGAAGAATGGATTGCAGGGCTGTCTCATGATTTGAAAACGCCTCTTAGTACGATTTATGGCTATGGTTTGATGCTTGAATCAGATCAATACCAATGGTCAAAGGAAGAAGTCATGGAAATGGGACAAGTCATTCGTGAGAAATCAGAATACATGTCGACCTTGATTGAGGATTTAAATCTCACGTATCGGTTGAAAAATGGTGCATTGCCTATTAATCGAAAACCTGTCGATCTTGGTCAATTTTTAGCATCCATTATGGACGAGTTTTCAAGAAGCTCATTTTCTGAAGATTATCCGTCATCTTTTGAAGATCGAACAGAGGGTGTCACGTTTGAAATTGATAAAGCTTGGTTTCGACGAGTCATTGAGAACCTGCTGGCAAATGCCGTTAAGCATAACCAAAAAGGTACTCATATTATAGCTGTGCTATCTGAAACAAATGAAGAAGTTCGGATCGAAATGAAAGATAACGGACGCGGAATGGCGCAAGAAACGGTTGATCACTTATTTAATCGTTACTATAGAGGAACAAATACGAATGATCCAACGAATGGAACAGGATTAGGGCTGGCGATTGCAAAAGAGCTGGTCCTGCTGCACGACGGTGATATTCTAGTTGAAAGTGAACCAGGTAAAGGAACAACTATTGCGATTATCCTTAAAAAACCACCATCTGTAAAATAGCCAAAAAACGATTTTCTTTTCTAAAGAAGATCGTTTTTTTCTGTTTTTAGGATTGAAATCAATTTTGTAAACGATTACAATAAAAATGTTAACGTGAACAAATTAATTTTCATAAATATAAGAGATGGGGGAGTTTGATGAAAGCCTTCTTAGATGAGCAGTTTTTATTGAACAGTCAAACGGCGGAAAAGCTATACCATGAGTTTGCAAAGGACCTTCCGATTATCGATTACCATTGTCATTTAAGTCCAAAAGAAATCTATGAAAATAAAACGTTTCAAAATATAACCGAAGCATGGCTTTACGGAGATCATTACAAATGGCGTGCGATGAGAGCCAATGGCGTACCCGAAACACACGTAACAGGAAATGCATCAGATGAAGAGAAATTTTTAGCATGGGCGAAGACCGTTCCGATGACCATAGGAAACCCTCTCTATCACTGGACTCATCTTGAGCTGAGGCGGTATTTTGGAGTCGAAGAACTTTTGAATGAAGAGAATGCAGACATCATCTGGCAAAAAGTAAATAAGAAGCTGCAGGGTGACGGGTTTGGTGCGAGAGATTTCATTGTGAAATCAAATGTCGAAACGGTTGTGACCACAGACGATCCGATCGATTCGCTGCACTATCACCAAAAATTACGGGAAGAAGAATTTTCTGTGCAAGTGCTGCCAGGGTTTCGGCCAGATAAGGCACTGGATATAACGAATGATCTGTTTATCGAGTATGTTCATCAGCTGGCAGAGACATCAGCTATTCCAATTCAGTCTTATCAAGACTTCTTAAAAGCACTTCATGTGAGAATTGACTTTTTCCATGAGCAGGGCTGTTTGATCTCAGATCATGCCATCAATGAAATGACCTATGAAGAAACGACAGAAGAAGAAGTGGACACCATCTTTCATAAAAGGCTGTCTGGCCATCCATTGACGGAAAATGAGAAGATTCAATTTAGAACGCATACATTTATTGAATTAGGCCAGGCATATAGCAAGCGGGGATGGGCAATGCAGCTTCATATCAATGCGCTCAGAAACAACAATACGAAAATGTTTGAGCGGCTTGGACCAGATACGGGATTTGATGCAATGAATGATGAGGACATAGCAAAGCCCCTTTGCCGAATATTAGATCGATTAGAACAAGAACATGCACTGCCAAAAACCATTCTCTATTCCTTGAATCCAAGGGATAATGTCGTGATTTCAACGTTAGCTGGCAGCTTTCAAGATGGGAAGACACCTGGGAAAATTCAGCACGGCACGGCCTGGTGGTTTAATGATACGAAACAAGGAATGACAGAGCAGATAATGGCTCTTTCCAGTATCGGACTGATCAGCCGTTTTATTGGGATGCTGACAGATTCACGCAGCTTTCTGTCGTATACAAGACACGAATATTTCCGCAGACTGCTTTGTGACATCATCGGAGATTGGGTAGAAAAAGGAGAAGCGCCATACGATCTCTCACTGCTAGGGGAAATTGTGAAAGGAATCAGCTATGAAAATGCAAAGCAGTATTTTCAATTTGATCGAGCCAAGGATCTGCCGCAAAAAAGCAAGATCACATGAACAATAAGGCAAGATAATGAAAGCGGTTTTATGATAAGATGATAAAAAATCATAAAAGGCGGAATCGCATGACAGTCACAATCAAAGACATAGCAAAATTGGCAAACGTCTCTCATACCACGGTATCAAGGGCTTTGAATAACAGTCCTTTTATTAAAGAGAAAACAAAACAAAAAATATTGTCGATTGCAAAACAGCTGAACTATTCACCGAATGTTCATGCCAGAGGCCTTGTCTCCCAAAAATCATTTACAATTGGTCTGTTTTTTACGAGTTTAACAGAAGGCACATCTTCGAGTTTCTTTGTTGATGCTTTAAAGGGTGTTAACAGTGTGATGACAGAGCATTATCATTTGTTTGTGAGAGGAATTGATGACTTTCATGATTACACAACCATTCATAAACAACGCTATGATGGAATTTTGCTCATGAGTCAAAGTGAGCATGATGAAGCGTTTATCCATCATGTGAAAAAACAGGGCATTCCGATTATTGTACTGAATCGCCGTGTGGAAAGTAATGAAGTGATGAATATATTAGCTGATGATAGTGAAGGGGCATACCAAGCTGTACATTATTTCATTCAGCAGGGGCATCAACAAATCGCCATCATTGAAGGGAAAGAAGGCTTTAAATCGACTCAAGAAAGAAAAGCTGGTTTTCTGCAAGCATTAATTGATCATCATGTGCCAATGAAGAAGGAATATATGATCAAAGGTGACTATCACATGAAAAGCGGTTATGAATCAATGGAAGCCTTGCTGAATCTTGATGAGCCGCCAACAGCCCTTTTTTGCTCAAACGATGACATGGCCATTGGTGCGATGAATGCACTATATGCAAAAGGGAAAACGTGCCCAGGCGATATGTCGATTATCGGCTTTGATGATATTGCATTTTCATCCTATACCACACCAGCTCTCACAACAGTGAAAAAGCCGATTGAAAAAATGTGTGCGCTTGGAGCAGAAGCGATCCTTTCAGTCATAAACGGTGAAGAGAAAGAAGAAGATCATATGGAAAAAGTGTATGTACACACAGAACTAATGATCAGAGATTCAGTCAAAAAGGTGCAGTGATCTGCATCTTTTAATCAAAAATGTTCACGTGTGCAATATATGCAGGGAGGGAAACCATTTGAAGCGATTATCCAAAGCTGTCTACCCGGTGGCAGAGTATCCAGAAACGATTTTGCAAATCGGTGAAGGGAATTTTATGCGAGGGTTTATCAATTGGCACATCCAGAAACTAAACGACTGTACAGATTTTAAAGGAAGAGCCGTTGTTGTTCCTCCTCGAAAAGGATCAGTTACGGCTTTAAATGAACAAGACGGCTTGTACACTTTATGTATTCAGGGCTTTCATGATCAAAAAGAAATGAACGAACGTATCGTCATTCAATCCATTAGCAGGGGAATCAGTACGTATACAGATTACGAGGCCTTTTTACACGTAGCGGAAAGTCCTGATCTGCGCTTCGTCTTTTCTAATACAACTGAGGCAGGACTTGTATTAAGAAAAGAGGATCGGTTAGAAGACAGACCGCAGGTAAGTTTTCCAGGAAAGCTGACAGCCTTCTTATATCATCGGTTTAAAGCATTTGCAGGAGATGAGAATAAGGGACTGATCATCCTGCCTTGTGAATTGATCGAGCAAAACGGTGATAGATTAAAAGAATACGTGACTGCTATGGCAGCTGAGTGGGATCTTCCGCCTGACTTTGTTACTTGGCTGAAGAAAGCGAACACCTTCTGTAATACGCTTGTTGATCGAATTGTCCCGGGATTTTCACAGGAAGCAGCTGAAGCTGTGCAAAAGGAAGACGGATATATCGACGAATTGCTTGTCACGGCAGAATATTATCATCTGTTTGTCATTGAAGCACCCGCATTTGTTCAAAAAGAGCTTCCTTTTCAAGAAGCAGGGCTAAACGTGCTTTTTGTGGAGGATATCACTCCTTATCGAATGAGCAAGGTCCGTATTTTAAACGGTGCACATACAGCGATGGTGCCAATCGCGTATTCATGTGGTTTAGATACTGTAAAAAAAGCTGTGGATGATGAGCTTGTTGGTTCGTTCATCCGAAGTATGCTCGAGGAGGAAGTGCTGCCAGGTCTGCCCCTTCCTGAAGATGAGCTTCTTCTTTATACACAATCCGTTTGGGATCGTTTCTGCAACCCGTTTGTGAAGCATCAATTGCTGGATATTGCATTGAATGGTGTCTCTAAGTTTCGGGCGCGTATTCTCCCATCCCTTCTTGATTATGTTGCGCTAAAAAAACAGCTGCCAATGAAGCTTGTCTTTTCACTCAGTAGTCTTATTTATTTTTATCAAGTCAATACAGATAAGGTAAAGGATGATGAGACTGTGATGGCAATCATGAAGGAAGCGCGGGAAGAAATGAATCATTCCTATGAATCCATGGCTCATCATATTCTTTCAAGTGAGGCAATATGGGGGATGGACTTAACGAGTATAGAAGGGCTGAATGATGCAGTAGCCAAGCAGCTTACCTTCATCCATGAAAACGGGATGAGAGCTGCTGTTGACCGAATGCTCCATCATCAATATGAAAGTCAGGGGGAGAAGGCATGAGAGACTTTATTGTGATTCATCCTTCAGATAATGTAGGGATTGCTTTAAAAGTGCTTGAGCAAGGTGAGGAACTTCAGTACCAGGAGCATACAGTCGTCTTAAAAGAAACCGTCGCCAAAGGCCATAAATTTGCACTGGCTGATATCAAGCAAAAAGAGAATATCATCAAATATGGCTATCCGATTGGTCATGCAACTACACTTATTTCTAAGGGAGAATGGGTGCATACGCATAACATTAAAACGAATCTATCAGGTAAGCTCGATTACGAATATCAGCCTTCTTTAACAGAAAATCCCTATGAAAAAACGAATCTGACATTTAAAGGCTATAAACGAAAAAATGGTGCAAGTGGGATACGTAATGAGCTTTGGATTGTCCCTACAGTGGGCTGCGTCAATGGCATCGCCGATCAAATCATTCAAATATTTACCGCTGAAATGGGCGGAAACATCCATCCTTTTGAAACGGCGTTAGTATTAAAGCACAATTATGGATGCTCACAGCTGGGGGACGATCATGAAAATACAAAAACCATTTTACAAAATGCTGTCAAGCATCCAAACGCTGGAGGGGTACTCGTTCTAGGGCTTGGCTGTGAAAACAATGACATTGAAGATTTTCAGGCGACATTAGGGGAGTATGACCAGACGAGAGTGAAATTTTTAAGGAGCCAAGAAGTAGGAGATGAAATAGAGACTGGAGTCGCTTTACTCAAGGAAATTTATGATGCGGCGAAAGAAGATCAACGTGAAGAGATTCCGTTATCTGAGCTGAAAATTGGCTTGAAGTGCGGAGGATCAGATGGTTTTTCTGGCATTACTGCAAATCCGCTGTTAGGCAGACTGTCCGACTTTATTGTGGCGCAGGGCGGAACAACCGTATTAACCGAAGTGCCAGAAATGTTTGGGGCTGAAACCATCTTAATGGAGAGAGCGGAATCAGAAGAGACCTTCGACAATATTGTGCAAATGATCAATGATTTTAAACAATATTTTATGGATCATCAACAGCCAGTATATGAAAATCCTTCCCCGGGAAATAAAGCAGGAGGAATTTCGACATTAGAAGATAAATCTCTCGGCTGTACACAAAAAGCGGGTACTTCCGCTATTAAGGATGTGTTGAAATACGGAGAATTGCTGAAACGAAAGGGGCTGAATGTCTTAAGTGCGCCTGGTAATGATCTAGTTGCTTCATCTGCCCTTGCAGCGTCTGGCTGTCAGCTGGTGCTCTTTACGACAGGCAGAGGGACACCGTTCGGCACGTTTGTCCCAACGATGAAAGTCTCGACGAATACTGCCTTATATGAAACAAAAAAACACTGGATTGACTTTAATGCTGGGGAATTGCTTGAGGATGTACCTGAAGAAGTGGTGCTAGAAAAATTCATTTCAACGATTATTGATGTGGCGAGTGGAAAGCAATTAAATCATGAAAAAAACAATTTTAGAGAGCTGGCTATTTTTAAAACAGGTGTCACACTTTAAGGCGACTGGGGGATGAGGAAATGTCTAAAAAACGGGATTTGATGTATATCACAGCAGGAACAGTACTAACCGGAATCGGACTCGCACGTTTAGCAAAGCAAGGAAAGAAAGACAAAGAAGCAAATGGCATGGATCATGTGTTAAAGCAAATAAAAGCGCCAATGTTCCCCGATCGTGAGTTCAATGTGATTCATTATGGTGCAGACGAAAAAGGGGAAGTGCTTTCGACAAATGCTATTCAGTCTGCAATTGATGACGCACATCGTTTGAAAGGGGGGCGTGTGGTCATTCCTAAAGGGACATTTTTGACAGGAGCTCTTGAATTGAAAAGCCATGTAGAGCTTCATCTCCATGAGAACGCCTATGTGACATTCAGTCAAGACCCACGCGATTACTTACCACTCGTATTGACAAGATATGAGGGAATTGAGCTTTATAATTATTCACCGCTTATTTATGCTCACCATGCAGAAAATATGGCCATTACAGGCAGTGGTACACTTGACGGGAGAGGTGATGAGCATCATTGGTGGCCTTGGAAGTATGGAACAAATGGTCAGCCCTCCCAGGATCGGGATCGTCAGCTTCTGTTTGAGATGGCTGAAAAAAGAATACCAGTGGAAGAAAGAGTGTTCGGAGAAGGACATTATTTAAGATCCAGTTTTATACAGCCATACCAATGCCAAAATATTCTCATTGAAGGAGTGACAGTGAAGGATTCGCCGATGTGGCAGATTCATCCGGTGTTATGTGAAAACGTCATCGTTCGCGGGGTCAATATTATCGGGCATGGACCAAATACAGACGGTGTAAATCCAGAGTCTTGCCGCAATGTGCTCATTGAAGACTGTTACTTTGATAATGGAGATGATTGTATTGCGATTAAATCTGGCAGAAACGAGGACGGCCGGAGAATCGGAGTTCCATCTGAAAACATTGTCATTCGTAGAAATGAAATGCGTGATGGACACGGTGGAGTAACGATAGGGAGCGAAATTTCTGGCGGGGTCAGATATGTTTATGCAGAGGATAATATCATGGACAGCCCAAATCTCGATCGGGCACTGCGCATCAAAACCAACTCTGTCAGGGGCGGTACCATTGAACACATTTATTTTAAAAATAATACAGTCAAAAGCTTAAAGCATGAGGTTGTCTGTATCGACATGATGTATGAGGAAGGAGATGCCGGCCCGCACAAGCCTGTCGTTCGCCATATTGAAGTCGAGGGGCTAAAAAGCAGCGGCGGACGATATGGTGTGAAAATAGCCGCATACCCACATTCTCCAGTCACGCACTTTAAAATGAAAGATTGTGTCATTGATGATGTCACGTATCCCCTCTCTTTAGAGCATGCAGTAGCTCCTTCTTTTCAGAGAGTCATCATGAATGGTGAACAAATAAACCAATAGAGGAAATGAAAACAGCCTGTTTGAAGGCTGTTTCAGATTGTTGACACAGGGCTAAAATGAACTTTATTTTAGCCCTGTGTCTTCTTTTTCCTTTTATAAGAACAGAAAAGACGCTTTTGGAAATCACATATACAACCTATCTGCACTGTAGTATAATATTCCCGAAATTAGAAAAGAATTGACGGAAGAGATGTCGTCAAGCAGTACATAAAGCAGGGGGTTTATTCATGAAGAAGTTGACAGGCATTTGGCTTTCATTATTACTTGTGATGGGTGTTTTAGCAGGATGTGCAGGTGCGGAAACAGATCAAAAAGCAAGTGATTCGCAACATAAAGAGACAGCAGCTGCGGCCTTTCCCGTCTCAATCAAAGATGCAGCTGGTAAAACAGTTGAAATCAAAGAACAGCCCAAACGGATTGTTTCGTTAATTCCAAGTAATACAGAGGTTGCCTATGCACTTGGCCTTGGAGATAAAATCGTTGGAAGATCAGATTTTGACAATTATCCAAAGGAAGTAGAAAAAGTAGAGAAGATTGGCGGTCTTGAATTCAATGTAGAGAAGATCATTTCCTTAAAGCCTGACCTCGTATTAGCACATGCATCTCAAATGGGATCAAAAGAAGGATTTAAACAGCTTGAAGATGCAGGTATTCAAGTGCTGACTGTTCAAGATGCAGCCTCCTTCAAAGATGTGTACAAGTCTATCAATATGATCGGCAAAGCAGCCGGTGTGAAAGAAGCATCAACGAAGCTTATAAATGAAATGAAATCAAAACTGAATGACCTTAAGAAACGAGCAGCGTCCATTTCCAAAGACAAACAAAAAACAGTCTTTGTCGAAGTATCAGGGACGCCTGAAATTTACACAACAGGTAAAAACACATTTATGGACGAAATGCTTTCTGTCATTCACGCAAAAAATGTTGCAGGCGATCAAACTGGCTGGGTGCAAATGACGGAAGAATCAATAATCAAACGAAATCCTGATGTCATTGTCACAATTGATGGTTCTAGCTTAGCTGATCTGCAAAAAAGAGATGGCTGGAATGCCATTAAAGCAGTAAAAGAAAAACAAGTCTTTCAATTGAATACGGATCTCGCATCAAGACCGGGGCCGCGATTGGTTGAAGGAGTCGAGGCTCTTGCGAAAAGCATCTATCCTGACACGTTCAAATAAAGTAATCATTGCATACGCACTAAGTGTTTTCCTTCTTGTGATGAGTATTGGAATGGGAATCTCATTTGGCAGTTTAGGAATTCCCATTCCTTCTATTATCCGCATATTTGTTCATGAACTATTCGGAGTTCAGATCGGGGGCATTGATGCGATCGACCGCAATATCATGATGAATATCCGGCTGCCGAGAGTGATATTAGCAGCATTAGTAGGGGCGGCTTTGGCGTTATCTGGTGCAGCCTTTCAAGGTTTATTAAAAAATCCTCTCGCAGATCCTTATACACTAGGGGTATCTCAAGGGGCATCTGTTGGAGCCGTAGCGACTTTATTTTTTAGCCTGCAGCTTCCTTTCATGGGCACTTTTACACTGCCTTTCTTGAGTATGACAACAGCACTTGTGACGCTATGTCTCGTCCTCTTTTTTGCACGTCTTGTTCATCGAGGAATGAGCATCTCCTCTTTAATTTTGACGGGTGTGATTTTCAGTTCGTTTTTGGGGGCGCTCATTTCATTAATGATTGCTTTAACAGGTGATGATTTAAAAGAGATTATTCATTGGCTTTTAGGCAGTGTGTCCATGAGGGGCTGGCGTTATATCGTTCTTTTCCTTCCTTTCTTCCTCATTGGTACCTTTGCACTGATACTGATGGGACGAGATTTAAATGTGATGACGTACGGGGAGGAAAAGGCAAAGCTATTAGGGGTTCATGTGACAAGGAGCAAATATGTGGTTCTGCTTGCTGGTTCAATTCTGACGGGCAGTGCGGTAGCAGTGTCAGGGACGATCGGATTTGTAGGACTTGTCATCCCGCATTTTATCCGTCTTTTATCTATCACGGATCACCGGCATCTCCTCCCATTGTCTATGCTAAACGGCGCTTCTTTTCTTGTTTTAGCAGATGTGTTATCCCGTACAATCATCGAGCCGACGGAACTGCCTATTGGCATCATCACGGCATTAATTGGTGCACCTGTATTTGGCATGATCCTCATTCGCAGATATAGAGGAGGGACGCATCTATGATTCAAGTGAAGGAAGTCAGAGGTGGATATGGTGAAAAAGAGGTCATTCGCGGCGTGAGTTTTGAGGTGAATCAAGGAGAATTTCTTGGCATCCTTGGACCAAATGGGAGCGGTAAGACGACCTTGCTTAAAATGATCGCAGGTGTTTTAGCACCAAAGAGCGGTCAAGTATACCTGAACGCCCATCCAGTTCAGTCCTATCGGCCAAAGGCACTTGCGCAAAAACTGGCTGTTCTTCCGCAGAAGACCGATCAAGCCTTCTCATTTACGGTGGAAGAAACCGTCCAGTTTGGACGCTATCCTTATCAGAAAGGATGGCTGCAATCTGTCACAAAAGAAGATGTGCAGGTCGTCAGCACAGTGATGGAACAAACCGATGTGGCTCAATTTAAGGATCAATCCATCCATGAATTAAGCGGGGGAGAGCAGCAACGGGTATATTTAGCCCAAGCGTTAGCGCAGCGCCCTGAATATTTATTGCTGGATGAACCAACTAGCTTTCTTGATTTAGCCTATCAAAAAGAATTGCTCGATTTGATTAGAGAAGAGACCTCTTCCTCTAGATTAACGGTCATCGGTGTGTTTCATGATGTGAATATCGCCAGTTTGTATTGTGATCGGCTGCTTTTGCTTCACGAGGGAAAGGCAGAGATGCTAGGAGATCCGCATCACGTTTTGACCACTGAACGGATAAACCGAGTGTATGAAACCGTTGTGACGCCGCTTCAGCATCCACTGCGAGCAAACCCCCAGCTGATGATCGAGCCGGCGGCCACTTCTGACAGATCATGTGTGAAATTAGCGGAGGGCTGGAAAACACATGGATCACATGGAATGACGTTTTCCATTAAACAGCCGCTTCGCATCCTTTCCTCACATGAGAAAAACGGCGGCTTCTTTTGGAAACGGTCACTCGGAACGGGAACTGAAGCTCTCCATGAAATGCTAGATGATAGAGAAGGCATATTGTTTCTTGAACAATCGGGTGAACCAAAGGAATACGCGGCTCAAGATGATGAAGAAGATGTCCTTCTTTATGGAATGCATCAGGAAGGAGAGCTGTCCGTTTGGCTTGTGCTGAAAGAATCATTATCAGATGGAGCGTCTGTTCAAATGATGGGGCAGCTGATGCACATCATTCAACAAGAGACAAGCGTTCCCATCCATCATCTTTGTATCGCTTCTGCTCATGCGCAGCAAAAGGAACATGATGCTCTTTTGCACGAAAGGGTACGAAAGAAAGTGCAGCGTCTTCTTCATACATTGGTTGCAAGAAAAAAGTGAACCGACTGGTTCGCTTTTTTTGTTGAAAACATCAACAGATCTTTAAAGAATGCGCTGAACATTTGAAAAAATCTAAAAATATGTTGCTAAATAAATCAAATTACTTTTATAATAAGAATCATGAAAGCGTTTAAATGAATATGTGTTTAAAAATGCAACATTCAGAAAGGGAGGATCTTTTGAATATTAAGGGAATTATTCCAGCTATTTTGACACCGCTTACAAAAGAAGAGGATTTTCATCCGGAAGTGACAAAGCAACTCATTGACCGTTTGATTGATTCAGGTGTGCACGGCATCTTTGCTTTAGGAACAAATGGCGAGTTTCATTTGTTTTCAGAGGAAGAAAAGCTTCAAATTGCTGAAACTGTTGTAAATGCTGTGGCCGGACGGGTGCCGGTATTCATTGGAGCAGGTGAAAATAGCACTGAAGCAACGATCAGGCTGTCAAACAAGCTCGCAGATATAGGCGTAGATGTACTGTCAGTCATCACACCTTATTTTGTTGCGCCATCACAAGAAGAGCTGTATGAGCATTTTCGCCGCATTTCAGAAAACGTGAGGATTCCCATTCTGCTCTATAACATCCCATCAAGAACGGGTGTATCACTTGCGCCAGAGACGGTTCTGCGGCTCAGCTCACTGCCGAACGTGCTGGGCATTAAGGACAGCAGTGGAGACATTGCCAATATAAAGGCTTATCTGGATGTGACAAAGGATGAAGAGTTTGTCGTACTTGCAGGAACAGATTCACTCATTTTAGAGACATTGAAGCTCGGCGGATCAGGCGCAGTTGCGGCAACGGCAAATGTTCTTCCAAAAATTGTCGTTGGACTTTATGAATCTTTTCAACAAGGTGAGCTTGATCAAAGTGAGCAATTTCAGCAGCAGTTGCAGCCGTTAAGAGCGACATTCACTTTAGGCACATTACCAGCGCCTTTAAAAAAAGCAGCAGAGCTTTCAGGACTTCCCGTTGGTCCGCCAAAAAGCCCGGTAAAAGAGCTGTCTGGAGAGGCTTTAGAAGCTGTGACACACATGATCGAGAATTATCGCACGCAAGCAAAATCAGCAAAGGAGCAGTGAAGAGATGACGACAACGCATTATCAGTTTCAAACGGCATCACACATTGTATCTGGGGCTCATTCTCTGGAGCTCCTTGGAGAAAAGTTAGATTTATTAGGACTTAGCGGACTGACATCGATCTTTATTTTAACGCAGCCATCCATCGTATCGCTTGGTTATGCAGACCAAATCAAAAGAGAGCTTGCGAAAAAAGGGATTGCCAGTGAGATCTGCACAGAGATTAAGCCAGAACCAACAGAAGAAAATATCGAGGATGTATTCCAGACATTTTTAAAAGGGGAGCATGAGGCCATCATTGGGATTGGCGGTGGAAGTGTGCTGGATGCGGCAAAAATTTTAGCTGTTCTAAAAACGAATGATCAGCCGATTTCTGCGCTCATTGGTACAAATCTTGTGAGAAAAAGAGGGGTTCCGACGATTCTGATTCCAACAACATCTGGTACGGGATCAGAGGTGACACCAAATGCGATTGTCACCTTTCCAGAAAAGGAACTAAAAATCGGAATGGTCAGCCCGCATCTCTTGCCGGACCTTGTGATCTTGGACCCGGTACTTACGCTCAACTTACCGAAACCCATTACCGCAGCTACAGGTATGGACGCGTTTACGCATGCGCTTGAATCGTATATTTCCAATAAAGCCAATCCATTCAGTGATATGTTCGCACTCGAATCCATGAGGCTGATTTCTGGAAGTATTCAAGAAGCGTATCATCACGGGGAGAATGTGAAGGCAAGAGAGGATATGCTGGTTGGTGCAATGTATGGGGGAATGGCACTCACAAGTGCTGGGACAGCAGCAGTTCATGCAATGGCTTATCCGTTAGGGGGAAAATACAAGATTTCTCACGGTGTCGCTAATTCCATGCTTCTTCCTCACGTCACGGCATTTAATGCAGATCATATCATTGATCGTCTTGGAGATGTTGCTAGGGTGATAGGGATAGAAGAAAAAGGCTCGAAGCATACGCTTGCAGAGCATTTGATTCGTCAGATTGAAGAGTGGACAGCGGATTTACACATTCCTCAACAGCTCAAAGCCTTTGGCGTGTCAAAAGAGGATGTGCCGGCACTTGCTGAAGCAGCTTCAGCGGTGAAGAGATTAATGGACAACAACCCGAAGCCAATGTCTGTCTCTGATATTGAACAGGTCTATATGAAACTGCTCGACGCCTAACTCTTCATACGTCACTTGGGATGGGACATAAGAAGTTGCTTCACACGGCTTTCACACAAAGGGGGATTTTAAGTGAATGTTTTAAGCAGTTCTGTCATCACATTTATTTTAATCGTCATTATGATCTATATCCTGTTTACGACTTGGCTGACGATGCGATTCCGCAGTAAGTCCAATTCAGAATTCAACAATGCAGCTAAGTCACTTCCAGCCATTGTGGTCGGTATTTTGTTAATGAGTGAATTCATTGGAACGAAATCCACCGTCGGAACAGCAGAATCTGCATTTACGCATGGGCTGTCCGCTTCATGGTCTGTTATAACAGTTGCGATTGCCTTTTTTATCTTTTCCTTTTTCTTAGTCGGAAAGTTTTATCGAACAGGGCAATACACCATTTCAGGTATTATTAATCAGAAGTTTGGAAAATCAACGAAGCTGGTCGTCTCTGTTATCATGATTGCAGCATTGCTCCTTGTGAATCTAGGAAACTATTTAAGTGGTTCAGCTGCCATTGCATCGATTCTTGGGCTTCCTTTAATGACCTGTGCCATCATTACGGCGGTTGTCAGTACGTTTTATTTTACGTTCGGAGGAATGAAAGGGGTTGCATGGGTCACCATCCTACATTCGATCGTGAAGTATGCGGGGATATTAATTACACTAGGGGTAGCACTTTATTTAACGAAAGGCTTTGAGCCGATGAAACAAAGCCTGCCTGATCATTTCTTTACATGGGATGGCACAATCGGTTGGGGAACGATCGGAGCTTGGTTTATAGGAAACATGGGAGCCATTTTTGCGACGCAGTTTATCATTCAGGCCATCACCTCGTCGAAAAGTGAACGAGAGGCAAAGAAATCGACCCTGTATGCAGCACTCCTTTGTTTGCCACTCGCCATTGCGATCGGGGTCATCGGTGTCGCTGCACGTTATTTGTACCCAGACATAGAACCTATTTACGCGTTTCCTGTCTTTTTACAGCATATGAATCCGATTTTGAGCGCTGTTGTGGCGACATCTCTTGTAGCATCCATCTTTGTCGGTGTGTCAACGGTTGCGCTTGCAACAACCACGCTGATCATTGATGACTTTTATGTGCCGAAAATGAAACCATCACCGGAGCAGCGAATGAAGATTACTCGGTATGTAGCTGTCATCGTTGGGATTGTGCCGCTTTTGGGGGTTGCCCTTGCGCCTGAGCTGCTGTCTCTCTCCTTCTTTACAAGAGCACTTCGAACATCAATCGCTGTTGTAGCGGCAATGGGCTTTTACTTGCCATATTTTAATTCAAATAGAGGGGCAACCATTGGTCTTGCTGCTTCAGGTATTGCTACGACGGTTTGGTATTTACTCGATAATCCATTCGGTATCGATAATATGTACGTAGCGATTATCATTCCTTTCCTAGTGCTGGTGATTGATCGATTGATCAGCCCGCCGACGAAAAAGGATCAACAACTGAAAGGAGAATTATCATGACAAATGAAGACGTCTCGATCAAAATAGATGGAATATTACGACAAAATAAACAAGACCCCGTGAGAAAAGAAGCTTTTCTCCCAACAAACTGCGTGCAAAACCATGCGGCTAATCTCATTGAGCTGGATAATGGGGATGTGCTATGTGTATGGTTTGGCGGAACACAAGAAGGAATTCCTGATATCTCTATCTATATGTCAAGGCTCAAGCAAGGAAGTGACCAATGGACAGAGGCTGTGAAGCTATCCAATGATTCTACACGATCTGAACAAAATCCAGTTCTTTTTCAAGAGAAAAGTGGCAGGCTGTGGCTGCTTTATACAGCGCAGCTATCTGGAAATCAAGATACGGCCATTGTGAGATATCGTGTATCAGAGGATAGAGGAGAGACATGGGGGGAGATTGGCACTTTATTTGATCAGCCCGGCACGTTTATTCGTCAGCCTATTGTTGTGCTGGATAATGATGATTGGCTCCTTCCCGTCTTTTATTGTAAGACGATTCCTGGTGTCAAATGGACAGGGAACCGAGATGTCAGTGCTGTGAAAATTTCCTCGGATCAAGGCAAGACGTGGGAAGAGGTCATCGTGCCAAACAGTACGGGCTGTGTTCATATGAATATTGGAAAATGTGCTGATGGTACCCTGATTGCCCTCTTTAGAAGCCGGTTTGCTGATTCGATTTATATGAGCCGCTCAGTGGATCACGGACGGACATGGTCCGAGCCAAAGGCGACAGAGCTGCCGAACAATAACTCATCCATTCAATTTACGGTGCTCCAAAATGGTCATCTCGCCCTCGTTTATAACCATATCAATGCGGATGATCAAACAGAAAGAAGAGCCTCCTTATATGACGAGATTGAGGATGAAGGCGATACACGGACGGCTGTTGATACAGAGGCACGACCAGCTTTTTGGGGAACGCCTCGTGCCCCAATGACACTTGCCATCTCTAAGGATGACGGTGCAACATGGCCCGTCAGACGTAACCTTGAAATCGGTGATGGCTATGCCATGACAAACAATTCAAAGGATAAATTGAATCGAGAGTATTCATATCCATCCATCACAGAAGGAAAAGATGGGAAGCTGCACATTGCGTTTACTTTTTATCGGCAGGCCATCAAGTATGTATGTGTGACAGAGGAATGGACACATCACACGTCTTAACCGCAAGGGAGCCCTGTTTCTGTGAATTGTAACCCTCATTTGCTTCATTTATAATTGATGTTTGGAGGGTTGTCCCAATTTGTTAACCTTTGGACTCCCTCAAGGTATGTCTCACAATGAAGAGATAAAAAATGGGGGTCCTTTTCATGAATATAAAAGTGCTAGGTATTGCGCCGTATAAAGGATTGGGAGATGTATTAATAGACCTTGCCAAAGAAGAAAAAAATATCACATTCCAGCTTGAAGTCGGAGACCTTAGGTCAGGTGTTGCACTGGCAGAACAGGCAGAGGCTCAAGGAATGGATATCATTATGAGCCGCGGAGGAACAGCTGCGCTTATTCAAAAGCATGTCAACATTCCAGTGGTGGATATCCCTGTATCAGGTTACGATCTGCTTCGTGCCCTCACGCTGATTAAAGATTACCAAGGGAAAAAAGCAGTTGTTGGTTTTGAAAATATTACACAAGGTGTACGCACCATTGGAGAGTTATACGGGATTAAAATTGATATTTACACAGTGCAGAAAGAGGAAGAAGTCTGGGATCTCTTAAAGCAATTACAGGAACAAGGAACGCAGGTTGTGCTTGGGGATGTGATTACAGATAAAGCGGCCAAGGAGCTTGGGATGCAAAGCATGCTGATTACCTCTGGCCGTGAATCTGTCAAGGAAGCGTTCCATCAAGCAAAACAAATGTACCGTTTATATAAAGAGGCTACAGCTGAGCAGCGCCTCTTTCGAGAAATGATTGATCAAGAGTCAAAAGGAATGCTGATCATTGATCAAGACAATCAGCTTCATTTTATCAATCAACAATTGAAACAATGGACTGAACAAGGATTATTTCCACCGTTTACATCTCATGTCGATGTGGTGGCATGGTGTCCAGCGCTTGAACCGGCAGTGAAAGCGGTTCGAGAAGGAAAGCAAAACGGCTTCTCTCAAATATCCAATCAGCAGCACATGTGGCATGTCAAAGGCAGTTTGTTATCTAAAGGCGAGATGCTGGTGACAATTGAGAAGCCTTCTGCTGTGATCAATAGAGAGGGTCATCGTATATGGACGCTGGCAGCGCCTGTTCATTCAGCACATCCATTTGCTCTTTTTACCGAACAGAGTTCAAAAATGAAAGATGTGATCCAAAGGGCAAAGGCGTTCAGCCAAACGGATCGCTCTATTTGCCTCTATGGCGAACAAGGAACTGGTAAATCAAGCCTTGCTTTTGCGATTCATCAAATGAGCGAGAGAAAAAATGAGAGCTTTATGACGGTTCATTGCAAACGTTTGACCGAACCGGATGATGTAAAAGCCATTCCGGTGCATCAAAAAGGAACGATCTTTCTGAAGGATATTGATGGTGTCCCAATGGATATGCAGCCACTCATTGTCGAGCAGCTTTTTCATCATCGGCAGCACATTCGCTGGATGGCTGCATCTACAGTGGATTTGTTCAAATTGATGCAATCTGGAGCATTTAGTGAGGAACTATATATGTGCTTACAGGAGCTCACGATTCATGTCCCGCCTTTATCTGAACGGGCAGAAGATATTGAGGATATGAGCCGGTTATTTATTGCCGAACTGAATTCTCTTTATGGTACGCAGGTTGTCGGGCTGTCAGCAGAGGTGATTGAAGCCTTTCAAAATCAGAGATTTAGAGAAAATGTCCGGCAGTTCAAGCGGATCATGGAAGAGCTTGTGCTGACGACAAAAAGCGGATATATCACATTGAGTAAAGCGAAGACAGCAATTGATCAGCTCGCGTCTGAACATGAAGAAAAGCAGCTGTCGAGCTATTTACATGGCACGCTTGATGAAATTGAAAGACGGATTATTCGAACGGTGCTAGAAGAGGAAAATATGAATCAATCAAAAGCAGCGAAGCGGCTGAATATCAACCGTACGACGCTGTGGAGAAAGCTAAAGGAATAATATGCAATGAGACCGAGGTGTCTAAATGACAAACGATCTATTAAAAAAAGGAGCGAACCTAGAGCAAAAGGTAATCATTGTGGCGGATGATTTAACAGGCGCAAGTGATACCGGTGTTCAATTTGTGAAAGCAGGCTTAAAAGCCTCCGTACTGTTCAAGCCGTCATTTGATGACATCAGCCGGTACAAGGAGGAGGATGTACTGATTGTCGACACAGACTCACGAAGTATGCCTTCTGAAAAAGCGTACAATGAGGTCAGTCAAGTGGTGCAGCCATTTTTACAAGAGCATTTGCACCTTTTCTTTAAAAAAGTAGATTCAACGTTAAGAGGAAACATTGGGATTGAACTGCAGGCACTGATGGATCTTGGCCGGTTTGATGCAGCCGTCATTGCCCCCGCTTATCCCGATGCAAAAAGATCTACTGCTTATGGCATTCATTATGTGGAGGGTGTGCCTGTTCATCTGTCAGAGGCAGCAAAGGACCCGAAAACGCCTGTCCTGACATCCAGCATATCAGACTTAATTGCTGAGCAGACAAATGTCAGACCAAAAAATCTCACGCAGCAAGCGATCCATTCAGCGCTAACCGACACGAGTCATGAGGTCGCATCTTTATTGAAACATGGTCATCAATGGTTTGTGTGTGATGCAGAAACGAACAATGATTTAACTCAGATTGTTGAATTGTTTATGAAGATGGATCAAAGAGTGCTATGGGTCGGTTCAGCAGGACTGGCTAGTGCATTATCAGCTTATGTTGCGAAGCAACGAAGCAGCATTCGTCCTAAAAAAGAGCCTGTTCTCATCGTATCAGGAAGTGCTTCTCAAAAGACAAATGAACAGTTTGCTTACTTACGAGATCAGCATGATTGCCTTGAGGTGAAAGTGAACCCGCTAAATGTATTAAACGGCTGTGAAGCGTGGGAAAGAAAATCAGTCATGGATCAGCTGCTTATGCGTCAGGATGAAGATATTCTTCTTTATACGGACGCAAGGCCTGAAATCGTTGAACAGATGCTGGCTTACGGCAAAGCAAAAGGAATGACAAGACAAGAGGTCGGGAGTACCTTGTCTGTCTGTCTTGGAATGATCACAAAAGACATTGTTGAATTAACAGGGGTGAAACGCCTTTTTTTAACTGGCGGTGATACAGCACGTGCGATATGCCATAAGCTTGGAGCGGGGGGAATTCAGCTGCTGAAAGAAATTGAACCCGGCATCCCGCTTGGGCGGCTCGTTGATACTCATTTATATGCGGTCACCAAAGCAGGGGCATACGGTCAAAAAGATTCTGTGCTCCATGCGGTAGAAGTGCTGAAAAACATAGAGGGGGAAGACGAATGTCAAAACCAATCATTGCTGTAACGATGGGAGATGCGGCTGGCGTTGGTCCTGAAATTATTTTAAAAGCCTTCCAGCAAAGCCGTTTACATGAAGAAGCTGTTCTATTTGTGATTGGGGACACCAGTATATTAAATAGGGCGAAAGAGTTTGTGGATACAAATGTGGAGATTGTCAGTATTACAGAGCCCGAGGAAGCGGAGCAGGTAAAAGCTGGCGCAGTTCCCTGCCTTGATCTTAAGCTTTTAACTGGTGATATACCGGTAGGGGATATTTCAAAAGAAGCAGGGAATGCCGCTTTTCGATATCTTGAAAAAGCCATTACACTGGCGAATGACCGAAGAATTGATGGGATTTGTACAGCACCGTTAAACAAGGAAGCACTTCATAAGGCAGGTCATATGTACCCAGGGCATACGGAAATTTTAGCTGATCTGACGGGTACGGAGGATTATGCCATGATGCTGGCGGCTCCCAATTTAAAAGTGGTGCATGTGACGACACACATTGGATTAATGGATGCCATTTTAAAAATCAACCCAAAGCGTGTATACACAACGATTAAGCTGGCTCATGAGACACTCGTCCGTTCCGGTATCTCTGCACCTAGAATTGCTGTATGCGGCATTAATCCGCATGCTGGGGAGAATGGGCTGTTTGGGAATGGAGAAGAAGAGGAAAAGATCATCCCAGCGGTGGAACGAGCACAGGGTGAAGGGATTCAAGTATTTGGCCCGCTGCCAGCTGATACTCTGTTCTTTAGGACAACAAGAGGCGATTTTGATATCGTCGTGGCGATGTATCATGATCAAGGACATGGGCCTATTAAGGTGCTCGGCTTAGAATCAGGTGTGAACATTACGGTAGGTCTGCCTATTATCCGTACAAGTGTTGATCATGGAACGGCATTTGATATTGCAGGGACAGGAAAGGCTGATTCTGCGAGCATGGAAGAGGCCATTAGACAGGCGATCATGCTCTCTGGTACGAGAGAAAAACGATAGGAACCAAAAAGAGCCGTCATATTGAGGCTCTTTTTCTAGTTCATATACGTGCCGCCATTCATATTGATGGTTTCTCCTGTAATGAAATCAGACTGATCAGAGGCTAAAAAGGCGACCACGTTTGCGACTTGCTCCGGTGTCCCAATTGTTTTCAGCGGAATCCTTTCTAACACAGCGCTGCGGTATTCAGCACTCCACTGTTTACTCATATCAGTTTCAATGGGGCCAGGACAGACAGCATTTACATGGATGCGGTGCGCTGCTAATTCTTTTGCGAGATGCATCGTTAAATAATTGATCCCGGCCTTTGATGCCCCGTAAGCAGGTGATGCATTATGATGAGGGGTTTTGCCGGTTGTCGAGCTCATGTTAACAATTTTCCCGCCTTGCTGTTTGATCATGTCAGGTATGACAGCTTGGCACATGAGAAACGTACCGGTTAAATTAATATCGATCAACCTTTTCCATTCATCAACGGATGTATCGACTGTTGATTTTCGCAAATTGACCCCGGCGTTGTTAACCAATATATCAATCTGTCCGAAATGTGTTTTTGCTTGCAGAGCGAGGGAGGCCGCTGTCTCTGGTAAGCTAGCATCACCGGCTACATAAACAGCGCATGTCTCTTCTTTATTCAGTGCGGAGCAAGCGTCTTGCAATAGATCTTCATTCGTTCCGCTCAATACAACGCGAGCCCCCTCACGGACGAGTGTCTCTGCAATGGCACGGCCAATTCCTCTGCTTGCCCCTGTAATAATCGCTACTTTGTTTTGTAAAGTCACATACATCCCGCCCATCTTTTAAAATTAAAAAGCGCTTTCATTCTATTATAAAGTGTGGTGTTTCATCATTCAACATATATAGTGGGATTGAAGAACGTTTGAGAAAAAGTGTTTCATAATAAAACAAATACATCTTTTACAATACAGGGTATACTAAAAGGAACAAGAAATGGACAAGGGGGAACCGCAATGAAACTTTATACCAAAACCGGTGATCAAGGTCAAACCGGCTTGATTGGCGGGCGAACGGATAAAGACGACATAAGAGTAGAAGCGTACGGTACGTTAGATGAGGCAAATAGCTTTATTGGGCTTGCCCATGCAAACTTACGGCGGCATGGCAAATTGTTTCATGATATTCTGTCTGAGCTGATTGTCATTCAACATGAGCTCTTTGACTGCGGCGGCGATTTGGCAGCGGTGAAACCACCGAAAGAAGGCAAGCTAACGGAAAAATCTGTGGCAGCCCTTGAGCAAAGAATGGATGTCTATGTAGAAGAAGCTGCGCCACTCACCAAATTTATTTTACCTGGCGGCCAGGAAGGCGCTGCCCTCTTACATGTGGCGCGGACAGTTGTCAGAAGAGCCGAGCGGCATATTGTGACACTCGCGAAGCAGGAGGACATTCCAGCTGTTGCCCTCACATATGTGAACCGTCTATCTGACTATTTATTTGCAGCCGCCCGTATTGTGAATCATCGGCTCGGTGAAGCTGATGTTGAGTATGAACGAAGTGCAGATGTGTTCCATTCTAAATAAGGGAAAGCACTCTTCTAATCGAGGAGTGCTTTTTTTAATGGATTCAATCGGTCAGTCTGAGCATCGTTACGACTCTGGTCGCAATCAAAGATCAATCTACGACACGTTTTGCCGGCTTTCTTTTTCGACTATAGTAAAAGCAAGGAGCAAGAAAGGAGGCATGAAGATGAAAATAACAAGTAAAACCATCATTGGTTCGATTCTAATGTTTGTCGGTTTATCCATCTTTTTTGGTGGTTCAATAGGGGGGCTGATCCCAACTCTAATTGGGGCGTGGCTCATTTACGCAGGTGTCAAAAAATATGATAAAGGCAGTAAAACAACAGGTGTCATTCTCGCTGTGATCGGTGTCCTGCTCGTCGTGCAATCTCTGCCATTTTTACTCGGAATCGCATTTGCAGCAGCGCTTCTCTACTTTGGCTGGAAAATGATAAATGGTGAATCAACAAAACAATCATCAGGCAGCTCATATATGGAGCCAAACACGACGCCGAACATGGATAAACAAATTCACACGTCATTTGATCAAGAGTGGGAAGACTTTTTAAAGAAAAAATAAAGGGAGGAATATCAAATGGTATTAAGAAGAGTAAGGGATATGTTTGTTGCGACAGTGAATGAGGGCTTAGATAAAATGGAGAATCCACGTGTCATGCTCAATCAATACGTTCGTGATATGGAAGGTGATATGGCCAAAGCGAAACATGCGATCATCAAACAGCAGACCATTCAGCAAGGCTTCCTGCGAAAAGCAGAGGAAACAGAAGCACTTGCTGGTAAGCGGAAAAAGCAGGCTGAGCTGGCATTTCATGCAGGAGAAGAAGAGCTTGCACGAAAAGCGCTCACTGAAATGAAGTATTTTGAAGAAAAGCACAACGAGTATCAAGATGCCTACCAGCAATCTGTGAAACAGCTGAAAGAGCTAAAAGAACAATTGCAGCATTTAGAAACAAAGATGCGTGATATGAAAGACAAGAAGCAAGCGCTGATTGCAAGAGCAAATGCCGCACAGGCAAAGCAGTATATGAATGAATCCATTAATAAAGTAGATAGTGAAAGTGCATATAAGGAATTCTTACGAATGGAGAACCGTATCGAGGAAATGGAGACAAAAGCGGGCAGCTATGCACGATTTGCAGGTCAAGGTGCGTATGCTCATCTAGATTACGATGATGAGGTTGAAAAGGAATGGCAGAAGCTGAAGCTGGAAAAAAAGCCTGAACAACAGCAAGCAAACTAAGGAAAATGTGTCAAATCGGAAGAAAAGCAGGTTTTTTCTTCCGATATTTAATTTCTTTCTGATTCGCTTTTCCTTATAATAAAAAGGTCAAAGGGTAAAGGGATGGTATAAATGAAACGGTTAATCGGTCTAATTTGTATACTTGTTGGTGTTTTGTTAATGATTGGGATGCTTTTCAAAAATGGAGATCTCTTTCATTTGAGCTTTTCTAAAGAGCAAGCGGTGACAACAGCTTCAGCGAAAAAGGATGAGATTGATCAATTAGATATCTCTCTTTCTGGATTTCGTGTGAAAGTGAAGCCTGAGAATCGTTCTGATATTTCCGTAATGGTCGTAGGTGGAAAAGGGAAAATGTATGCGGAGCAAACAGGCGGGACATTCAAAGTTCGTGCTGAAAATAAAGGGTTTTTGTTTTTCTCTCAATTTGAAAAAGGAGAACTCTTAGTCAAAATTCCAACAGATTATCATCAAGATGTGAAGATTACAGGTGGAAGCGGCGTGAGTGAAGTAAATGGCGAAGGAAAGCTGTCTCTTCAAGATGTGACGCTCAAATCAACAAGCGGAAACCTCACAGCTGAGAATTTCTCAGCAAAACGTGTGGAAATTAAAGCAACCTCTGGCAGACTCTCAGTGTCTCATATTGATGCGAAGGAAAGTGATATTGGTGCAACTTCAGGTCGTGCCGATATTCAAGATATAAAAGGAAAGCTGCAACTAGGCATGACAAGCGGCAGGTTGACGGCAAGTTTTGATACAATTGAGTCACCGGTTGACTTTCATATGACGTCAGGCAGTGCGACACTTAACTTGCCAGATGAGGGAGATTTCAAAGTCCAAGTGAAAAAAACGAGTGGAAGCGTCGATCATTCGTATCAGTTTGATCAAGCGGATAGTGAAGGTCGAGGCTTTACAGGCACACGGGGAAATGGGGCACACTTAGTCGATATTGAGATGACAAGTGGAAACTTAAAACTACGGTAATGATACGTCATAAAGGAAGGGGGCGAGTCAACTGCGTTTTTCAAGAAATCAAATTTTAGGCATCATTGTTGTGATTTTTGGTATCAATCTTTTTCTCAAAATTATTGGGATCGGAGCTGACCTATTTTGGCCAGTGTTTTTTGCACTTGCTGGCTATTGGCTGCACTCACGATCCAAACGTTGGCTCGGTTCGGTATCCTATATTTTTGCCGGCTTTCTCTTCCTGAAGTTCCTGCTAAATATCACGTTTAGCTTAACGGGGTATTTATTTGCTGCTTTTTTGATCTATGCGGGCTATCGTTTAGTAAAGAACAAACCTGTTTTTGATGTCGATAAAAAGGAGTCGAGAGACGAGAAAAAGCCTTCATTGAAAGTCGATCTTGAAAAAAAGAGCGGTCAAAAGAAAACAAAAAGCCAGACAAAGCCACGAAAAGAACATGACTTCTTTATTGGGGAAGTCAGGCTGATGAAAAAGCCGTTTCAATTAAGTGATTTGACGATTTCAGGCTTCATTGGTGATGTCAAAATCGACTTATCAAAGGCCATCATCGCAGAGGAAGAAAGTACCATCGTCATTAGCGGACTCATCGGAGATGTGGATATTTACGTTTCGCAGGACATTGAAGTGTGTGTGAGTGCTTCGGCTGCGATTGGTGATATGAAAATCATTGATGAAAAAAGAAGCGGATTTGGCAGTAAAGTATATGTGATGACCAATGATTACGATGAGAGCAAGCGAAAAGTGAAAATCTCCATTTCTCTACTGATTGGGGATGTGGACGTGAGGTACTTATGAGAAAACTGCATTTAGGCATCCAGTGGCAATCTGTTCGTCTCGCAGTTGGTATCTCGCTTGGTGTTGTGATCATGACGACACTGCCGATGTTTTTTTATTATCAGCTTGACCCCATGATCTTGCTGTCTACACGGTGGTTCGGCATCCCGTTTTTTTGCATTTTACTCATCATTAGTCTTGTCATTGGTGTATCAGCCGGCCATGTGTTTGGCTATCAGCATAAGAAGCGCCTGGATCAGATTGTGGAGTCGATCTTGAAGTTTGAAAATGGGAATTTTGCGTACAGACTGCCGTCTTTAGGTGATGATGAAATTGGTTTGGCGGCTGATCAATTAAATGAAATGGCAAAACGGATTGAAGGGCAAGTAGCCTCTTTGCAAAAGCTTTCGAATGAGCGTGCTGAATGGCAGGTTCAAATGAAAAAATCGGTTGTTTCAGAAGAGCGTCAGCGTCTAGCCCGTGAACTGCATGACGCGGTCAGCCAGCAATTATTTGCGATTTCCATGATGACCTCTGCGATTCTTGAAGGCATGAAGGAAAAGGATGAAAAGATTTTAAAGCAAATGCGTCTTGTCGAACGAATGGCTGGCGATGCACAAAATGAGATGCGTGCACTTCTTCTGCATCTAAGGCCGATCACACTTGAAGGGAAAGACTTGAAAAAAGGCTTGATCGAGCTGCTTAATGAATTTCAGGCAAAGCAGCCAATTGATATTGATTGGGAGATAGAAGATGATGTCCCGCTGTCTAAAGGAGTGGAGGATCATCTGTTCCGAATTGTGCAAGAAGCCCTTTCCAATGTGTTTAGGCATGCAAAGGCGACAAAGGTGACGGTACGTCTGCTCATTCGAAACCGTCAAGTTCAGTTGAAAATTATCGACAACGGGATCGGTTTTCAAACGGATCATGTGAAGACCGCTTCCTACGGACTTGAATCAATACGGGAAAGAACAAGTGAAGTAGGCGGTGTCGCAGAGATTATGTCATTTGAGGGAAAAGGCACACAAATAGATGTGAAGGTTCCCATTTTTGATGACGGAAAAGGAGAGAACGTTCGATGATTCGAGTGCTTTTAATTGACGATCATGAAATGGTGAGAATGGGGCTTGCTGCCTTTTTAGAGGCACAGGCTGATATTGAAGTGATCGGTGAAGCGTCAGATGGACAAAAAGGTGTAGAACTAGCGGTTGAATTAAAGCCAGACGTGATTTTAATGGATCTTGTCATGGAAGGAATGGACGGCATCGAAGCAACGAAAAGAATTTGTCAGGAAATAGAGGATGCCAGAATTATCGTGCTGACGAGCTTTATTGATGACGACAAAGTTTACCCAGTCATTGAGGCTGGTGCTTTGAGCTATTTATTAAAAACATCGAAGGCAGGGGAAATTGCTGATGCCATTCGATCTGCCAGTATTGGAGAGCCGCGGCTTGAATCAAAAGTAGCGGGAAAGGTCATGAACAAACTCCGTCATTCATCAAATGGGTCGATTCTGCACGATTCGTTAACCGCAAGAGAAATGGAAATATTAAAGCTGATTGCAGATGGGAAATCGAATAAGGTCATTGCAGAGGAACTGTTTATTACCATCAAAACAGTCAAGACGCATATTACGAACATTCTTTCCAAGCTTGATGTAGAAGACCGCACACAAGCGGCAGTGTATGCCCATCGCCATAAGCTGATTCAATAAAAAAAACAGCTTTCAAATGAAAGCTGCTAGAACATGCGTGAAATTAGTCCTTCTGTCCTGTGATTGGACGTTCGGAGAGTTGATGGAGCTCTGGAACTGGGAAAGCCTCCTCCTGCTCCTTGGCCGATTTGTCTTCCAGGGTTTTCTTCATCTCGGATAGCAGCTTTACGCTTTCCTTTGCCACTGCCGCTTTTTTCTCCTGCAAATCAATGATCTGTGAAAGTCCAACAAATAAACCGCCTCCCACAAGAAGGAGCGCAGGGGTTTGTCCATAATAAATCACGATCAAAAATGTGCTTGTAAAGCTGTCGGCTTCAATGAAGAAATCTTCTTTTGATTGCACGAATACAACGATTAACAGAAGTATTCCTAGAATCAAAAATAGAATGCCGGCCGAAAGTAAAGCTCGTTTCATGATTGACACCCTTTTTTTCTTACCATTTTAACATACTCTATAAGGATTGTGTTGCGCCCTTAGTCCCGAAGTCACGGATTTTCACATTTGCCTTGTAACGAATATCCGATTCACTAAAAATATCATCCCAATTTTTCGCTTCCTTTCGGTATTCCTTCGGATACGCAATACTTGCTTTTTGATAAAACCCACAAATATCTGCTTTGATCTCGTGCTGTAATTCTTCGATGAAATCTTTCACGTTTTCCTCTAATCTTCGTGCCACGACTTTCTCAATCTCTTGGATGTATTTTTCATTAAATGAATTTTCTCGTTCATTCCAGTCCTCAGACAATCTTCCGTCTAGGTGAACTGATACATCGAATTCATATCTGCCGCTGGCTGTTTTACGGGTCTCGATGTTGTGTTTGAGTTTAAATATTTCAAACGAATAGATGCTGTGATCATATTCAAATTCAATCACTCCGCCCTTGCCGTCCCCTGTCAGCAGATTGTATGATTGAACCGCTAAGGGAGAGATGTTGGTAAGAAACCGTCTATTCTTAATGATAGAGGCGCCGTCGATCATTAATTTCCCTTGATTGATACTGACTTTCGGAATGGCAAAGGATACGTTGTTTTGCAAAGCAGAGGAGATATCTCCTAATGAAACGGACTTAAGCATACGAACGGTCATTTTCATATTTGCAGATATATCATATAAGGTGGAAGAGGCGGGTTGTCCGTCATCATTAATTTTCAGCATGTCCCCAGGCTTTTCGGAAGCCATAAAGACGAGGCTGCCCCTTCGTGTTTCATTGTCCCGAATGAATTGATTGATAACCAAATCAAAATTATTTTCTTGAATAAGCTCCTGAGAAAACAAATAAATTCTTAACTGCTGAGCGAAAATACGATGCGCCTTTAAAGCAGTTGTGCGAAAAATTTGATGCACTGAATCACCATTTGTTTCAATGATTTTCGTCGGATCTTTGACACTTGCTTCTTGATCAATCTTTTGCGGAACAAGCACTTGCATAGACAGTTTTAATTTATGCCCCTGATCGCCTTTATCCACTGCAAACCCAATCGCCATGTTGAGCTCCTCGATATTAGTACTATCCCAGCACCCGCTTAATAAAACAAGCGTCAGGAAAGCAAAGACCGCTTTCTTTTTCATGCTGCTTTTCGCCTCCTTTTGAAAAACACGATGATGAATAAGAGAAATGGGAGGATGCCGAATAACAAGAAAAATAAGTTGTTGACATAGGCTAAATAAACCCGAACCGTATCAACATCCTTTGGAAAAATGGCGGCAAGATAGATGACGACGGCCATTAAACCAAGCACCACTTTTTTTGGAAACTTGGTCAGTTTCGATACCCCCATTGCGGCAAAAAACGTATACCCTACAAAGCTCGTATAAAGCTGAACAAGCCATACGATCAAAAGAAAGGATTCAATCCGTTCAATAAAGATCCCTTGAATATCAAATGATTGAAACAATGCAATGGTCGGCCAGGTGAGGGTAGCCGTTTCTTTCACCGTGAGCGCACCAACTACAAGGATATAGGTGAAGATATAGATGATCGCAGGAATTAAAAAACCGACGGCCCCATAAGCAAAGGTATGTTTCTGCGACTTCATATAAGCGGGCATGAAGAGCATCATTTCAATGCCGACAAATGAAATGGCAGAAGCATTAAAGGATTGAAAGACAGGGGAGAAGCCCTCTCCAAGCACTGGCCGGAGGTTATCGAGCTCAAACTCTTGTACACTGAGTCCATAGGCCACAAATAAGATAATGAGTGTGACAATGAGAAAAAAAGGACACAGCCTCGCAAAGTCGCCTATACCGCCAATCACAAGATAAAAGCCGACCAAAATAAAGCTGAGCATCGTCACGGCTATAGGTGTGTTTTGAAGCAGAAAGAACTTCACCATTTCCGACATCGAGCGTACTTCATAGCTGGCGACGCCAAGAAAATAAATAATGATCAAGAGGTTGGCAATGGTGCCGATCCACTTCCCAAGCCCTTCGTTTGTATAATCATAGTAAGAGGAGAAAGGGACTTTTTTCATCATGAGTACATTGGCAAAAATAAAGACAATGTAAATGACGCTCATTAGTAAGAGTGCAATCCAGCCGTCAGGTGTGGACGCTGCCTGAGCCATTGATCTGGGCAGAACCAACATACTTGCGCCTAGTGTGGTATTCGAGATAATGGCACTTGCCTGATAGCTTGAAATTGACTCTTTATGATTCACCATATCGTTCTCCTTTCTTTTGACTTTTGAGCGGAAGTCGAATGATGGAATTGTCTTTGTTTTTATAACTGAACACAAAATCTGGTGAGAAGTAAGGCGTCCCAAAGCTTTTTTGCCTCGTCAAATGTGTCATCAGAACGAGCATGAATAAAACAATCCCATATAATCCAAAAGTAGCCGCAGTAAACATGGACACAAATCGGAGCACACGAAAGGACATGCCCATTCCGTATTGCGGAACCGTAAAGGATGCAAGAGCGATGACACTGACGATAATGACCATGATGGAGCTCACAATATGAGCCTGTACAGCCGCTTGTCCAATGACAACTCCGCCCACCAGTCCAATCGTTTGACCAAGTGGATTTGGTAGTCGTAAGCCGGCTTCCCGCAACAGTTCAATGGTCATTTCCATAATAAGTGCCTCGACAATAGGTGGAAAAGGGACATTCTCTCTTGTGCTTGAAATCGAAATAGCCAAAGTGGTGGGCAGAAGACCTTGATGAAAGGAGACAAGGGCAATATAGATGGCTGATAAAAACAAGGTGAGAAAGATCGAGATAAACCGCAACAATCGTATAAGAGAGGCGGAAATCCAGCGCTCATAATAATCATCAGGTGACTGCATAATCGTCGCAAGGGAAGCAGGCACAATTAATATAAAAGGTGAATGATCGACAAAGATAGCGACGCGTCCGTTGTTCAAAGCAGAGGCAACTTTATCAGGCCGTTCTGTATTTTGAATTTGCGGAAACGGCGAATACACATTGTCTTCAATGAGTTCTTCAAGGACGCCAGAGTCTTGTATGTCATCAAAGGTGACTTGTTTGAGCCGTTTTTTCACTTCTTTTAAAACAGAAGGATCTACGATATTGTCAATGTACATAATGGTCACTTGGGTGAGTTTCTTCTGACCGATTTTCATATCGACGGTTTTGAGATCAGGATTTTTCAAGCGCTGTCTGACAAGAGCTAAGTTCGTATCTAAATCTTCAATAAAGCCAATTTTCGGCCCTCTTACCACGGTTTCAGATGTAGAATCCCCTAAACTACGTTTCATCGCTCCATGTGTTTCTAGAATATAAGCATGCTGAAATCCGTTAATCAGAACGACACAATGTCCTTCGAAAATCGCCTCCAGCAATTCTTCAGAGGTTTTCACAGAACGGGTGGTCATCATTGATAAATTGGATTCCAGCTTCTCTTTTGTCAAAGAGGAATGATCTTGCAGCAGCAGCTTTAAGAAGGTTTGAATCTGCATCGTTTCGTTCATTTCTTTAATGTATAAATAGTAGACAACCTGTCCGTGAGGTAATGTTTTTTTCTCATGGATCAAATCATCCATGTCCTTTAACTGCGGGAGAATGACAGAGAGATTATCGTATAAGTGCTCTTTTAATGGAGTCTGTTTCAAAAGGATCACCCGCCTCAACATTTTTTCTTAGCATTACCTGCTTGAAAAAACAATATTCTGTGTTACATTATTTTGTGGTAAAAGAAAGAATGAGGGTTTTGGAGGACACAAGATGGCACAAATTCGTTTAGCAGGTACAAAAGAGGAGATCGACCGTATTCTACAGTCATTTGACAAGTATTATGAGGTGACCTATACATCAAAAGATTACGGAAAAACGAATCCGAAATACAAATATTCCAAAGATGTCCGCGTTTATATTGAACTAAAATTAAAATAAAGATAAAATTTTAATTGAAAACGCTTAAAGGATTTTCGTTTTTTGTATAGAATAGAGTTGAGTGATGAAGCTATGGAGGGATACATAATGACGGAATTTAGAATCGAAAAAGATACAATGGGCGAAATCAAGGTGCCAAAGGACAAGTTCTGGGGTGCACAAACACAACGAAGCAAAGAAAATTTCAAAATCGGTTCTGAGAAAATGCCAAAGGAAGTTGTGAATGCGTTTGCAATTTTGAAACGCAGCACAGCGATTGCCAATGAACGTCTTGGTAACCTTGAAAGTGAAAAAGCAGAAGCGATTGCTGCTGTATGTGATGACATCATCAGTGGAAAATATGACGAGCATTTCCCGCTGGTTGTCTGGCAAACAGGCAGTGGAACGCAAAGTAACATGAACATGAACGAAGTTGTTGCAAATAGAGCAACTGCTTTCTTGAAAGATAAAAATAGTGAACTCAGCATTCACCCGAATGATGACGTCAACCGCAGCCAAAGCTCAAACGATACATTCCCAACAGCTATGCACGTGGCAGCTGTTTTAGCTGTGCACAAAAAATTAATACCTGCTATTGACCAATTAAGAGCGACACTTGATGAGAAAGCACAAGCATATCAAGAGATCGTGAAAATCGGCCGTACGCATTTGCAAGATGCAACGCCGCTGACAGTTGGCCAAGAGATTAGCGGATGGGTGTACATGCTTGATCGTTCAAAAGAAATGATTCTAGAATCGACTGAAAAAATGAGAGAGCTTGCGATTGGTGGAACGGCTGTCGGTACAGGAATTAACGCACATCCTGAGTTCGGCAAATACGTGGCTGAAGAAATCAGCCAGCTGACAGGTCAAACATTTAATTCTTCACCAAACAAATTCCATGCGCTAACAAGCCATGATGAAATTACGTATGCACACGGTGCTCTAAAAGCACTTGCAGCTGATTTAATGAAAATTGCCAATGATGTCAGATGGCTTGCAAGTGGCCCGCGCTGTGGAATTGGCGAATTGATCATTCCTGAAAATGAGCCAGGCAGCTCCATTATGCCAGGAAAAGTCAACCCAACCCAAAGTGAAGCTTTAACAATGGTTGCAGCGCAAATCATGGGGAATGATGCAACGATCGGTTTTGCCGCAAGCCAAGGAAACTTTGAGCTGAACGTATTTAAGCCGGTCATCATCTATAACTTCCTGCAATCAGTTGAACTGCTTGCTGACGGCATGAACTCATTCCATGACAAGTGTGCCGTTGGAATCGAACCAAACCTAGAAACAATCGAGAAAAACCTGAAAAATTCATTGATGCTTGTGACGGCGCTTAATCCGCACATCGGATATGAAAATGCAGCGAAAATTGCTAAGCTTGCGCACAAAGAAGGGTTAACGCTAAAAGAAGCAGCCCTTCAATTAGAGCTATTAACAGAAGAGCAATTTGAAGAGTTTGTGAAACCAGAAGAAATGGTGACACCGAAAGCAAAATAAGACAACAGGGGCCCGCTGCCCCTGGTTTTTTTGTGGGAAAAATGATGAGATGAATGGTGGTTGAGAACGTGAAGACGAGATTGATTAGAGTGAAAAACACGTGAAGTCGAGTTTTTTCAAGCCATATCTCAGGGATACAGAGGAGTCTGCCCTTTTTGTTATAAAGTGATCAAAGGCGCCCGCAGGATGGGGATCATCTTTGATCTCTCATTTTGAGCTGTCAGAAGAATCACTTGAAGATGTTTGAAGGTAACGATATGTTTTGAAACCAAGTTGCTCTGATTGTATGAGCACACTATCAGTAAAGGGAGGATTTGAATTTGATGTTCCATTCACAACAATAAACCCAGGGGGGCTGTCCTGGGCTTTACAAATGGTCCTCTTTCAAAATACGCAAAAGTGACTCAGATATGGTTTGAAGCGGAGGGAACAATTTCAATTGGTAGAGCATACCTTTTACAATGACTTGTCTCGGTTTTTGTTTGTTTAACTCATTTTCTAAAATGCCAAGTGCTTCAAATAAATCCGGCTCGTCTTTCACATCATAGTGTTCTTCAGCCTGCTCTCTTAATTCTTTTAAAAGAGATTCTGTCAGCGGGTCAAATGATCGTTCATAAATAGGGCCGAACCAGTCGCTTGCTTGGTCCACAGAAATGAGCGGAAGGTCGTTTCGTTTCATCATACCGCCCATCAAATCATCAATACGGTGAATCATCGTTTTGGCAAGTTCCTCTGCTTCCAGCTGAAAATCATATAAAATTGCAAGCTCAAAGTAAACATGACTCATGCCCTCAATCGTCAAACAAAGATCAGCCATATAAGGAATCGCCGCATCCCCATATACCTGCTTAATGTTATCAATGTGAAGCTGGATCGTTGCAAGCCGAATTTGTTTTGCAAGCTGCTGCGTTTCTTCATTCAATGGAAGAGCCCTGTCGCTCAGCTGCATTTTAATAAAATCCTTTTGCTGCAAAATATTATCGTAATAGACAGTGAGCTGTTTGCGATAGGCTTCTTTTGGTGTGCCGCCCTCTGTTTGAACCTCGTGAATCCGGGTAAATACCTTATCGTAATAGTAGTGCAAGATCGAAATGAGCAGTGCTTCCTTTGATTTAAAGTAAAGATAAAAAGCACCCTTTGACATATGGCATTCATCCGCAATTTCCTGAACAGACGTTGTATTGTAGCCTTTGCTGGCAAATAACTTCATGCCGGCTTCAATGATCATTTTTTCTTTCTTTTTCAATATGAATGTCATCCTTTCTTACCGAGAGACAAATGTCTTAGGAAACGTGCGCGAAGAGATGTGACTTATCGGTCATAAACGACGAAAGTTTTCAAAAATTAATCAGATTGTAACTTGTTTTTTACAGTGTAATTCTTTATATTATAAAGTAAGATGACCAACTGGTCAAAATATGTGAAAGGATGATGTTCCATGAGAGAAATCGATGATATGATTAGACGCTTGAAAGCAAAAGGAATTCAAGTAGAAAAAGTCAAAATGCCGAAAGAAACAACCATTGAAAAGAAATGGATGTACCAAGCTGGCAAAAAGATCAAAGCCACATACCGTGATTTCACTGGGTATTCATTCATCTAAAAAAAGACTGCGGTCAAAAACCTACAGTCTCTTCTTTGGAACAGTGATCGTATAGCGTACACCTAGATCATCATTTTCAATAGATATGGACGCTTGATGCATTGAAAGAATTCGTTTGACAATGCTTAATCCAATACCAAATTCGCCCTTTTTTCCCTTACTAAAAGGTTCGTATAGGCTGGATAGCATGTGTTCTTCAATTGGAGGGCCGTCATTACGAATGACCATGCGAATGTGATCCTCTTCCTGCTTCATATGAATGTCAATTCTACTTTTTGCGTAGCGAAGTTGATTTTCTAGTACATTTTCAAATAATTTGCTCCATTGTTCTGGATCGCCTTCAAGTGTAGCCTCATCATCTAAGTCCACGTTCCACTGCAATTCATTTTTCGACCAGCGTATGCGGTCGACCACTTCCAGCATTGTATTACTCATAAGGAAGGAAGAATGTGCGGGATTCTGTTTTGACAAATAATCAAGCTTTGTTAAATACAGCAAATCTTTGATCTTCTTCTCAAGTTTTTCCGCTTCACCTTCAATGACTTCCACCGTTTGTTCAAGATCTCCCTTAGGAAAAATCCCATCTTTAATGGACTGCGTATATCCGCGGATGACCATCACAGGTGTTTTTAAGTCATGTGATATATTTTGCAAAAGCGTTCGTTCCGTTTCATCCTTTTGAATGAGCTTTTGTCTCATTTCTTCAATCGTATGACCGAGCTTGCCGATTTCATCTTGCCTGTCAACGACCACAGGATCGTCCCAGTCCTCTTGAGCAATCCGCTTCACGTGCTTTTCAAACGCAACGATCGGACGGGATAAGTAGCGGGCAAGCCAAATAGACGGAATCCAGCTTAGTAAAATGACAGTGCCTAAGATCAATATCAGCTGTTTAAACAGCGTAAAGGACAAGTCGTCTCGATAAGAATCTGGTGCATACGACAACAGAATATATTGTGTATTGCCTGTTGAGACTTTTTTGATCACAAAAAAGATATGCTGGCCATTCACTTCTTCAGAATAGCGTTTCGTTGCGCTTTTTTGTTTTTTCACAAAGGTTTGTACTTTTTCAATAAACGCATGCGGGAAAAACTGCGCCATTTGATCTAATTCATCTGACGGGATCAGAATGTGCTGAACCGAGCGGTTTTCTGGGGTCGACTTTGGTGATCCGTCTCGATTCAAAGGGTATTCTGTTAACACCTGCTGTTCATTTTCGATGTTTTTATAAATTTCATCTGTGAAGAAGCTGCGTAATGTATTTGAAAATAAAATGATCAGGACAATCGAAATGGTCAGCAAAATGCCAGAGATGACGACCCAAATTTGAAAAGCGAGCGGTTTGTTCTTCATCCCTTTAGCATCCTATAGCCAAATCCATAAATGGTCTCGACTTTTAAGTCAGGCATTTTTTTACGCAGCCGTCTGACAAGATCATCCACGACACGATCTGTCCCAAAGTAATCATGTCCCCAGATCTTCACGAGAATATCTTCACGAGAAAAAGCGTGTCCTTGATGATGTGTAAATAAGAGCAGCAAGTCAAATTCCTTAGAAGTTAAGTTAATCAGCTGATCCCCTTCAAACACCTCTCTCACGTCCTCATGAATGGTGTAGGAGGAAACGTGTGTGATGCTTGGCTGCGGGGTCTCACTGTTTTTATACACAAGCTCCAGCAGCTTTTGCACTCGGATGATCAGCTCCCGCGGAAGAAATGGTTTCGCAATATAGTCACTGCTTCCCAGTTCTAAGCCGAGGACACGATCAATATCTGCATCACGTGCAGAAATGAAAATGACTGGTACGTCAGGTGAGGCGGCTTTGATTTCTTTAATGAGTGTGTAGCCGTCTGTATCAGGCAGCATAATATCTAAAATCCATAGATGCGGCGGCTTGTCCATTGCCGCACGTGCCGCTTCTCCGGTTAAAAAAGAGGAGACATTCCAATTTTCACTCTCTAAATATTTGGTTAAAAGTTCATTTAAGTTTTGTTCATCCTCAACTAAATAAATGGTGTACGACAAAGTCTTCCACATCCTCTCAACGTCATTATAACGGGATACAAAGGCGATATGTCAACAATCACACGCTTTTTTCATAATTTCACATATTCTTCTCATCATTATCCCATAATGTTTGATTATGATAAGCTCAAGGGAAAAAAGGGCATAGACAAAAAGCTGATGAATAGGTGTTTTCCACCAATGTGCGCACCTTGCTTTTTTTCTATGAATAAGTATTATATAATTTGGTATATTGCCATAAAGTATTTTCAATGATTTTGCCATTAAGAGGACATCGGTCCTATCGACACATATGAATGAAGCATTTCATGAAAATGATGCAAAGGAGTGCAAGCGATGGATTTCCGAAGAGAAGATGAAGAAAAAAAGATCAATCATCAAGAAGAAACACATCAAGAGAATGAGAAAGAAATAGAAGAACCAAAAAAAGAACTCGTTTTTCACCACCATGAAAATGAAGCATCCGCCTCTCAGGAGAGTGTGACAAACAGGTCACCTCAAATTGTGGATGATCGTGCTTCTAAAAAGGAGAAAAAACGGAAGGCTGCATGGTTGAGTCCGATTCTTGGAGGGATTATTGGCGGAGGTCTTGTGCTTGGAATTACACCGCTTTTACCGCAGGCACAGGACACAGCTGCCAACACGCAAACCCAAACAGCGTCAAGTGAATCGGTTACCTCTGATAATTTCTCATCAAAACAAATCACCAATGCGACGAATGTAGCCGATATGGTAGAGGATTTAGAGCCGACCATTGTAGGGGTCTCAAACTATCAATCTACACAAAACTCTTTCGGTCTTAGCGGAGAATCAACAGAAGCGGAAGCTGGAACTGGTTCCGGTGTGATCTTTAAAAAGGATGGAAAAAAAGCATACATTATTACCAATAACCACGTGGTTGAAGGTGCCAATAAATTAAAGGTCACGCTTTATGATGGAAAAACAAAAGATGCTAAGCTTGTCGGCAATGATGTGATGACAGATTTGGCTGTTCTCGAAATCAACGCTGACGGCATTGATAAAGTCGCAAGCTTTGGTGATTCGTCTAAGCTTCGTGCCGGAGACAAAGTGATCGCTATCGGGAACCCGCTTGGTGCGCAGTTCTCAGGTACTGTGACAGAAGGAATTATTAGTGGTGTCGATCGTACCGTTGAAGCGACTACGTCATCTGGTACTGTTGAGATGAATGTGCTTCAAACAGATGCTGCCATTAACCCAGGAAACAGTGGAGGTCCACTGATCAATACGGACGGTCAAGTCATTGGGATCAACAGCTTGAAAATTAGCGAAAGCGGTGTAGAATCACTTGGATTCGCCATCCCAAGTAACGATGTGAAACCGATTGTCGATCAGCTATTGAAAAATGGAAAAATCGAACGCCCTTACCTTGGTGTTCAAATGATTGACTTAGAGCAAGTGCCTGAAACGTATCAGGAAAATACGCTCGGATTATTTGATAAACAAATCGGTAAAGGCATTTACGTAAAAGATGTATCGAAAGGATCACCTGCACAAAAGGCAGGTTTGAAGTCTGGAGATGTCATCATCAAGTTCAAAGGGAAAGATGTGGAGAACAGCTCACAGCTAAAAGAAATCCTTTATAAAGAAACAAAAATCGGTGATAAAACAACAATGACGGTCATCCGTGAAGGAAAGAACAAAAACCTTGATATTACCCTCGGGCAGTCTGATAACGAATAAATGAAAACAGGTGGATAAAAGATCCACCTGTTTTTTGCGCTTATTTTTTGGATGAAAGTGTCCGTAAAATGATCGTTTCCCATACATTCCAAGGCAGGAGCTGCTTTGCTAGGAATGAAAGCCGTACACCTTTCCCCACAAGGTATCTCAGCTTCTTTAGACGCTTCTTCTCTGCAAGTGAGACCACAAGCTCCGCAACTTCGCTAGGATCTCCATAGTTGTTTTTTTGCGCTTCAATATAGGACATCATCTTTTGATAAATAGCTGTGTATTTAGAATCTTCTGCGGGCTGCGTCATTTGCTCATTCATAGAGGTGTTCCAAATATTTGTTTGGAAAGAACCCGGCTCAATCAAAGCGGCCTGAATGCCAAACGAAGCCAGTTCAATTCGCAAGCTCTCTGTATAGCCCTCTAGTGCAAATTTGGACGATACATATGGAGAGAGCGCAGGCATACCCATTAACCCGCTGATACTGCTCATATTCAATATCTTTGCACCGGTTGTCATAAACGGAAGGACCGCCTGTGTCATTTCCATCACCCCAAAGACATTCACTTCGAATTGCTGGCGGTACTTGTCAACAGGCACTTCTTCAGCAAAACCAGCATAGGCTGTTCCCGCATTGTTCACAAGCAGGTGAATGGGTGCATCAGTATCGAGCCTTTTCTGAAATGCTTGAATGGACTGTGTATCCGTCACATCTAATACTTCAATATGTATCAATTCGGATAAAGCGGCTTTCTTTAGTTCTTCCGCAAGCTTTTTCGCATTGGCCTCTTGTCTCACACCAGCAATTACGGTATAGCCTTGCTGAGCCAGGCGCAGCGTGATGAGCTTGCCAAAGCCGCTATTGGCACCAGTCACAATGGCTGTTTTTTTCATCATCCGTTTCTCCTTTTGACGTATATTTTTTGTTTTCATTTACCATAACACAGTGTTTAGGTGAATAACGAAAAGAAGCTTAGAGCAGAATAAAAACCGATGAAGCGAAATAGGAGGAAACACATGATGTGCTGGAAGAAGGCGGGACTGCTAGGAGTGCTGCTCTTTATGCTGTCTGGCTGTCAATCAATCGAACCAATGCAACATACAAGTGAAGCAGAAGCTGAAAGTCTGTCAGCTGTTCAAATGAAGGAGCTGCCATTTCATCATCTGCATCTACATGTTCAATATGGGCAGAAAAATGAATTATACGAAGCTACCTATCGTCAGGTGGGCGGAAAAGAAGAAGCACTGATTCGAGATCATATGAATGGTGTCCGCTATGAAGGGGAGGAAGCATTGCGCGAGATGAAGATGAAGTTAAATGATATGTCTATACCTAGTGCAAAGCTAAATGAAACGTATGTAAATGAACTATTAGCTGCCTTTAATTTAGATGACGATTATCAGCGGATTCAGGTCGATATGAAGCTCGAAGATGGGACAAATCGTACATTCGAAAAGAAAAAGTAAACGAGACTTTGTCATTTTTTAATTGAAAATGATTTTCAAAATCACTCAAATCTGATACACTAAATTGAGATAAGTGATCTTTGACGTCTACATAGACGATATTCAATATAAAAAATTTGGATGAGAAAAGGAGCGTTTGAGCGGAATGAGTGCCATTTCTACTGAAGGTTTAAGCTTAGGCTACGGAGAAACAATGATCATAGATGAACTAAATGTATCAATCCCTAAGGGTGAAATCACAGTATTTATTGGCAGCAATGGATGCGGTAAATCCACGCTACTTCGCTCATTGGCCCGTCTCATGAAGCCAATGGGTGGATCTGTCCTGCTTGAAGGTCATTCCATTGCCAAATTACCAACAAAGGAAGTGGCGAAACAGCTTGCCATTCTTCCGCAAGGACCAGAAGCGCCGGAAGGATTAACTGTCCACCAGCTAGTTAAGCAAGGGCGATACCCTTATCAAAATTGGCTGAAGCAATGGTCAAAGCAAGACGAAGAAGCGGTAAATCGCGCACTGAAGTCAACGAAGATGGAAGACCTAGCTGATCGAACGGTCGATTCATTATCAGGTGGACAAAGGCAGCGTGCATGGATTGCGATGACATTGGCGCAGGAGACGGATATTATCCTATTAGATGAGCCAACAACGTATTTAGACATGACGCACCAAATTGAAATCCTTGATCTTCTGTTTGATTTAAATGAAAAAGAGCAGCGCACGATTGTCATGGTTCTGCATGACCTCAATCTCGCTTGCAGATATGCGCATCATCTTGTTGCCATTAAAGACAAGTCGATTTATGCAGAAGGAAGACCGGAAACCGTCATTAACTGTGATCTCGTGAAAAATGTCTTTGATATGAACTGCCAAGTGACAACAGATCCTTTATTCGGAACACCATTATGTATTCCGCATGGCAGAGGACGCTGTATTGTGCAGGAGGCACAAGCAGAGACATTTCTTGCTGCAAGATAATCGTATGTGAAAAGCCTGACATCTGTTACGCGCAGAGTCAGGTTTTTTTCTGAAAAAGGGAGCGGAAGATCAATGGGAAATGAATTAGATGAAAAGCTAGAGGGCTTGCTTGATAAATATACAGAGCTGCTGCTTGGTGAAACGAATGAGGAACTGAAAAGAGATGTCACGCAGTGGGTGATCTACTCTCATATTGCCAAAAGCATGCCGCCTCTAGCGAAGCATTTTAATGAAACGTATCCAGAGGCAAAGGAAGACATCAAAGAAACGATTCAGCGGATCAAACAATTAAATGAAGCTCATCGAGCCAATAAAGACCGTTAAAAAACTGCCAGCATCATCACTGGCAGTTTTTCTTTATGACATGTTTGATGGTCCATATGGAGACTGATCTGTCAGTGTTTGCTGGAACTTTTGATGTGCTTGCTGGAGCTTTTGCTGCTCAGCCGCTTCGACAGAATACCAGCCATATTTGAACATGACATCATATAAATGTCTTTGCGTTTTTTGTGTTTCCAGCGCAATTTGCTGAATATCTTGGTAAAGAGATTCATGGCTTAATTCATTCAGCGCTGTGTTATATCCGCTTGTCATATATTTTTCAGTCGACAAGAGATCTGTGATAAAATCACGATCGTTCATGTTTGTGGTTGTTGGAACCGGCGTTTGTGGATTCCCAATTTTTTGTTGGTTTTGCTGATCCATGTCTTTGTCCTCCTATTGCATAAAGCCAGTAGACTGGCCTTGCCCTGAGCTGCCTAAATGATGAAGAATTTGGGTGTAATGCTGATGGTGCATTTGACCAACTTGATTGAGTTCTTGTTTCAATGTTTGATCTTGGCAATGCTCGGCCATAAAGTGGGCTTTTTTCATGGCGATTAAATTCCAGTTCAGCATATCCTCTAAGTACAAGGAATCCTTCACTGAAATGACTTGCGGGGGCATATTCATTTGCTGATTGTTCAAGATGTGTTCCCTCCTTACGATTTTGGTTCCTTAATGTTTCTTTTTATATTGCTGATTTTGACTGGTCTTTTTCCCGCCGAGGTCTGCTTCTTGTGATGGACCTGCGTTTCCTTTTACACTTGCAGCACTTACGCCAGCTTTTGATGGATTTTTCTTCAAACGAGACATATGGACATCACCTCCATTCTTACATTTCCCTCTCATCTTTAATTCATACGCTGTAAAGAAAGACGCATGAGAATGTGTAAATTTTTGAAATCTGCTATTGAACTGTTTCGGAAAATCTTTTAAGATAAAGAAAGAGGCATTGCTTTTTTTTGGACAAAAAATGAATGACTGTTCATTCAAAATGTTTAGGGGGATATTTATGGGCAAACATATTCGCAAGGCGGCTGTCATTGGTTCAGGTGTCATGGGCTCAGGCATTGCTGCGCATCTAGCCAATATTGGGATACCGGTAACATTGCTAGATATTGTGCCAAATGAACTGACAAAGGAAGAAACGGCAAAAAAGCTAACGCTTGATCACCCTAGTGTTCGGAATCGATTAAGTCAAGAAGCGATGAAAAAGTTGTTAAAGCAAAAGCCAGCACCTCTTACGTCAGCGAAAAACCTATCATACATCACACCCGGAAATCTCACAGATCACCTTTCCTTATTACACGATGCTGACTGGATCATTGAAGTCGTCACTGAAAAGCTCAGCATCAAACAACACGTATTCTCTCTCATTGACGAACACCGCAAAGAAGGCAGCATCGTATCCAGCAATACATCCGGTATTTCTGTTGAAAAAATGGCAGAAGGCCGATCAGCTGATTTTAAACGCCACTTTTTAGGCACTCACTTTTTTAACCCAGCTCGTTATTTAAAGCTTTTAGAAGTGATTCCTATTCAAGAAACTGATCCAGAAGTACTTTCATATATGAAAACATTTGGTGAAGATGTACTTGGCAAGGGTGTTGTTGAAGCAAAAGATACGCCGAACTTTATTGCCAACCGTATTGGCACTTATGGACTCCTTGTCACAGTGCGTGAAATGCTTGAGAACAAATACACGATCGGAGAAGTCGATTCTGTCACAGGTCCACTCATTGGCAGACCGAAAAGTGCGACCTTCCGTACACTGGATGTGGTCGGACTCGACACGTTTTCTCATGTGGCCCGCAACGTATATGAACAGGTGGAAGGAAAGGAGAAGGATATTTTTCAGCTGCCTGAGTTTATGGAAAGAATGCTTGAAAAAGGGTGGATTGGCAGTAAAGCAGGGCAAGGGTTCTATCAAAAAAACGGGAAGAGCATTTTAGAGCTTGATCCTGTGACACTCACATACGGAGAACGGACAAAGCTGAAGGACCCGGGCATTGACATTGCTAAGCAGCAAAAGGGGACAAAAGCGAAATTGAAAGCGCTTATTTATCAAGACGGCCGCGCTGGGCAATTGCTCTGGAATATGACAGCACCAGTGCTTCTTTATTCAGCTCATCTAAAAGGCGACATTGCAGATGATATCGAGTCCATTGATAACGCCATGAAATGGGGATTTGGCTGGCAGCATGGCCCATTCGAGCTATGGGATGCGATTGGTGTGAAAAAAGCCGTCAGCCGAATGGAGGCAGAAGGGCACAGCATCCCGGTGTGGGTCCAAGAAATGCTGTCAGAGGGACATGACACATTCTATCAAGAGAATGCCGAAGGAGACCGTGCTTTTTATCAGAATGGCACTTATAAACAGGAAAAAAGAAACGAGAAGAATATTTCTCTAGCCAGATTGAAAAAGAAACAAGGGGTCATTTTCAACAATTCAGGTGCAAGCTTAATCGATATTGGTGATGATGTTGCCTTGCTTGAATTCCACTCGAAAAGCAATGCGATTGGTCTTGATGTCATTGATATGATCAACCGTGCTGTAGATGAAACGGAAAAGAATTATAAAGGTCTTGTCATTGGGAACCAGGGGAAGAACTTCTGTGTTGGCGCAAACCTTGCTTTAATTTTAATGGAAGCACAGGACGACAATTTCTTTGAAATTGACTTTGTCATTCGCAGGTTCCAGCAGGCAATGATGAAGGTGAAATATAGTGACCGTCCAGTTGTTGCTGCACCGTTTGGTATGACGCTCGGCGGGGGGACGGAGCTTTGTCTTCCGGCAGCCGCTATCCAAGCATCCAGTGAAACGTACATGGGGCTTGTGGAAGCAGGGGTTGGGCTGATTCCGGGCGGCGGTGGAAACAAAGAATTATATTTACGTCACCTACAAGGAGCGGCTAAGCCGTCTGCAACTGCGATACAAGATGCTGCGCTGCAAACCTTTGAAACGATTGCGATGGCGAAAGTATCGACTTCAGCAGAGGAAGCCCGTGATATGAAGATGCTCCGCATGAATGATCGGATCAGCATGAATGGTGATCATTTAATCTATGATGCGAAACAATTCGTTCTCTCTCTTGATGAAGCGGGTTATCGTGCACCGCTCAAACAAAAAGTGCCCGTCATGGGAGAAACAGGCTATGCAGCAATGGTGCTAGCTGCTGAAAATATGAGATTGTCTGGCTACATTTCAGACCATGACATGACCATTGCGAAAAAACTAGCTCATGTCATTTCCGGCGGTAAATTGCCATTTGGTACAGAGGTGGAGGAACAATACTTATTAGAGCTTGAAAGAGAAGCCTTTTTAAGTCTTGTGGGAGAAGTGAAATCACAGGCACGCATGCAGCACATGCTCGTCAAAGGCAAACCTTTACGTAACTAGGGGGGAATCAAAATGAGAGAAGCAGTGATTGTGGCTGGCGCAAGAACACCAGTTGGAAAGGCTAAAAAAGGTTCATTAAAACATGTACGGCCTGATGATATGGGCGCATTGTGTGTAAAAGAAACGCTAAAGCGTGCCGGTGAATACGACGGTCAGATTGATGATTTGATTATCGGATGTGCGACACCAGAAGCAGAGCAAGGGCTGAATGTCGCCCGGAATATTGGGGCGTTAGCAGGTTTGCCGTATACAGTACCTGCCATCACCATTAACCGCTATTGCTCTTCTGGTCTACAGTCAATCGCCTACGCAGGTGAACGAATTATGCTCGGGCAGGCAGAAACCATTTTAGCCGGAGGCGTCGAATCGATGTCGCAAGTCCCAATGATGGGTCACTCCATTCGTCCAAATGCTCTCTTGGCAGAGCAAGCGCCTGAATACTATATGAGCATGGGACACACAGCCGAGCAAGTGGCGCAAAAGTATCAGGTCACACGGCAAGATCAGGATGCGTTTGCGGTAAGAAGCCATCAAAAGGCAGCACAGGCATTGCAGGACGGGAAATTTTCAGATGAAATTGTCCCTGTTGAGGTGACAGTAAGACGGGTAGGAGAGCAGTACCAATTAGAAGAACATCCATTTACGTTCTCACAGGATGAAGGTGTGAGAGCTGGCACAACAGAGGAGATTCTCTCAACCTTACGACCTGCTTTCTCAACAAAAGGCACAGTGACCGCAGGAAACTCTTCGCAGACGAGTGACGGTGCGGCATGTGTGATGATGATGGATCGCGCGAAAGCATCCTCTCTTTCGCTTCAGCCGCTCGCCAAGTTCAGGGCGTTTGCGGTTGGCGGTGTACCACCTGAAGTCATGGGAATTGGCCCGGTTGAAGCCATACCGCGTGCGCTGAAAATGGCTGGTCTAGAGCTGAAGGACATTGGGCTGTTTGAACTAAACGAAGCATTTGCCTCTCAGGCGATTCAAGTCATTCGTCATTTAGGGATTGATGAAGAGAAGGTCAATGTCAACGGTGGAGCGATTGCATTAGGACATCCGTTAGGCTGTACAGGAACGAAACTAACGCTGTCGCTCATTCATGAAATGAAACGACGAAACGAGCAGTTTGGTATTGTGACGATGTGTATCGGCGGGGGCATGGGAGCAGCAGGCATTTTTGAATTGATCTAAAGGGGGAAAACAGAATGAAAGCAATAGAAGAGGTAAAAAAGGGTGGCAGTTTCTTAATTGATGAGACGAATTATGAGCATATCTTTACACCAGAGGATTTCTCTGATGAGCATCAAATGATTGGGAAAACAACAGAGGATTACATTTTACAAGATGTGGTCCCGCACATCGATCAAATTGAAAATCATGAGTTCGAGCATTCTGTTCGCCTCTTAAAAAAGGCTGGAGAGCTTGGATTGCTTGGAGCAGACGTTCCTGAAGAATTCGGAGGTCTTGGTTTAGATAAAATCAGCTCAGCTATCATTACTGAAAAATTCGCCAGAGCAGGCAGCTTCTCTCTTTCCTACGGCGCCCATGTCGGGATCGGTTCTCTGCCGATCGTGCTGTTCGGAAATCAAGCGCAAAAGGAAAAGTATCTGCCAGGACTCGCCTCTGGAGAAACAATTGCGGCGTATGCCTTGACAGAGCCGGGATCAGGGTCTGACGCTTTAGGCGCGAAAACAACGGCAGTCCTGAATGAAGCTGGAACACATTATGTCCTCAATGGAGAAAAACAATGGATCACAAACTCCGCATTTGCCGATGTCTTTGTTGTGTATGCGAAGATTGATGGGGAACACTTCTCTGCTTTCATCGTAGAAAAGGATTTTCCAGGTGTCAAAACAGGACCTGAAGAGAAAAAGATGGGCATTAAAGGATCATCGACAAGAACGTTAATTTTAGAAGATGCCGAAGTGCCAAAGGAGAATTTGCTTGGTGAAGCAGGCAGAGGTCATGTCATTGCCTTTAACATTTTGAACATTGGACGCTATAAGCTGGCTGTTGGCACAATTGGTGCGTCAAAACGGGTCATTCAATTATCAGCAGAATATGCCAATCAGCGAAAGCAGTTTAAAACACCGATTTCTCAATTTAGCTTAATCGGCGAAAAAGCAGCCAACATGTCGGCAAAGCTTTATGCCATGGAAAGTGCTGTATACCGCACAGTCGGCTTATTTGAACAGCGGATGGGTCTATTAAGTGACGAGGAGCAAAAGGACGGGAAACAAATTGCGCAATCCATTGCAGAATATGCAATTGAATGCTCTCTTTGTAAAGTGCTTGGCTCTGAAACTTTAGATTACATTGTGGATGAAGGGGTGCAAATTCACGGCGGATATGGTTTCATGCAAGAATACGAAGTCGAAAGAGCCTATCGTGACTCAAGAATTAACCGTATTTTTGAAGGAACGAACGAAATTAACCGTTTGCTTGTGCCGGGTACGTTCTTGAAGAAAGCCATGAAAGGGGAGCTTCCACTTCTTCAAAAAGCCCAAACCCTGCAAGAAGAGCTCATGATGATGATGCCGGAGGAGCCGGGTGATCAGCCGCTCGATCAAGAAAAATATTTACTCGCCCATGCGAAAAAAATCGCCTTGATGGTGGCAGGCATGGCCGCAATGAAATATGGTAAAGCACTAGAAAAAGAGCAGGAAATCCTTGTGAACATAGCAGACATTGTCAATGAACTGTTTGCTGCTGAGTCCGCGGTCTTGCGGACAGAAAAGGCTATCGCTGCAACAGGCGCAGAAAAGAATGCACAAAAGCTTGCCTATACACAAATTTTCACGCAGGAAGCCTTTTTAAAGATTGAAGCTCATGCGAAAGAATCGTTGATTGCAATGGAAGAAGGAGATTCACTTCGTATGAATCTGTCAGCCCTTCGCAAACTGACAAGATTCACGCCGATCAATGTCATTGCGAAAAAGCGTGAGGTGGCGAAACGAATCTTTGAAGCAGAGAAATATATCGTTTAAAAACGGTTCGAAAGGTGCGGAGTAGGCTTCGCACCTTTTTGTAAGCATACATTTAGGTTTTTAACATGTTTTGTGATAAAATGTTGTCACTATTTGCAGGAGGTGAAAATGGTGGCTTTAGATTTTTATGAATACCCATCTTGCGGTACATGCAGAAAAGCAAAGAAATGGCTGGAAGAACACAATAAAGACATCAACAGCATACATATCGTCGAAGAGACGCCTGATAAAGAAACATTAAAAGCCCTTTACGAAAAAAGCGGTTTAGAGCTGAAGAAATTCTTTAATACAAGCGGACAGAAATACCGAGAGCTGCAGCTGAAAGATAAACTTCCTGCAATGTCAGAGGACGAGCAGTTAGAATTACTTGCATCCAACGGAATGCTGATCAAGCGTCCAATTACAACAGATGGCAAACGAGTGACAGTTGGATTTAATGAAGATACATTTAAAAGCGTCTGGAAATGATGTAACTTTCATTCAGATTGTGGTATCTTCAATATAGACGGAAAGAAAAGACTGGAGGGGTATTGAATGAGCACACCAAAGGATTTACGTTATTCAGAAGAACATGAATGGGTGAAAGTAGAAGGAGATAAGGTGCGTATCGGTATTACGCATTTTGCTCAATCTGAGCTAGGCGATATCGTGTTCGTTGAGCTTCCTGAAGTAGGAGACAAAATCACAGCGGACGAGCCTTTCGGAAGCGTAGAATCAGTCAAAACAGTTTCTGAACTATATGCACCGATCAACGGCACAATCGTTGAAGTGAACGATGAGCTTGATGACAGCCCAGAGTTCGTAAATGACTCTCCATACGAAAAAGCTTGGATGATCGTTGTAGAACCAGCGGATGCATCTGAAATCGAGAACTTAATGACAGCTGAGCAATATGAAGAAATGATCAAAGAAGACTAATTCATGCGAAATTGGACACTCTACCTTTATGGGGGGTGTCCAATTTGTCTTTTCAAAAAGAACAGGTGGATATTACAGAACATGTCACTGGACGATTTAAAGAAAGCGGCATGGTGCTTTTTCATCAAAATGAAGAGATTGGCACGATGATTAGTGAAAATCAATATGAATTAAAATCGGGTTACTCCTATGATCAAAATCGTTTTTATCGTTTGTCAGATACATTGACACATGGAACTGAAAAATATGTAGACTGTGACGATGAAAATGGCTGGTGCTAATCACAAAAAGGCTGCAGTGAGTGAGTGCTGCAGTCTTTTTGTTGCCCAAGTACCCAATCTTTACAACCTGAATGAAAGATTGTAATCTAAGGAAGAAGTGAATCAACGTCAAAAGGGCCGGGTGATCGTGATGAATGTCGAGATAGAAAAGGTCATCATTGTAGAAGGTAAATCAGATAAACAGAAGCTAAAAGAAGTCATAAGTGAACCTGTTACCATCATTTGCACCAATGGCACGATCAGTACATCGAAGCTGGATCAGCTTGTGGACGATTTATTCGGGAAAGACGTTTACATATTAGCAGACAGTGACGATGCTGGCGACAAACTGCGGAAGCAATTTCGAAAAGAATTTCCTGAAGCCCTTCATCTGTTTGTCGACAGAACGTACCGCGAAGTGGCCGCTTCACCGTCAGCCCACATTGCATCTATTCTATTAGCTGCAAACATTGATGTTCATTCGAAATATTTATGAGGGTGACGTATATGAAAGAGATTGAAGAGCATGAATTCAAGGAGATAGAGGACGATTTATTTCTTTTATACTTATATACACCGTTTTGCGGAACATGCCAGCTGGCAAAGAAGATGCTGGCAGTGGTCGAGGCCATGCAGCCGGATGTTCCCTTTTACGAGAACAATTTAAACTATTCACCAGGTTTTGCGAAAGCATTTGAGATCGAGAGTGTTCCGTGCTTTCTCCTGTTTAAAAAGGGTGAGATCGTACAAAAAGGCTATGCCTTTCACTCAGTTCCATATCTTCACGAAGTGATTGAAACCGCTAAATAAAGCGTTTTTTTGTCATATTTCAAGCAATTCATTTGAAAATTTGTCGAGTTATTTATAAAGGACAAGCTGAGGTTTGTAGAGAAATGTTATGTATAACCAAATGACAGGGAGGTTATACATGTGGAAAATGTGAAAGCCCATGGAAACGTAGGGCAGCGATTGCTTTTAAAGCCGCTGCTTTCATCATCATCCTTGAAGATTACATTTGAGGCGGAAACTGATTCTTGTACTTTGATTGTGGATGAGCGTGGTGAAGTGAAGAAACTGCCTGCAATTGAGTTATCAGATCTCATCTTTTATGGTGAGAGGAAAGAAATTCTTCAATTATTAGATGGAGACATGTCCTTGCAGCAGCTTATCAGCAGGGGACAAGTGAAGGTGAAAGGCTCGTTTCGTGCGCTTCTGAGATTAGAAGCAGTCCTTTGGCTGACGAACGGTTTTTTTCGAAAAATGATAACTTAGTCGTTTACTTGGAAATTAGTGATTTACAGCGTTGACATATCTCAAATAGCATGATATTCTACGTTAGTAAAAACATGAACATCACATAAAACAACATATTTTCTCTTATTAAGAGAGGTGGAGGGACGTGCCCTATGAAACCCGGCAACCGTCAGCATAGCTGAAATTGGTGCCAATTCACTCAAAGCCGCAACGCTTTGAAAGATGAGAGAAAGGCGTATTTGAAATAAAAGGCCTTTCTGCTTGCGTTGCAGTTAGGTCTTTTTTACTGACCTGGCGTCTGGCTAGAGTCACGACAGCACGAAGAATAAATGAACGTATGTGATGGCAACCTATAGATTCAGCAAGAAAGCAGGTGAACAGACTGTGATCCATTTACAGAATGTATCAAAAACGTATCATTCAAAAAGCGGAAATGTTGATGCTGTAAAAGACGTCAACTTGGATATCGATAAAGGTGAAATATTCGGAATTATCGGGTATAGCGGCGCAGGGAAAAGCTCCCTTATTCGCCTATTAAACGGTCTGGAGCAGCCAACAGAAGGAATCGTTGAAGTGGCAGGCAACCGGATTAATGAAGTATCGAATGCGAAACTTCGGAAAGCAAGACAAGAAATCAGCATGATTTTCCAGCACTTTAACTTGCTCTGGTCAAGAACAGTGAGACAAAATATTATGTTCCCACTCGAGATCGCAGGTGTACCTGCATCAAAACGGAGAGCTCGTGCAGACGAACTCATTAAATTGGTCGGTTTAGAAGGAAAAGAACATGCATATCCGTCTCAGCTAAGCGGCGGGCAAAAGCAGCGTGTAGGGATTGCGAGAGCATTAGCGAACGATCCAAAAGTTTTACTATGTGATGAAGCCACTTCTGCGCTTGATCCGCAAACAACGGATTCCATCCTTGAGCTTTTAGCCGATATTAATAAACGACTGGGACTCACCATTGTGCTAATCACACACGAAATGCACGTCATTCGCAAAATTTGTCACCGTGTGGCGGTGATGGAGAATGGCCGTATTGTCGAAGAAGGCGAAGTATTACGTGTCTTCAGACAGCCGAAAGAAGAAATGACGAAGCGATTTGTGAAACAGCTTGCTGAACCAGAAGAAGCGAAAGAAACGATTGAGCACGTCCTAGAGCGAGTAAAAGAAGGTCAGGTCGTCCGGTTGTCCTTTATCGGAGATTCTGCCGAACAGCCGCTGATCACGGAAATCATTCGATCCTTCAAGGTCGATGTGAACATCCTGCAAGGAAAGATTTCTCAAACGCAGGAAGGCGCGTTTGGAACACTCTTTATCCATATTCATGGAGACGAGAACGAAGTTGAAAAAGCCATCGCCTATATCCAAAGCAAACAGGTTGAAATCGAGGTGATGACACATGTTTGAGAAATGGTTTCCGAACGTTGACCTAAATGTCATCTGGAGTGCAACAGGTGAAACGGTATATATGACATTCATTGCACTAGCGTTTGCTTTTGTGATCGGGATCATCCTTGGACTATTGCTTTTTCTCACAAGTAAAGGCGGTCTTTGGGAAAATAAACCGATCAATGCTGTCATCGGCGCAGTCGTCAACATTTTCAGATCGATTCCTTTTATCATTTTAATCATTCTATTATTAGGGTTTACCAAACTTATTATGGGCACGATTTTAGGCCCAAATGCAGCGTTACCAGCCCTTGTCATTGGATCAGCTCCTTTCTACGCACGTCTTGTTGAAATTGCACTGCGTGAAGTAGACAAAGGAGTCATTGAAGCAGCACGATCTATGGGAGCGAAAACGTCTACCATTATTTTCAAAGTGTTGCTGCCAGAATCACTGCCAGCCCTTATTTCAGGCATTACCGTAACAGCGATTGCTCTGATTGGCTCTACTGCGATTGCAGGTGCAATTGGAGCAGGCGGACTTGGTGACCTTGCCTATGTAGAAGGATACCAATCTGGTAATACAGATGTCACACTTGTAGCCACTGTGTTTATTCTGATCATCGTCTTTATTATTCAAATAATCGGTGATTTGATTACAAATAAAATTGATAAACGTTAAGGGAGGATTTATTCATGAAGAAATTGATTTTAAGTGCACTATTTCTAGCATTTGCAGGTATTCTAGCTGCATGCGGTTCATCTAATAACGCAAGCGAAAGCAAAACCATTACGGTTGCGGCTTCAAAAACACCACATGCCGAGATTCTTGAAGAAGCAAAACCACTTCTAAAAGAAAAAGGCTATGATCTAAAAGTAAAAGTGCTTAGCGATTATAAAATGTACAACAAAGCGTTAGCTGAAAAAGAAGTGGATGCGAACTTTTTCCAGCATATTCCTTACTTAAACGAAGAAAATAAATCAAACAAAGATTACAACCTAGTAAGTGCTGGTGCAGTTCACCTTGAGCCTTTCGGTATTTACTCTAAGAAATACAAATCAGTAAAAGATATTCCAAACGGCGGCACGATCATCATGACAAACAACGTAGCTGAGCAAGGACGTATGCTTGCCCTATTGCAAAATGCTGGTGTGATCAAGCTTGATCCAAAAGTTGATACAATCAACGCAACAATCAAAAACATCAAAGAAAACCCGAAGAACCTGAAATTCAAAAAAATCGCTCCTGAACTAACAGCGAAAGCTTATGAAAACAGTGAAGGCGATGCAGTGTTTATTAACGTAAACTATGCGATCCAAAATAAATTGAATCCGAAAAAAGATGCTATTGAACTTGAGCAAACAAAGAACAATCCATATGCAAACATCGTGGCTGTTCGCAAAGGTGACGAAAAATCTGAAAAGATCAAGGCATTAATGGAAGTTCTTCACTCTGATAAAATCAAAGAATTTATCGACAAAAAATATGACGGTGCAGTATTGCCTGTATCTGAATAACGACGTGTGAACCTCGCTTTCATGAAAGCGAGGTTTTTTTGTGTATTTTTTCAAATCTCGCTCATAATAAAAACGAACAAATGACCTGAAGGGATGGAATGAAGATGAATGAACAGCATATGAGCGGCTCGATGCAGCAATCACTGACGGATTATAAAACGGCAATGGGTGAATTTCAGAAGAAAATGCCGGTGTTTGGCAAGAAATTCAATGAATTTACGGAGCAGTGCTTCCAGAGTGATTCATTAACGCAAAAAGAAAAACAAATGATTGCCCTTGGCATCAGCATTCATGCACAGGATGAATATTGCATGATTTATCATACAAAGGGAGCGCTCGACCAAGGCGCAACAGAAGAGAATTTGCTGGAGGTTGTCAGCGTGGCGGCAGCGTTCGGCGGAGGTGCCGCACTGAGTCAAGGCATCACAGTTGTTCAGCAATGTATAGATGAATTTGGAGGACAGACGCATTAAAGGAAGAAAAACATGGTATTTTTCCATATAGGGGAGTTGAGTGCTTCTCAGCCGAGTGTGTGAGAAAATATGCCAGTATACCGCGTCATATCCTTTTTGAGTGAAGCAGCATGCATTTGATACAATGAAGCTACACTCGAAAGAAGGGAATGGTTTATTATTTGTTCGGACCAGAGTACACTGGGATTGGATTATACCGCCGAGATGGAAAAGGCCATGCATCAATCTCATGGCATGAGTTATGCAGAGTACGAAAGAGACCATGACTTACGAATGAAAGTAGAACTTAAACGAGAGCAGTCCTATCGAGATGAGAAAAGGCAGCTCGCAAAAATGAATATACGAGGCTATTAATAGCTAAAGGACGGGGAGAAGAGTTTCCCGTCCTTTCTTTATGAAAACAGTCTTTTCGACATAATTCCTTTTATCCACCTGCATTTTTTGTTAGAATTTTGAGAGCAACCCCTCACGCTTGTCGTGAATGTGTTGTATTCACTTTTAATTTGTTATAAAATTAGAATGAGAATAAATTGAGAATAATGATTATTTTGGAGGTATCGATATATGACTGCTTCGACATTAACAATTAAGGACTTGCACGTTGAGATTGAAGGGAAAGAAATCTTAAAGGGTGTAAACCTAGAGATAAAAGGTGGAGAATTCCACGCAGTAATGGGACCAAACGGTACAGGTAAATCGACTTTATCTGCTGCAATTATGGGTCATCCTAAGTATGAAGTAACAAAAGGTAGCATTTTGCTTGATGGCGAAGATGTACTTGAAATGGAAGTAGATGAGCGCGCTCAAGCGGGTCTTTTCCTTGCCATGCAATATCCATCTGAAATTAGTGGTGTGACAAATGCAGACTTCCTTCGTTCGGCTATTAACGCACGCAGAGAAGAAGGCGATGAAATCTCTCTCATGAAATTCATCCGTAAAATGGACGAAAACATGGAGTTCCTTGAAATGGACCCAGATATGTCACAGCGCTACCTAAACGAAGGTTTCTCAGGCGGGGAGAAAAAACGCAACGAAATTCTTCAATTAATGATGATTGAACCAAAGATCGCCATCCTTGACGAAATCGATTCTGGTCTTGATATCGATGCTCTGAAAGTTGTTTCTAAAGGAATTAATAAAATGCGCGGCGAAAGCTTCGGCTGCTTAATGATCACTCACTATCAGCGTCTATTGAACTACATCACACCAGATCACGTTCATGTCATGATGCAAGGACGTATCGTGAAATCTGGCGGACCAGAACTCGCGCAGCGTCTAGAAGCAGAAGGCTATGACTGGATTAAAAAAGAGTTAGGAATTGAAGACGAAACTGTTGGTCAAGAAGCGTAAGCGTTAGGAGGATTATTGATGACATTAGAAACGAAATTATCAGTAGATCAAGATTATGTCAAAAGCTTCTCCGAGAAGCATCAGGAACCGGCATGGATGAGCTCCCTTCGCTTACAGGCACTTGAAAAAGCAGAAGACCTCCCAATGCCAAAGCCTGACAAAACGAATATTTCAAAATGGAATTTAACCAATTTCAAACAGCATACAGTCGAAAGTGCGCCATATGGATCACTAGAAGAGCTTCCAGAAGAAGTGAAATCTTTAATTGATCTAGAAGACACGGATAAAACAGTTTACATTCAGCGCGATCAAACGCCAGCATACTTGTCTCTTTCTACTGAAGCAAAAGACAAAGGCGTGATCTTCACGGATATCCATACAGCGATTCGCGAGCATGGAGAGCTAGTGAAGAAATACTTCATGACAGATGCAGTGAAAGTGGATGAGCATAAACTAACAGCTTTACATGCTGCATTAGTGAATGGTGGAGCTTTCCTCTATGTACCGAAAAACGTAGAGCTTGAAGCACCAATTCAAGCCGTTTATCTTCATGAACATGACGAAACAACTTTGTTCAACCATGTTATCGTTGTAGCAGACGATCATAGTGCTGTGACGTATGTAGAAAATTACATCAGTACAGCTAAGCCGGAAGAAGCGATTTTCAATATCGTCTCTGAAGTGTTCACAGGAGCAAATGCTCGCATCACATACGGTGCAGTGGATAATCTTGCAGAAGGTGTGACAGTCTATGTGAATAGACGCGGTATGGCAAACGGCCGTGATAGTAAAATTGAATGGGCGCTTGGCCTTATGAATGATGGAGACGTTGTGTCTGAAAACATCACAAAGCTCATGGGCGACGGCACATTTGGTGATACGAAATCGGTTGTGGTCGGCAGAGGAAACCAAACAGAAAACTTTACAACAAGCATCATTCACTTCGGTAAAAACTCTGAAGGGTATATCTTGAAGCATGGTGTGATGAAGGATCAAGCATCCTCTATCTTTAACGGAATTGGTAAAATCGAGCATGGCGCTACGAAGTCAAATGCAGAGCAAGAATCACGTGTCCTCATGTTGAGTGAGAAAGCACGCGGTGACGCAAACCCAATTCTTTTAATTGATGAGGATGATGTCACAGCAGGGCACGCTGCTTCTGTTGGACGTGTCGATCCAATTCAACTCTATTACCTCATGAGCCGCGGAATTTCCAAAGAAGAGGCAGAAAGACTTGTCATTTATGGCTTCTTAAATCCAGTTGTTAAAGAACTGCCGATTGAAGGAGTTAAAAAGCAGCTCGTTTCTGTGATTGAAAGGAAAGTAAAATAATGAATATCAAAGACGTTCGTGAGCAGTTTCCAATCCTTCATCAGCAAGTGAACGGACATGATTTGGTGTATTTGGACAGTGCAGCGACATCTCAAAAACCACGAGTTGTCATTGATGCAATGAATGAGTATTACCGGTCTTACAACTCGAACGTCCACCGGGGTGTTCATACCCTTGGCACAAGAGCAACGGACGCATACGAGGGTGCAAGAGAGAAAGTTCGAGCATTCATTGGCGCTTCTTCTGTCCAGGAGATTATTTTTACTAGAGGTACAACAACCGCACTGAATACAGTGGCGATCAGCTATGCAAGAGCAAACCTTAAAGAAGGCGATGAGATTGTCATTACGCACATGGAGCATCATGCGAATATCATCCCTTGGCAGCAGGCAGCGAAAGCAACTGGAGCCACGCTGAAATATATTCCGTTACAGGAAGACGGCACGCTATCGCTTGAAGATGTGAAGCAAACGATCACACATCAAACGAAAATCGTCGCTGTCACACATGTTTCAAACGTACTAGGAACCATCAACCCGATTAAAGACATCGCAAAGATTGCCCACGATCACGGTGCAATTATCGTCGTCGATGGTGCGCAAAGCACCCCGCACATGAAAATTGATGTTCAGGATCTAGATTGTGACTTTTTCGCCTTCTCTGGGCATAAAATGTGTGGACCGACTGGCATCGGTGTTCTTTACGGGAAGAAGGACCTTTTGAATAATATGGAGCCTGCTGAGTTTGGCGGTGAAATGATCGACTTTGTGGATCTGTATGATTCTACATGGAAAGAGCTGCCGTGGAAATTTGAAGCGGGAACACCGATTATTGCAGGAGCAGTTGGACTAGGAAAGGCGATTGATTTCTTAAATGACATCGGAATGGACGAAGTCAGCCGCTACGAGCATCAGCTTGCAACTTACGCGCTTGAGCGCTTTAAGGAGCTTGAAGGTGCAACGGTTTATGGACCGCAGCACCGAGCTGGACTTGTGACGTTTAACTTAGACGACGTCCATCCACATGATGCGTCAACTGTTCTGGATACGGAAGGTGTCGCCATTCGTGCTGGACATCACTGTGCACAGCCGCTTATGAAATGGCTAGGTGTATCAGCGACTGCAAGAGCAAGCTTCTATCTGTACAATACAGAAGAGGAGATTGACGGGCTCATTGCAGCGCTCCGTAAGACAAAGGAGTATTTTACGAATGTCTTTTAATGTAAACTTAGACACACTGTACAGACAAGTGATTATGGATCATTATAAAAATCCGAGAAACAAAGGTGTGTTAAACGACAGCATTGTCGTCGATATGAACAACCCAACGTGTGGTGACCGCATTCGTCTTACGATGAAAATCGAAGACAAAAAAGTCACTGATGCGAAATTTGAAGGAGAAGGATGCTCTATTTCAATGGCATCTGCCTCGATGATGACGCAGGCGATTAAAGGGAAAGATATTGAAACAGCTTTGAAAATGTCTCGGATTTTCTCCGATATGATGCAAGGAAAAGAATACGACGATTCCATTGATCTTGGTGACATTGAGGCGCTGCAGGGAGTCGCAAAATTCCCAGCACGTATCAAATGTGCAACATTATCCTGGAAGGCGCTTGAAAAAGGCGCATCTGCCGAAGATAACGGCAAATCATAAGATTGGAGTGAAAATGGATGGCTAAAAAAATGCCAGATGTTGGTGAATATAAATACGGCTTTTCTGATAAAGACGTTTCCATTTTCCGTTCAGAGCGCGGACTGACAAAAGAGATCGTTGAAGAAATTTCTCGTATGAAAGAAGAGCCTCAGTGGATGCTCGACTTCCGTTTGAAATCTCTTGAGCACTTTTACAACATGCCGATGCCACAATGGGGCGGAGATTTAAATGCATTAAACTTTGATGAAATTACGTACTACGTAAAGCCATCAGAACGCTCTGAGCGTTCTTGGGATGAAGTACCAGAAGAAATCAAACAAACCTTTGATAAGCTTGGGATCCCAGAAGCAGAGCAAAAATATTTAGCGGGTGTATCGGCTCAGTATGAATCTGAAGTGGTTTACCACAACATGAAGCAAGACCTTGAAGATCAAGGAATTGTCTTTAAAGATACAGACAGCGCATTAAAAGAGAACGAAGACATCTTCCGCGAGCACTGGGCAAAAGTCATTCCTCCGACTGACAACAAATTTGCTGCGCTCAACTCGGCTGTATGGTCCGGTGGTTCATTTATCTACGTACCAAAAGGCGTAAAAGTAGATACACCACTTCAAGCATACTTCCGTATCAACTCTGAAAACATGGGTCAGTTTGAGCGTACACTCATCATCGTTGATGAAGGCGCACATGTGCATTACGTAGAAGGCTGTACAGCTCCAGTTTACACAACGAACTCACTTCATAGTGCGGTTGTTGAAATCATCGTCAAAAAAGGCGGTTACTGCCGTTATACAACGATTCAAAACTGGGCAAACAACGTCTTCAACCTTGTCACAAAACGTACGGTATGTGAAGAGAATGCGACAATGGAATGGATTGATGGAAACATCGGTTCTAAGCTGACAATGAAATACCCAGCGGTCATCCTAAAAGGTGAAGGCGCACGTGGTATGACATTAAGTATTGCCCTAGCAGGTAAAGGTCAGCACCAAGATGCAGGTGCAAAAATGATTCACCTTGCACCAAACACATCTTCAACGATCGTATCGAAATCGATTTCCAAACAAGGCGGTAAAGTCACATACCGTGGAATCGTACACTTCGGACGCAAAGCAGAGGGCGCACGCTCAAACATCGAGTGTGACACACTCATCATGGATAACAAATCAACATCTGATACGATCCCTTACAATGAAATCTTAAACGACAACATTTCATTAGAGCACGAAGCGAAAGTATCAAAAGTATCAGAAGAACAGCTATTCTACTTGATGAGCCGCGGAATTTCTGAAGAAGAAGCAACAGAAATGATCGTCATGGGCTTCATCGAACCATTCACAAAAGAACTGCCAATGGAGTATGCCGTTGAAATGAACCGTTTGATTAAGTTTGAAATGGAAGGTAGTATAGGTTAACCGTTGATATACCGGGGATTGAAGGTGTTTAGGCATTACATTTTCATCAAGCACCCACAAAACACCCACAAAATTTAATTATTGAACATACCGCAGATACATTTCCATTGCTTGGTCCTCAATTTTTTTGGTGACATGGAGATACTTATCTGCGGTTGTTTTTATACTAGAATGCCCTAACCGTTCTGATACATATTTAATATTCACGCCAGCTTCTAAAAGGTGTACAGCATGGCTATGTCTTAAAGCATGAGGAGACAGAACGGGAAGATTTGCCCTTTTACAGGCCTCTTTAAAATACTCTCTCACAACATTTGTTTTTAACCATTTGCCCTCATGTTGAAAGAACACAATGTTATTTTCCGGCTGAACATAATTGGTGTACATCAAAACGATTTCGTGTCTGTTAACTCGGTGTTTTTTCAATAACGATACTGTGTGATCATCAAGTTTTATTGTTCTGTAACTAGATTGTGTTTTAGGTGTTGAAATGTAAGGTTGAGTATTCAAGGGATATATAAGAGTTTTATCAACTGTTAACTCTCCATCTTTTAAATTTATATCATCCCATGTTAATGCGAGAGAGCCTCTCCAATCCGTAAACCTGTTCTTGCAATTAAAGTGAAAAGGACGTAATACTGAATTGAATGTGAATATTTTGCATTCTTAACAGGTGTTTTTACTTGATTTAAAAATCTTTCAGTTTGTGAAAGAGTGAAGAATTTTAATGCTTTTTTCTCCTCCTTCTTTTTAGGTATTTTTATATTGATTAACGGGTTTTCTCGAAGGATTCTAAAATCATGTACAGCTTCATTTAAAGCTGAATTCATTATACTGTGGATTCTTCTTATAGTTCCTTCGCTATATTTTTCAATCAATTCATTTAGCCATTTTTGATATTCATTTCGTTCAATATCTCTTAAACGATAATGTTCTCATCTAGGTAGAATATTGATTCTGATAGTTCTTTCTTGTAAAGAGTAGGTAGTTTTTTTTACGGATGGTTTTTTATATACTTCTAACCAAACGGGAAAGTACCCCCCGACTGTTTCGTTTGTTGAATCAAAACCAACATATGCAAGATTGTTTGCCGTTTTTTTCGCAGCGATCCTAGCTTCTTTTTTTGTTTTAAATCCCCTTTTTGATTTCTCTTTATACTTTTCCGTTCTTTTATCTTTATATCTAATTCTATATTCCCACGTACCGTTTTCGTGTTGTCTGAAACTAGCCAAGATAGTTCACTCCCTACTTTTATTTTCAGATCCTTTCAAGAACGTTTGTTCGGTCTTTACTTAAAAAAATACTGCGGTAATTTTGTACAAGTTCTTACGGAATGCCATATTCTTTGAATTCACAATAAGTAATACCCTTTTGAACGGAAGAAAACTGTAAATGCATGGCGGAAAAGTTTGCTTCCAGTTCAATTTTTTCAGTTGAAAAGAAAGTGTTTCTTTTTAAAAAAGGAGTATTAGATTCACTATGAAGTAAAGCATGCCCTAGTTCGTGGGCGCAAACAAAGTAATCACATTTTTCACTTACTTTTCCATTGATATGAATAAATTTTGTGCGAAAATGTTTGCTGTAATATCCCAGGGTATTCCCTAAATCTTCATGAATTGTAATGATGTTAAGTTTGTTTGCAATGAAAAAAGGATCAGATGACTTAAATTTACTTTTTAATTTTGAAACAGTTTTAGTAATATCGCCCATGATGTAAAATATCATCCCTTATCTATATTTTTAGCGAAGCTTTGCAGATTCAAAACAACTGCA
>NZ_AMSH01000011.1 GCF_000300535.1 Bacillus xiamenensis
CTTCCTAACTATAATACAAATTTTTTCTATCACGCTGGAAAGAAGACAAAGACATGTGATCATCACATGCCTTTTTTTATTGATTTCTTTTGCGAGCGTCTTCAGGACCTTCTAATGTTGTTGCCCCTTTGTGATGAATTGATTGATCGCGGTCAGATTCAACTCTTCTTGACGCCTTTAAGCGTTTTTCCTGTCTATCTTTACCCATCATACATCCCTCCTCAACCATTAGGGTGTCACCTCTTGTTCATTTCATACAAAGCCCAAGCGTTCTTATACGTTTAAAAAATGGAGATTTTCCCATAATGTAATTGAGGTGATGAGGCATTGGAGGCACTGTACTATTATTGGTCAATATGGTTCGTTTGGATTATGGTGACATTTATCATGGAAAAAAGCACGTGGCGCAACGTGCTAGGAGTGTGTGTTCTTGTTCATATAATATGCAGTCATGTCATGATAGCCATGGTAGGCGTCAGAATCAATGCGGGGTTTTTGCTGACCTTTTTATATGCTTGTATGGCATTTGTTATCTTTCGGCCTGTTTATCGAATCATAAGCATCATGCAATTAGGCTCCATGGTTAGCGCGTATGCCTTTTTTATGATTTTTGCATTATATGATCCAGTTTGGTTCACGATAATAAAAGTGGACTGGGTTGTATTTGCCTTGCTGATCTTGATGTGTTTGACATATGGGCATCAGTTAATGGAACGGATCACTTTATGGATGATGTCTGTGTGTCTTGGGGAAGCTCTTTATACGCTTGCGATTCACCGGCTCACATTACCCGTTGTCATAGGGGATCTCTCGTTTCTTTCCCTTGTTGTTCAAGGAGCCATCTTCCTATTAGGTGTAGATCAGTTTGAAAAGCTCTTAAGCACCCGTTCATCTAGAAAACCAGTAAAAGGGGCTGCAAAATCAACATGACGGATTACACATTTCCTGTGATCATTGGTGTCATCTTTGGGATGGCTGCAAGGCTGTATATGTTAAGAACAGATTACCGGCAATATCCTACATATATTCATGGACAAGTGATTCACATTGCGCTTGGTTTTATCGCATCAGGGCTAGGAGCCATTATTATGCCTGCACTAATCCAGGAGGAATTTACTGCAATTACGTTTCTGACGCTTGCAGCCACGCAATTTCGTGATGTACGTAATATGGAAAGAAACACGTTAACCCAAATGGATTCGTATGAGCTTGTCTCAAGAGGCAGTACATATATCGAAGGCATTGCGATTGCCTTTGAAAGTCGAAATTATATTTCCATCCTCACGGCTCTGATTACAACAACAGCCTGTATTTTTTTCTCGCTCGTCGTTGGGACAGTGGTCGGTATTCTTTGTTTTTTCATGGCAAAACGATTAATGTCAGGCAGCCAATTAAAGGATATTGTCAATATTCAAAAAGGCGAACTTCGCTTTGACGGGGCCGGGCTTTACGTGAATGATATTTACATGATGAATATCGGGCTTCCTGAAAAGCAAAAACTGATTTTAGAGCATGGAATGGGTTTCATCTTGACACCAAAGAATTTTAACTCTGCCACAACGATTGCAAACCTTGGACAGCGGCAAGCGATTTTATTTGATTTATCCAATGTGCTTGGTGTATATCGTGATTCTGGTGAACCATCGCTTTGTCCGCTCGCAAAACGTGATCTGAATAACGGCACACTTGGCGTGTTTATTTTGCCGCAGTGGAAACGAGAAGATTTGGCTGTATGTGTATTAGAAGAAGTGCCAATACTAGAAAATGCCATTAGAATGCCGACAGATTTCATTAAAAAGAAAGCGAGGTAATAGGGCATGGCGAATACGATTGAACAATTTATATTGGCTGTAGCCACGACAAATAAAGAGCGAGTCATTGGAGGAACAGCGGTTTTTTTCTGTGAAAACAAAGAAGAGCTCGACATGTATGCCATGAATTTAGAGGCCATTCTAGACGGAATTGCCCATGGTATTGGAGAAGATCTTTACTTGATTGTCAAACATTTTTAAGTTATTCATTGTGGTCTGATTAAAAATTGATATAATATATAAGTTGAACCCTTCATGTTTGAAGGGTTTATTTCATAACAAACTGAATGAAAATTTTAAATCCCGGTTGAAACATGATGATGAACATATTGAATCGCGGCTGGATTGAAAGGAAGGGTACTATGGGTAAACCTGTCGTAGCCATTGTTGGAAGGCCCAACGTTGGAAAATCTACAATTTTTAATCGAATCGCAGGCGAAAGAATATCGATTGTAGAAGACACACCTGGTGTAACAAGAGATCGAATCTATAGCTCTGCTGAATGGTTAAATTATGACTTTAATTTAATAGATACTGGTGGAATAGATATTGGAGATGAGCCGTTTTTGGCGCAAATTCGCCATCAGGCTGAGATCGCAATGGATGAAGCGGATGTCATTATCTTTATGGTCAATGGAAGAGATGGCGTGACATCTGCGGATGAAGAAGTCGCAAAAATTTTATATCGCACGAAAAAGCCGGTTGTACTTGCTGTCAATAAACTGGACAACCCTGAAATGAGAAGCGACGTGTATGACTTTTATGCACTTGGATTTGGCGAGCCGTATCCGATTTCTGGAACGCACGGACTAGGCCTTGGTGATTTGCTTGATGCAGTCGCAGAGCACTTTAAACACTTGCCAGATACACAGTATGATGAAGAAGTGGTCCAGTTCTGCCTAATTGGCCGCCCAAATGTAGGGAAATCTTCTTTGGTGAATGCTATGCTCGGAGAAGAACGTGTCATTGTCAGCAACATCGCTGGTACGACAAGAGACGCTGTGGATACGATGTTTACGTACAACCAACGTGACTTTGTCATCGTCGATACAGCAGGTATGAGAAAAAAAGGAAAAGTGTATGAAACAACGGAGAAATACAGTGTGCTTCGTGCGTTAAAAGCCATTGATCGATCTGATGTTGTCGCTGTCGTTCTTGACGGTGAAGAAGGCATTATTGAACAGGATAAACGTATTGCTGGCTACGCACACGAAGCGGGTAAAGCAGTTGTAATCATTGTAAATAAATGGGACGCTGTTGAAAAAGATGAGCGTACAATGAAGGAATTTGAGCAAAACATTCGCGAGCATTTTCAATTCCTCGATTATGCACCTGTCTTATTCATGTCTGCTCTCACGAAAAAGAGAATTCATACGTTAATGCCGTCCATCATTACAGCTAGTGAAAATCATGCCATGCGCGTTCAAACCAATATTCTAAACGATATTATTATGGATGCCGTTGCCATGAACCCAACGCCGACCCATAATGGACAGCGTCTGAAAATTTACTATGCGACACAGGTGGCAATCAAGCCTCCGTCCTTTGTTGTGTTTGTTAATGATCCAGAGCTTATGCACTTTTCTTATGAGCGTTTCTTAGAAAACCGGATTCGAGATGCATTTGGTTTTGAAGGAACACCGATTAAAATATTTGCAAGAGCGAGAAAATAAAAAGGGTGAGCAGGATGAAAAAAATTTCAGTACTTGGAGCAGGAAGCTGGGGAACTGCTCTTGCACTTGTATTAGCTGATAATCATCATGATGTACACATGTGGGGACATCGGCAAGAATTAATTGATCAAATCAATGAGAACCATGAAAATCATGACTACTTGCCTAATGTCGCGCTACCAGCGTCTATTCAGGCAACAACAGATATGAAACAGGCACTAGACGGGACAGATGTGATTATTGTCGCCGTGCCAACAAAGGCCATTCGAGAAGTATTGAAGCAGGCAAGTGAGTTGATTTCGTCGAAAGTGCCGTTTGTTCATGTGAGTAAAGGGATTGAACCAGATACGCTTCTCAGAATTTCTCAAATGATTGAACAAGAAGTGCCAGAAACGAAAAGAGAAGCGGTCGTTGTCTTATCAGGACCGAGTCATGCAGAAGAAGTAGGCCTGCGTCATCCGACAACAGTCACGGTCTCATCAGAAAACATTGAAGCGGCTCAATTTGTTCAAGATTTGTTTATGAACAATAACTTTAGAGTGTACACAAACCCTGATGTGATTGGTGTGGAAATTGGCGGGGCGCTGAAAAATATCATTGCGCTTGCGGCAGGAATCACAGACGGACTTGGATATGGGGATAATGCGAAAGCAGCACTTATCACAAGAGGGCTGGCTGAAATCGCCCGCCTCGGTACAAAAATGGGAGGAAACCCTCTTACGTTTGCTGGATTGACAGGTGTTGGAGATTTAATTGTCACATGTACAAGTGTTCATTCACGTAACTGGCGCTGCGGGAATTTACTTGGCAAAGGATATAAGCTTGAGGAAGTACTTGAGAAAATGGGAATGGTGGTAGAAGGCGTCCGCACAACAAAAGGCGCTTACCAGCTATCCAAAGAATATAAGGTCAGCATGCCAATTACAGAAGCGCTTTACCATGTCCTGTTTGAAGGGAAAAAGGTAGACGATGCTGTAGAATCATTAATGGCACGTGTGAAAACACATGAGATGGAAGACCTTGTGAACATGTTCGAAAACCAAACAAAGTAATTGAAAGACTGAACTTAGGCGTGTAGAGGATGCAAGAAAGGGAAGACTTGCATAACATAACAATGAAGTTTGAATAGAGCTTTGCCTCTACAGAATGAGGAAACATAGTCGACCTAATGACTGAAGCGGAGTCCCCCTCTTTGCTTCAGTTTTTTTATGCGCTTTTTTTTGAATGATTGGAAAAAAGATTGATATATCCCTTATTTTTGGTTTAAAATGAAATATAAACGCTTACAATTTGTTCGTGTTGAAGGGGGACAGGCACGATGAGTTTTGCTTTAATCAAGATGTGGTTTGCGCTTGGTTCAATGGGGCTCATGTTTTTAGCCGTTGTAACCATTTATTTGAGTAGGTTTAAGCTGAAGAGCCGATTTCTGAAAATAACAGCTTCGACCGTCGCATACAGCTTGATGCTCATATCGGGTATCATTGTGTTTTTAGTTGTATTTAGCGGGCCGGTCAATGAATAAAGAAAAAGGAAGAATGTGATGATCAAAGCAAAAGTCAGTGTCATGCTGTTAACACTCATTTTACTTACGGGTTGTCTATATCCAGAGAATCGCAAAGCTGAAAACCGGGTGCCATACGAGGAGCAGCTGCAAAGTGTGCAGACGGCGATCGAGGAATTTCAAAAAGCGACAAATGGTCTTCTGCCAATTGAAACAAAAGAAGGAGACACACCTATTTACCAGAAATACGTCATTGACTTTAAGCGTCTGTCACCAAGATATTTACACGATGTACCGTCAACATCCTTTGAAGGCGGGGGCGAGTATATCTATGTCCTCACAGACGTTGAAAAGAACCCAACTGTGAAACTGCTTGATGTCAAAATGACGCAAACGATCAGTGAGTTACGTCTAAGGATCAAAATGTATCAAGACGAACATACATATCCGCCATATGGCAAAGTGGTGTCCAAAGATTTATATACGTTAAATGAAAAAAAACTAGGGTTAAAAGCGCCGCCTACTGTGATGAGTCCTGTCACAGGACATTCGCTCCCATTACTGATTTCATCAAATGGTGAAATCTATGTTGACTATCGCAGTGATTTTGCCCAGATTTTGAAAAATACGAAACTAAAGCTAAAGCCAGGTGAAAATATTCAAGACGTATATTGGCAGGAAACCCCGTTTGTACCAGCGTTTTCTGTACCATATACGATCAACAAAAAAGGTGAGCCTGCCTTTTTAGAAAAAAAGACGTCATAAACAAGAATGAACCTTTCTCCTCTGCATATAAATGAGGAGAAAGGTTTTTTTATGGCTAAACATACTCTCAAAACAAAAAAGGTGTCATATTCAAATAGGACAACGTCATACACATATATTGTCCTGACACCTTTCAAGCACAGTTTGATTGAAGTATAGAGTATTTAATTTGAAAACGAGGATAGCAAGTCCGGGAGGGGATCACTTGGAAAAAGTCGATATTTTCAAGGATATCGCTGAACGAACAGGAGGCGATATATATTTAGGAGTCGTTGGAGCTGTTCGTACAGGGAAATCTACGTTTATTAAAAAGTTTATGGAGCTCGTGGTGCTCCCGAATATCAATAATGAGGCAGACCGTGCAAGAGCACAGGATGAATTGCCGCAAAGCGCAGCAGGAAAAACCATTATGACCACAGAGCCAAAATTTGTGCCAAATCAAGCGGCATCGATTCATGTGAGTGACGGCCTTGATGTCAACATCAGGCTTGTCGATTGTGTAGGATACACTGTCCCTGGTGCACGCGGGTATGAAGATGAAAATGGTCCGAGAATGATTAACACGCCGTGGTATGAAGAACCTATCCCGTTTCATGAAGCAGCGGAAATTGGTACACGCAAGGTCATTCAGGAGCATTCAACTATTGGTGTTGTGATTACAACAGATGGATCAATTGGAGAAATCCCAAGACATGACTATATTGAATCAGAAGAACGTGTCATTGACGAGCTTAAAGAAGTTGGAAAGCCGTTTATTATGGTGATCAACTCTGTGAGACCTTATCATCCTGAAACAGAAGCACTGCGGCAAGAACTCAGTCAAAAATATGATATTCCTGTACTCGCGATGAGTGTAGAAAGTATGAGAGAGCAAGACGTACTCAGCGTTCTTCGTGAGGCATTATATGAATTCCCGGTGCTTGAGGTGAATGTGAACCTGCCAAGCTGGGTCATGGTGCTGAAAGAAGATCATTGGCTAAGAGAGAGCTATCAGGATTCAGTGAAGGAAACCGTCAAGGATATTAAGAGATTAAGAGATGTCGACCGTGTCGTCGGTCATTTCAGTGAATTCGATTTTATTGAAAGAGCGGGCTTAGCAGGTATTGAAATGGGTCAGGGGATCGCAGAAATTGACTTGTACGCGCCAGATGATCTATATGATCATATTCTAAAAGAAGTGGTGGGTGTGGAAATTAGGGGCAAAGACCACCTGCTCGAGCTTATGCAAGATTTTGCGCATGCGAAGACGGAGTATGATCAGGTCTCAGACGCCTTGAAAATGGTGAAGCAGACTGGCTACGGAATTGCGGCACCCGCATTGTCAGATATGAGTTTAGATGAGCCGGAAATCATTAGGCAAGGATCAAGATTCGGCGTGAGATTAAAAGCAGTTGCTCCATCTATTCATATGATTAAAGTGGATGTAGAGAGTGAGTTTGCACCGATTATCGGCACAGAAAAACAAAGTGAAGAGCTCGTCCGTTACTTAATGCAAGACTTTGAAGATGATCCGCTGTCCATTTGGAATTCCGATATATTTGGACGCTCACTCAGCTCGCTTGTCAGAGAAGGCATTCAAGCAAAACTGTCTCTGATGCCGGAAAATGCAAGATATAAGCTGAAGGAAACGCTTGAACGAATTATTAACGAAGGATCAGGCGGCCTGATTGCGATTATTCTATAGCATGTGAGACCTCTCATTGATAGGGGTCTTTTTTTTGTGTGCGGTATCAGTCATAAAAAGACAATTGTATAAAGATTAGTCAGATTCAGGCTGAAATTAGGAATATTCGTTCGCAAAAGTGCCCTTAATCCTTGACGAATAAGGATTCTTCGCTTTAAAATGCTTGATATGGTATTTCATATGTGTTAATCTACTTACAGAAAATCTTCACTTTGTTGGACAAACATTCCTTCAAAGAGACGTTTTCTAATGAAAAGCCATGTATAACGCTTTCTAGACACTCTTTTTTTCAAAGAAAGTGTATAGAAAGAAGATGAATTGTGAAGAAATGATAACAATCTACTGAATGCATATTTTTGGGAGGAGGTGAAAGGCATGAACAAGACAGAACTTATTAACGCGGTTGCTGAAGCAAGCGAGTTATCTAAAAAAGATGCGACAAAAGCAGTTGATTCTGTTTTTGATACAATTTTAGAGGCACTTAAAAATGGTGACAAAATCCAATTGATTGGTTTTGGTAACTTTGAAGTACGTGAGCGTTCAGCTCGTAAAGGACGTAACCCACAAACGGGTGCAGAGATCGAAATCCCTGCAAGCAAAGTACCTGCTTTCAAACCAGGTAAAGCACTTAAAGACGCGGTGGCAGGTAAATAATCGTTATGTGTAATAATCCTATTTAAGGAGTTATACATATACAGTTTCACACTGGTCTAGAAAAGCCCCTTCGATAAGGGGCTTTTCCTTTTGAATCAAAAGGTTCGTTTAGAACGCTCTCCTTTGCTTTTAGGATCTGATGTGTGCTAGAATCTGAATGAAATGTAATTGCCTTTGGAGGATATAATACATGAGTGAAATAAATAAAGAACGAATCGAACGCGCTGTACGCGATATATTAGAAGCAATCGGAGAAGATCCGGATCGTGAAGGACTTCTTGATACCCCAAAACGAGTAGCAAAAATGTATGAAGAAGTGTTCTCGGGATTAAATGAAGATCCAAAAGAACATTTTAAAACCATTTTTGGTGAAGATCATGAGGAACTCGTTCTTGTAAAAGATATTGCTTTCCATTCAATGTGTGAACACCATCTTGTGCCATTCTATGGAAAAGCCCATGTCGCATATATTCCCCGCGGCGGAAAAGTAACGGGACTAAGTAAGCTGGCAAGAGCAGTAGAGGCTGTTGCCAAGCGTCCGCAGCTTCAGGAACGCATTACATCAACCATTGCTGATAGTATGGTGGAAACTTTAAATCCACATGGTGTGATGATTGTCGTTGAAGCAGAGCATATGTGTATGACGATGCGCGGAGTGAAAAAGCCTGGCGCTAAAACGGTCACTTCAGCAGTGCGCGGTACATTTGCAAATGATGCGGCAGCAAGAGCAGAGGTCCTTTCCTTTATTAAAAACGACTAATCAATAGATGGAAGGTGAACAGATTGAGTGAAAATAAAGCATCTGATTTTGTGGTGATTAAAGCCATTGATAATGGTGTAAATGTAATCGGCTTAACTAGAGGCTCTGATACAAGATTTCACCATTCCGAAAAACTTGATAAAGGTGAAGTCATTATCGCACAATTTACTGAGCATACATCAGCCATCAAAGTAAGAGGCGATGCTGTCATTCAAACAAGCTTCGGTGAAATTCAAAGCGAAGCAAAGAAATAACGCACGAGTATGCACTTGATAGCATGAAAGTCAGACTTGATATGGTATAATAAATGTCTATACAATGTGCAGGACTACATATGAAACTGTAATTTTTGGGACAAGGGTGATATCTTTGCAAGACATCTACGGAATTTTATCGAATCTGAATATAAAATTAAATAAAAAGCTTTCTCATCCTTATTTGGCCAAGCATTTGCGTGCGCCGCTCATCGATGAAGACAAGCTCCTTCTTTTCCATGCAATGTTTGATGAAGCTCAAATCGATGCTGAGAAAAAAGAAAATTATATTTTAACGGCGATGCTTGTGCAAATTGCCCTTGATACCCATGACGAAGTCACAACTGCTGCAGCCATCAAACAAGACGAATTCAAAAATCGTCAGCTGACCATCCTAGCTGGAGACTATTTCAGCGGTCTCTATTATTCTCTTCTCTCTGACATGAAAGACATTTACATGATCCGCACACTCGCTACGGCGATCAAAGAGATTAATGAACATAAAATTAGACTGTATGATCGGTCCATTCAAGATGCAGCCCGCTTTTACAAAAGTGTAGCTACGGTGGAATCTGCGCTATTCCAAAGAATTTCTGAGCACTTTCAATTAACGCATTGGAATGAAATTGCAAGTCGCTTCCTTGTGTATAAGCGTTTTATGAAACAAGCAGAAGACGACAAACATTTAAAACTTTTTTTGAACGATAGCTATACGGACGCCTATACATGTTTTGACAACTTTGAGAATGAAGGGTATGAAGAAGCCAGACGATCCATCCAGCAGCATCTTGTTTCATCTCCGGTCGTTCAAAAAGAGCTATTAAATCGCTTGGATCATATGAAAAATGAACCTGCGTACCATCAGAAAGTGGAAGAAGGGTAAGACATGCAGCAATCAAAAGAACAGCGAGTACACGGTGTATTTGAAAAAATTTATAAAAACTATGACCAAATGAACTCTGTCATTAGCTTTAAGCAGCATAAAAAATGGCGCGATAAAACAATGAAGCTTATGAATGTTCAAAAAGGAGCCAAAGCATTAGATGTATGCTGCGGGACAGCCGATTGGACCATTGCGCTTGCAGATGCCGTTGGAGAAAATGGCGAGGTCAAAGGCCTTGATTTCAGTAAAAATATGCTGAGTGTTGGGGAAACGAAGGTAAAAACAGGCGGCTACAATCAAATTGAACTGCTTCACGGTAATGCAATGGAGCTTCCTTTTGAGGATGACTCATTTGATTATGTCACGATCGGCTTTGGACTTCGAAATGTCCCTGATTACTTAACGGTGCTGAAGGAAATGACGCGCGTGGTGAAGCCTGGGGGGATGGTTGTCTGCCTTGAAACATCACAGCCTGAGATGATTGGGTTTAAACAAGGATATTATGTCTATTTCAAATACATTATGCCGCTTTTTGGCAAGCTGTTTGCCAAAAGCTATCAGGAGTATTCATGGCTTCAAGAATCAGCCAAAACGTTCCCTGGCATGAAAGAGCTGGCGGCTCTTTTTGAAGAGGCTGGTCTGTCAGATGTCACGTATCATCCATTTACAGGCGGTGTAGCAGCAACACATATCGGCAAAAAGCTTTGAATAAACGATATTTGGGTGAAAATAATGAAACTAAAAGCAATGATCTCTTTTTTAAATCATGATATCGATATCATCGAAAAAGAGCTTGAACAAACAGTTCGCTCTGATTATGCATTATTAAGTGAAGCGGGTCTTCATTTGCTGCAAGCGGGCGGAAAACGAATCCGCCCCGTTTTTGTTCTCCTTTCAGGCATGTTTGGCGACTATGACATTAATAAAATTAAATACGTAGCCGTAGCGCTGGAATTAATTCATATGGCGTCGCTTGTTCACGATGATGTCATTGATGATGCAGAATTAAGAAGGGGAAAACCAACCATTAAGGCAAAATGGGACAACAGAATTGCCATGTACACAGGGGATTACTTATTTGCAAGATCGCTTGAGTACATGACAAAAATCAATCACCCAATGGCACATGAAATTTTGTCAAAAATGGTCGTTGAGCTCTGTCTCGGTGAAATTGAGCAAGTAAAAGACAAATACAACATGGATCAAAACCTTCGTACATACTTAAGAAGAATCAAGCGGAAAACAGCCCTGCTTATTGCAGGCAGCTGCCAACTAGGTGCAATAGCAGCAGGGACAGATGAAAAAACACATAAGGCCCTTTACTGGTTTGGATACTATGTCGGCATGTCTTACCAGATCATTGATGATGTTCTTGATTTCACGTCAACTGAAGAAGAATTAGGCAAGCCTGTTGGCGGAGATCTTTTACAAGGGAATGTGACCCTCCCCGTTTTATATGCACTTCAGAATCCAACATTAGAAGGTCAGTTGAAGCTTGTCAATAGTGAAACGACAGAAAAACAGCTGAAGCCTGTCATTGAACATCTCAAACAAACAGATGCCATCGACCGGTCCATTCGAGTGAGTGAAATGTATTTGAAAAAAGCATTTGAACAGCTTGATCTGCTTCCGCGCGGGCGGGCTAAATCGTCTTTAGCCTCAATTGCAAAGTATATTGGAAAACGAAAATTCTGATCAACTTCTAGTTGATTGGTTTTTTTGTGAAAATTTTTGTCAAAAATTGATTATTACAAAAAAAAATGATACGATCACTTTGTAACAATGTAAGCCTATACATACATAACGACGGGGTGGAAAACGTATATGGACAAAACATTTCTTATGGTCAAACCTGATGGTGTGGAAAGACAATTAATCGGTGAAATTGTGTCAAGATTCGAAAAAAAGGGGCTCCAGCTTGTTGGTGCTAAACTCATGAGTATTCCGAAAGAAGTGGCAGAAACACATTACGGAGAACATAAAGAAAAACCATTTTTCGGGGAATTGGTTGACTTTATTACGTCAGGACCTGTATTTGCAATGGTATGGCAAGGTGAACAGGTAGTCGATGTAACAAGGCAAATTATCGGAAAAACAAATCCGAAGGAAGCACTTCCGGGTACGATAAGAGGCGACTATGGATTAACCGTTGGCAAAAACATTATCCATGGCTCAGACTCACCAGAAAGTGCTGAAAGAGAGATCAATCTTTTCTTTAAACAAGAAGAACTGACAAAATGGGATCAAACGATCTCAAGCTGGATTTATTAATGTTCAAGCCAAGGTGTTCATCAAATGATCACTTTGGCTTTTTTATATTGAGGTTTCTATACGAAATTCGCATGAGATGATACAAATTTTTGATAAAAACAGCTATACTAGGACAAAGATAGATGAGACAGGAGAGGACATTGATGGATCAATATCAAGTATTTGTTGGAAAATGGAAAAAACTGACTGGGGTTGATCTGAATTTATATAAAGAAGCACAAATGAAACGAAGATTAACATCACTATATGATAAAAAAGGATATAAAGATTTTGAAGCATTCGCAGCTGCTCTTGAAAAGGACAGAGCACTACTAGAAGAAACGATGGACCGAATGACCATTAATGTGTCAGAATTTTACCGAAACTATCAGCGTTGGGAAGTACTTGATCAAAAAATCCTTCCGCTGCTTTCGAAAAACAGTGGGAGTCTAAAGATCTGGAGTGCAGCATGTTCGACTGGAGAAGAGCCGTATACCCTTTCGATGCTGCTTTCAAGCCATCCCCTTGTAAAGGACTTCCAAATTATCGCAACAGATATTGATGATAAAGTCCTTCAATCAGCGCAAAAAGGGAGATACCATGAACGCTCCCTTCAAGAGGTGCCTGAACAGATCAAACAAAAATATTTCACAAAAGAAGATGCTTCATTTTACACGGTGAAAGATGAGATCAGAAGGCATATACAATTTAAGAAACACAACCTATTAGCAGATCCATATGAAAAGCAGCTTGATCTCATCGTCTGCCGAAATGTTCTTATTTATTTCACAGAAGAGGCAAAGGAAGAAATTTACTTAAAAATGAGCAACAGCTTAAAGAAAAACGGCGTGCTATTTGTTGGTTCTACAGAACAAATTTTTCATCCAGAAAAGTTTGGACTGACATCAGCAGACACTTTCTTTTATCAAAAGAAGGGGATCTAGCTGACTTTTTAGTAGTAAGTGTGTTATTATATTTTTACTTAAAAGCGTTAATGCGATGAAGGGAGAATAAGTCATGAGGTACTTAACAGCAGGTGAATCACATGGTCCACAATTGACCACTATTATTGAAGGAGTTCCAGCGGGACTTTACATAGAGCAGGATGACATCAATTATGAACTGGCTAGAAGGCAGAAAGGTCATGGCCGCGGAAGAAGAATGCAGATTGAAAAAGATCAAGCGAAAGTGTTAAGTGGTGTTCGCCATGGGAAAACATTAGGCTCTCCTATTACACTTGTCGTTGAAAACAATGATTGGAAGCACTGGACAAAGGTGATGGGAGCAGAGCCGATTACCGAAGAAGAAGAGAGTGAGATGAAGCGTCAAATCTCTCGTCCAAGACCTGGGCATGCGGATTTAAATGGAGCGATTAAATATGGCCACCGTGATATGCGTAATGTATTAGAGCGTTCATCAGCGCGTGAGACAACAGTTCGTGTTGCAGCAGGAGCAGTAGCCAAACAAATTTTAGCCCACCTTGGAATCAAAGTAGCTGGTCACGTCCTTGAAATCGGCGGAGTGAAAGCAGCTCATACTGCATATGAATCTATTGAAGATTTGCAAAAAGTAACAGAAGAATCACCTGTTCGCTGCTATGACAGTGAAGCTGGTCCAAAAATGATGGATGCCATTGACGAAGCCAAGAAAAACGGTGATTCAATTGGCGGCATTGTTGAAGTGATCGTTGAAGGCATGCCAGTTGGAGTCGGCAGCTATGTTCACTATGACCGCAAATTAGATAGCAAGCTTGCTGGCGCTGTACTTAGCATCAACGCTTTTAAAGGCGTGGAATTCGGTATTGGCTTTGAGGCAGCTTCTAAATATGGCAGTGAAGTCCATGATGAAATCATCTGGGATGAGGAAAAGGGCTATACGAGAAAAACAAATCGTTTAGGCGGTCTTGAAGGCGGAATGTCAACAGGCATGCCGATTGTCGTAAGAGGGGTTATGAAACCAATCCCAACGCTTTATAAGCCTCTGCAAAGCGTTGACATTGAAACGAAAGAACCGTTCTCTGCAAGTATTGAGCGTTCTGATAGCTGCGCTGTTCCAGCCGCAAGTGTTGTGGCAGAAGCGGTGGTCGCTTGGGAAATTGCCAATGCAGTGGTAGAGCAGTTTGGTCTTGACCAAATTGACCGGATTAAAGAAAATGTTGACAAAATGCGCCAGCTTCAGAGGGAGTTTTAATGAAAACACTGGAAGTGAAGACGTCTTCAGCCACTTATCCTGTATATATCGGTGACGGGATTAGACACAATATTGTAGACTTGATGACTTCCACTGGGCGTTCCTTTACGAAGCTCCTCGTCGTGACAGATTCAGCCGTTGATGCCATTTACGGAGATGAAATGGTTCAACTACTGAAGCAGAAATGGTCTGTGCAAAAAGTGGTTGTGCCAAACGGAGAGCAATCAAAAGCTTTTACGCAGTTTGAGCAGATTCATACGAAAGCCATCCAATTTCAGCTCGACCGCTCCTCCTGCATCATTGCGCTTGGAGGCGGGGTGATTGGGGACTTGGCTGGCTTTGCTGCTTCCACTTATATGAGAGGCATTGATTTTATTCAAGTTCCAACCACGCTCCTTGCACATGACAGTGCAGTCGGCGGAAAAACAGGAATCAATCATCCGCTCGGCAAAAATTTGATTGGTGCGTTTCATCAGCCGGCGGCCGTCATCTATGATACAAGTATGCTAGAGACGCTCTCACAAACAGAGCTGAGATCGGGCTTTGCCGAGGTCATCAAGCATGCGCTGATTTCAAGTGAAGACTTTTTATCAGAACTGATGTCCATTCGTTCTTTGACGGAATTATCAAAGGGCGAGCTGGCACATATGCTGTATCAAGGGATTCAAGTGAAAGCGTCGATTGTCCAAGAAGATGAAAAAGAACAAGGTGTACGTGCATTTTTGAATTTTGGACACACACTTGGGCACGCCATTGAAGCAGAGTATGGATACGGAACCATCACGCATGGAGATGCCATTGCGATTGGCATGCAGTTTGCTTTATATGTGAGTGAAAAGCAGCTAGGACTCAGCTTAAATCGTGAGAAATTCAAACTGTGGATGAAAGAATTAGGATTCCCGGTACAAGTCACGCAAGATATTTCAACTACTACATTTGTCGATCGCATGATTGGCGATAAAAAGGCAAGAGGCGGGAGCGTTCAATTTGTTTTATTAAAACAAATTGGAGACGTCACCTTGCAAGCTTTCACAAAAGATGAGCTATATCACTGGCTCGAAGAATGGAAACGGGAGGAGGGATGTCTGTGATGTTTCGCGGGATACGTGGGGCTACAACCGTAACAGAAGATACAGAAACAGAAGTGTTAAACAAAACGAAACAGCTGCTAGAAGCCATCATTTCAAAAAACCAAGTAGATCCAGAACGTGTCGTGCAGATCTTGATTTCAGCTACACAAGATATTCACTCCGTTTTTCCGGCAAAAGCACTTCGTCAGTTTGAAGGCTGGACCTATGTGCCTGTCACTTGTATGCAGGAGCTGGACATTCATGGAGGCTTAAAGCAGTGCATTCGCGTCTTAATGACCGTCCAGACAGATACAAAGCAGGAAGATATACAGCATGTATACTTGGAAGGAGCCGTCACGCTTCGTCCTGATTTACAGTTGACAAAAAACAAAGAGTTATAATACGATATGAACAGCCGAAGTTTACATACAGGTGTAAACGGCATTGCAAGCTTAGAGAAGATGAGAATGAGACTAGGGTAGTTGAGATGAGTAGAGTTGAGCAGAGATACGATACTTCTATTTAATCATACTGCCTAAAAGAGCGAGCCTCTTTTAGGCTTATTTCGTATACTCATACAAACCCTCTATATGTCCCCTCATTCTCCTTAATCCCATTTAAGGAGTGTGCTTATGAATTCCCAATCAAACCTGACTCAATTTTTAAAAGACAGTACGTCTTACAAAACGATTCCGATTGTTGAAACCATTACAGTAGATACCCTGTCACCGATTCAAATTGTTGAGAAACTGAAACAGGATATTGTGTATCTACTAGAAAGCAAAGACGAATCTTCCAGTTGGTCGAGATATTCCTTCATCGGATTACACCCTTTTTTAACTTTACATGATGAAGAAGGCCAATATGTTGCACGTGACGCTACGGGAGAGGCAGTGATGCAAAAAGCAGAACTGAAAGATTTACTCGACTGGATGAAAGAGCAATATCAAATCAAGACGCCGGATGTTGATATCCCGTTTACAGGCGGAGCTGTTGGGTACTTAAGCTACGACCTTATCCCAAACATCGAACCTTCTGTCATGCCACATAAGAAGGCATCAACAACAGATAATTGCACATTATTTGTTTGTCAAACGATGATTGCGTTTGACCACGAAACAAATCATGTTCATTTTATTCAATATACTCAGCTGTCCGGTCATGAGACAGAGGATGAAAAAATACAAGCATATAAGAAAAATCAAAAACGACTCGAACGTATGATTCAGCAGCTTCACACAAAGATTGATATGAAAGAACTGATTTTATCAGGGAATATGAACGAAGCGCCGTCCTTTGAACAGGTGACTTCAACATATGAAAAATCGCAATTTTTAAAGGACGTCGAAAAAATCAAGGAGTACATTAGAGCAGGCGATATCTTCCAAGGTGTACTATCACAGCGCTTTGACATTCCTGTGACGGTGAGCTCATTTGAATTGTATCGCGTGCTTCGGATTGTCAATCCATCTCCGTATATGTATTTTATGAAACTAAAAGATCGAGACTTAGTCGGCAGCTCGCCAGAACGATTAATCCATGCGAAAAATGGGCACTTAGAAATTCATCCAATTGCAGGTACAAGAAAACGAGGAATGTCAAAAGAAGAAGACGCTGCTTTAGCAAGAGAACTGCTAGATGATGAAAAAGAAAAAGCAGAACACTACATGTTAGTAGATCTTGCCCGAAATGATGTTGGACGCGTGGCAGAATACGGCAGCGTGTCCGTCCCGACTTTTACAAAAGTCGTGAACTTTTCACACGTCATGCACATCATCTCTATTGTGACAGGAAAGCTGAAGCAAGATACGCATCCAGTTGATGCGCTCATGTCCGCTTTCCCAGCAGGTACATTGACAGGTGCTCCGAAAATTAGGGCGATGCAATTATTAAATGAAATGGAGCCTGAGCCAAGAGAAACGTATGGTGGCTGTATTGCTTATATTGGATTTGACGGCAATATTGACTCCTGTATTACCATTCGCACGATGAGTGTGAAAAATCAAACCGCTTCTATACAAGCAGGTGCTGGCATTGTCGCTGATTCTGTTCCGGAAAACGAATGGGAAGAGACATGCAACAAGGCCGGGGCACTTTTGAAAGCCATTCAGCTTGCTGAACAAATTTTTTCAGAGAAGGAGAGTGTGCAAGATGAATCAACGACTATCAGCTCTTGTTAATGGAGGATGTCTATCAGAAAATGAAGCGAACCGGCTGATGCATGATATGATGAGCGGCTCTTTAACAGATGCTGAAGTCGCTGCCAGTCTTGCCATTTTAGCACATAGAGGGGAAACCTCTGAAGAGATGACAGGATTTGTGAAAGCCATGAGGAAAAATGCAGCGCCAATGGAAGGATCGCTTGATGTCGTTGATACGTGCGGAACGGGAGGCGATGGTTTATCGACATTTAATATATCAACCGCCGCCGCCATCGTTGCTTCCGCCGCCGGTGCTAAAATCGCCAAACATGGAAATCGTTCGGTCTCATCCAAAAGCGGAAGTGCCGACGTGCTAGAATGCCTTGGCATTCAAATTCAGTCCACACCTGAAGAAACAAGACGGCAAATACAAGAGAAAAACATGGGCTTTTTATTCGCCCCTCTCTATCATTCATCTATGAAACAAGTAGCAGCTGTTCGCAAGCAGCTCGGATTTCGGACGGTATTTAACCTATTAGGGCCGCTTTGCCACCCGATGCAAGCCAAAAAGCAAATCATCGGTGTGTATTCAAAGGAAAAGGCAAAGCTCATGGCAAAAGCGCTTGCCCCTTTAGAGCCAGAACATGTGCTGTTTGTTTGCGGAGAAGATGGACTGGATGAATTAACCATTACAGCGAATTCGTATGTTATTGAACTTAAAAAAGATGTGATGACAGAATATACGTTAAACCCAGAAGACTTTGGACTTGAAAAAGGGCATTTATCAGACATTCAGGTTCAATCACCGGAAGAAAGTGCCAAATTGATTCAGAATATATTGAATCATCAAACAGGAGGAGCGCCCCTTCATATTACAGCGCTGAACGCAGGAGCCGCTTTATATGTGGCAGGAAAGTCAGAGAGTTTGATGGCAGGAACAATCAAAGCGTTAGAAACGATTAAAAACGGGGCAGCCAAAGAACAATTAGCCCGTTTAAAACAAAAAACGAAAGAGGAAGAGATCTATGCTTAATGACATTATTACCCGCAAAAAAGAACATGTCCAAACCTTGCAATTACCTGCTGATGGACATTTTGAAAGACGATCATTTAAAGAAGCACTGATGAACCCTCACCGCTCAATCGGACTCATTGCTGAGGTGAAAAAAGCATCTCCCTCAAAAGGAGTCATTCAGCCTAACTTTGATCCTTTACAGACAGCAAAAGCATATGAATCATCAAACGCAGATTGTCTATCTGTCTTAACGGATGAACCGTTTTTCCAAGGGAAAAACGAGTACCTGTCCCTTATCAAAGAACACATCACACGCCCTATTTTAAGAAAAGATTTCATTATTGACTCCATACAAGTAGAAGAGTCAAAACGCATAGGGGCTGATGCCATTTTATTGATTGGAGAAGTACTTGAACCGAAAAAACTGCACGAGCTTTATATTGAAGCAAGCGAAAAAGGGCTGGATGTCCTCGTTGAAGTACATGCAGCACAAACACTAGCGAATATTTTGAATGTGTTTACTCCTGAGATCATTGGAGTGAACAACCGGAATTTAAATACATTTACAACAACACTCGAACAAACAAAAGAAATCGCACCACTTGTTCCAAAGGATGTATTACTAGTGAGTGAAAGCGGCATTCAGACATTTGATGACCTGACCTATGTGAAACAGCATGGAGCAGGTGCTGTCCTTGTTGGTGAATCTTTCATGAGAGAACCATCACAGGAAAAAGCCGTTCAGGCATTGTTTGGAGAATGAATAGAATGAAGCCTTATTTAAAATATTGCGGAGCTGTCTCACAAGAGGATGTCGCTTGCATCTCGCAATCTCATGCGGATGCCATCGGATTTATCCTTGCGCCAAGTAAAAGAGAGGTCCATCCAGATCAAATAAAGCACTGGCTGTCACAAGTCAATTGCACGAAAGATATTGTGGGTGTGTTTGTGAATGAAAAGATACAGAGAGTGTGTGATATCGCAAACGACCTACCCTTAGATATCGTGCAGCTTCATGGAGATGAGACACCAGAAGATGCAATGGAAATCAAACAACAAACAGGGGCTGCAGTTTGGAAAGTGTTCCATCACGAGCCCCATTTAAACGACACACTTAAAAATATGACGACATTCGCGCCATTTGTCGATGGTTTTCTCATTGATTCGAAAGTAAAGGGAATGAGGGGCGGTTCTGGAACAGCTTTTGCATGGGAGGCGGTGCCTTCATATGTTCAGCACGCAAAACAGCTGGGGAAAACTTGCGTGATTGCAGGCGGGGTGACGCCAGAAACAATAACAGACCTGCTTGCTTATGGTCCAGACGCCATTGACCTTTCAAGCGGAATAGAAGAAAACGGGAAGAAAAGCACGACAAAGATAAAAGCGCTCGAAGAAAGGATGTTAAACGATGTACGCATATCCAAATGAGCTTGGCAGATATGGAGAATTCGGAGGGAAATTTGTTCCTGAAACGCTCATGCAGCCACTAGAAGAAATCGAACAAGCTTTTCGTGAATTAAAAGAAGATCCTGCTTTTCAAAAGGAGTATATATCGCTTCTGCAAAACTATTCAGGCAGACCGACTGCCCTCACATACGCGGATCAATTATCTGCATATCTCGGGGGCGCAAAAATCTACTTGAAAAGAGAAGATTTAAATCACACAGGCGCTCATAAAATTAACAATGCGCTTGGGCAGGCGCTGCTAGCGAAAAAAATGGGGAAATCAAACATCATCGCCGAAACAGGAGCAGGACAGCACGGCGTAGCTGCTGCCACTGTGGCAGCAAAATTCGGCTTATCCTGCACTGTATTTATGGGGAAAGAAGATGTGGAAAGACAATCCCTCAATGTGTTCCGAATGAAACTGCTCGGCGCTGAGGTCATACCTGTCACAAGCGGGAACGGAACATTAAAAGATGCAACCAATGAAGCCATCCGTTACTGGGTTCAGCACTGCAGTGACCATTTTTATATGATTGGATCAGTTGTAGGGCCTCATCCATATCCTCAAATCGTCAGTGAATTCCAGCGGATGATCGGTGATGAGGCAAAAGCACAGATACTTGAAAAGGAAGGCCGGCTTCCTCATAAAGTCATTGCCTGTGTTGGCGGCGGTAGTAATGCCATTGGCATGTACCGGGCGTTCCTAGATGAAGAGGTCGATATCATTGGCGTAGAAGCTGCTGGGAAAGGAATTGACACCCCGCTTCATGCAGCAACCATCACAAAAGGAACAAAAGGTGTCATACATGGATCTTTGACATACTTAATTCAAGACGAATTTGGTCAAATTATTGAGCCATATTCTATTTCGGCGGGTTTAGATTATCCTGGAATTGGACCAGAGCACGCATACTTGCATGCGAGCGGACGGGTTCAATATGTGAGTGCCACAGATCAAGAAGCCCTAGATGCATTAAAGCTGCTCACAGAAAAAGAAGGCATCCTGCCAGCGATTGAATCGGCACATGCTTTAGCCAAAGCGTTTGAAGTGAGCCAGAACATGAATGAAGACGACATTGTCCTTGTCTGCTTGTCAGGAAGAGGAGATAAGGATGTGCATACATTAATGAATGTGCTTGAAAGTGAGGGCGAAACAAAATGATCACATTTCAATTAGAACAAGGTGAGAAATTATTCATTCCCTTTATCACGGCAGGTGATCCATCAGAAGAGGTGACCATTGATTTAGCCGTCGCTCTTCAAGCAGCGGGTGCACATGCGATTGAATTAGGTGTTCCTTATTCCGATCCATTAGCGGACGGTCCTGTGATTCAAAGAGCTTCTAAAAGAGCTTTACATCATGGCATGAATATCGTAAAAGCGATAGAATTAGCAGGGAAGATGAAAAAAAACGGTGTAAAAATTCCTCTAATTCTATTTACGTATTATAATCCTGTGTTACAATTAGACACAGAATACTTTTTCGCTTTACTGCGCAAAAATCATATTTCGGGACTCTTAACACCCGACTTGCCGTTTGAAGAGAGCAGCGAGCTTCAGAAGAACTGTCAAACACATGACATTTCATATATATCGCTCGTTGCACCAACAAGCAAGGAGCGATTAGAAAAAATTGTAGAGCAGGCAGAAGGTTTTGTGTATTGTGTTTCATCTCTCGGCGTTACAGGTGTCAGACAATCCTTTGACGCGTCGATTACTGATTTTATTCAGCAAGTCAAACAGCAGAGTCAAATTCCGGTTGCTGTAGGTTTTGGCATTTCAACAAGAGAACAGGTTGACTCAATGAATAAAATAAGTGATGGTGTCGTTGTAGGCAGTGCCCTTGTGAAAAAAATTGAAGAGCTTCAAGAACAATTGATCGCAAGTGATACACGTCAGGAGGCACTAAGAGAATTTGAAACATATGCAAAAACGTTTAGTCCCCTCTATTCATTCAAATGAGGTGAAACATGTTGCAAATCAAAGATCAATTAAAACAACTAAAACCGTATCAACCTGGGAAACCAATTGAAGAGGTCAAAAAAGAATATCAATTAGATAAAATTGTGAAATTGGCTTCAAATGAAAACCCTTTTGGATGTTCCACACATGCAAAAGAGGCCATACAAGCTGAGCTCGAACACTTAGCGATTTATCCAGATGGATACAGCGCAGAGTTAAGATCGGAGCTAGCTGCATTTCTTCAAGTAAATGAAAAACAATTAATTTTCGGGAATGGCTCAGATGAACTTGTGCAAATTATTGCTAGAGCATTCCTTGACCAACATACAAATACCGTTATCCCATCTCCATCTTTTCCGCAATATCGTCACAATGCAGTGATTGAACATGCAGAAATTCGTGAAGTGCCGCTTTTAGACGGAGGAGCTCATGATCTGAAGGGGATGCTGGCTGCGATTGATGAAAACACGAAGGTTGTTTGGGTATGTAATCCAAATAATCCGACGGGAAATCATTTGTCAGAATCTGAGCTCGTGTCATTTTTAGATCAAGTGCCAGCTCACGTGCTTGTCGTTCTAGATGAAGCGTATTTTGAATATGTTCGTGCGGAAGACTTTCCGGATAGTTTATCTTTATTAAACTCCTATCAAAATGTCATTGTGCTCCGAACGTTTTCTAAAGCATATGGACTGGCAGCACTTCGAGTAGGGTACGGGATTGCGTCAGAGGAACTGATTACTGCCATTGAACCAGCGAGAGAGCCATTTAATACAAGTCGTATCGCTCAGGCAGCTGCGCGTGCTGCTATAAAAGATCAAGACTTCATTCAATCGTGCAGACAAAAAAATGAAGCAGGTCTCAAGCAATATCAAGCATTTGCAGACCGCTTTGGGCTGTTTATCTATCCATCTCAAACAAACTTTGTGCTGATTGATTTTCAAAGAGATGCAGATGAACTGTTCAATGCCCTATTGAAAAAAGGCTATATTGTTCGTTCTGGTAAAGCACTCGGCTTTCCAACTTCTTTGCGTATTACTGTTGGAACGAAGGAGCAAAATGAAGAAATTTTAACTACACTCGCCAATTTATTAGAAGGCATTCGTGCGTAGCATAACAATGAAGTCATATCCTGTTTATAGGATATGGCTTTCGTTGTAGCTCATCCACTATACATATCAGCTATTGAAACGGCTTGTTTAATTTTCACGAAAAATCAGGTGATGAACATGAATGAAGCAAACGAAACCATATTAATCGCTGGACTTGGTTTAATTGGCGGTTCCATTGCACTGTCAATTAAAAAAGAGTTTCCTCATAAAAAAATTGTAGGCTATGATGTTGCTAAAGAGCAAATGGTTGCTGCAACAAAGCTTGGCATCATTGATGCAACAGCCGATTCATTTATGGAAGGTTTACATGAATCAGCAACCATTATTTTGGCAACGCCAGTTCAACAAACAATCAAAATGCTAAGTGATATTGCAGCATCTGGAATTGAAAGAGAGCTAACGATTACGGATGTGGGTAGCACAAAGCAGAAGGTTGTTAATTTTGCGGAAAAAACGCTGCCTGATCACTACCAATTTATTGGTGGACATCCAATGGCCGGTTCTCATAAATCAGGTGTCATTGCAGCGAAAGACTTCTTATTTGAAAATGCATTCTACATTTTAACGCCAGCAAAGGTAACAAGTCGTCAGGCTATTGATCGTTTGATGGAATTGCTGAAGGGAACGAATGCTCATTTTATAGAAATGACGCCGGAAGAACATGACGCCGTGACAAGTGTCATCAGTCACTTTCCGCATATAGTCGCGGCTAGTCTTGTGCATCAAGCGCACCATTTTGAAGAGCAATTTCCTCTTGTCAAACGGTTTGCAGCTGGTGGATTTCGGGATATTACCCGTATTGCATCAAGTAATCCTGCCATGTGGCGCGATATCCTTTTGCACAATAAAAACAAGATTTTAGACAGATTCCAGGAATGGAAAAAAGAGATTGAGCGCATCGAATCCTTTGTGCAGCAAGAAGACGCTGAGAGATTATTCTCTTATTTTCAAGATGCAAAGGAATATCGTGACGGCCTTCCTCTAAGAAAAAAAGGAGCGATCCCTGCTTTTTATGATCTTTATGTGGATGTTCCGGATCATCCTGGTGTTATTTCTGAAATTACAGGTTATCTAGCAAGTGAAAATATTAGTATTACGAATATCCGTATTATTGAAACACGTGAAGACATTAACGGGATTTTACGCATTAGTTTTCAAACAGATGACGATCGCAAGCGGGCAGAACTCTGTATAAAAAATAGAGCGAATTACGATACATTTTATGCTGACTGAGGTGACGAACATGAAAATTCATAAACATGCTCCTATGAACGGAGAAATTCATATTCCTGGCGACAAATCCATTTCTCATAGATCCGTGATGTTTGGTGCTATCGCTGATGGGACAACAGTAGTGAAAAACTTTCTTCCTGGAGCTGATTGTTTAAGTACGATTGATTGCTTTAGAAAGATGGGTGTAGACATCGAACAAAAAGGAACAGATGTTGTCATTCACGGCAAAGGACTGAAAGAGCTTAAAGAGCCGAGTGATATCCTTGATGTTGGTAATTCTGGCACCACCATTCGTTTAATGATGGGAATCTTAGCTGGCTGTGAGTTCCACAGTACGCTGATCGGTGACGAAAGTATTGCCAAACGACCAATGAAACGAGTAACAGGTCCGCTAAGACAATTAGGCGCCAAAATAGATGGCAGAGCAAATGGCGAGTATACACCACTTTCTATACGCGGGGGCAATCTAAAAGCCATCTCTTACAAGTCTCCGGTTGCAAGTGCGCAAATTAAGTCGGCTGTCCTTTTAGCTGGACTGCAAGCAGAAGGAACAACGACGTTAACTGAGCCCCATAAATCAAGAGATCATACCGAAAGAATGCTCTCAATGTTTGGTGTCTCGCTACATGAAGACGCACAAAGTGTCTCCATTGAAGGGGGACAAACATTAAAAGCGACAGATATATTTGTCCCAGGAGATATATCTTCAGCTGCCTTTTTCCTAGTAGCTGGATCTATCGTTCCAAACAGCCGGATTGTATTGAAAAATGTCGGCTTAAACAAAACAAGAACTGGCATTATAGATGTACTGAAGCAAATGGGTGCGAACCTGGACATTCATGAAGTGGATGCAAAAGGCGGAGAACCATACGGTGATTTAATCATCTCTACCTCTTCCTTAAAAGGGATTGAAATTTCTGGTGATATCATCTCCAGACTCATCGACGAAATTCCTATTATTGCGCTTCTAGCTACTCAAGCAGAAGGAACAACGATCATTAAAGATGCGGCTGAGTTAAAAGTAAAAGAAACCAATCGAATTGATACCGTCGTTTCAGAACTTAAAAAACTAGGTGCTCATATTGAAGCAACTGATGATGGAATGAAGATTCATGGTAAAACCAGCCTTAAGGGCGGCGCAGTCGTCTCCAGCTACGGAGATCACCGAATTGGTATGATGTTAGGAATTGCTGCATGTATCACAGAGCAAGCAATTGAAATTGAAGATACAGATGCAGTGCGTGTATCTTATCCAAATTTCTTTGAACACATTGAATACTTAACGAAAACAGTCTGAGGATTTCCTCAGGCTTTTTCTTTCCTTTTGCATATTTGAAAGAATGATAGCATAGCTTGTCTCAAGGTGAAACCTTGAAAAAAAACGTTTTGTTGATTCAAACATGATTTTTTAGCGTTTACGGTTTACAAATCGTCAGTTTAGTAAAGTATTGATTGAAAAAGAGTCTTTAAAAGACAAAAATGGCTTCATGTGAAAAGAGCAACATATTTGCTGGATATGCAGCTGTCGATTATGATATGAAGTAACAACAGTTTAGGTTTTTGGAAACAGAAAGGAACGGTTTGATTTGAATAGTTCATTACAAGAAGCCATAAAATTAGTTGAGGCAGGTGAGACTGAAAAAGGACTCCAAACACTTGCACAAGCAGAGAAGCATCTACACGATGAAGAAAAGGCGCAGGCAGCTCAGTTATATTATGAGTGGGGAGATATTGGCAAAGCGCGGAATCTCATCAGTGATTTACATGATTTATATCCAGAGGAAACTGGATTAACCTGTTTTTATGCAGAGCTACTCATTGACTCTGATGAAGAAGAGAAGGCAATTGCTGTACTTGAAACGATTCCTGAAGATGACGATGCGTATCCAGAGAGTTTATTGTTAATGGCGGATTTGTATCAAATGCAAGGGCTATTTGAAGTGAGTGAACAAAAGCTTTTAAAAGCGAAAGAATTATTACCTAATGAAGCCGTCATTGACTTCGCGTTAGGTGAATTGTACTTTTCTCAAGGTCTTTCAAAGAAAGCAGCCGATTATTTCTACAAAGTGGCCGATCAACAAAATGAGGTTGGCGGCGTCAATGTATATCAGCGTCTCGCTGAATCGTTAAGCACAGCTGGAGAATTTGAAGATGCGCTTGAATGGTATGAAAAGGCGGTAAAGGATCAAGCAGACCCAAATACACTCTTTGGCTACGGATTTACAGCAATGAGGGCTGGCAGAACGAAGACAGCTATTCAGCAGCTTTCAGTACTAAAAGAGATGGATCCATCTTATTCGTCACTTTATATGCCTTTAGCCAAAAGCTATGAGGAAGAAGGACTATATCATGAGGCGTTAGAGGCAGTAAAAGAAGGTATTAAAATGGATGAGTATAACAAAGAGTTATATTTATATGGGGCAAAGATTGCTTTGAAAAATGGCGATTCGGAAGATGCGAAAAAGCTGCTTCAAGAAGCACTCGCCCTTGATCCAGGATATATTGAAGCGGTTCAAACACTGCTAGCGATCTATTTAAATGAAGAGCTGTATGATGACATTCTCGATGTCATCAAAGAAGTTAAGAGTTTTGGAGAAGATGATCCAAAATGGAACTGGTATGCTGCTTCTGCTTCTGTTGGACGAGAGGAATACGAAGAAGCAGCTGAGTATTTCAAACTTGCTCTGCCTGATTTTGATGAGGACCGTGACTTTTTATACGAATACGCTTCGTTCCTTTTAGAAGAAGGCAGACAAAAAGAAGCCTTACCGTTATTACGTAAAGTTCTTCAAAAAGATGGCGTGAATGAAGAAATTCAAGAAACAATTTTAAGAATTGAAGACGAAATTTCCTTATAGTTTGCAGGAATGAAGAACTGGTTTGTTGAATAATTCAGGTATAGCAATTTAATTTACGATAGAGGAGGGAATAACATGCAGACCCCTGTTTCTGTCAATGAAAAAAAGGAATTTATCCGGTGGTTCTTAAACCATTATCAGTTAAAGCGAAGAGAATGTGTTTGGATATTAAATTATTTAATGAGTCACGACTCTTTGATGGAAAAGGTTCATTTTGTAGAGCAAGCAGAATTTTGCCCAAGGGGAATTATTATGTCAACACACTGTGTGGATGAAGTTCCCTTTAGATTTTATAAAGAAAACATCATGACGACAGATGCTGAAAAATCATTTCATGATATTCGTTTGAATAAACAGCAAGATTTGTTTATTCAGTTGAATTTCCGCTCCGCTTATCGTTCGCCGGAATATGCAGCCGTTCTAGAAACAAATCCTCATATTCCTAAAGATCTTTATGAAAATGAAAAAGATAAGGATCTTGCTGAGAAAGTATTAGAGCACTCTATCGCTACTTTCCAAAAAGAACGGCTTATGAAAGAAATAGATGAAGCGCTTGACCGTCATGATCAAGAAACGTTTAATAAGTTAGCCAAAGAATTAAGCCTATTATCATAAAGTCAGCCAATAAGCCTTGCCCTATTCAGGCAGGGCTTATGTGATGAAAGAGGGGAACTAGATGAAGTTTCAGGCGGAGGACGCGGAACGCTTTTTACAATCTAAAGATTACATTGATACCGCTATCATTCCATTAATTAGGATCAGTGCAAACCAAATTAAACAAACCGCATCTTTAGGGGAGTTTACAATTCTAGTGGCAGAGGATCTTGAAAGGCAGCTAAAAGGCAGAGTGTTTCTTTTTCCTCCACATACATATTTAGAAGTCAATGATCGTAAACAAGACGACATACTTGCAGTGAAACAATCATTACAAGAACATTTTCAGCATGTCGTATTTATCACTTCCGATCATCAGTGGAAAGAGCAGTTAGAAGTGAATGAGTCGCTATTTTTGCTGCACCCGGTTCCATTGGAGCATTTAAAGGTCGAATTAAAACAAAAAGTCATTCAAGACAGTGTAGAACAAATTTTGAACTTTTTGTTACAAAAATGGAACCCTTCATAAAAACCCTTACATTTGCATTGTACATAGCTTTTTAGGCTGTTGACCTTGTGAATAGATTGATATATTATGAGGGTGTCCTAGTTTTATGAAATTTTTTCTAATTCAGTTATAAAGTAGCTGACGACCTGAGGGGGGGAGAAAAAAATGAGCGAGAAGAGACATGGAGTGTCCAGGCGTCAATTTTTGAATTACACGTTGACCGGCGTGGGGGGATTTATGGCCGCTGGAATGCTCATGCCTATGGTTCGCTTTGCGCTTGACCCTGTGCTAAAAGGAACAGAGGATCAGGATATGGTTCAAGTTGTCAGTGTGGATGAATTGACAAAGGAACCGAAGCGCTTTGACTTTAAAATTGACCAAGTAGATGCATGGTATGAGTCAAAGGAATCTAGGTCAGCATGGGTGTACAAAGAAGGGGATGAAATTGTCGCTTTATCGCCAATCTGTAAACATTTAGGATGTACAGTGAACTGGAACAGTGATCCGAAAAATCCAAACAAATTTTTCTGCCCGTGTCACTATGGGCTGTACGACAAGGATGGTACAAACGTACCCGGAACTCCGCCGCTTGCGCCGCTTGACCATTATAAGCAGCAAGTGAAGGACGGATACCTCTATCTTGGAAAAGCTGTGCCGAAAGGGGAAGGGTAACGATGCTTAACAAGATTTATGATTGGGTAGATGAGCGGCTAGACATTACACCGATATGGAGAGATATTGCGGATCATGAAGTGCCGGAGCACGTCAATCCAGCGCATCATTTCTCTGCTTTTGTGTATTGTTTTGGCGGTTTAACGTTTTTTGTGACTGTCATTCAAGTCCTTTCGGGTATGTTTTTAACGATGTATTATGTGCCGGATATTAAAAACGCATGGGAATCTGTCTATTATTTGCAAAATGAAGTCGCATTTGGACAGATTGTCAGAGGGATGCACCACTGGGGTGCGAGTCTAGTAATCGTGATGATGTTTTTACATACGCTACGGGTCTTTTTCCAAGGGGCGTATAAGAAGCCGAGAGAGCTAAACTGGATTGTAGGTGTGCTCATTTTCTTTGTGATGCTTGGACTTGGTTTTACAGGGTATCTTTTACCATGGGATATGAAGGCGCTGTTTGCGACGAAGGTTGGTCTTCAAATTGCAGAGGCGACACCTTTCATTGGAAAAGAGATTAAAACGCTGCTTGCAGGTCATCCTGACATTGTAGGAGCACAAACGCTGACGAGATTTTTCGCTATCCATGTCTTTTTCTTGCCAGCGGCATTATTTGGGCTGATGGCTGCCCACTTTATTATGATTCGTAAGCAAGGAATTTCTGGACCGCTGTAAAATTTTGCGTTTGATGAATGTTCAATGAGGAGGGGATGACTTTGCATAGGGGAAAAGGGATGAAGTTTGTCGGAGATTCCAGAATACCGGCAGAAAGAAAACCTAACATACCTAAAGACTATTCCGAATATCCGGGAAAAACAGAAGCCTTTTGGCCGAACTTTCTTTTAAAGGAATGGCTTGTAGGTGCCGTTTTTTTAATTGGATTTCTTGTCCTAACTGTTGTTCATGCACCTCCGCTTGAGCGGATGGCTGATCCAACAGATACGGGCTATATTCCGCTGCCAGACTGGTATTTCCTATTTTTGTACCAGTTGTTGAAATATGAATTTGCTGCAGGAAGCTATACGGTTGTGGGCGCGATGATTATGCCTGGAATTGCGTTTGGTGCTCTTTTACTCGCACCATTTCTCGATTCTGGTCCTGAACGTAGACCATATAGAAGACCGATTGCAGTCGGTATGATGATTCTTGCCGTTGGTGCAGCAACATATTTAACGTGGGAATCTGTTGCTACTCATGATTGGGAAGCAGCAGCGAAGCAAGGTGAAATTAAGAAAGAAGCAGAAATTGACACCTCAGCCGAAGAGTATAAAATTTATCAAGAGCAGACATGTATCTCCTGTCACGGGGATAATATGCAAGGCGGTGCAGCTGGGCCGTCACTTGTTGACAATGGCTTAACACCTGAACAAATAGCGAAAATCGCTGTAGAAGGAAAAGGAAACATGCCTAAGGGCATCTTCAAAGGCAGTGATGAAGAACTTGAAAAACTCTCGAAATATTTATCTGAGGTCAAATCTAAATAATTCAGTTGTTTAAATGCAAGTACAAGGATATACTCAAAGGAGAAAAAAGCTGGCGCTGTCAGCTTTTTTCTGATTTTAACAGATCGTGAGTGAAGAGAAATATGAGATGGATTCAATATCTGCTAGCCACACGCTACATGCTTGTGCTGGTGCTCATTGTCAATTTTCTTGGCACTGTGTACGGCTATTACTGGTATATTCCGCAGCTTGTAGAGACGCCGGCTATCTTTTTACCTTTTGTTCCAGACAGCCCAACGGCAAGCTTTTTCTTTTTATTTGTATTACTAGCTTTTCTGATGAAACGTCACGCTCCTTATTTTGAAGCACTTGCCCTTGTCACCTTGATCAAATATGGGTTATGGGCCGTAGGGATGAATATCTTCGTGCTGGTTTCTGTTGAAGATTTTCCGTGGGAAGGGTATATGCTGATTGGTTCACACTTTGCCATGGCGGTTCAGGCTGTATTATTTGCCCCATATTACCGCTTTCAAATGCGCCACTTGGTTGTCGCTGGTATATGGATTTTACATAATGATGTGATTGATTATGTATTTGGTATGATGCCGCGTTATTCTATGCTTTCTGCGTATTCGAATGAGATTGGCTATGTCACATTTTGGTTAAGTATCGCTGTTCTTCTCGTTTCGTATTATCTGGTCATTTCCAAAAAATCGGCCAAGCTTGAACTCCCTTAACAATGTTGGTCTAACCTTGTCCTTTTCTTCATACGCTGTATGGAGAAGGGCTAGGAGGGACTTGCATGAAACGAAAGCCAATTGCGATGATTCTATTATTTTTTCTCGTCTTACATCCAGCTGCTGCGGAAGGTGAGGAAACAACCGCTAAAGCGCTGCAAGAATTGACGGAACTATCAGATTCAATCTTTCAATTAACGAGACAAGCTAAATATGATGAGGCGCTACAAGTCGCATTGTATGTTGAAAAGACATTTAAAGCTGAGAATTGGCGTGGAACTCTGACGAATACGCAGGTCCGGCAAATTACACTTGGCTATCAAGATATCATTAAAGGACTCCCGCAGGAAGACTTAAATGAACGCGAAAAACTTCGATATGCCTCTCAGTTTAGAATGCTGATCGATGCGATTCAATCTAGTTCAGAGCCTCTTTGGGGTTCGTTAGAGAAGCCGATTATGGGGTCATTTCCTGCATTGAAGAAGGAAGTGAAAGATCCAGAATCAACGGCGTTCTATGAAACTTGGAATGAGCTGGTTTCTTTATACGATATGATTTATCCGAGTTTAACCATTGATATTTCGCCTGAAAGGCTTCACACGATTAAGCAGCACATGGACGTGATTGAGCAAGGTGAATTTTTAAAAGCTTCGAGTGGGACAAAGCTTGAGCGTCTTACCAAGCTGGAAGAGGATTTATCAAGTGTGTTCGCTCATGTCGATCAAGATGAAGCCGATCCATCGCTTTTTTGGGTCATCTTAACAACAGGGAGTATCATTTTATTCACTTTAACGTATGTTGGGTTTCGTAAATACCGTGCTGAAAAAGAGAAGAAGCAAAAGCGGCAAGCTGATTACCCGAAGTCATAAAAAAAAGAAGCACTGCTTTTGTGCTTCTTTTTTTAATGGGGATTGAGCGGCTTTTTATGTTCATCTAATGTAAATCCTTCACCGAGTACATCATGAACGTCACTCACTGATACAAATGCATGAGGGTCAACGGACGTGACGACACTTTTGAGATGGGCAAGCTCATTTTTTGGAACGACACAGTAAAGGACATTGCGTTCTTGTTTCGTATAGGAGCCGACACCTTTTAGAATCGTCACACCGCGCTCCATTTCTTCAGTGATTTTCTTTTGAATAATGTCATCCTTTTCAGAAATAATCATTGCTCCTTTGGCAGCGTAAGCGCCTTCTTGCATGAAGTCGATCACTTTCGCAGCAACAAATACGGCGACAAGTGTATACATGGCTTCTTTGTAATTTAAATAGGTAAGAGAGATGGTAATGACGCACGCGTCGAAAATAAACATCGTTCTTCCCATTGCTACTTGATAATGCTTGTTGATCAGTCTGGCAATAATGTCCACGCCGCCTGTTGTACCGCCGAATTTAAAGATAATCCCGAGGCCTGTTCCGATAAACACACCTGCAAAGAGGGCGGCTAAGGCTAAATCGTGCTGAAGAGGCATATGTATTTGAAAGCGCTGGAAGATAGCCAGAAAGACTGAAAGACTAACTGTTCCTACAATTGTATAAGTAAACATCGTTCTGCCAAGCATTTTCCAGCCGATAAAAAAGATCGGAATGTTTAAGACAAGGTTTGAAATAGACGGGTCAATGTGAAATAGAAAATATAAAAGCAGTGTAATACCTGTAAATCCGCCTTCCGCCAAGTTGTTTTGCATATTAAAATGAACAAGACCGAAAGAAAAAATCGCAGATCCTATCAAAATAAAGACGATATTTTTAAGACGAATTTCTTTTAGCAAAAGATCACTCCTTTTTTTGCTTAGACAGCGATAATATTATATGGTATGGGAGAGAAACAAGCAAACTGAGTTTTAAACATTTGTCAAATATTTATGATTTCGCTAACATGTAAGAGATGGATAGGAGGATGAGCTTCATGACGAATGAAAAAACGCTGCGTCACGTGCAGCAAGAAGTAGATGATTACATAGGACAATTTAAAGAAGGTTATTTTAGCCCGCTTGCCATGATGGCCCGTCTGACAGAAGAATTAGGTGAGCTGGCAAGAGAGGTTAACCATTATTATGGAGAAAAGCCGAAAAAAACAACCGAAACGGAAAAAAGCATGGAAGAAGAAATTGGCGATGTGTTGTTTGTATTAACATGCCTTGCCAATTCACTCAATATTTCACTTGAAGAAGCTCATGATCGTGTGATGCATAAATTCAATACAAGAGACAAAGACCGCTGGACGAAAAAAGAAGGGAAGTAGAGACGATGACGAATCAAACCATCAAAGTAGTAATCGCTGGAGCAAGAGGAAGAATGGGGATAGAGGCTGTCAAGCTGGTAGAAGAAACAAGCCATTTTGAGCTGGTGGCAGCACTTGATCATACACACGAGGGACAAACATTATCTGATGTCATTCATACAACATCTGATGCACCCATTTATACGGATATTGATGTGTGTCTTTCAGAGACAGCACCTGATGTACTAATTGATCTGACGACACCAGAAATTGGGAAAGTACATACGAAAAAAGCACTTGAACATGGTGTACGTCCAGTCGTAGGGACAACTGGTTTTTCAGAGGCTGACCTAAAAGAGCTTCAGCAATTAACAGAAGAAAAGGGCATAGGATGCATCATTGCCCCTAACTTTGCTGTCGGTGCAGTTTTAATGATGAAGTTTGCCAAAATGGCAGCGAATTACTTTCCTGATGTTGAGATCATTGAGCTTCATCATGATAAAAAACTGGACGCTCCAAGCGGTACGGGCTTAAAAACAGCTGAAATGATTGCAGAAGTAAGAGAAAGCAAAAAGCAGGGACATCCTGAAGAAAAAGAATTAATCGAAGGTGCACGTGGAGCAGATTACGATGGCATTCGCTTGCATAGCGTACGGCTTCCAGGCATGATTGCACATCAAGAAGTGCTGTTTGGAATGGACGGACAGACTTTGACCATTCGTCATGATTCTTATAATCGTGCATCATTTATGTCAGGTGTGAAGCTGTCGGTGGAACAAGTAATGCATATTGATCAACTCGTCTATGGTTTAGAAAACATCATCGACTAATATAAGGAGTGGATTCCTGATGAACATTGCTTTAATCGCTCATGATAAGAAAAAAAGTGACATGATTCAATTTGCCATTGCGTACCGAGATATTTTGGCAGATCATACACTTTATGCAACAGGAACAACAGGTTTAAGAGTGAAAGAAGCGACAGGGCTTCCCATTCATCGTTTTCAATCAGGACCACTTGGAGGAGATCAGCAGATTGGTGCTTTGATTGCTGATAATGCAATGGATCTTGTGCTCTTTTTTAGAGACCCGTTAACCGCACAGCCGCATGAACCTGATGTATCTGCACTCATCCGGCTTTGCGATGTGTATGCCATACCACTTGCAACCAATATGGGGACTGCTGAAATTTTAGTCAGGAACTTAAATAAAGGGACGTTTGATTTTCGAGAAGTAGCAAAAAACGGAGGAACAAATGAAACCACTTGATATCCTTGCATTCGGTGCCCATAGCGACGATGTAGAGATCGGAATGGGCGGTACGCTTGCAAAATACGTAAAAAAAGGGGCGCGTGTCGGGATCTGTGACTTGACTCAGGCTGAATTATCTTCAAATGGAACGGTTGAGAGCCGTAAAGAAGAGGCGAAAGCAGCCGCCGCTGTTTTAGGCGTCAAAACTCGAATCCAGCTCACGCTGCCAGATAGAGGACTTTATATCAATGACGAAGCGATAAAGGAAATTGCAGGTGTCATTCGAACATACAAACCAAAACTTATTTTTGCCCCGCACCACCAAGATCGACATCCTGATCATGGTCATGCGGGTTCACTTGTAGAAGAGGCGGCTTTTTCTGCAGGTATACATAAATTTGAAGATTCATACAAGCAGCCGGCGCATAAAATAAGCCAGATGTATTATTACATGATTAACGGTCATCATCGTCCAGATTTTGTGATTGATATTTCAGACGAGATGGATCAAAAAATGGAGAGTTTACATGCGTATCAAAGCCAATTTGTGAAATCGGCAAATTCGGTGGAGACACCGCTTGTAAATGGTTATATTGATTTTGTCAAAATGAGAGAGTCGATGTATGGAAGGGAAGTCAATAAAGCTTTTGCAGAAGGGTTTCTGACAAAGAAACCACTTCTGATGGATGATGACTTACTTGGGGGGTAATTATGAAAAAATTGAAGGTCGGAATCACTTGTTATCCGAGTGTCGGTGGTTCGGGTATTATTGCCACAGAGCTTGGAAAACGTTTAGCTGAAAAAGGGCACGATGTTCATTTCATTACCTCAAGTATTCCGTTTAGACTCAATAAAGTGTATCCGAATATTTATTTTCATGAAGTAGATGTCAATCAATATGCTGTGTTTCAATATCCGCCTTATGACCTTGCACTAGCAAGTAAACTCGCAGAAGTAGCAAAACGAGAGAAGCTAGATATTATTCATGCGCATTATGCAGTCCCGCATGCTGTCTGTGCGTTTTTGGCCAAGCAAATGACTGGACACTCTGTGAAAGTCGTGACCACGCTTCACGGGACGGATATTACGGTTTTAGGCTATGATCCATCATTAAAGGAAGTCATCCGGTTTGCCATCGAATCATCTGATCGCGTAACGGCGGTGTCGCATTCATTAGCCGCTCAAACGTATGATCTGATTAAACCGGATCAAAAAATTGATACGATCCATAATTTCGTCGATGAGCGCGTGTATTTACGTGAAGATCATGAAGTGCTGAAGAAACATTATGGGCTGTTACAGGATGAAAAGGTCGTGATCCATGTATCGAATTTCCGCAAGGTGAAGCGAGTGCAAGATGTCATCCAAGTGTTTAAAAAGATGTCTGAACAGGTGGATGCAAAACTGCTTCTTATTGGGGACGGTCCTGAAAAATCGGTTGTATGCGAACTTGTGAAAAAACTGGGACTTACGGACCGTGTGTTATTTTTAGGAAAGCAAGAGAAGGTGGAGGAGCTTTATTCGATTAGTGATTTGAAGCTGCTGCTTTCTGAGAAAGAAAGCTTCGGCCTTGTGCTGCTTGAAGCAATGGCGTGCGGAGTACCTTGTATTGGGACAGATGTTGGCGGAATCCCAGAGGTCATTACACATGGAGAGACAGGATTTCTTGTCCCGCTTGGCGATGTAGATAGAGCAGCAGCATATGCAATCTCTTTACTCAAAGACAAATCGCTCCATGAGCAAGTGTCGATGGCAGCCAAGTCTAGTGTTGAGGCTCATTTCTCTTCTGAAAAAATTGTGAGAGAGTACGAAGATCTTTACTTAGAATTGATCGAAGGTGATGATGAAGATGAATGAACCATTCACACATGCGCTCCCTATTTTACATACGCTGCACGAACATGGGTATCAGGCTTATTTTGTCGGCGGTGCGGTGAGAGATGTCCTGTTAGGCAGGGAAATTGGGGATATCGACATTGCGACAGATGCCACACCTGATACAGTAGAGTCTTTATTTGATAAAACAGTGGATGTAGGCAAAGCGCATGGCACTGTCATTGTTTTACTTGATGGGATCAGCTATGAGGTCACGACGTTTCGAAGTGAATCTGAATATGAAGACTTTCGCCGTCCTAAAGAAGTGACGTTTATCTCCTCGCTCAAAGAAGATCTTTTAAGAAGAGATTTAACGATAAATGCAATGGCCATGGATATTCATGGTGACATCATTGACCATGTAGGCGGTAAACAGGATATCGAGCGGAAATGGATCCAAACGGTTGGCGATCCTGCATGCCGATTTCAAGAGGATGCGCTTCGCATGATGAGAGCTGTACGTTTTTTAAGCGAGCTCGGGTTTGAGCTTTCTCCTAAGACGGAGGCAGCCATGAAAAAAGATAAGCACCTGCTTGCCAACATTTCTGTTGAGCGCAAAAAGATTGAAATGGAAAAGCTTTTAAAAGGCCGCTACTGCGAAAAAGCCATTCAGGTCCTCATATCAACACAATTGTATGAAGAATTGCCAGGCCTTGAAACGTATGGGCTTAATGAATCCTTGCAAGCCTTCCCTTATTATTTACTGGATGGATTAGAGGAGGTATGGGGGGCCTTTAACCATTTGCTTGGTCTTGATGAGGCGGAGGCAGTGTCTTTCTTAAAAGAATGGAAGCTGTCAACGAAAGTTCTAAAAGAAGCAGTGGCCATTAGCAAATATGTCGATTGTGACTGGGATGAGGAGAAGATGTTTGAAGCTGGTGAACATGTGCTGCTATCTAGCCTGAAAATCACGCAGCTCAAACATGAGCGCCGCATTTTCTTTGACGAGCTGGAAGCGGCGAAGCATTCATATGATGCGCTGCCGATTAAAAAGCTTCAAGACCTTGCAGTGTCAGGAAAAGATTTAATGGCCTTTCGGCAAAAGCCATCAGGTAAATGGATTGCAGAAGAGCTTGCTTGTGTAAAAAAAGCGGTTTTGCAAAACCAGTTGGAAAACCGAAAAGAAGCCATAGAGGAGTGGCTTATAGCATGCGATCAGCGATTAGAAAACGATTAATTGAACTATTTACAGCATCTGAGCAAGACTTTGTCTCAAGTCAGCAAATATGTGATGAGCTTGGCTGCTCTCGAACGGCGGTATGGAAGCATATAGAGGATTTGCGAAAAGAGGGATATGAGGTCGAAGCGGTCAGAAGAAAAGGGTACCGGCTGCTTCGTAAACCGGACAAAATTAGTGAAGACGAAATTCTGTTTGGTTTGGAAACAGAGCTGTTTGGCAGGCATATTTACTTTCAAGAAGAAGTGGCCTCAACTCAGCTGATCGCCCATGACTTCGTCAATGAAGGAGCGCCCCACGGCTCGCTTGTTGTCAGTGATCATCAGACAAACGGAAAAGGACGCCTTCAACGAGCGTGGTATTCACCAAATGGGACAGGCATTTGGATGAGTCTGATTCTAAGGCCTGAAATCCCATTACATAAAGCGCCGCAAATGACGCTTTTGGCATCTGTAGCGATTGCAGAAGCCATCGCACAAGAAACAGGACTCAGCCCATCTATTAAATGGCCAAACGATATTTTATTAAACGGTAAAAAGGTCGTGGGCATTTTGACTGAATTAAAAGCAGAAGCTGATCAGGTTCATGCGGTGATTATTGGTCCGGGTATAAATGTGAACCAGACGGCAGAGGATTTTCCTGATGAACTAAAGGGGATCGCTACGAGTTTGAGAATGGAACTAGATAAAAAGGTAGACAGAGCGGCACTCATTCAAACCATCATGTCCACCTTTGAAAAAAGGTATGACGAATATAGAAAACATGGATTTGCTCCGATCAAGCAATTATGGGAATCGTTTGCGGTGACCATCGGTAAACGTATTGTCGCCCGCACCTTTCATGAGCAATATATTGGAACGGCGCTTGGAATCAATGATGAAGGTGTTCTACTCCTTGAAACGGAGGATGGAATCCAAAAAATCTATTCCGCAGACATCGAGATCAAATCAACTTAAGTGGAACACCCGGCACATTTTTGATATACTTCGTGTGGACAGTATCTGAAAAAGAACTGTACCTGTTAGAAAGAAAAATTCGATAAATTTCTGCCTTGATCCTAAGGGACTTGGACAGAGGGATGATTCGCCTGCACATGAGAGGCAAGAGCATGTGATGAGGCAAGCCATCTCCTCTCCAGAATGAGGAGGAACAAATGAAGACAAAGCTAGATTTTTTCAAAATGAAAGAACAAAACGAACCTATTGTGATGCTGACAGCATACGACTATCCAGCTGCAAAGCAAGCGGAAAAAGCGGAAGTCGACATGATCTTAGTTGGTGATTCACTTGGGATGGTTGTACTTGGGCTTGATTCCACAGTACAAGTGACGATGGATGATATGATTCATCACACAAAAGCGGTCAAAAGAGGCGCAAAAGACACATTTATTGTAACCGATATGCCCTTTATGTCTTATCATTATTCATTAGAAGAAACGATGAAAAATGCAGCTCGCATGATGCAAGAAAGCGGGGCAGATGCCTTAAAGCTAGAAGGAGGAGACGGAGTTTTCGAATCCATTCAAGCTATGACAAGAGGCGGAATTCCGGTCGTCAGTCATTTAGGACTCACACCTCAATCAGTCGGTGTACTTGGCGGGTATAAAGTCCAAGGAAAAGATAAAGAGAGTGCGCAAAAATTGATTGAAGATAGTCTGAAATGTGAGGAAGCAGGTGCAATCGCCCTTGTGCTAGAATGCGTACCTGGTGAGCTGACAAAACGCATTACCGACATGCTGAAGATTCCTGTCATTGGAATTGGTGCAGGAGCTGAGGCAGATGGACAAGTTCTCGTTTACCATGATGTGGTAGGATACGGGGTGTCTAGAACACCTAAATTTGTGAAACAATACGCGCAAATCGATGCTGTCGTAGAAGAAGCGCTCATACAATATACAAAAGAAGTAAAAGCACGCACATTTCCAGAGGACATGCACACATTTCATATCAAAGAAGAAGTCCTTGAAGGTTTATATGGGGGAATCAAGAAATGAACGTTGTCACCCATATCCATGAGCTAAAAGAACTCATAAAGCAGCAGCAAAAGAAGCAGCATTCCATTGGTTTTGTGCCAACAATGGGCTTTCTTCATGAAGGACATTTGACTTTGGTGAAAGAAGCAAGAGAACAAAATGACATTGTGGTGATGAGTATTTTTGTGAACCCTTTGCAATTTGGACCGAACGAAGACTTCGAATCCTATCCAAGAGATATAAAAAGAGACCAGCGCCTTGCTGAGGAAGCCGGAGTGGATATTTTATTTACACCTGATGTGAAGGAAATGTACAAAGGTGAACCATCTGTGACGATGACCGTTCAAAAGCGTACAGACGTCTTATGCGGGAAGAAACGTCCAGGGCACTTCGACGGCGTTGTCACTGTGCTCACAAAGCTGTTTCATCTTGTAGCGCCAACAAATGTCTACTTTGGTCTAAAAGATGCACAGCAAGTCGCGGTCATCGATGCGATGATCAAGGATTTCTTCTTTGATCTTCACCTTGTGTCTGTTCCAACCGTTCGAGAAGAAGACGGTTTAGCAAAAAGCTCAAGAAACGTGTATTTGTCTGAAACAGAAAGACAAGAAGCACCTGCATTATACCGGGCATTAAAAAAAGGACAGACAGCTGTTGAAAAAGGTGAACGTGATATAAATCATATTTATCAGTTGGTGGAAGAGGAAATTCTTCAAACGAGCGGGGAAATTGATTATATTGAGATTTATTCCTACCCAGAACTTGAACCACTTCAGCATTTAACTGGCAAAGTGATCATTGCCATTGCTGTGAAGTTCTCTCATGCAAGACTAATTGATAATGTGATTTTCCATGTTCCTGAAAGCGGTGAAAAACATGTATAGAACCTTTATGATCTCTAAGCTCCATAAAGCGACTGTGACAGAAGCAAACTTACATTATGTAGGCAGTATTACAATCGACGAAGATTTACTTGATGCAGCAGGCATGATGGCAAATGAGAAAGTGCAAATTGTTAATAATCACAATGGAGCGAGACTTGAAACATACATTATTCCTGGAGAAAGAAAAAGCGGTGTCATTTGTCTAAATGGTGCGGCAGCAAGATTGGTCCAGCCAGGGGATGAAGTCATTATCATCGCTTATGGGATGTTGTCAGAGGAAGAAGCAAAATCGCACACACCAAAAGTGGTCGTGTTAAATAAACAAAATCAAATTGAACAAATGATTGGGCAAGAGCCTGCGAGAACGATTTTATAACGCACGCTAAAATGGAAACAGAACAGTTTCAAGAAAAGGAAGCTGTTCTGTTTCAGCTATATTGCCCAGAGCGTGTTTCACTTAGAGTGGAACGAGGAATTGAGGTGTCCATTTTATGACCGATCAAAGGTTTGTTGTCGTTGATATTGAAACCACCGGAAATTCACCAAAAAAAGGTGATAAAATCATTCAAATTGCTGCGGTGGTCATTGAAAATGGACAAATTGTCGAACGGTATTCAAGATATGTGAACCCAGGGAAAACGATTCCTGGATTTATTGAACAGCTGACAGGTATTAAACAGCACATGGTTGATGATGCGGTGTTTTTTGAGGAGATTGCCCAAGAGGTGTATGACCTCATACATGGCGCTTATTTTGTTGCGCACAATGTTCATTTTGACTTGAATTTTTTAAATGATGAACTACGCGCATGCGGGAAAAATGAGCTGGATGTGCTAGCGATTGATACAGTTGAAATTTCTAGAATTCTTTATCCTGAGCTTGAAGGTTATAAGCTAACTGAATTAAGTGAAGAGCTCATGCTTCCACATGACCACCCGCACAGGGCGGATAGTGATGCGGAAGTTACTGCCATGTTATTTTTAAACCTACTACATCAATTGAGACATACACCGCCAAATGTGTTAAAGCAGCTGCGCAGATTATCTTCATATCTTCTAAGTGATATAGGCCTGTTAATTAAGCAGCTTGAAACAAATCATTCTAATCAGGATGATTCTTTGGTGGAAGTCGGATCTTTTGTTGTAAAAGATGTGACCAATCGTATAACTGATACGACAGATTCAGTAGACGCGGGCGACGAGCAGCTGTTTGAGGAGATCAAAGAGAAGCTTCCTCAAACGTTAGAAGGTTATGAAGTAAGAGAAGGCCAGCTCACGATGATGAATAAAGTAAGAGATGTGTTCAATGAAAGAGCCTATGCTTTAATTGAAGCGGCACCAGGTATTGGGAAAACACTAGCTTACCTCATCCCAGCTGCTTTAGAGGCAAAGAAATCAGGAAAGCCTGTTATTATCAGTACATATTCCATTTTATTGCAGCAGCAAATGCTTCAGCGCGATGTCCCGTTGCTCAATCAATTGCTCCCATTTGAACCAGCTGCTTGTGTATTCAAAGGGAGAGCACATTATATTTGTTTGGATAAGTTTGAGCATGTACTGCATGAGGAAGATGATAACTATGATATTGTCTTAACAAAAGCGCAAATTTTAATGTGGCTGCTTGTAACCGAGACGGGGGATTTATCTGAACTGAATTTACCGTCAGGAGCTGCAAATATAAAAGACCGAATCTCCTGTGTACACATGCCGTTTACATCAAAAAAACGCCGCTTTAAAGAGTATTGTTTTTATGAACGAGCGAAACGAAAGGCGCAGACAGCTGATTTGATTTTGACGAATCACCGCCTGCTTTTATCTCAAACGGAAGCATCGTCTATCTTTCAGCATGCTGACGTCTATGTGATTGATGAAGCCCACCAATTTGAGAAAACGGCCAATGAAACACTTGGTGACAGTACTTCTTATATTCAGCTTCATGCAAAATTAACACAGCTCGGTTCCTTACAAGGCGGACTGTTAAAGAAACTGAAAAAGAGATTCCATGGTGCCGGTTTATCAACGGATACCTTTATTGAAATGGACGAATATCTTTATCAGCTTCAAATGGAAAGTGATGCGTTCTTTAGTACCGTCCATACTTTTGTGAAAAGGACAAAACCAAAAGCGGACATTAATCGTCTCATTCATAGAGTGCGTCATCATTCGAAACATGCTCAGTGGGTACGAATTAAAGAATCAGCGAGTAAGCTTTGTTCATTGTTAATTGCTTGTGAAAAGCTGTATGAGCAGCAAAAAAACGAGCTGCTTCACAAAAGGGATCAACTGACAGAACACTTTGCATTTGAAGCAGAGGAATACGATCAAGTCATGTCATTTATGCAGACATTTTGCAGTACGCTGTACCGGTTTATGTTTGAACCGAATAATGATGAAACGGTTTGGATTGAGATTGATGCAAAAGGTGCCAAAAATGCTGTCTTTATGCATGCGCAGCCGCTAGATACAGGAGAGCTTTTGGCGGATCGATTTTTTATGAACAAAAAAAGTGTGGTGCTTACATCAGGAACCCTTACAGTCAATCATCGTTTTGACTATTGCATGGAGAGATTTGGACTGCAGGACTTTTATCCGCACCTGATCCAAATCGATTCACCTTTTGAGCTTGAAAAGCAGCTCAAGGTTGTTGTACCGGCTGACATGCCGCCGATTACAAACCGTGATGAGAGAGATTATGTGAAGCAAGCTGCAAAATATATTAAGATTATGGAAAAGCAGGATCAAGCGAAAATATTGGTTTTATTTAATTCACATGAGATGTTAAAAGCAGTGTATGAAGAGCTAAAAACAGAAGGCATGAAATCGGCACTGCTTGCTCAAGGGCTGACAGGCGGGAGTCCTGTGAAATTGACGAAAATGTTTAAATTAGCAAAGGAAGCGATCTTGCTTGGTACGGGCAGTTTTTGGGAAGGTGTGGATTTTCCCGGCTCAGAGCTGACGACCGTCATTATGGCAAGACTGCCTTTCCGGCCGCCTGATTCACCGCTCATTGAAGCAAAATGTGAAGCGGCTAAAAAACAGGGGAAGAATCCGTTTAAAGCCGTCGCTCTTCCAGAAGCTGTATTAACCTTTAAGCAAGGTGCCGGCCGCCTGCTGCGCTCTGAAAAAGACATTGGTACATTGCTCATTTTAGACCGCCGAGTGAAAACAGCCTCGTACGGAAAACTATTTTTAGAATCACTCCCTCATGCGCCGGTTCATGAGATGTCAAAAGAGTCACTTGAGGCGTATATAGAGAGGCTCAACAACGAAAAGCCGCTGTCATAAGCGGCCTTAAGCTGGTGGTGTGGGTTTGGAGTTAATTTATCTTAACGGTTTTTTGTGTTCCGTTGTAAAAATAGTATCTGTTCCTGCGTGAAAAAGTATGACTAACAATATTTACGTACCGAGGAGGAATTAGAAGTGGAAAGTAAAATAGAGGTACTTTCAACTGTTCAAATTAAACATTCGGAAGACCTATACAAAATCGTTGATTTGCTGAACAGAACGCTGAAAAGGGAAGATCTTATGTTTGGATTAGCATTAGATCAAGAAGATCAAAATCAAGCGATATTTACCATATATCGCACTTAGGGGAAGCTTGACATGAAAAGAATAGTTTGGATTATTTCGTCCGCTGCGGCTCTCGTTTTGCTCATTGGCATCATTAGTTTTTCGTGGATTTATCAAATTGCTATGGGGCAAAAAGAACAAGGTCATGAGGCAGCGATTGAACGAGCAAAAAAACAAGTAGCATTAGAACAAGTGGAGCAAGTGGAAACCTTTGTCGGGAAAGAAAAACAATTTATTGTAGAAGGTAAAGACAAACAAAACGACACGATCTATGTATGGGTACCTGCCAGCAAAACAGAAAAAGTGATCGCCAAAAAAGCAAAAGAAGGCATTACCTCAAACCAAGCAGTACAAGCCGTTCAAAAGGAGAACACGATTTCTAAGTTAAAGGGTGTCAAATTAGCAAGAGAAGGTGATGTACTCCTTTGGGAAGTGACATACTTAAATGAGAACAACCAATATAGTTTCAGCTATGTCGATTTTACGACAGGACGCGTAGAAAAAAATTTAACACCTTAGTTTCTGCTGTCTTGCGTTGACCGTGCTGATTTAGAACGGTTATAATAAAATGTATGAAAAAAGAATCACACCTTTCTACTAGGTGAGTTTCTTTCTGGCTTTGGAGGGAAATATGTTGAAAACAACTATTAATCAAGTGTTCAAACACGTCGATGAAGAAGTAACGATCGGCGCATGGATTGCCAATAAACGTTCAAGCGGAAAAATTGCATTCTTGCAGCTGCGTGACGGGACAGGCTTTATTCAAGGAGTCGTTGTAAAAGCAGAAGTGGATGAGGAAGTCTTTAAGCTTGCGAAATCAGTGACACAAGAAACATCTGTCTATGTAACAGGACAGGTGACAAAAGACGAGCGTTCACCACTTGGTTTTGAATTACAAGTGAAATCCATTGAAGTGATTCACGAAGCAACAGATTACCCGATTACACCAAAAGAACATGGAACAGAATTCTTAATGGATCACCGTCATTTATGGCTTCGTTCAAAAAAACAGCATGCCATTATGAAAATCCGTAACGAAATCATTCGTGCTACATATGAATTTTTCCATCAAGAAGGCTTCGTAAAAGTGGATCCGCCAATCTTAACAGGAAGTGCACCTGAAGGAACGACAGAACTATTTGCTACTAAATATTTTGATGAAGATGCGTACCTTTCTCAAAGTGGACAGCTTTACATGGAAGCTGCTGCGATGGCACTTGGAAAAGTATTCTCATTTGGCCCAACATTTAGAGCTGAAAAATCGAAAACGAAACGTCATTTAATCGAATTTTGGATGATCGAGCCTGAGATGGCGTTTGTAGAATTTAATGAAAACCTTGAGTACCAAGAAAAGTATGTGTCTCACGTTGTTCAAAGTGTACTTGAAAACTGTAAGGTGGAGCTACACACACTTGGCCGTGATACAGCAAAATTAGAAAACATCAAAGCACCATTCCCGCGCATCACTTATGATGAAGCGATTAAATTTTTGCAGGATAAAGGGTTTGATGACATTGAATGGGGAGATGACTTCGGTGCACCTCACGAAACAGCCATCGCCGAAAGCTATGATAAACCAGTGTTTATCACACATTACCCAACGTCATTAAAACCATTTTATATGCAGCCAGCACCGGACCGTGATGACGTAGTCCTCTGTGCAGACTTAATTGCACCAGAAGGCTACGGAGAAATTATCGGCGGTTCTGAACGTGTTCATGATCTAGATCTGCTTGAAGCGAGATTAAAAGAACACGGGTTAGATCAAGAAACGTACAAATGGTACACAGAATTGAGACAATACGGTTCTGTACCACATTCAGGTTTTGGTCTTGGACTCGAACGAACAGTTGCTTGGATTAGCGGAGCGCCGCATGTGCGTGAAACCATTCCATTCCCAAGATTATTAAACCGTTTATATCCTTAAGACGTGAAAGCCTCCAACATATGGAGGCTTTTTCAAACGTCTTTTCCAAGGGCACGTATCATAAAACGTGATATACTGAAAGTGAAGAGGTGTATCCGATGAAAAGGCAGCAATTTATAGATATGCAGCAAATGGGTTCAACCAGTTTGCCAAATTTGCTGATTGCTCACTATGAGCAGTTAGGACTGAATGAATCACAAATGATGGTCATGTTAAAGATTAAAATGAATGAAGAACAAGGCGTCTTTTTTCAAACCTTTGAAGAGCTTTCAAATGGTATGACCATTTCAGCCGAAGAGTGTGCCTATATGGTGCAGCATTTAATTCAAAAAGGGTTTATTTCAATTCAGCCGTTTGAAGACAGATCCGGCATACAGCATGACCGGTACTCAGTAGAGCCTTTATGGGGCGTGCTGTACGACTTTTTAGAAGCAAAACAGGCAAAAGAAGTACAAAAGAATGATATGCAGGCCGAAAAGTCTTTATATGCATTATTTGAAGATGAATTCGGCAGACCGCTGTCTCCTCTTGAGGGCGAAACACTCTCGATCTGGATGGATCAAGATCATCATGATGCGGAGATGATTCGTCTAGCACTGAGAGAAGCGGTTTTATCAGGAAAATTAAATTTTCGTTATATTGATCGAATTTTGTTTGAGTGGAAAAAGAAAGGGCTGAAAACAGCGGAAGAAGCGAAAGAGCATAGCCAGCATTTCCGTTCGCAGCAAAAAGCCCCACCTTCAAAAGAAGAAACGTCATCTTATAAACGACAAGTTCCTTTTTACAATTGGCTGGAACAATAACCAATAAAGGAGAAGGCATGTTATCAAAAAAACAAATCAATGAGTGTTTAGATATTATAGGAGACATGTTTCCAGAGGCTGAGTGTGAGCTTGTTCATTCCAATCCATTTGAACTTGTGATCGCTGTCGCACTCTCAGCGCAATGTACAGACGTTCTAGTGAACAAAGTGACCAAACATTTATTTCAAAAATACAAAACACCAGAAGACTATGTAAGTGTGCCGCTTGAAGAATTGCAGCAAGATATTCGCTCGATTGGTCTTTATCGCAATAAGGCGAAAAACATTCAAAAATTAAGCAAAATGCTCATTGAAGAATATGGCGGTGAAGTACCAAGGGATCGAGATGAGCTCATGAAGCTTCCCGGTGTTGGGCGAAAAACAGCAAATGTCGTCGTGTCAGTAGCTTTTGGGATTCCTGCTATTGCAGTCGATACACATGTAGAACGCGTCAGCAAACGCCTCGGAATTTGCCGCTGGAAGGACTCTGTTCTTGAAGTAGAGCAAACCTTAATGAAGAAGGTGCCAAAAGAAGATTGGTCTGTGACCCATCACCGCCTCATCTTTTTTGGCCGATACCACTGCAAGGCGCAGCGGCCGCAGTGTGAATCCTGTCCGCTTCTTGATATGTGCAGAGAAGGGCAGAAAAGACTGAAAAAAGGGCTGGTGAAACTGGCATGAGCGGGGCAACTGTTTTCACCTCATATGTCGAAAAGCTAAAAGATAAACAGGTAGATTTCAGCGCTGAAAGAAAGGATATACTGAGGAGTCATCCACTTGCGTTTGACCTGTCTTCAAAGCCTTTATCAGACGGGCTTCCGTGGCAGAAAACGGAAGAATTTGTTCCTGTGATGTTCGAACTGTGGAATGAATTAAAAATAAAAATGCTTCCTCGCTTTCAAACAAGAAAATCTCGCTGTGAACAGGATGATATGCTGCAAGGCATCGTTAGTATGATGGCGATGTTTTACTGGATCAAAGGGGAGCGGCTCCAATCGGTTGATTGGGAGGAGATCAAACAACAGACGTTTCCTGTTGCCCCTATTAACTGGACAGAACGAGTAGAGTTTATTTTGCTAAAACCTACTCAATATCACTGCTTTATTCAACTGGACGAGCTGTATACAGAACTTAAAAAGCAGTATGGAAAATACGAAGCACTCAGAAAGTTAAAACAAAATCGTTAAAAAAAGCACTTGCCGAATGAGGCAAGTGCTTTTTCGTTATTCGTCTTCTTTTCGAGAAGTAGTATTTGACTGGGTATTTGCGCTTTGAGAGTTGGCTTTATTGTCATCTTTCTTTTTCGTGGTATCACTCTGTGAGCTGCTGTTCCCATTTGTAGTATCTGAGCCATCGTCAGAATCGCCAGTACCATTTTCCGTATTTCCACTTTGATCTTGATCTTTTTTATCATCTTGCTTCTGTTCATCCGTGCCTTGATTTTGATTTGTAGTATCGTCTGTCTGATCTGTCTGCTCATCATCAGACTGCTGCGTTTCTTCGTCTTCTTTGTTCTCATCATCTGCTTTTTCTTCTGTCTCTTCGTCATCCTTAATGGTGAGGAAGGTAGAAGCTGCTTTACTTGTGACATCCTCTACAGTGGCTGTCACTTGGAATTTATAGGTAGAGCCAGGCTTCACATCAGAGATGACCGCTTCTTTAGCAGAACTGTTTTGAATTTCTTTATAGCCGCCATTATCGACCGCTTGCTTCACGTTAAATGTAGCATCTGCGTCGTCATCATAGCTCCATGTCAGTGTGATGGACTTTTTCTCTTCGTCATACACTGCTTTTAAGTCAGATGGTTTATCGGCTTCTTTTTGATCATATGTGTCAGAAACTTTTGTCGGAACCGTTCCTTTCACGAAGTATTCGGTTGTTTTCTTATCACTTGGTGTATTTGGTCCGGCTAATTTTGCTGGATCTGATCCTTTTTCAATCGTTGCTTCAACGACGCTGTCTGGCTTTTCAAATGAGCCGCTTCCATCATCAATTTGAGAAATTAATTGCTTGAATACAATTTTTGCAACGCGCTGCTCATCCGTTGTGAGCCACATTTTACCGTCCGCATCTTTTGAGTTGCCGATTCCAGTCCAAACAGCTGCTGTGTATTGCGGCGTATAGCCGACAAACCACGAATCTTTCGCACCGCCAGACGGGATATTGTATTTGTTAATATCATCTTGTGTAAAGTTGGTTGTACCTGTTTTACCAGCTACTTGAACGTTCGGTACTTGTGCGAGTGTACCAGTTCCAGATTGTACAGCTGTTTTCAGCATATCAGTAATCATAAAGGCTGTGTAATCACTCATAGCCGCTTTAGAATCTGGCGTGAGGTCAAGCTTTGTTCCGTCATTAAATTCAACAGACGTGACAGCGTGAGGCTCATTATAGTACCCATTATTACCGAATGCACTAAACGCACCAGCCATCTTTAGGGAAGATACACCATCTTCAAATCCACCGATTGAATAGGATTCTGGAATATCAGAAGGTAAGTCCATACCTAAGTTATTGGCAAATTGAACGGCATGATCTGTGCCAGCCGCTTGGAATGCTTTTAGGGCAGGGATGTTTCGTGATTGTGCCAACGCATTTCTCATTGACATTTTCCCTAAATGTCTTTTGTCAAAGTTATTAATTGGTGTGCCATCTGAGTACGTATACGGCGCATCATCTATTTGCTGATATGTTGACCATTTTTTATTTTCAATGACTGGGCCGTAATCTAAGATTGGTTTAATGGTTGACCCTGGCTGGCGCTTTGCGTCAGTGGCATAGTTAAAGCCGCCGACTGGAACGTCCCGGCCACCGCCAATGGCACGAATTTCACCATTTTTTGTATCGAGCAGGGTAACACCAGCTTGCATGCCTTTCGTAAATCCGGCTGAATCTCCATTTATAATATCATCCAGGTGATCCTGTGCATTTCGATCAAGTGAAGTATAGATTTTTAAACCATCAGTTGATACATCCACTTTGGCTTTTTTCTGAACTTCTTCCATGACTTCTTCGATATAAGCAGAGTATTTACTTGAGTTTTGGCTCTTGTATTTATCAGCTGAAACGACGGTTTTGCTTACAGGTGTTGCTTTTGCTTCCTCATATTCTTTATCTGTAATGTAGCCTTGTTTTTTCATCAGGCCTAAAACGATATTACGGCGTTTTTCCGCTGCCTCGGGATGTTTCACTGGGTTATAGGCAGTAGGACTCTGCGGCATACCTGCAAGCGTGGCAGCCTGTGCAACAGTTAGTTTATTTAAATCTGTAACGCCGAAAAATTGTTCAGCCGCTTTCCCAACACCATAAGCATAAGGCGAGAAGAAAATACGGTTTAAATACATTTCTAAAATTTCATCTTTAGAGTATTTTTGCTCAAGCTGTATAGAAAGCCATACTTCCTGCACTTTACGCTTTAATGTTTTTTGGTTGTTTAAAAGGGTGTTTTTTACAACCTGCTGTGTGATCGTACTACCGCCTTCGGCTCCAAAACCGTCCTCGACGTTTGCGACAAGAGCACCGCCAATACGGATGGGATCAATCCCGTGGTGTTTATAAAAACGAGCATCTTCAGTCGCAATAAATGCGTTTTTTACAACATCGGGTATATCTTTAATCGAGACATACGTTCTTTTTTCCGCCCCGACTTCTGCAAAGACTTTTTTGTCTTTATCATAAAGCTTTGAAGAATACGGCGTTTTAAGCTTGCTATCATCAATAGAAGGAGCGCTTGATGCAAAAACGGCAAAAGTTGTGATTCCGGCTACTACACAAAGAAGACCGATCACGAGTAAAGATAAAAATATTTTTTTAAATAGACCTGCTTTCTTTTTGCCTTTTTTGTTTTTTTGCTTCCTGTTTTTTTCTTGACTGGCTTTTCGTCGCTGTTCACGACTTGTAAATTGATCAGACATCACATCTCAACCTTTCGTGTTAAACCTTTTTCGAACGTAAATGTTGCTGACTTTCATCCGAAAAATGAAGTGTCTCCACTACTTTAATATAATCAATTCTTGGCGAATATCCAAGTGTCATTAAGTGGCCAGCTTCCATTAATTCGTCTTTACTAATGGATTTGCGCCCATTTCGCTGCTGCCGCTCCCAAAAGAAGAAGAGGTCAGAAGCGGATAAATAATAAACGGAGCCAAATGCGGATATAATAACAAAACAAATACCGCCTTGCTTTTCAACCTGTTTCATATGCTCAATTTGATGGTCGTGGAAATTTTTGAGCGGAAACGAGGTGGTGCTTTTGGTTTCCTTTGCTTCAAAGTCGATATACCGCCCTTTGTACACCCCGTTATAGTCTGTCGTAGATGATTGTTTAAAATAAGCTTCTTTAATGACAGCGGCACTTCTTTTCGGATAGTCCACATTGACAATTTGAACTGGGGTAGGCTTTTTATGAATGACTGCGATCCCATTGACCAAATAGTACTGGTTGGTTTCATTTAAGTCAGCTTCAAGCGTCATCCCGCGATTACTATAAGAGGATTCGCCCCTGACTCTTTTTTTTGTCCCAATTTGTTGAATGGGCTGATACGATTTTCCGTTTGGATACCGAATCATCAAGTTTCAGCCTCCTTTTAATGCATTTTGTATTGGAGAGATCACCATGTTGTCACAACAAGAGCACATCATCACTCAGCATATTCTACATGAAACGAAAGCAAACAATAAGGACAACGTGACGAGGACAAATGCGTACAAGCGTTTTTATGACCGCCATCCAGAAATAAAATGGTCTCTGCTTGCTTCCTTTGTCTCGAGAAATGCTGGATGGTCAATGACAGATTTAAAAGGCGAGCTCTTCCATCCGGGCTTAACGGATCAGCAAGGGCATCTGTTTTTCACAGCGTATGAAAGAGCGAATTGGCTGATCTTTTCAGATGCTTACCCGCAGCTTCTTTTGTATGAATGGTCAAAGCGATTAAGCAAGCCTTTATTTCATCTGCTGCCATATTTCGGCGTGTCTCGTTTTATGAGCGCTGAGTGGGAACGTTTTTGGCTAAAGCGTGACACAGAGCGTCTGCTTTATGCGCTCATCATAAATGAACAATATACTATACAATCTCCTATTATACAAAATCCTCTTCTGAAAAAGAATGTTTTTCACTCGATTCAATATCTTTTCAGCGAGTGGGGACATTTTCAAACCGTTGTTTTTCCGACAGTTGACGGGCATTTGTACGGGTTAACCATACGAAAGTTTTCCCGTGTAAAGGAGCGCATTACATTAGGAAAAAAACTAGCGAAACTATTATTTCGAGCCGATTTATTTTCGAGTTTTTATCATTTTTTGCATACCGTACCGCATACGGGGTCTCGGTTTGATTTCGAGCCGTTTTTAGGGATCGCTAGAAGGTCAACGCCTTTCCTTCGAACGGTTTATCCGGTGATGACACATTCATTAGACGATCAACGGGAAGATTGGTTTCAGAAGAAATTGAATCCATCCTTATTCGACGCAGAACCTTTACCAAAACAAATTGAGCTGACGGACTGGTATTTCCATAAAAAAAGACAGCTTCGTTTTCTTTTCTCATTAGAGCACTATTTTTTGCATAAATAAAAAGCAGGGGGTACCTGCTTTTTTTACGTGGATGGACGGTTAGGACCGCCGAGCTTTTTATCAAGTTGATCTGTACTGTTCTCTTTCCCTTTTGGCTTTTGCTCTTTTGGTGTTTGCTGTTTTTTCATGAAATCTACCTCCTTTGTCCTTAGAATTTACACAATCGGACGCAATCATACAAAGAAGGACAAGCACATGTCGAAAAGGAAGAAATCGTGCTTAAATGCACTTAGATTGGCGATTTGCTTCTAGTTTTGTCATGTATGAAGGAGGGGGCAAAAGAAAAGAGAATGTAACGAGAGACGATAAAGGAGGAATCTGATGATGAGTAAATTTGTATCAAAAGAATCCATTATGCAGTTATTAGAGGAAATCGAGCGAAAGATTGATGCGGTGGAAGAGAAACTGTCTCTAGCTGTCAAGGAAACAAAACACGCTGCCATAGAGGAGCAAGAACAAATGATTGACCGTCTTGAATCAGAAGTGAAGGACTGTGAATTGAAAATTCATGCAGCAGAGGATCAATTGGCGGCAAGACCTGCATACCACGCTGGCTAGTTTTCATATTTGAGCAATAAGTAAACGTTTGATAGGATGGTTCATAGAGGTGAACACTTTGGATAATCAAACATTACTTAAATATACACAAGAGCTAAGAACGTGGATTGAAGAAGCATATGAGCAGTATCAAAAGGGAAAGGCGGAAGAGGAATACCCCGTATATGATTTTTACAAGGATATTCAGCCCGCCATTGATAAATTTGACAAGCAAATGGAAGAGTGGCTGACTGCTGCCATTTCGTTTGTTCATCAGGTCAAACCTAGATACTTACATCAAGACCAGCTTGATGCCGTAAAAGAAAATGGCAAAGAGGTTGTCCTGCAATCTTATTTTGGCAAACAGCATGCACCCCGTGTGAAAAATTTAGTTGAGTCAGTGATTTACACACTGAATCTTTTAATAGAAGAAATCAAAAAACGCAGCTGATGAAACAGCCTGCGTTTTTCTTATCGCTGTTTTAGGCACACCTTCTGTTTTTGAACATAATATATCATTGACTTCAATATGTTTTGAGAGCGAGAGGAGCGAGATACATGGTCCCTTATTCACATCAGCCATCTTATGAATTGAATCAATTCAATCAGAACCCCTTTACGTATCCAGATATGCAGCAACCTCCGCAGCCTCCAGAGTATTTCATGCCACCACATCAAGGTGGAATGAACCAAACACCATCTGCAAGCTATCAGCCGCCATTTGGATACCAAGAAAACTTCCAGCCTTTTCAGCAGACTGAAGTGATGAATCAGCCGCAAATGCAGCCTTCAGGTATGATGCCCATGCAGCCGCCTATGAATCCTTATCCTTTGCCAAGGCCTCAAAAGCAGCAATCATCTCAATTTAAAAATGTGCTGTCACAATTTAAAAAGACAAATGGGCAATACGATTTTAATAAAATGTTTGATACAGCTGGGCAAATGATGAGTACAATGAATCAAGTGGGCTCATTGGCGAAAGGATTTACAAGCATATTTAAAGCATAGTAAACCCAATAGATACATCTATTGGGTTGTTTGCTTTGGCGCGGTCACACGAAGTGATTGATCTTTCCAAACACTCTTCATGCTTGTTTCATCTATTTTTGCAGGCATTAAAATGGTTTTGGTAAAGCTTGAATAGGAGGAAGACGTGTCTGTTTTGATTTTTTCCTGCACCGATAAGTGTAAATATTGAGCCTTCACTTCCAGTGCGATATCACCTTCGACAAAATGGTCTGGAAATCGAATGTCAATATACACATATTGATCATCTTCTGTCACATCGGTAGTAATGGATGCCAGTGAATGGGACGTGGTCATGAGCGCCTCCGCACTATTTAAAATCTCGTGAAACGGGGAGGACGCAAAAAATTGTTCAATCGCTTCATATAAAATGTCTTCATTTGCCAACAAATCATGTTTCTTTTCGCCATCTTGTTTCATTTGAATCACCTCTCATCTATAGCCTATGCAAAAAGGGCTCAGGCGGTTATCAATTGATGGGAGGAAAAAATTATGATTAAATAGTGTTGAATAAAGCAGGGTGTATGAGCATGAAGGTTTATACGCTGAATAGATCTAGGAGCAAAGCTTGAAGGGAGCAAATGAACATTGCTGAAAAAATTATTCGGTTTCGGAAAAAACCAAGATGATGTAAAGGAAGAAATCATTTATTCTCCAGCTGATGGAGAGTTAATGGATATGACGGATGTACCAGATCCCGTCTTTTCTCAAAAGATGATGGGAGACGGCGTCGCCGTAAAACCAAAAAGTGGCACCATTGTGTCACCAGTAGAGGGTGAAATTATTCAGCTCTTCCATACAAAACATGCAATTGGGATTCGCACACTCTCAGGGCTTGAGCTTCTGATTCATATCGGACTTGAAACGGTTGGATTAAATGGTGAAGGGTTTGAATCGCACATTAAAGAAGGGGACAAAGTAAAAGCCGGTGATCCACTCATTACGTGTGATTTAGCACTCATTGAAGAAAAAGCGGCAAGCACAGTGACTCCTATTGTCATCATGAATGGTGATCTAGTCGAGAGACTTGATAAAGAACCAAAGGGATCTGTTGAAAAGCAGACGTCCAAGCTCTTTACAGTGAAAATGAAATAATTCATGAACATAAAAAAAACTACCCGCGTGATAGGGTAGTTTTTTTGAGGAAGTTAATCCTCCATCGGAAGCCAGCCTTTGTTTGCTTCCATGATCGTCCACAATCTCTCTGGAATCAAATATTTGTCTTTTTGACTGCGTTTCATAACAGTTTCGATCTCACTTTCTCGACCTTCTTTAATCTTCAGTGCCCAATCTGGATCAACAATCAGTTCTCTTGCGACAGCGATGAGCGGAATTCCTTGATTGTACGCATTCAGTGCATCCTCAGCTGTAATGACGCTGCCGACGCCGATAAGCGGAAGGGTATCGCCGCAGCGCTCTTTTAATAGCTCCATGCGCGTCTTACTAGTATCAGCACCGCGTCTTGCCTTAGCGTCAATCTCCATTAACGAAATATGCAAGTAATCAAGGCTTTTCGTCTTGAGTACATCAACTAACGTGAATGTTTCTGTCATGGTTAAACCAGGTGTTTCTGGTTCCTCAGGGGATAGACGATAGCCAAAGATAAATGGTTTTGTCACATGCTCCTTGATCGCTTCTTTGACTGCGTCTACAACCGCAATTGGAAATGCGAGACGCTTTTCTTCACTTCCGCCCCATTGATCTGTGCGCTGATTGCTATGCGGGGAGTAGAATTGCTGTAATAAATACCCGTTTGCTCCGTGGATTTCCACACCATCAAAGCCTGCTTGGATCGCTCTTCTTGCTGCTTCTTTAAATGAGTCGATAATATGGATAATTTCTTCTTCTTTTAAAGCGCGTGCAACCTGTTTGCCATCTTTGAACACATCACTTGGTGCAACGACATCACCGTTTGGAACCAAATGAGGGAGAGCTTGAGAGCCGCCGTGATGAATTTGAATGATTGCTTTTGTTCCTTTCGCTTGGATCGCAGAAGCTAACTTCTTAAGGCCAGGTATATCTTCATCTCTTGCAATGGAAGGCTGTCCTTCAAACGCCTTACCATCTGGCGTCACGTTTGCGCATGCTGTGATGACCATGCCCATTTCCTTTGATCTAGCTGTAATGAAATCAATTTCTTCCTTTGAGATCGTGCCATCCTCATGAGAACCGAAGTGTGTCATTGGTGCAACCACTAGCCGGCCATCAATAGAAGCACCCCCCGGGAATGTAAAAGGTTCAAATAAAGGCTTAAATTCGTTTTTCAATCTGATCAACTTCTTCCTTCGTAAAATCATTTCACTATAGAAGTGTAATAGATACTGTTACACCACTTCAAAATATTTGCTCACAGGCGGCGCATCAAAAAATTGCCGCCTAGTCATGCAAACAAATATTCGGTACACTAGAATGAGAGGTGATGCCATATGAAAAAGAAAACAATGAACGAACTCATAGAAGACTTAAAAAAAGACGAACAGGTCGAGCATTGGCATGAAATTGAAGCGAAGCCTGCAAAGACCTCTCCAGTTCCTGAAAGAGTAAATGACAGGCTCAAAAAGGCGCTTGAGAAACGAGGCGTGAGCGAACTCTATATTCATCAAAAGGAAGCCTTTGAACGTGTGATGAATGGTGAGCATGTGGTGACTGTGACGCCTACAGCTTCAGGTAAAACGCTTTGCTACAATCTGCCTGTCCTTCAGTCGATCGCAGAAGATCAGACAAGTCGCTCCCTTTATTTATTCCCAACAAAAGCGCTCGCGCAAGATCAAAAAAGTGAATTAAACGAAATCATTCATGAGATGGATGTTCCAATTCATAGTGAAACCTATGACGGGGACACCTCCCCGGCGATTCGCCAGCGCGTCAGACAAGCAGGACATATTGTGATCACAAATCCGGATATGCTGCATTCAGCCATTTTGCCTCACCATACGAAATGGGTCAGCTTATTTGAGAATTTGAAGTATATTGTTATTGATGAGCTTCATACATATCGAGGTGTATTTGGCAGTCATGTCGCCAATGTCATTCGCAGGCTAAAACGCATTTGTGCATTTTACGGAAGTGACCCGATCTTTATTTGTACATCTGCGACCATTGCGAATCCAAAGGAGCTTGCAGAGCAGCTGACTGGAAGCAAGATGCATCTAATTGAACGAAACGGAGCGCCTAGCGGTAAAAAGAACTTTGTCTTTTACAACCCGCCAGTTGTCAATCAGCCATTAAACATTAGACAAAGTGCAGCCACTGTCGTCAATCAGCTGGCTAAAACCTTTTTAAAAGAAAAAATCCAAACGATCGTTTTTGCTAGAAGCAGAGTGAGAGTTGAAGTGATTTTAAGTCATATTCAAGAGCTAGTAAAAAAAGAAATAGGTCCAAAATCGATTCGTGGTTATCGGGGGGGTTATTTGCCAAAAGAGCGGCGCATGATTGAAAAGGGATTAAGAGAAGGAGACATATTAGGGGTTGTCAGTACGAACGCACTAGAATTAGGGGTGGATATTGGCCAGCTAAAAGTATGCATCATGACGGGGTATCCTGGCAGTGTAGCAAGCACGTGGCAGCAGGCAGGGCGAGCTGGAAGGCGTCATGAGGAAGCGCTTATTATCATGGTCGCCAGCTCATCACCGCTTGATCAATATATTGTCAGACATCCTGAATATTTCTTTAACAGACCACCTGAATCGGCAAGAATCAATCCTGAGAACCTCATTATTTTAGTCGATCATCTCAAATGTGCGTCCTATGAACTTCCATTTCGAGAAGATGAACAGTTTGGCGATATGGATGTAGAAGAAATCTTGCAATACTTACATGAAGAAGGGGTTCTTCATTTTAGCGGAAACCGTTATTATTGGTCAGATCAATCGTTCCCAGCTCATGGCATCAGTCTGCGATCTGCGAGCCAAGAGAATGTTGTCATTGTCGATCAATCCGATGTAGCGAACGTTCGAATTATTGGGGAAATGGATCGATTCAGTGCAATGACGTTACTTCATGATGAAGCCATTTATTTACATGAAGGGGTTCAGTATCAAGTGGAAAAACTTGATTATGAGCATCTGAAAGCTTATGTCAAACAAGTAGATGTTGAATACTATACAGATGCGAATTTAGCGGTACAGCTTAAGGTGCTTGAAATTGATGAGACAACGGAGAAGGAAGCGGTATCTGTTCACTACGGTGATGTAACCGTAAACGCAATGCCGACCATTTTTAAAAAAATTCGATTGTCAACGGGGGAAAATATCGGGTCCGGCCCGATTCACTTGCCTGAAGAAGAAATTCATACGAGTGCTGCTTGGTTTGAGTTACATGAAGCAGAGCGGAATTTTGAAGAAAAAACACTTGAACAGCTTTTGCTCGGTATTGCCAATGTTCTTCAGCATATTGTCCCTGCATTTGTCATGTGTGACCGCTCTGACATTCATGTCATTTCTCAAATAAAGGCAGCGCATACCGGGAAACCGACAGTGTTTTTATATGACCGTTACCCTGGCGGAATTGGTTTAAGCAAAGAAGTCCAAGCTCGTTTTGGTGAGATTGCCCGTGCGGCCGCTCAGCTGATTGAGCGCTGTAGCTGCGAGAATGGCTGTCCATCCTGTATTGGCATGGAAATGAAAGAGATCAATGGAAAAAGCAGTATCATTCAATTGATGTCTGTATTTTAACGGAAAGGAGGACACCTGATCATGTCTTTAAAAGGGAAATTAAACAGAATGAAAAAGCACCTTTCGCACAATCAGCCAGATGAAAAGCGTGAGGCGGTTAAAGAAGGAACAGCACAAACTGTGACAGCTGAAAACATCCCATTTTTAAAAGAGTGGGAGCAATTAGGTGCAGCACCTTACTACTTTGAGAACTCTTTTTGCCTCATTCGAGAAGTCACTTATCCACTGCATCATCAGCATGGACAATATTCATTCGCAGAACTCCCGAACATGGTGAACGCATGGAATGAAAGTGAAATGCAGCATTCTCTTTCTGCAAAAGGTTACAAGCCTCACGAGCTATTTTTCTTCGATACAGAAACAACAGGATTATCTGGCGGGACGGGAAACATGATTTTTTTGCTAGGGCATGCGAGGGTCTATCAAGACAAGGTTGTCGTCAAACAGCATCTGCTCACTAGTCCAGGAAATGAAGCAGCTCTCTATAAAAGCTTCCTCAGCGAAGTCGATGTAGAATCGCTTGTGACATATAATGGAAAGTCATTCGACTGGCCTCAGGTGAAAACGAGACATACGTTATTACGTGATCAAATACCTGCCCTACCTGAATTTGGCCATTTTGATCTTTTGCATGGCTCCAGAAGATTGTGGAAACATAAATATGAGCGGATGGCTCTTTCCGTTGTAGAAAAGGAGGAGCTGCACGTCAATCGGGAGGGGGACACACCAGGGTTCCTGGCGCCAATGATCTATTTTCATTTTTTAAAGGAACAAAACCCGAAGTTGATTGAAGGGATTTTGACTCATAATGAACTAGATGTCCTCTCGTTAATCAGTCTCTACATTCACCTGTCAAAAAAAATATTATCCAAAGATGCCGTGAAGGAAAGCGATGAGAAATACGCACTAGCTAGATGGCATCTTGCGCACCGTGATATAAAAGAAGCGACGAAACATTTACAAGAATTAACGGGAACTGAATTTGAACATGAGAATCATGCGGCTTATGATCTATCCTTACAATACAAGCGGTTGAACCAATGGGATGAAGCGGTTCGCATATGGAGGCGTCTTTTTGAATCAAATGATGTTCATGTAGCGTTAAAAGCGGGTGTAGAGCTTGCAAAGCATGAAGAACACCGCCAAAAAGATGCAAGCGCAGCCCTTTCAATCACTGAATCATTATTATCTTTATCGTCTTTAAGCGAACGGGACATTGAAGCACTTGAAAAACGAAAAAAGCGGCTCTTAAGAAAAGCTGGGCAATGAAATTATTGCCTGGGAAAGCGCAAGAAATGACAACGTTCGGCTCTCGGACGAAAATAAAAATTGTTTAGCACTTTTATTGTAGAAAAGTCACGAATCCTGTAAAATAACGTTAGATATTGAATGAGGAGCGTAGAGCATGTATAAGGGTCTTTTTTACTTGTTTTTTCTTGTTGTCATTTTGGTCGCTTTCGTGTTTTCAAACTATAAAGATGTTTTTCTTGCAAATTTTTAAAATAGGTTAATGCATTAGTACATGTACACCTCTTGATTCATACATTGTTAATGTAAGAAATTCAAGGAGAGGGGAATGCTACATGTACCATCATCATCATTGCAAGCCAAATGTTACACAGCCAATTGTTCATCCAACGAATCACTGCTGTACACACAGTGAGTCAACAACAATTGTGCCGCATATCCATCCGCAGCATGTGACAAATGTACACCACCAAAATTTCCAACATGTTCACTACTTCCCGCATACGTTTTCTCAGGTGGACCCGGCAACACATCAACACTTTAACTGCGGTGGACCTTGCTGTAACAGATAAAGTGAAATGGGACTTTTATAAGTCCCTTTTTTTAAAAGCAGGTGAAAAAATGAAAATTATTGCTGTCACAGGGTACAAGCCATTCGAGCTTGGGATATTCAAACAAGACGAGCCCGCGCTTCAATACATAAAAGCGGAGCTTCAGAAAAGGCTGACAGCACTCATTGAAGACGGACTGGAATGGGTTCTTATTTCAGGTCAGTTAGGTGCAGAAATTTGGGCAGCCGAAGTCGTGTTTGCGCTTCAAGAGGAGTATCCAGCGTTAAAGCTTGCTGTCATTACGCCATTTTATGAACAGGAAGAGCGCTGGAACGAACAAAATAAAGAGCTGTATGAAGGGATTCTTGCACAAGCTGATTTTGTAGAAAGTGTCACGCATAGACCGTACGAAAGTCCGGCACAATTTAAACAAAAGAACCGCTTTTTTATTGAAAAAACAGATGGTCTTCTCGCCTTATATGATCCCGAGCATGAAGGCTCGCCAAAGTATATGATCAAAGAAGCGCAAACCTATACCGATTACCCAATTATGTATATTACAATGGATGATTTAAGAGCACAGGTTGAGGCAGAAGATCCGTTTTTTGATGAAAAGCAAGAGAAAATTTGACAACGTCACGTATTTCTGAAAAAATATACTATGAATTCACGATATGAGGTGAAAAAGATGCTTGCTGATAAAGTAAAGCTTTCTGCGAAAGAAATTTTAGAAAAAGAATTTAAAACAGGTGTCAGAGGGTATAAACAAGAAGAAGTCGATAAATTTTTAGATATGGTCATTAAAGACTATGAGACATTCCATCAAGAAATCGAAAAGCTTCAACAAGAAAACCTTCACTTGACGAAACAGCTTGAAGAAGCCGTTGAACAAGGGAAAAGACAGCCTGCACAGTCCAATACAACAAACTTTGATATTTTAAAAAGACTATCTAACCTTGAGAAACACGTTTTCGGCAGCAAACTTTATGATTGAGTCCTGCTGAAAAAGCTTGTGTCAGATGACATTGTCGTTTATAATAACGCATGGTGATTAACGTTCGGGTAATCGCTGTAATGCTTTTAGGCATTGCAGAGGAAAGTCCATGCTCGCACGGTGCTGAGATGCCCGTAGTGTTCGTGCCTGGCGAAAAAATAAGCCAGGGCAGCCTGGGAAAGGCTGACGGCAGGAAAAATGCCTACGTCCTTTTAGGATATGGCAAAGTATCCTTGAAAGTGCCACAGTGACGAAGTCTCACTAGAAATGGTGAGAGTGGAACGCGGTAAACCCCTCGAGCGAGAAACCCAAACTTGGTAGGGGAACTTTCTCAAAGGAACCAAACGGAGAGAAGGACAGAGAATTCTGTAGATAGATGATTACCACCTGAGTACGAGGCTTTTGCCGTTTGCAGTACGATGGAACAAAACATGGCTTACAGAACGTTATATCCGTTATGATAAACATGATGAAAACAAAGCTCTCCTATTTCTACATATGGAGAGCTTTTATCTTGAATACATAAAAGGACGAGAAAACAGGTGATAAAAAGTGAAAACCTATACACTCATCGCAACAGCGCCAATGGGAATAGAAGCGATTGTTGCAAAAGAAGTAAGAGATCTTGGCTATGAGTGCACAGTAGATAATGGGAAAGTTATTTTCCAAGGAGATGCCCTTGCCATTTGCCGTGCAAACCTTTGGCTGCGTACAGCAGACCGAATTAAGGTCCAAGTTGCTGAATTTTCGGCCAAAACATTTGATGAGCTTTTTGAGCAGACGAAAGCTATTGACTGGGCCGCTTTTTTACCGAAAAATAGCACGTTCCCTGTCATCGGTAAATCTGTCAAATCACAGCTTGCCAGTGTGCCTGATTGTCAGCGCATCGTCAAAAAGGCGATCGCGCAAAAACTGAGATCATCTTACAACATTCAGTCTGAATGGCTTGAAGAGACCGGCCCTGAATATAAAATTGAAGTCGCGCTTTTAAAAGATAAAGCATTACTCACTCTCGATACGTCTGGTGTGGGTCTTCATAAGCGCGGGTACCGTGCGGATCAAGGCGGTGCGCCAATTAAAGAAACCCTTGCTGCCGCGCTCGTGTTATTAACGAACTGGACACCTGACCGTCCATTTGTGGATCCATTTTGCGGATCAGGAACCATTGCCATTGAAGCTGCCATGATTGGACAAAACATTGCCCCTGGATTTAACCGGGAATTTGCATCCGAATCATGGGAGTGGATCGGTGAGGATGTCTGGAACAAAGCGCGTCTTGAAGTGGAAGAAAAGGCGAACTATGATCAGCCGCTTCACATTATTGCAAGCGATATTGATCATCGCATGGTAGACATTGCAAAGTTGAATGCAGAAGAAGCTGGACTAAGTGAATTGATCCAGTTTAAACAAATGCAGGTGAAAGACTTCCAAACAAAAGAAGAATATGGTGTGATTGTCGGAAATCCACCGTACGGAGAACGTCTCAGTGATAAGCCAGCTGTGGAAAAAATGTATCAAGGGATGGGGGAAGCATTTAAAAACCTAGACACTTGGTCCATTTATATCTTAACATCACACGAAAAGTTCGAAGAGTGCTTCGGAAGAAAAGCGACGAAAAAGAGAAAACTGTTTAATGGATTTATTAAAACAGACTACTATCAATACTGGGGAAAACGCCCGCCTAGAAAACAAACAACTGAAGCATAAATCAAGTCGCATCCTTTTATGGGTGTGATTTTTTTGTGCCGAAAAGGTATAAGTCCTCACAGGACGGAATAAACTGAACTTGATTTTAAAAAAAGAGGTGTCTCCATGATTCATTATGATCAATTTCAGTTAATCCAAAAAGCACTCGCTTCGACGGCTCAAGAAATAGAAGGGCTTGAAACGGGACAATCTGCTCAGCTTATGGCAGCCATAGAAGACTTAGCGTTAGCTCAGGCTTACATAGAACGTTCAGAGCACGCATTTTTAATGAAGGAAAGTTATCAGCATCGCCTGCGCTCATAAAAAAAGATTGTCATTCCCCAGCATAAGTGTTACTATTTAATGTCTGAATGATTCAAAAGTTGGGGGTTGAAGCAGGTGACAGCATCTCGTTTGCCTTTTTCATTATCAAAAGAACACAATTTTTACGAAGAACTGGGCAACTGGATTGGTGATGTGTTTTATGACATTTTGCCAGAAAAGGGCTTTGATCTTCGAGATGAACAAATATTTATGGCTTTTCAGTTAGAAAGAGCCTTTAAAGAAAAAAGTGTGATGTTTGCCGAAGCTGGGGTAGGTACAGGCAAAACAATCGTCTATCTCTTATTTGCGGTCACATATGCAAGATATACAGGGAAACCTGCGATTATTGCATGTGCAGATGAAACGCTAATTGAACAGCTGGTTAAACAAGAAGGTGATATCTATAAAATTGCCAATCACCTTGATATTCAAATAGATGCGAGATTAAGTAAATCGCATGATCAATATTTATGCTTGAAAAAACTAGAGAAAACGATGCAGCGTGAAGATGATGAGAAGTGGCTCGATATTTATGAATCGCTTCCTTCATTTGTTCATGAATCTCATGGGATGCAGACTTTTTATCCGTATGGTGATCGAAAAGAGTATCCAGAATTAACAAATGATGAGTGGTCCAGAATTGGCTATGACTCTTTTCAGGACTGCTTGACATGCGACATGCGGCACCGCTGCGGCTTGAATTTATCAAGAGACCATTACCGAAAAGCAACAGATCTGATCATTTGTTCTCATGATTTTTACATGGAGCATGTATGGACAAAGGAATCCCGCAAACGTGAAGGACAGCTTCCGCTGCTTCCTGAACATAGTTCTGTTGTATTTGATGAAGGACACCTTCTTGAGTTTGCAGCACAAAAAGCCTTAACATACCGAGTGAAACAATCAACGCTTGAGACATTTTTGGAGCGTCTTTTGCAAAATGATATTCGAGAAGAATTTGCAGAGCTCGTTGAAGATGCACTTGCAACAAACGATGAGTTCTTTTATCTCTTAAAAACACATGCCAAAGAAATCAAAGGCTCACACCGCCTTGAAATCGGGCGCGTGGAAGAGGTAAAGCGTTCAGCAAGTGAATTATGTGATTTACTTGAAAAGATCGGAGAAGCACTCGTATTTGAATCAGAGATGTATACAATTGATCAATACGAATTGTCTGTTGTGGAGGAGTACATTGAACAGATGGCGTATTCCCTGTCACTCTATCAAAAAGAAGCGATTAGCTGGCTTGAGAAGCAGGAACTAGATACGACATTTGTCGTGATGCCAAAGACCGTTGCAGAGGTACTTGGTGAAAAGGTATTCTCGCAAAAAATTCCTTACATTTTCTCTTCTGCTACATTGTCTGAAAACCAATCATTTGATTATTTAGCTGAAAGCCTTGGGATCAAAGATTACTTATCCATGAGCGTGGCTTCGCCGTATGATTACGAGGAGCAAATGCAAATTTATTTTCACGGCATTCAGCACCCAATCTTAGAGCCAGGTGAAAAAGGGCAGCAAGTGATGGCTCAACTGAAAGAAAATGGCGGGCGATCTCTCATCTTATTCCCTTCATTTGAAGAACTTCATGTGTTTAGAAAGCAGCTCGACGCTTCAAACGAATCGCTGCCTTTCCATGTGTACTTTGAAGGAGACGAGGAGATCAGCACCATTGTGCAAAAATTCCAAGCAGATGAGACGTCTGTGTTATGTTCCGTTCATCTGTGGGAAGGATTGGATATCCCGGGGCAGTCTCTAACGAATGTCGTCATTTGGGGACTTCCATATCCGCCGCATGACCCAGTATTTGAAGCGAAACGGAATGAAGCAGAGAATGCATTTACTGAAGTAGACCTTCCGTATATGCTGCTTCGATTACGTCAAGGGATTGGGAGACTGATTCGGACAAGCAAGGATGCTGGAAGCATTCATATTTACTTTGGCAGTAAGGAAGATACCGAACTGCAAAGTAAAATTGAATCCGTTCTTCCAGTAAAGCCGGTCATCACGTCATAAAAAACGAATGGACAAGAGGAGGATACGAGCAGTGTATCCTCCTTTTTCATTGACAAAAGAACATTGATTTTAGTAGCCTTGAAACGTACATACATATTTATTGATTGGGGGAACGAACGCATGAGTCTTGAATCAAAAGAGAAAGCGTTTTATCAATTACTAGGAAAAATCGCCCACTATACAGAGGCGCTTCATTTGCTTTATTGGGACTCTCGAACACAGGCGCCAAAAAAAAGCGCTGATTTCAGAGCAGAAACCATCGGTCAATTATCAAGTGATATCTTTAATATGAAGACTTCTGATGAAATGAGAGATCTTCTTGATGTACTAAATAAACAGAAAGAAGAGCTGTCAACAGATACACAGAAGGCACTCGAATTAGCGCAAAAAGAATATGATGAAAACAGCAAAATTCCTAAAGAAGAATTTAAAGAATACTCCATTCTTCAATCGAAAGCAGAGCATGTCTGGGTAGAAGCAAGGGAGAAATCAGATTTTTCACTCTTTGCACCATACTTAAAACAGCTCATTGATTTTAACAAGCGTTTCATTCAGTATTGGGGCGTGAAAAAAACGCCATATGATGTACTGCTCAATAACTATGAGCCCGATATGACCGTTGAACAGCTCGATCAAAAATTTGGCGCACTTCGTGACGCTATCGTTCCTCTCGTCAAAAAAATTGAAGCCTCTCCAAACAAACCGGATACTTCATTTTTATCGAAAAGCTTCCCAATCGACAAGCAAAAAGAGCTAAGCCTCTTTTTCTTAAAAGAGTTAGGGTATGACTTTGACGCAGGGCGTCTTGATACAACGGTTCATCCGTTTGCTGTGACATTAAGCAGAGGGGATGTACGTGTGACGACGCGCTATGATGAGCACGATTTTCGAATGGCGATCTTTGGCACGATTCATGAATGCGGTCATGCCATCTATGAGCAAAACATTGATGAGGCACTGAGCGGAACGCTCTTATGTGATGGGACGTCAATGGGCATTCATGAATCACAGTCTCTTTTCTTTGAGAACTTTATCGGAAGACATGAAGATTTCTGGAAAACGTATTATCAAAAACTGCAAGAGGCCTCTCCTGAACAATTTAAAGATGTCTCGTTAGAAGAATTTGTGCATGCTGTAAATGAATCGAAGCCGACTTACATTCGAATTGAAGCAGATGAACTCACGTATCCGCTACACATTATTATTCGCTATGAAATTGAAAAAGCCATTTTTAATGAAGAAGTGGCTGTTGAGGACCTGCCTGCACTTTGGAATGAAAAGTATAAAGCATATCTCGGGATTACGCCGCCTAACGATGCACTTGGCATCTTGCAGGATGTTCACTGGTCTGATGGAAGCTTTGGTTATTTCCCTTCATACGCACTTGGTTATATGTATGCAGCGCAATTAAAGCAGCAAATGATCAAAGATTTACCGAATTTTGATGAACTGATTCAAAACGGGTCTTTTGCACCAATAAAAGAATGGCTAACTGAACATGTCCACAAGCATGGAAAACGGAAAAAACCATCTGAAATCATTCAAGATGCAACTGGTGAAGAATTAAATGTTCAATACTTAATTGATTATTTAACGGATAAGTACACGAAACTGTATTTATCATAAATGAAAGGCACCCTTTGATTAGAAGGGTGCTTCAGCGTGTAGACAAACCCTCGCATTCGGTGTCAGTCCTGCGTGCTGGTGCTCACGAATGTCAAATTCGCTCCGCGCCAGTACTCGTCCTTCCTAGACTGCAAAGGTTTT